>JADYYS010000026.1 GCA_020853525.1 Ardenticatenales bacterium | reverse complement strand
GCACGATTACAATGGTGTCCGACCGCACAGCGCTCTGGGCAACCTCGCGCCGGCGGTCTTCGCGCTGACACTCGATCCGACGGCCATCCCCTCTTAGCCGCTGGACCAACTCTTGGGGGCAGGTCACGGCGCCCCCCTGGACCCCCCGCATCGGAATTTCCGGTCGTTCAAGCACGCGGACACGCGCCCGGAAGAGGTCTGGCGGATCGAAGTGCGGTACCCCACGAGAGTTGAACCGTCCCGCGCAGTGCGCGCCAAAAACGTCATCCAGGACAATGCCTTGGACTCCCGTGCTCGTTCGACAGGATCCGGGCGTCCGCTCCAGTCAACGCGCCGACGACAACCCGCGGCGGTATAAAGGCCAAACCTGATGCGGGGGGTCCAGGGGGGCGCCGCGCCCCCTGGCCGGGGTGCAGGGGCCAAGCGGCCCCTGCGAACAAAATGCACGAACCCAAAAAGCCCCGACCCCAACCCTCCCCGCCCGTCGGCTCAGCACCGCCCTCCCCTCCGCCAACCATCCCACCCACCCAGGCCCGCACGCCAATCACGCTGCTATCATCCCCCGCCATGCCCAACCCCGCCACGTCCCCGTCCACGGCCACCGCCCGCGCCCCGTCGAACATCGCGTTCGTGAAGTACTGGGGCAACCTGGACGACGCCGCGCGCCTGCCGTTCAACGACAGCATCTCGATGAACCTCAGCGCCGCGCACACGACGACGACCGTCACGTTCGACACGGCCCTCCGCACCGACACGCTGACCATCGACGGCCGCGCGTACAACCCGCAGCACGCCGCCGACGCCGTCGCCATCGCCCGCGTCACCCACCACCTCGACAGCCTGCGCGGCCTTGCAGGCACCACCGATCGTGCCGCCGTCGTCAGCGTCAACAGCTTTCCGATGGGCACCGGCATCGCCTCGTCCGCCTCGGCGTTCGCGGCGCTCAGCGTCGCGGCCGCGGCGGCGCTCGGGCTCGCACTCGACGAACGCGCCCTTTCGACGGTCGCGCGGCGCGGGAGCGGCTCGGCGGCGCGGTCGGTCCCGGACGGGTTCGTGCGCTGGTACGCGGCCGCGACGGACCACGACTCGTTCGCCGCGTCCATCGCCCCCGCCACACACTGGGACCTCCACGACGTCGTCGCGATCGTCAGCCGGGCGCACAAGGCCGTCGGTTCGGGCGGCGGGCACGCGCTGGCCGCGTCGAGCCCGCTGTTCGCCGAGCGCATTGCCCGGCTGCCGGCACGCCTGGCGGCCGTCGAAGCGGCGATCGCGGCGCGGGACGTCGCGGCGCTGGGCGAGCAGATCGAGGCCGAGGCGCTCGAACTGCATGCCGTGGCGATGACGAGCCGCCCCGCCGTCCTCTACTGGGACGGCGCGACGATCGAGCTGCTGCACCACGTGCGCCGCTGGCGTGCGGACGGGCTCGCCGTCTGGTTCACCCTCGACGCCGGACCGAACGTTCACCTGATCTGCGAAGGACATGTCGCACCGGCCGTCGCCGCTGCGCTCGCCCACCTACCTTATGTCGAGTCATCCCTGGACAACTCCCCTGCGGCAGGCGCGCGCATCATCGGCCCGGGCGAAGGCCGCGGCCCCGGCGCCGAGCACGCGTAGCAAGGAGCCGCACGCACATGCACATCGCCATCGACCCTGCCGCGCTCGACCCGGCGGACACCCACAAGCTGACGATCGGCACGATCGTCCCGCGCCCGATCGCCTGGACGACGTCCGTGGACGGCGACGGTCGGGTGAACCTGGCGCCGTTCAGCTACTTCATGGCCTGCCACTCCTACCTTCCTGCCGTCGCGATCTCGATCGGCAGCCGGGCCGGCAAGCCCAAGGACACGCGCGCGAACATCCTCTCCACCGGCGAGTTCGTCGTGAACATCGCCACCGCTGCGCTCGTCGACGCCGTGAACGTCAGCGCGGCCGACTTCCCGCACGACATCAGCGAGACGGACGTCCTGGGCCTCGAGACGTTGCCGTCGGTGAAGGTTCGCCCGCCCCGCGTCGCCGCCTCGCCGATCCACATCGAGTGCGTCGTCCTGCATGCGCTCACGCTCGGCGACGAACCGCGGGCCTCGACGCTGTTCGTCGGCCGGATCGTGCAGTGGCACATCCGGTCCGACCTGCTGGACGACGGCTACCGGGTCGATCAGGCCAAGATCGAAGCCCTTGCGCGGATGGGCGGCCCGTTCTACACCGTGGCGCGGGATCCGTTCGGGCGGCAGATCCCGCCGTGGGAGAGCATCGTCGGTCCGCGCTAGCACACCACCACTGCAGAATCTCTCCGGGTTCCGCGCTCTGGTGGCAACCCCGAGCGTGTCCGGTGGTGGTGTACTAGGCGATCACACGGCGTCACCGTACACTTGGCGCCCCATGGATGCCGAATCCCCCCCCGGCGACCGGAGCGTCGTGCTGATCAGCCTTGTGCTGGCCGGCATCGCCGTGGCGTCGCTGGCCACGATCCCGCCGCTCAGGCTCTCACTGAACATCCTCGGTTCGCCGCTTGGGATCGCCGTCGACGGGGTCTGGCTGATCGGCGCACTCGTCGTCGCGATGACGGCGGTCGGAATGGACGCGATCGTCCGCGTCGAGTCCGGCCACGCCGACGTCGATGCGCGCTTCGCCGCCACTTTCTGGATCCTCCCGTGTCTCGTGACGCTGGCCGCCGCCGTGGCGATCCCCCGGCTGCACGCCGCATCGAGTGATTGGGTGGCGCAGTGGGTGGCCAGCGTGATCCTCCTCGGCGGGCTGCTCACGCTCGTCATCGTCGCCGAGCGCCACACGATCCAGCTGGACGACATCCACTATCGCACCGCCCGCCTCGGCCTGAACTTCATGACGTACGGCGCCGCCCTTGCGTTGTATGCCGCCATCCACGGCCTTCATCAGCGCTCGCTGATCAGCGTGCCGGCCGTTTGCCTGGTCACGTTCCCGTTGGCGCTGGAGATCCTGCGCTCCAGCGAGGAGCAGCTGGAGAACACGTGGGTGCACGCCGGGGTCGTGGCGCTCATCCTCGGCGAGATCACCTGGGGGCTCAACCTGCAGGGCCTCTCGGCGCTGCGCGGCGGCGGGATCCTTCTCGTCGCATTCTACGTTTTCTGCGGCGTCGCCCAGCAGCACCTCGCCGGTCGGCTGACGCGACGGGTGGTGATGGAGTACGCGCTGACGGCCGCCGTGGGGTTGGGGTTGATCGTGTGGAGCGGAGGATGGGGGTGAGCGCCGCCCGTTCGCTACGGGAACGGCGGCGGCGGCGGCCCCCCCGGCGTCGGCGCCGGCCCGCCTGACGGCGGCGGCGCGGCCGGTTGCCCCGGGCACCCCGGCGCATACGGCCCCGCGAACGCGAATGCGCCCGGGATCGGGAAGCCCATGTTGCCCGAGGCCTCATCGCCCGGGATCGGCGCGTCCAGGACCGTGCCGACGCGCTCCACCTTGACCGCCGCCAGACCGACGACGTTCCGCGTGAAGCCGCCGCGCGGGTCGAAGACGTCGTGTTCCCAGAACGTGGCGCTGATGATCGCCGAACCCTTGAAGCCGCTGTTGATGAAGCCCCAGCTCTGGAGGTTGATGTACTCGACCTCTTTCTCGGACAGCATCTCGCACAGGTAGTCGATCAGCCCGTTCTGGTCGTAGATGAAGATCGCGAAGTTGGTGAAGCCGGGCTTGGGGACGATGTTCGCGATCGCGATCTCGGTCGTGACGCCGGTGCGCTTGTAGTCCTTCAGGAAGCTCGGGATCCCGATCCGGCCGATCCCCGAGTACGTTCCGCCCGGACCGCTGCCGAGCTGCCAATCGTACGCCAGCTGCTCCGGGAACAGGTTGTAGGCGATCGCCTCGTTCGCCGACGTGCGCGTCGCGTCGGAGTACTTCACGAGCTGCGCCACGCCGACGATGTTCGGCGCCCGCACGTTCGGCGCGCCCGGCGAGAACCAGTCCTGGCTCTCCGCGCGGATGCTGCCGACCCAGTGGCCGGGCAGATCGGCGATCACCGGCAGGAAGAACGTCTGCGATCCGCCCGCGCAGACCCAGTCGGCCACCGTCGTGATGATCCCTCCCGAGCGGTCCTGGAAGTAGACCTTCACCTTGGCGGCGGCCACCTTGGACTCGTTCTGGACGATGACCGCCGTGTCCCAGCCCTGGTACTCGGAGTAGACGAGCGGCCCGTAGGCCACCTGGCTGCCGACGGTGTAAGCCGGCTCGCCGTTGAAGACGTAGTTCAGCTCGCTCGGGGTGCCGTTGTAGGTCATCAGGACGTCGTTGCCCACGTGGTCGACGGCGATCGCCAGCGGCTGGGTGGATCGCACCCAGCTGGAGCCGTACCAGCCGGCCGGCATGCAGCCGCCGACGTCGAACTGGTACGTCTCGCCGGGCGCGAGCGTCGCGATGTCGCAGATCCGGCTGCGCAGGCAATCGTCCTGCGCCTTGAACCAGATCTCGATGGACGAGCACTCGAGGCCGGCGTTCTGGATGTAGAGGATGCTGTTGAAGCCGCCCTGCGCCGCGTACAGCGACGGCGCGAAGAACGCGTAGCCGCCGTACACGCTGTCGTACTTGCCGAGCCACTCGCCGGCGACACCCTCGTAGCTGGCCGCCACGTTCACCTCCGGCCGCAGGTCGCCCGGGCACTTGCGCAGGACCTCGACGGCGATCGGCTGGCACGGCGGGGAGTGGAAGTTGAAGCCGTTCCAGAAGCCGCCCTCGGTGAACGCCTGGAAGAAGCGGCGGTACTCGTGGCAGTTGCCGACCACGGTCTCGAACAGCGTCTCGCACAGCGCGTCCGCATAGTAGTCCTGGCCGTGCGGACCCTGGATCATGTCCGTGTTCGCCGAGAACGCCATGCCGCTCTTGGCGCTCGACGGCAGCTGCGCGCCGAGGAAGTTCCACGTGCTGCCGGGAGCCAGCAGACCGGAGCACTCCACCTTCAGCGGCCCGGCACACTGCGGCGGGCAGAAGCCCGGCGCGCCCCAAACCAGGACGAGCACCTTGGCCGGCCGGTCGCCGACGTTCTGTGCCTCGATCCAGGCGTCGCAGACCTGATCGTTGCCCAGGTAGCCCAGGATCGGGAGGGCGGCGTACGCGCCGATGTTCGGCCGATCGGGGCTCTGGTTGTAGATCGGCCGCGGCGTCGGAGGCGGCGGGATGAAGGTCGGCGGCGCGGGCGGCGTCGGGAAGCCGCCGGGCGGCTCGAGCGTCGGCGGACCGGGCGGGACCGGCGGCAGGCCACCGGGGCCGCCGTTCGGGCAGTAGCTGCACGCCTGGTACTGGAACAGCGCCTGGCAGTTCGGACCGTTCGGCTGGATCCAGAGGTACTGGCTCGGTCCCGTCCCCGGGATCGGGTTCCAGCCGACGGGCACGTCCATCCAGACACGGTATTGTCCGGGTTCGAGATTGTAGAAGTGCGCGTAGCCATTGCTGCCCTGCAGAAGCCGCATCGAGACGGGCGGCATGGCCGGCGTGCCCCACGGCGTGAGGAGCACGGCATACACCGTGGCCGGGAACGGCCCCGGCAGGCCCTGCGTCGACGGCGATCGGAAAGCCACAGTCTGTACGTCCATCGATCCCGTCCCAGGCCGCCGTGTCGGCGTCGCGCCCGGCGACGTGCCGCCCCCGGTCGTCGCCGTCGCGCTCACGACGGGCACCGGTGCCGCGGTTGCGGTGCGCGTGGCGGTGGCGACGTTGGGCGTGGGCAGGGGCGACGTGGCCGACGCCGCCGCCGTACCCGACGGCAGACCGGTCGGCGACGGTACGGGCGACGTCGGCGTCGGCTCGAGGGTGGGAACGGCGACCGTCGCGGACGGCGCCTTGACGGTCGGCGTATCGATCGCGCTGCCCGGCGTCGACGTCGGTGGAACGGTGGCGGGTGGCTCGACCGGCGCTTGCGTGACGGTCGGCACGCTCGTCTTCGTCGGCGGCACGGCCGTGTGCGTCGTCGTGGGCGGCACGTCCGTGTCCGTCGGCGCGGGTGTTGCGGTGCGCGTGGCCGTCGGCAGGACGGCCGTCGGCGTCGTCGTGGGCGGCACGTCCGTGTCCGTCGGCGCGGGTGTCGCGGTGCGCGTGGCCGTCGGCGGATCGTCCGTGGGCGTCGGCGGGACGTCCGTGGGCTCGGGCGTGGCGGTGCGGGTGGCGGTGCGGGTGGACGTCGGCGGGACATCCGTGTCCGTCGGCTCGGCTGTCGCCGGCGGGACGACCGTCGGCGGGTCCAGCGTCGGAGTGCGCGTCGGCAGCACCTTGGTGGCCGTCGGTGCGATGACCACCGGCGTGCTCGTCGGCACGTCGTTCACGGCAAAACAGCGGCGCGCCCCGCTGTCGCAGGCGGCCGAGCCGTCGAGGCTGCGCGCCTCGTCGTCCGTGCCCCATTGGGCGCAGACCTGGCTCGGGTTGCCGATGAGCGCGAGATCGACGGTCATGTCCACGACCGGGCCGCACGTGCCGACGCCGAGGGTGAACGACAGCCCGCGGCCGCTGGCCGACTGGCCGGCCCCGCCGGAAGTCGCGCGGATGCGCCGCCAAGCGGGACTGCCGATCGCGTTGTTCAGGTACGCCGGCGGGTCGCTCGATGCCCAGTCGTCGCTGAAGCGGCCGTTGCCGTTCGGGTCGTCGAGCAGCGTCAGCTCGCCCATGCCGTCCGAGTCCGCCGCACCGCCGGCCGCGACGTCGCGGTCTTCGAGCATGAGCAGGAACGAGCCGCGATCCGTTTCGATCCGCCACTTGTAGCGCGCGTCCACGACGGCGCCGCCGGCGGACGGCCAGCCGGGCGCGCCGGCAAGGCAGACGCGCAGCGCCAGCTGGTCGCGCCCAACGCGGTACCAGGCGGTGTTCACGTCGCGCCCGGCGTCGGACGGCGGGCAATTCGCCGGGCCGTCGTCGTCGAGGATCGTCCAACCGGCCTGCTGCGTTGCGCCGGAGGACGGTTGGCGACCGAGAGAGGCCGGCAGCAGGCCGGCGGCAAGACCGATCACGAACAGCGGACCCACCAGGATTGCTCGGCCGAAACGCCCCATCATTCCACCTCACGGTCGGAGGCCGCGCACGGCCGCGGCTCCGAATGACCGAATGAAGATCGCCCAATGGAACGACCCTTGCGCCGCGGTGCGGGTGCGCCGCCGGCGTGCGGGTCGATTCGGGGGGCGATAACGGCGATCGCGCCGTCGCGTTAGGGTCAGTTGCCGCAGCATCGGCCGCGTCAGAGGTCGTCGCCGGCCCCATCGCTGCTGCGCCAGGCGACCGGCATGGCGTGCGTGTTGCGCGCCCAGCCCGGGCGGCCGGTCGCGTCGAGCACGATCAGGCCCGCCTGGCCGCCGGTGCGGTCGGCCAGGTAGCGGACAGCCGCCGGCGCGGCATCTTCGGCGGTGGCGCCCTGGCACATCGACAAGCCGGTGTGGTGGGCCAGACAGACGCGCATGATCAGCTCGCCGTGCCCGGTGCACGACACGGCGCCGCCCCGGTCGTCCGCCCACGCCCCGCTGCCGATGATCGGCGAGTCGCCGACGCGGCCGGGCCACTTGTCCCGCATCCCGCCGGTCGAAGTGGCGGCGGCGAAGTGTCCGGCCGTATCGCGTGCGACGGCTCCGACGGTGTCGCCGGGCAGTGCGGGCCCGCGCATGGCCCCCGCCACATCGCCCGGCAGCCCATCGGGCGTGCGGAAGCGATCGTACGCGTCCGGCTCGGAAGCGGCGGTACCGGCGCGGTCGGCCAGCCAGCGGGCGTGCACATCGGGTGCGACGAGCGCAAGGCCGGGCACCGTCAGGCCGCACGCGCGGGCGAAACGGCGTGCGCCGTCGCCGACGAGGAGGTGGTGCGGGCACGCATCCAGCACCCGGCGGGCCAGCGTGATCGGGTTCTTCACGCCGTGCACCGCGGCCACGGCGCCGAAGCGGAGCGTCTCGCCGTCCACGAGGATCGCGTCGAGCTCGACTTCGCCGTCACGGTTCAGGTAGCTGCCGTAGCCGGCATCGAACAGCGGATCGTCCTCGAGGAGGCGGACGGCGGCCTCGACGGCGTCGAGGGCCGAGCCGCCTCGCTGCAGGACGTGCCAGCCGGCGTCGGCCGCCGCTCGGGCAGCGGCGCGCTTGGCCGGCACGCTGGACGGCGCGTGGTGGCCGGCGCCGCCGTGGACGAGGATGGAGGGCACCACGACGGCGCTGACCTGCGTCGGGCCTACGGGCAGCTCGCGCCCATTGCCTTCACGACGCCGAAGACATCGAACAGATCGACCATCCCGTTCGGGACGACGTCGTAGCGCGGGTCCCACGTGGCGGCGCCCGGTGTTTCGAGGAACCGATCGCTCACGGCCTCGACGTCGAGGCGGTTGACGATCCGGTCTGCGTTCACGTCCTCGGCGATCTTGCACTCCTGCGGCTTCGCCGTCGGCTGCGGCGCGCGGGGCGGCGTCACGGTGCGGTAGTCGGGCTGCGGCGCAGCGAACACCTGGGTCCAGACCGGGCTGAAGTCGATGGGCTGCGGGCTGTACGCGACGCCGATGTCCGTGTATCGGTTCGACAGAATGTTCTTGCGGTGGCCGCTGGAGTTCATCCAACTGTCCATCACCGCCGCTGCGTCGGGCTGGCCCTGTGCGATGTTCTCGCCGACCGTGATGGCCATGTAGCCCGTCTTCCTAACGCGGTCGCCCGGCGCGCCGTCGCCACACCCGGTGTGCGAGAAGCACTTCCTGGCGACCATGTGCTCGTTGTGCGCCCACGCCGCTTCCTGCAGCGAGTAGTTCACGATGAGCGGCTTCTGGCCGGCCTTCTTGCGCTCGGCATTCACGAGGTCGACAACGGCCTGCTCCTCCGGCAGGATCCGCTCGCCGGGAGCCGAAGCCGATGTGGCCTGCGCCTGGAAGAAGACGAGCAAAGCGGCCGCAACGAGCGGCAGCGCGAGCCAGCTCCGGCGCAGATCGAACTGGTGACCCTTGACCGAATTCTGGACCATGTCCCACCTCGTTCGTCGGTACGGTGGTTCATCCAAACGATTGGATGTCGTCGGCACGCGGTTGAAGGCCCTGGGCGTGAAGCGGGGCCGTTGGGAAGTATACCACGCAGGTCGCGGCGTCAAGAACAGCCTCAACGGCTGTGCTATCCTCAGCCACCTTTGCCCCGCCCCGCTGCCGCGCCGGAGTGCCGCGATGTTCACCGCCCCGCCGTCCGCCCCGCCGTCCGCCGCTCCGCCCTCTTCCGTCCCCGCCGGCCCCGACCGCTCCGCCGCCGTCGACCGCGTGGACTGGCCGGCCGTCGCCCGGACGGTGCTCACGTCGCGGGCGATCGACGCCGTCGAGGAGCGGGAGCTGGCGCCGAGCGGGCTCGTGAAGTACCAGTTCTCGGCGCGCGGCCACGAGCTGGCCCAGGCGCTGCTCGGCCTCTGGCTCGACCACCCGCATGACGCCGCCACGGTGTACTACCGCTCCCGCCCGTTCATGCTGACCGCCGGCCTCGAGCCCGAGGAGGCGATGGCGGCGACGATGGCCCGCGCCGGCTCGCCGAGCGGCGGCCGCGACATCGGCGTCGTGTTCTCGTTGCCGCCGCGCGGTCGCCAGACCGTCCTGCCGATGAGCGGCGACGTCGGCGCGCAGTACACGCCGGCGGTCGGCTGGGCGCACGGGATCCGCTACCGCTCCGAGATTCTCGGCGAGGCCGAGTGGAGCGGCGCGATCGCGGTGGTGCTCGGCGGCGACGGCAGCTGCGCGACACCGGGCTTCTGGGCGGCGCTGAACATGGCCGCCACCGGCCGGCTGCCGCTCCTGATGCTCATCGAGGACAACGGCTACGCGATCAGCGTGCCCTCGACGTTTCAGACGCCGGGCGCGAACATCGCGTCCAACCTGGCCGGCTATGAGGGCGTCCTCATCCTCGACGGCGACGGCACGGATCCCGCTCTGGCGGCCGGTCTGATCGACCGGGCCGTCGCACACGTCCGCTCGGGCGCCGGACCATGCCTGCTCCGGCTGGCCGTGCCGCGGCTGTGCGGGCACTCCATCCAGGACAACCAGTCCTACAAGGACGACGCCACCCGCCAGGCCGAGGAGGCGCGCGATCCGCTGCCGCGGCTCAAGGCGTTCCTCGTGCCCAGCCGATTGGACGCGTCCGCCTGGGACGATCTCGTCAGCCGGGTCGAAACCGACGTCGCGGCGGCGCGGCTGCGGGCGGAGGCACAACCGGACGGCGATCCGGCGACGGCGGCGACGCGGGTGTTCTCGTCGGTCGGCGGGATCCGCCGCGCCGGTGCGGCGTCGAATGGGTCGTTGCCCGCGCCGGAGACGGCGGACGGCGACATCGAGCAGGTCGTCGGCGGCACGCGTCCCGAGGGCGTCGGGCTGACCGCCGACTGGGCGACGTCACCCCAGCCGCCCGAGCCCGTCCGGATCAACATGGTCGATGCGATCCGCCTCGCGCTCGAGGCCGAGCTGACGGCACAGCCCCGCCTCGTCGTCTTCGGCGAGGACGTCGGCGTCAAGGGCGGCGTGCACGGGCTGACGCGCGACATGCAGCTGAAGTACGGGCCGGCGCGCGTGTTCGACACGGCGCTGACGGAGGAGGGGATCATCGGCCGGGCGGTGGGTTTGGCATACGCCGGACTCGTCCCGGTGCCCGAGATCCAGTTCCGCAAGTACGCCGACCCGGCGACGGAGCAGCTGAACGACTGCGGCACGGTTCGGTGGCGGACGAACGGGCGCTTCGCGGCGCCGATCATCGTCCGGATGCCCGTCGGGTTCAGCCCGGCCACAGGCGATCCGTGGCACAGCATCTCCGGCGAGAGCGTCTTCGCCCACAGCTTCGGCTGGCGCGTCGTCATGCCCTCCAACGCCGAGGACGCCGTCGGCCTTCTGCGCACCGCGCTGCGCGGCGACGACCCGGTTTACTTCCTGGAGCATCGTGCGTTGTATTTCGGCGCCCAAGCCCGTCGACCCTATCCGGGCGACGACTACGCGATTCCGTTCGGCGTCGCGAACCGGGTGCGGGCGGGGGACGATCTGACGGTCGTGACGTGGGGGGCGATGGTGCACCGGTGTCTGGAAGCGGCCGAGGCGCTCGATCGGGAGGCCGAATCGGCCGGCGGTGATCGCCACGGCGTCCCGAAAGCGTCCGTCGACATCCTCGACCTGCGCACGATCGTGCCGTGGGACCGCGCGGCGGTGCTCGAGAGCGTGCGTCGCACGGGCCGGTGCCTGATCGTCCACGAGGACAACCTGACAGCCGGCTTCGGCGGTGAGATCGCGGCGGTGGTGGCGCAGGAGGCGTTCGATGCGTTGGACGCGCCGGTGGTGCGGGTGGGGGCGCCGGACTGCCCGGTGCCGTACAGCTTGGCGCTGATGGAGGGGGTCGTGCCGACGGTGGGGGAGATTGCGGGGCGGATGCGGGGGTTGCTGGGGTTCTAGCCCGGATGCCGGCTTCTCACGGCGTCATGGAACCCCGGACAACGCGTCCGCGTCGAGGATGTCCTGCGCCCTGCCGGCCGCACGCTTGGACTCGATCAGGTCGGCTTTGGAGATGAACGACACAGCGAGGTCGCCGAAGACCGTGACGACGCGATTCGGCCAAGCACTCTCGAATCGCATGCCGGGAAGTCCCATCATGACGTCGACCCGCACGGGTGGCGACCCCATCTGATAGAAGTACCCGTCCTCGGCGAAGTCAGCCGCCGTCAGACCCTTCAACGGCACACCGAACTGCTTGAGCGCCCGAAAAACGGCCGCCGCATTCTCCGGGTCTGTGCTGATCCAAAGATCGAGATCCTTGGTATACCGCGGTTCGGCGTATTGCACAACGGCGTATCCGCCGACCACCATGTATCTAGCGCCGTTGTCGGCCAAACACCTCAACAGATCGCTGAAGTCGGAGTTGACGAACATCGGTCCCTCCGACGGCGGCGGCGTGGACCACCAACTCCCAAACCGCATCGAAGCGCGCTTGCATCGGCTGACTGGCCCAGTAGGCCAGGTCGAACGACCGATCGAGATCCTCGATCCGCCCATGGCGTTCGGTAACGTCGTGGCGCTGCATGAGGCGGATCTTAGCATCGGTGCGCGTCACCACAGCGTGAACCGGTGTCCGCACGCGTGGCACGTCGCCAGGCGTCCGCGCTGGTGGCCGCGCTTGGCCCACCACGTACGCAGCGCGGGAACGGCACGTCCTCGACGACAACGTGATCGGGCATCGTGGCTCCCGCTGAGGGGGCGACGGCGCCGACGAAACGCCGTTACGGCCCCCGCCCCATGAAGTCCCGCGGCCGCATGTGGAACCCGACCCACTCCACGGGCATGTACGGCGCATCCTCGCTGCGGACCTCGTGGTAGGCGTGCACGGCGTACCAGATGACGATGTCGTCGTTGATCACGTTGTCGCCCGTGATGTACGTGCTCAGAATGTCGGCGTCGTCCGTGCTGACGAAGCGCTCGCCGGGCTTCTGCTTCGTGACCCAGAACTCGCCGCGCGAGAAGCCCTCGTTGGGTTTGGCGCGCAGCTGGCCGTCGCCGGGGCTCGGGATCAGCTCGTAGCTCATCGCCAGTCCCTGGCTGTTGCCGCGGTTGTGGTCCACGACCCGCCATTTGCGAAACGTCGTCAGGTCGGTCGGGCGATAGGTCTCGCCCAGCAGCGTGTTCCAGCCGTTCGCGCCCGTGGCGCCGCCGCCGGTGACCGGGGCGACCCGGTAGAACTCCTCGACGCTGTCGCCCTCGGGATCCTCGATGTCGATGTCCAGGCGCCAGTAGATGTTGTGCAGGTGCGCCGTGTTCCCGAACTGCAGCGCGCCGGCGAGGCCCACCTCGGGGTGGATCGTCCCGTCGTCGTGGAACATCCAGCTGGTCAGGTAGTTGTAGGCGCCCATCTGGCTGCTCACGAGCAGCCGCAGCGCCTTGCCCCGCCGTCCGGCGCAGTTGCCGGCGCAGAAGCGCGAAGCGATCCCGCTGTCCATGATCTCGCGGCACACCTTGCCGCCCTGCAGGAGCGAACCGTGCGCACAGTCGATCGGCTGGTTCAGCGGCTGCATTGCCGCGCCGAGCCCGTACGCCACGTCGTGGTAGCGCGGCGTGCCGGTCTCGTACGGGACGAAGATCTGGGCGACCGTAGCGTCGCTCATCACGTGCTGCCAGCCGTCCGGGCTCTTGTAGAACGCCTGCGTGATCGCCAAGCCCTCGTTCGCCCGGATCTCCCAGCAGATCGACCAGTTCGCACCCTCGGCCAGGTTCTGACCGCCGCAGTACGCGTTGGCCTGAGCGGACACGGCGGCAGGACGGCCGAAGACCACGGTCGACACGACGGCCAGGCCGGCGGCGATCCCCGCCAGCCGACCGCGATGGCGCGGATGTTCGAACCTCACAGCATCCCCATCTGCGCTCACGGCTGGTTTCCTTCCATCGGATCGGCTGTCGAATCGGCTGTCGTTGCATCTTCCGGCGCAGCATACCCATTGTCCGCCGCATTGTCCGACGCATCGTCCGCCGCACCGGCCGACGACGCGTCGACGGGCGCATCCGCGTCCGAGTGGGCCGTCCCGGCCACCTCGGCCGCCGGCATGTCGGCAACCTCGACGACCTGCAGCGTCACGAGGTCGACGACGACGGCGAACGTCGGCAGCGGCGCCTTGACGGTGCCGAAGAACAGGCGCACGCAGCGGTGCTCGGCGCACGGGCCGTCCTCGGCGCGCGTGATCAGGCCGTTGGCGGTGGCGGTCGCCGCGTCGAAGCCGGCCGCCTCGAGCTTCTCGATGACCGCCGCGTCCTGCCGCGCGACCATCGCCGCCTCGTCGATCTCCTCGCGCACGAGCGGCAGCCCGGCGCCCAACGGGGCTTCGAGCGCGCTCACGTCGCCGCTCGCCAGGTCGACCTTGGCGTACACGGCCTCGCCCGTGTCGTAGCGGTAGATCCCGACCTCGGCGGCGCGCGCCGTGGCGCCCTTCTCGTTCAGCCGTTGGGTGTACAGCACCCGGTAGCTCGGCCGCTCGGCGAGTGCCGCCACGCGGTCCTCGGCCGACGCCGCGTCGAGGTCCGTGTCCGATGTCCCCGCCTGCACCGCGCTGCGGTCGACGGCCGTGGCCACGACGTCCTGCACGACGGTGGAGGCGACCGCCAGATCGGACGCGCGTGCGATCTCGTCATCCGTGAGCATGTTCGCCGGGCCGGGAGGGGCGTTCTCGCTCGCCTCGCGGGCCGCCATCTCGTCCGACGTCATCGCCATGCCGGCGCTGCGGTCGGCCGCGTCCGCATCCTCGGTCCCGGCGCCCTGGGTCTCCGTCATCGCGCGCTTCGTGTCGCCGCGTCCGGGGCCGGGGGCCTCCGCCCCATCGCCGGCATCGCCGGCCTGTTCGGTGGCGGCCGACCCGCCGTCGTCGCCGTCGTCCGTCGGCAGCGCGTCGCAGCCGGCCAACACGGCGAGCAGCGCCAGCGGCAGCACGACATGTCCGATTCGCCATCGGGCCATGGGTCCCTCCTGGTGTGGGGTTTCGAAGAAGCGGTCGCCTGGCTGACGGCGCCGCCGTCCGACGAAGGGATCGTCGCGTGAGCGAGCGGGCGGGATGATAGGGGCGTTGTGTTATGTCTGCAAGGCGGGGACGCGACGATTGAAGAGAGCATAAAGAGAGCGACGGCCTCAGCCGCTGACTCTCTCGGCCCCCGACGCCCCGGCCACCCCTTCCTCATCCGGCACCACGTAGTCCAACGACTGATGCCGAAAGTACGTGTCGTACAGCTCGGCATAGTGCCCGCCGCCGCGCATGAGCGCCGCGTGGTCGCCCTCCTCGATGATCCGGCCGCTCTCGAGGACCAGGATCCGGTCCGCCGCCTGGACCGTGCTCAATCGGTGGGCGATGACGATCGACGTCGCCTCGGCCAGGATCAGCTCGAGCGCCTCCTGGATCTGGGCTTCGGTGAACGGATCGATGGACGCCGTCGCCTCGTCGAGGATGAAGATGGCCGGGCCCTGGACGATGACCCGCATCAGGCTCACGAGCTGTCGTTGCCCGACGCTCAGCCGGTCGCCGCGTTCGCCGACGTCCGTCGCAAGGCCGTTGGGCAGCGCCGTCAGCCATTCCCCGTCGCCGATCCGCATGGCAAGCGCCTCGATCTCGGCGTCCGTCGCCTCGGGTCGGGCGTAGCGGATGTTGTCGGCAACGGTGCCGTTGAACAGGAACGGCATCTGCGGGACGATCCCGAGGTGGCGGCGGTACGCCGTCAGATCGAACGTGCGCACGTCGCGGCCGTCGATGCGGATCGTGCCCGACTGGAACTCGTAGAAGCGCTCGACCAGCCGGGCGATGGACGACTTGCCGGCACCGGTGTGGCCGACGAGCGCGACGCTCTCGCCGGCGCGGATGTGCAGGTTGAAGTCCGGCAACACGGGCTCGCTCTCGCCGTAGCCGAATCGCACGTGCTCGAACGTGATGTCGCCGTCGAGGTGCGGCACGGGCTCGGACGCTGTCTGCTTGACCGACGGCTCGGCGTCGATCAGCGCAAACACGCGTTCCACGGCGGCGAACCCGACCTGCACCTGGCTCCAGAACGACGAGATGTTGATGATCGGGAACCAGATCCGGTCCATCATCTGCGCGAACAGGAACCACGCGGAGAGCGTCAGCAGGCCGGCGCGCACCTCGATCGCGCCGCGCCAGACGATGAGGGCCGTTCCGACGCCGATCAGCAGATTCAGCACCGGGAAGACCATCGCCAGCGTGAAGCCGCGCGTGAAGTTCAGGCGGTAGCTCGTCCGGTTCACGGCCGCAAACTCGTCGTACACCGTCTGCTCGCGCCGAAAGTTCTTGGCCACGGCGATGCCGGCGATGGTCTCGAAGGTCTTCGCGTTCACCTCGCCCATCGCCCGCGATCCCTGCCGGGTGACGCTGCGGGCGATCGACCGGAAGCCCCACGTGAAGACGAAGAGCACCGGCACCGTGAGGAGCGTCCAGAGCATCAGCCGCCACGAGTACGTCGTCGCGATGACCGCCAGGATCGCGACTTCGATGACCTGTGAGAGCAGGTCGCCGACGAGCGTCACGCTCTGGGCGATGTCCGACGTGTCCGACGTGATCCGGCTGACGATCCGGCCCGACGCGAAGCGGTCGTAGAACGAGAGGTCGTGCGAGGCGGCGGCCTTGAACGCATCCCGCCGCAGCGCGAGGACGATGTCGCCGATCGTGCGCGCCAGCGCCCTGCGCCGGACGAAGTTGCCGGCCCAGATGAGGACCCAGCTGACGAACAGGAAGGCGATGAGCCCCCGGACGACGCTCTCCGGCACGGCCGCCGCCCCGGCCACGCCGAAGCGGTTGACGGCAAACGTCAGCACGAGCGGCACCCCGGCCGACAGCGCCGAGATCACGAGGACGCCGACCGCGACGAGGACGAGCTGCGCGCGGTGCGGCCGGAAGTAGACCGCCGCGCGCCGGACGAGGGCGGCATCGCCGTACTGCCGGTCGTAGGCCTCGACGTCGAGGTTGTTGAACATCATGGCGCCACCCCCGCGCCGTCGCCCGTCACGTCGTCGACGTCACCCGGCGCGAGCCGGACGAAGATCCGGCGGTAGGGTGGGCACGTGGCCAGCAGCTCGTCGTGCCGGCCGACGGCCTCGACCGTGCCGCCGCGAAGGACGACGACGACGTCCGCCCACCGGATCTGCGAGAGCCGGTGGGTGATGAGGACCGTCGTCCGGCCGCGGGCGGCGCGGCGCATCGCGCGCTGGATCCGGTCCTCTGTCGCGGAGTCGATCGCGCTCGTCGAATCGTCGAGGACGAGGATGCGCGGGTCCGTGATCAGGGCACGGGCGATCGCCAGGCGCTGGCGCTGGCCACCGGACAGCGTGACGCCGCGCTCGCCGATGACGGTGTCGTAGCCTTCGGGCAGACGCTCGATGAAGCCGTGGGCCTGTGCCTCGCGTGCCGCTGCCTCGATCTCGGCGCGCGTCGCGTCCGGGCAGCCGAAGGCGATGTTCTCGGCCACGGACCGACTGAAGAGGAACGGCGCCTGCTCGATGATCGCGATCTGCCGCCTGAGCCGCTCGAGCGACCACTCGCGCACGTCGACGCCGTCGACCGTGACGCGGCCGGCGTCGACGTCGTACGTGCGGTTGATCAACCGGGCGAGCGTCGTCTTGCCGGCGCCCGTCTGGCCGACGATCGCGACGGTCTGGCCGGGTGCCACGCGGAAGCTCACGTCGCGCAGCACGGGCGATGCCGCGTCGTAGCCGAACCGAACGCCCTCGAAGACGATCGCGCCGACGATGTCCGCGGCATGCCCGCCGCTGTTCTGATCGAGGTCCGTGCTGCGATTGATCAACTCGAGGATCCGCCGGGCCGAGGCCATGCCGAGGCTGACCTGGCTGTAGGCGAAGAGCGAGACGAACGTCGGGAAGCCGAACAGACCCAGATAGCCGGTGTAGGCCACGATGTCCTTGATCGCCACGCCGCTGCCCGGCTGGCGAGCCAGCCACGCCACGTGCGCGAAGCCGAACGTGACGGCCAGGCCCATGAGCAGGAGCGGCAGGAAGCGCGCTTCCTGTTCGCCCTGGCGCACGATGGCATCGCGGTAGGCCCGTGCGTTCGCCGTGAACCGCGCGACCTCGGCCCCCTCCTGTGCGGCGCTCTTCACGACCTCGATCCCGTCGATCGCCTCGGCCAACCGGCTGTTCAGCCTGCCGAACGTCTCGCGCGCCTCGCGCGTCACGGGCGCGAGCTGACGCAGGTACGCCCGCAGGGCCAGGATGTAGGAGAGCACGAACAGCGTCGGGACGATCGCGAGCTGCGGGTGGATCGCGTAGCCGAACAAGGCCGGCATGACGAGGAAGAACCCGGAGCCGATGACGAGGTTGAGGCCGGGGTTGAACATGAGGTTCAGCTCGCGCACATCGTTCGTCGCGCGGGCCATCGTGTCGCCGACGGGCTGCCGGCCGTGAAACGTCATGCTCTTGCCGAGCAAGCTGGCGTAGAGCTCGTCGCGCACGTCCCGCTCGAGCCGCTGCCCGAACGCCTCGCTCCCGGCGTTGCGCCCGAGCTGCAGCACGGCCCGCACGGTCTGCGAAGCGATGAGCAGCCACGCCAGCCGGATGATCGTGGCCATCGCCGGATCCCACGCCGAGCCGCCGCCCGCCGACGCCCCGCCCGGCACGCCCGATGCCGTGCTCGCCGCGGCACCCGACAAGGCACCGTACGCCTCGCCGACCAGCTTCGGCACGACGCCGGCCAGCACGGCATTGCCGAGCGCCCCGACGAGGACGATCGGGATCAGCCAGCCGTGGCGCAGGACGTGCGACAGCACCCAACGCCCGGCGGACCGACGGTCCGTTCGATAGGGGCGCGTGAGCGCGAACTCGGTCGTGGCGGGCTGAGCGACGACGGCCATATGGTGCTCCTCGGCACGGCGCGAAGGGTCTATTTTAGCCAGGCGTCCAGGTGGGGCCGTGGCCTGCAGGGCGACGCATGCGTCGCCCTTACGGGGGGGGATGAATGTGCACGCGGGCCTTCCGGCGATCGGAAGGCCCGCGTGCCGCATCGGGGATGCGTCGGTCGGGGATGCATGGGAGTCGAACCCACCAGCGCCGGCTACACACCGCCGCTCACCGATTTTGAAGACCGGGGAGGCCACCGGGCCCCATTCACCCCCACGTCGCGAACAGGAAGAGAAGCGGCGCCTCGACCCGTATGCGCCGACGGGTCGACGCACGGCGAACGGCATGGCGCCTGCGAACGTCTACGGCCGAAGCATCAACGACGCCGCCTGCTCCAGCTCGTACGGACTGCCGTACGCGCCGCGCTTGATCGACATGATCCGGCCGTCCCGGCCCAGAAGGTACGTCGTCGGATACGTGCCGATCCGGTACGTGTCGGCCACCTGCCCATCCACGTCGAGCCCGACCGGGAACGTCAGGCCGAGCTCGGCCAGGTAGGGCGCGACGAGTTCGGCCGGCTCATCGACATCGACCGCCACCACCGCCAGATCGCCCGCCTCGGCGTGCGCCTCATGGAGAGCCTGCAGATAGGGCATTTCGTGCCGACACGGCACGCACCACGTCGCCCAGAAGTTGAGGAGCACGGCCTTGCCGGCGTAGTCGGCCAGGTCGACGGTCGTCGCCGGCGCCGGCCCGCTCAGTCGGAAGGTGGGCGCCAGATCGCCCAGGTTGGCCATGCCCGGCTCCACGACGCCGACGGAAAGCCCGCCCATGTCGGATCCGGCCGCGGGCGGAACGACGGCGGTCGGCATGCCCGCCCGGCCATCGGCGCCGGCCGGTGCGGCGGCCCCCTTCAGCGCGCCGAGCATCGCCGCGAGCGTCGCCTCGCCGTCCCGCCCGCTGACCGGCGCTGCCGGCGCATGCGCCCGCAAGCGGGCGACGACCCGCCCCGAAGCGAAGCCGACGCCGAGCATCGCTGCGGCGGTGAGGACGTAGATCAGCGGCCGGGTGCGGGACGAGGCAGGGCTGCCGTCCCGTGCGTCGGCCACCGCGGCCTCGTCGTGTTCCTCGGCGCTCATGGCTGCGTCGCCGGTTCGGCGCCACGTTCCTCCGCCGGCAGAACGCTGTCCGGATCGTAGAAGTAGATCTGGACGCTCTGCGTCTCCCACGCCCGGTCGAGCCAGTCGCGAACCAACGCGTCGCGCCGCTCGGCATTCTGGCGCTCGTCCTGGGGCAGGTCCTTGAGGATCTCGGACTGGATGAACAGGTCGATGTCGCCGGCCCGTTGCAGGAAGGCCACGACGTTCGCCTCTGCGACGCCGTTCGCCGCCATCGCATCATCGAGCTGTTGCCGTGCCGCACTTTGGCGGGTCAGGAGGCTGTCGATCAGCTCCTGTGCGGACAGCGGCGGCGGCTTGTCGGGCAGCGACCGCGCCGCGTTCTCCAACAGGATCGCGTCGATCTGCCGCCGCAGCAGCTTGACCTGGAAGGCCCGCATCCCCGGCGCGTCGTCGTAGTTCGGCACGGGGTCGGCCGAGAGCGTGGCGATCGTGCGCGCCACGCGGACGGCGATCTCGAGATCGGCCATCAGAAACGGCACGCCGTCGATGTTGGCGACCATCGACTCGCGCGGGAAGTCGGGGTTGAGCGGCGGGATGTTGGCCAGCGCGGCCAGCGGCTGCATCGTCGGCACGACGCCGGCGCCGACAGCCGGCACGGCGCCGGGCATCGATGCCGCGGTGCCGTTCACCGGGACCTGCGCCGGCGGCGTGGCCGCGTCCGGCCGGCGCCGCAACAGCACCGCGGCCACGCCGGCCAGCAGCAGCAGCGCCAGGCTGCCGCCGGCGATGATCGGCAGCAGGCCGCCGCCGGTGGGGCCGGCGTCCGGCGGGCGCGCGCCGGACTGGCGCGGCTCGGGCCGGCGGTCCGAGGCTTTCGCCTTGGGTCGAGTCTCGATCTTGAGCAAAGGCATGCCGGTCAGCGCTTTCAGGGGCAGGAGTGCGGGCTCGATTTCGGGTGCCGTCACGCCGACGTTCGGGCGGCGGCTCACGAGGTCGAAACGAACGGGAACGGCCGGCAATCATAGATGAGAAACGATCGGCCTGCGCTATCGTTGCCGGATGCACATGCACGGCTCAGGGTGGTCGAGCTTCATCCAACACGATCCGTCCCGCCCACAACCCAAGGTGGACGCGGCACTGCTGCGCCGTGTCGCGGGGTGGGTCTGGCCGTACCGGCGTCGCGTCGCGCTCATGCTCGCGCTCCTGCTGATCATCTCCCTGGTCGAGCTCGTGCCGCCGCTGCTGTATGCCCGCCTGATCGACAGCCTGGCCTTGAACGAGGCCACCGGTCGGATCTCGCTAACCCCCGGGCGCCTGAACCAGCTCGCTCTCGGCCTGCTGGCCGTGCCGATCGCCTCGAGCCTGCTCGGCGCCTGGCAGCGCCACCAGAACGCCACGGTCGGCGAGGGCTTGATCTTCGACCTCCGCGTGGCGGCGTACAGCCATCTCCAGCGCCTTGGCCTGCGGTTCTTCACGGCCACCCGGACCGGCGAGATCACGTCCCGCCTCGAGAACGACGTCGTCGGCGCGCAGAACGCCGTGGTGAACACCGTGCCGAACGTCCTCTCGAGCGTCCTGACCCTCAGCACGACGCTGGCGATCATGCTGCGGCTCGAGTGGCGACTGACGCTGCTGGCGGTGGCCGTCGTGCCGCTGTTCGTCCTGCCCGCAAAGCGGATCGGGCTCGTGCTGCGCCAGATCCGGCGCGAGAACAGCGAGTTGAACGCCGCGATGTCCAGCCAGCTCCTCGAGACCGTCAACGTCAGCGGAGCTCTTCTGATCCGCGTGTTCGGACGTCAGGCGGACAGCATCGGGCGCTACGCCGAGCGCGCGGCGGCGGTGCGCGACATCGGCATCCGGCGGGCCGTCGTCAGCCGCTGGTTCTTCTTCGGCCTCGGGATCGCAACAGCGGTCGGCACGGCCGTCATGTACTGGGCAGGCGGCCACCTCGTGCTTGCCGGGGAGATCAGCCCCGGCCTGATCGTCGCCTTCGCCGCCTACCTCAACCGACTGTTCGGGCCGATCACGAGCCTGTCGAACATCCAGGTGGAGTTCGTCAGCTCGCTCGTCAGCTTCGAGCGGCTGTTCGAGTACCTCGACCTCGTGCCCGAGATCGACGAGCGCCCGGGCGCCCTCGACCTCGAGCGCGTAACGGGCGACGTCCGATTCGAAGGGGTCGCCTTCGCCTACCCGTCGTCCGGAGCCGCCCCGCCCGGCGGCACGACGTGGTCCTTGGCGGGCATCGACTTCACGATGCGTCACGGCCAGACCGTCGCCCTCGTGGGCCCGAGCGGCGCCGGGAAGACGACGATCAGTTACCTGATGGCTCGCCTGTACGACCCGACCTCGGGCCGCGTGACGCTCGACGGCCACGACCTGCGAGACGTGACGCTCGCCAGCGTCGCCCGCCACGTCGGTGTCGTGACCCAGGAGAGCTACCTGTTTCACGACACGATCCGCGCGAACCTTCTCTTCGCCGCGCCGGACGCGGACGACGCGGCGCTCGAGGCCGCCTGCCGCGCCGCCAACATCCACACCCGCATCCTCGACCTCGAGCACGGCTACGACACCGTCGTGGGCGAGCGCGGCTACCGCCTCTCGGGCGGCGAGAAGCAGCGCCTCGCCCTGGCGCGGGTCATCCTCAAGAACCCGGCGGTGCTCGTCCTCGACGAGGCGACGAGCCACCTCGACACCGAGAACGAGGCGCTCGTGCAGGAAGCGCTCGCGCGCGTCATGCGCGGCCGCACGAACCTCGTCATCGCCCACCGTCTTTCCACCGTGCAAGCGGCCGACCTGATCCTCGTCGTCGAAGGCGGCCGCCTGGTGGAGCGCGGTTCCCACGCCTCGCTGCTCGCGGCCGACGGTCGCTACGCCGACCTTTATCACACCCAGTTCACGCCGACGGCCCTTGCCGCGGCCGGCCGGACCGCCGAAGGGCGACCGACCGGCCACCTTTGAGGGCCAGTACCCCGCCACGGCAGGATCTCCGGGTTCCGTATGCTCTGGTGCTCTGGTGGCCAGTCCGAGCGTGTCCGGTGGCGGGGTACTGGCCCTCAAACTTGCTCCCCCGAGCGATGATGCCTATCATCGCCGTTCGCGGTTCGGCAGCGCAGAATCGCGGGTCGGCATCCGGCACGTGCGCGCCGTGATCCAGCTTTCAATCGTCATCCTTCGTTGAACGACGATGCGCGGCGCGAGCCGGGCCGCCGTCGAGTGAGCGCCGCATGCGCGGCCGAGGAGAACATCCGTGGCGAACACCGCATCCGCTGAAAAGGCCGCCCGTCAGGCGACGAAGCGCCACGCGCGCAACCGCTGGTACCGCACCCGCGCGCGCACGTTCGTGAAGCGCGCCCGGATGCACCTCGACCTCGGGCAGCATGATGAGGCCCAGGCTGCCGTGCGCCTGGCTTGCGAGGCGCTCGACCGCGCCGCCTCGAAGGGCGTGATCCACGCCAACAACGCCGCTCGGCGCAAGTCGCGCCTGATGCTGGCGTTCAACAAGGCCGCCGCCGCGCGCGCCTGAGTCCCGTCGGCCGGAACGTGATTCGCCCCCTGACGGCGCCTCTCCCCTGAGAGGCGCCGCTTCTTGATGGGCGGTTCGGCCGGCGACGCGCTTGACATGGCACATATGTTCTAGTATATTTGTTCTACGATCGACGCCGCGAAGCGTCTGAACCGTGGAGCACTGACATGAACGTCCTGCCGACCGCGCTCGAGCTCCTCGCCGACAGCCCCGTCACCCGCCGCGCCGGCGCCGCCCCATCGGCCCAGCGTCGGCCGCGCTCCGTGGTGCGCACGCGCTCGGCGCAGCTGCCGCTGGCGCTCCCGCTCGGACGCCGGGCTGAGCGTCGTTCCCGGTCGCTTGCCGACACGACACCGTTCGCTCCACCTCCCGCACTGGACGCCGTTGCGGCGGCCGGCGCGCTCTGGGCGGGACTCGGCGCCGCCGGCGCGGTCACGCGCCTCGATGCGCCGGAGCACGGTTGGCCGGACGCCCTCGTCCAGCCCGGCGACGCCGTGCTCGTCGCCAAGGGGGGGGCGGTGGCCGAAGGCGCGCTGGCGGCGCTTTGCATGCGGGGCACGGACGCGGTCCAGCTGCTCCGCGTGCACCGATCCGGCGATCGGCACCTCCGCCTGCAGCCCGAGAACCGCACGGTGCCGCCGCTCTTCGTCGCGGCCGTCGACGTCGAGATCATCGGCCCGGTGTTGACGATCGTCCGTCGCGGCGCCGGCGAGCCCGCGGCTCGGCGGCGAACGGCTTAGCGTCGGACGGCATTCGCCGGATCGTCACGCGGGTCCGCATTGGCGCACGGCCGAGGGGCAGAGTTATCCTAGTCGCCCCATGGAACGTGAAGCCGTCGTCCGCGAAGCCGTCCGCTCTCCCGCGTTGTCGTCCGCCTCCGGCCGCGCGCCCAAGTGGGCCTCCGCCGGTTCACCCGGCCATGCCGTGGCCGTGCGCCGCGGATGACGTCTGCCCAGCGCCAAGTCTCCGCGCTCGGCCGTCGGTTCGGGCCCCGGCTCAGGCGGACGATCGTCGCGGCGTGGCCGGCGGCGCTGCTCCTGGTCGTCCCACTCTTCCTCTTCTGGCGCCAGACCGTGGGCGGCCTCACGCTCGTACCGTATGATGCGCTGACCGCCGATCCGGTGTTCCGCGATGCCCTCGCCGCGCGCGGCATCCTCCGGCCGCAGAACGGCTTGCTGGCCGACCTCGTATTTCAGAACGTCGTCTGGAAGCAGTTTGCCGTCGACGCGCTGAGCCGGGGGCAGGCGCCGCTGTGGAACCCGTTCGTGCTCGGAGGGCTGCCGTTCTTCGCGGCCGGCCAGCACAGCCTGCTCTACCCGCCGACGCTCCTGTTCGCCTGGCTCGGGGTCGATCGGGCGTTCGGCTGGCACGCCGTCCTAACCCTCTGGCTGGCCGGGCTGTTCGCTTTCGCCCTCGGCCGCCAGATCGGTCTCGGGCGAGCCGCGTCCGCATTCCTGGCCGTGGGGTGGTCCGCGTCGACGTTGTTCGTGGCCAACGCCGTCTTCCCGATGATCCAGGTGGGCATGGCGTTCACGCCGCTCATCCTGACCGGCGTCGCCGGCGCTGCGCAGGCGCTCGGCGCACGCGGACACGGCGGCGGCAACGGCGGCGGCCACTGGAACCTGCCGACGGGCCGCGCGGCGTTCTGGCTCGTCGTGACGGCCCTCGCCACCGCCGCAACGGCGCTCGCCGGGCACGCCGAAATCCTCTATTACGCCGGACTCGTCGCCGCCGCGTTTGCCGTCTCGCAGGCCGTCGGCATCGGTCGCACCGGCGGCGTGCGCGCCGGCGCATCCGCACTCCTGTGGCTGGCCGCGGCCGGCGCCGTCGGCCTGCTCGTGGCCGGCGCCCAGCTCGTCCCGTTCTACGAGCTGGCCGGCACGAGCCATCGCACCGGCACGCGCTACGCGGACGCGATCGGCTGGGCGTTCGGCATCCGCCAGCTGGCAACGTTCTTCGTGCCCGATTTCTTCGGCAACCCGGCGCACCACGCCGTCCTGTCCCTCGACGACCTCCGGCGCGTGTCGCTGGACGGCGACGCGTTCTGGGGCGGCGGTTGGGGCGCCAAGAACTACGTCGAGGCCGCCGCCTACATCGGCGTGCTGCCGTGGCTGCTCGCACCCGTCGGGCTCGTCGCGGCTTGGCGAGCGGGCGCCCGATTCTGGCTTGGCCTGGCCGTCACCGCGGCGGCGTGCGCCTTCGGCACGCCCCTCTATCGCGTCCTCTTCGCGCTGCCCGGCTTCGACCAGCTGCACACGCCGTTCCGCTGGGTCTTCGTGCTCGACCTCTGCATCCTCGTCCTGGCGGCCATCGGCTTCGACGCCCTCGCCCGATCGACGGCCGGCCCGCGCGCCCGCGCCGTCGGACGCGTGGCCGGCGGCCTCGCGCTCGGCCTCGGGGCATGGGGTGCGATCGTCCTCGCCCTCGCCTGGGCCTTGCCGCACCGGTGGTCGTCCCTCGTGGCACGCGCCGTCGCCCGGGACGACGACCTGGCGCGCACGATCGCGGCCCACTTCGCCGGGGCCGACGTGTTCGGCAGCTACCTCTTCTGGTCGGGGCTGCACCTCGCACTGTTCCTGACGATCAGCGGCTTGGCGGTCGTCATCCTGGCGCGGACGGAGGCGCCGGCCGTGCGCCGGCGCGGGATCGCGCTCGCCGTCGCCGCGGTGGCGCTCGACCTGGCGCTGATCGGGTACGGCTTTAACCCGGCCGTCGATCCGGCGCTGGCCGGTGTCCGGCCGCGTGCGGTGCGCTTCCTGTCCGAGGTCGGCGCCGTGAAGTGGGGCCGCGTCGTGGGGTTCGGCGAAGGGCGCGTCCTCTGGCCGAACACCGGCCAGCGATTCGGCATCCAGGATCTGCGGGGCTACGACTCGATCATCCCGCGCTGGATCGTCCGGACGTGGTCGGCCGTCGAGGACCAGGCGTCGATGCTTGCCTTCAACCGCATCGGCAACGTGCACGACCCGGATGCCCTCGACAGCCCGGCACTGGCGGCGATGGGTGGTCGCTACGTCGTCAGCCGTGACGAGATCACGAGCCCGAATCTGGCGCTGATCGACGACGGCGACGTCAAGGTGTACGAGAACCGGCTCGCGATGCCGCGGGCCTGGATGGTGAAGATCGTCGAGGTCGCCGAAGGGGACGCGCTGCGCAGCGCGCTGCAGCGATTCGACCCCGGCACGACGGTGCTGCTCGAGGAGGAACCCGAGCCCGACATCTGGGGCGATCTCGAGCCCGGCCGCCAGGCCGTGCGCAAGGACATCGGCATCACCGCGCACTCGCCCACCCACCTCAGCTTCGATGTGTTCACGCCCCGCGCCGACACGCTGCTCGTCGTCAACGAGGGCTGGTTCCCGGGCTGGCGCGCCTTCGTGACCCCCGCCGGCGGCGTGCCGGACAGCGCCGTCGAGGTGCCGGTCTACCGGGCCGACGGGATGCTCCGCGCCGTGCCGATCCCGCCGGGTCGATCGACGGTCGAACTGCGCTACCTCCCGATGTCGCTCAAGCTCGGGCTGTACGCTTCGTTCATCGGCCTCGTACTGTTGTTCCTTCTGGTCGTGTACGCCGCCTGGGCCCGCTACGTCCGCATCGGCGAGGACGACGCGGTCGGGCGGATCACCGTCAACGCCGCCGGGCCGATCGGCGCGGCCCTCGTGACGAAGGTGCTGCAGTTCGTCTACGCGGCGCTGTTCATGCGGGTACTCGGACCTGACGACGCCGGCCTTTATTACTACGCGATCACGGCATACGGCCTCGTCGAGATCGTCACGAGCTTCGGCCTCGGCGTGCTCGTGGCGCGCGAGATCGCACGGCGCCCGGCCGAGTCGGCGCGGATCGTCAGCACCAGCGTCGCCGTCCGGTTCGGGCTGACGTTGGCGGCGCTGCCCGTCCTTGGCCTCATCGGCTTCGGCATGGCCGCCGCAGGACGGCCGGTCGACCCGGCAGCGGCGATGGCGATCGGCCTGCTCATCGTGGCGCTCGTGCCGGGCCATCTGAACGCGGCGCTGACGAGCGCCTTCCAGGGCACCGAACGGATGGTGGCGCCGGCGGCGGTGATGATCGTCTCAGCGCTGCTCTCGATGTCGCTCGGCGCGCTGGCGCTGACCGGCGGCTACGGGTTCGTCGGCATGGCCGCCGTCTCGATCGCAGTGAACGCGGTCACGTTCCTCCTGCTGGCACGGTTGCTGCGTGCGTCCGGCGTGGCCTGGTTCGGCCGGCCGAGCGCGCAGCTGGCGCGCTGGATGATCGTCGCATCGCTACCGCTCATGCTCAACAGCCTTCTCCAGACGCTGTTCTTCAAGATCGATGTCCTCCTGCTTGCGCCGCTGCAGGGGGAACAGGCGGTCGGCTGGTACTCCGCGGCATACAAGTGGGTCGAGGCGTTCCTCATCGTCCCGCCGTACCTCGTCATGGCCCTGTTCCCGCTGATGAGCCGCCGCGCCGAGAACGACCACGGCGGCCTGCGCTCGGCCTACGAGAACACCGTGCGCTGGCTGATCGCGCTCGCGCTGCCGGCAGCCACGCTGACGACGTTCCTGGCGGAACCGCTCATCGCCCTGCTCGCTGGCCGGGACTACCTGCCGAACGGCGCCCGGGCACTCCAGGTGCTCATCTGGTTCCTGCCGTTCTCGTTCATCAACGGCGTGACGCAGTACGTCCTCATCGCCCTCAACCGCCAGCGCTGGATCACGTGGAGCTTCGCCGCCGCCGCGGCATTCAACATCACCGCCAACCTCATCGTGATCCCGCGCTACAGCTACACCGGCGCGGCGGTCGTGACGATTCTCTCCGAGCTCGTGCTGCTGGCGCCGTTCCTGTGGGGGCTGCGCGATCTCGGCGCGCCGCCCGTGCTGGCGCTCGCCTGGCAGCCGCTCCTGTCCGCCAGCGGCTTGGCGCTCGTTCTCGCCGGCAGCGCCGCCCTCGGCGTTCCGGGCTGGCTGGCAGCGCCGGTCGGGCTCGCCGCGTACGCGGTCGCGCTCGTTCGGCTCGGCTGGCTGACGTCCGAGGACCGGGCGATCCTGGCGCGGTTCAGACCAAGGCCGCGTGCTACGATTGGCGACCTGTCGGAGCCCGGCGTCGGCAAGCCCGTCGAACCCGCGTCATGAGGAGACCACCGATGCACATCCGCGTCATGTTCTGCATCCCTTGAAACTACGCCCCCATCGCCGCCCGTGTGGCGGAGGCCGTCTTCACCGAGTTCGGCCTGGACATCGGCAGCTACACGCTCATCCCGGGCTCCGGCGGCGTGCACGACATCTGGCTCGACGGCGACCTCGTCTTCTCGAAGAAGTCGATCGGCCGCCAGCCGACGCCCGAGGAGATCATCGACCTCATCCGACCCCGGATCGACGCCGCCGCGCGCGGTTGATGGAACGGGCCGCCCCGCTGCACTCGATCGCGCATGTCAGCGCACCCCCGACAGGTGGCCCCGCATGAACCCGGCTCCGTCCGACGCCGTCCGCCGACTGGCCGAACGCGCCGCCGTCGCCCTGCACGGCGCCCCCCCGCCCGCGCTGTCCGACGAGGTGGCCGCCTATGCCGCCGCTGCGGGAGCCGAAGCCGCCCTCGACGACCTCGACGCGCTGGCCGAGGCGACGCCCGACGTGGCGGCCACGTACTTCGTCCGCGGCCTCGCGCTGGCCGCGCTGGGCCGGCTGGCCGCCGCGTGCGATGAGCTCCGCTACGCCGGCGAACTCGACGATACAGCCGTTGCGCCGCTGTGGCGCCTTGCCGAGCTCGAGGAGATCCGCGACCGCGCCGCCGATGCGGCCGACGCCTGGGACGCCGTCGCCGAGCGCGGCTCCGTCGACCCGACGGTGTTCCTCCACCTCGGCGAAGCGCTCCTCGACGCCGACGAGCCGACGCGCGCCACGGCGGCTTTCGAGGAGGGCCTCGGGTTGTCCCCGACCGACGGCCGCCTGCTGGCCGGGCGCGCCGCCGGTGCGCTGGCCCTCGACCTTTTCGACGACGCGCTCGCGGACGCATTGGCCGCCGTGCAGCGCGCGCCGAACGATGTCGCGTGTTGGGAGACGCTGGCGGACGTTCGCATCGCCCGCCGCGAGCTGGCCGACGCCCTGAGTGCGCTCGAACATCTCCTCAAGCTCGCCCCCGACCACGTCGAGGGCATGCGGCTGCGCGGCGACGCGCGCTGGGAGAGCGGCGATGTCGCCGGCGCCGTGGCGGACTACACCGCGGCGCTGGCCGTCGAGCCAACGGACATCGAGACGCTCCTGGCCGCCGCCGAGGGCCATCTCCGGCTCGGCGATGCCGAGCAGGCGCTCGCACGGGCAACGGCCGCCCTCGCCGAAGACCCGCTCGATCCGGACGCCAGCGCCTTCGCGGCGCGGGCCGAGTCCGCCCTCGGCCGCGCGCACGCCGCGCGTGATCGCCTCGACCGGGCGATCCAGGACAGCGACGAACCTGCGCCCCTCTACCTGGCGCGGGCCGAGCAGCACCTCGCCGCCGGCCGGACGAACCTGGCATGGCGTGACGCACGCTGGGCGATCGACTTCGACGAAGAGTTGGCCGCCGCGTACGTGCTGCGCGCCCGGTGCGCCCTCGACCTCGAGACAGCGGCCGAAGCCCTTTCCGACCTGGATGCCGCCGTCGACCTCAATCCGAGCGACGGCGCGGCGCTGGCCTGGCGCGGCCGCGCCCGTCAGCTCGACGGCAACGTGGACGGCGCGGCGGACGACTGGCAGGCGGCGCTCGACGTGCTGCCGCCGGGCGATCCATTGCGCGCCGAGATCACGCGTTGGCGGAACGCCTAGCGAGCGTCCGGCTCGCCGCGCCGGGTCGAGCGCGATCTCGACTCCGGGTCGGTGTTCGGTTCGGCCGAGCCCGACCTCGCCGTCACGCTCCTGCTCGAACGCGAGGGGCGGACGGTCGTTCGGCGGCAGATCACGGCCGATCGATACGGAACGTTCGAGGCGTTCCTCGTCGGCCTACGCCATGCTCTCGCTGCCGTCCGGCCACGAGGCGCGCCGTACCCGAAGCGTGCCGCGGCTCGAGCTGCGGCTCGGCAGTCCGGTCGCATGCGGCAACGCCCTGCCGCGCACGGCGGTGCGCCTTTCGACCAACGGGCAGGTCGGCGCCGGCAGCGCCGTGGGCACATCGACGGATGTCGGACGCTTCCGCGCCGCAATCGCCGGCCTCGGCGGGACGCCGCGACCGATCGAGGCCGGCGACGCCGTCAGCGCCGACCTCGGCGGGTGGCCGGCCACGCTCACCGTGCCCCGCCTCGACCTCACGGTCGACTGGGCGCACGACGTGGTCACCGGTACGACGACGCCTTCGGCCACGCTCATGCTCGCCGCTTGGCAAGGTGACTGTACCGCAGAAGCCGACAGCGGCCTTCAGTGGTCGGACTGGACAGGCAATGCCGACAAAGCCGGGCGGTTCAGCGCGCCGGTACCGGACCCGCGCCGGCGGTGGGGCGTCGACCGCCGGTTCGCCGTCGTCGTGGTGGCCCCGGGCGGGCACCGCGTCTTCCGGCCGCTGGCCGAGGTCGGGATTACGGCGCGGCCGGACACCGCCGATGCGCTCGGCGTCGCGCGGCCCGGCGCACCGCTAACGGCCACGCTCCACGCGCAGGACGGCCGGCTGCGTGCCGCAGCGGACGGCGTCGTGACGTCGGATGGGACCTGGACGGTCGCGTTCGCGGCGGACGGCGCGCCCGTGCGATTGCGGGACGGGGATCGGCTGTCGGTGAACGCCGGCGGCAGCTTCGGCTCACTCGTCGTGGAGACGCTGGCGTTCGATTTCGACGTGGCGCGCGGCCGGCCGCAGTTGATCCGCCGACGAAGTTGATCCGCCGACGAAATCGGTGCAACCTTGCGCATGCAAACCGTGTCCCAGACGGATATCGCCACATCGTCCACACGCTGAGGGACCCCATGACCACGCTCGCCGTTCCCTTCCCAACACTCGGCAAACGTGAATCCGATCCGGGCCTCGCCTACCTGCGGGCGATGGCACAGGGTGAGCCGAGCGCGCTCGAAGCGCTCTACCGCCTGTACGGGGGACGGGTCCTTTCCTATCTGCGCGGCCAGCTGGCGGACGAAGGCTTGGCCGAGGAGGTCGTCCAAGACGTGTTCCTGGCGGCATGGCACGCGTCGGCGGCCTTCCGCGGCGAGAGCAAGGTCCTCACCTGGCTCCTGACGATCGCCCACAACCGCGCGATCAACGCCCGTCGGCGCCGGCGGGCCACGATCGTTGCCCTCGAGCCTCGACTGGCCGGCGCCGCGGACGGGTCAGCAGGCGTCGGCAGCCGCCTGGACATGCACGCCGCGCTGAGCCGTCTGCCCGACGTGCAGCGGGCCGCCCTCGAGCTCGTCTTCTACCAGGGTCTCTCCGTCGTCGAAGCGGCGGCCGTCCTCGACGTCCCCGAAGGGACCGTCAAGAGCCGCCTCCACCGCGCCAAGGCAACGCTGCGCAAGTTGCTCGACGAGGACCGCCACGATGCCTGACCGCCTCGACCTGCCGTGGATCGACGTGCTGGCCGGCCGAACCGACGCGGTCGACGCCGCGCGCGTGGCCGCGTCGCTGGCGCACGATCCGGCCGCCGCCGAGGCGTTCGAGGGCTGGCGCCGACTGGCGTCCGCGGTCCGCGACGACGCCGCCGCGCGCGCCGGCGGGCTGCCGCCGCTGGACGGCGTGCTGGCGGCCATCCGCACGCCTGCCGCCTTGGGCGATGGACCGACCCCTCTTGACCGCATCGGCCGCGCCACCCTTCGCCGCCTGGCCGCCGAGCCCATCGACGTGGCAGGTGCACCGAGCCCGGTGCCCGCCTGGGTGATCGGCGCCGCGGCCGTGGCGGCGATGATCGTCCTCGCCCTGTGGCCGACGGCGCACGGCCCGCTCGGCGGCGTCTTCTTCGCCGCGCTGCGCCAGCAGACCACCCGGCCGCCGATCGCCGCCGCGACCGACCCGACACCCGTCGCCCGGCTGCGCGACGGTGCCGCCCGACTCCGGCTGGACCGCGACGGGATGGACGCCGAGGCGCGGCGGGCGCACGCCGGCAACGGCCCCGACGTCCTCGCCGCTTCGGTAGTCGACGGCACGGCCATCGACGCCGTCCAGCGCTGGCCCGACGGCCTGCGCAGCGGGCCGGGCGGTGCGACGGGTTCCGCCGGCGCGCGGACGGGATCGCCGCGGCCCGGCACGGCCGTCGCCACCGGCGCGGTCACCGGCCCGGGACAGGCCGCGCCGCCAAGCGGCGATCCGGGCGGCTACCCCGCCCCGCAATCGCCGTCGACCGCCTATCCGCCACCGTCGCCGCCGCGCCCTGCGGAGACCGGCGGGGAGGATCGGAAGCCGCGGAAGCCGCCGGCCAAGCCACCCGCCACCGCGACGCCCGAACCGACGCTCCCGTCGCCCACGGCCACGCCGGCCGCCAGCACCGTCGTCGGTCATGTCATCGGCGACGACGGCGGCGGCCGCGCCCAGGTGCGTGTTGCCGTGTATCGCCGCGACGACGGACCGATCGGCGGCAGTTGGATCGAGACGTTCACCGCCGATGCCAGCGGGCGCTACACGTTGACCCTCGCCCCAGGTGCGTGGCGCCTGTATGCCGAAGCGCCGGGGCACCGGCCGCAGTGGTGGCCGAACGCCGATCGACCCGAGAGCGCGCAGGACGTCGAGTTGGCCGTCGGGCAGACGGCAAGCGCGGACTGGCGGCTGGCGGCTTCCGGCGACGGCGACGGCCTTCTCGTCGGCGAGGCCGGCGCGCACGCCTTGATCCGCGCCGTGCCGGAGGGCACGGACCCGACGACAGCGGCGGGACCGAGCGCGCTCGCGGACGGCGGCGGCCACTTCGCCCTGCCGCTGCCGGCGGGCCGCTGGGCGATCGCCCGGTCGGACGATGGGCGCGACCGGGACTGGCGCGCTCGGGCCGAGGTCGTCGAGATCGTCGCCGGCGTGTCGACGACCGTTTCGTGGCCGTGAACGGAGCGCCGCCACCGACGGTCCTGATCGTCGATGACGAGGCCCAGATCATCGACTTGGCGGAGCTCTATCTGCACAACGAGGGCTTCAATGTCCGGCGCGCGACGAGCGGTTCGGAGGCGATCCAATCGCTGCGCGACGACCCGCCCGACCTCGTCATCCTGGACATCATGCTGCCCGGCATGGACGGCTGGGAGATCACCCGTCAGATCCGCAATGAGAGCACCCTCCCGATCATCATGCTGACCGCACGCGGTGATCCGATCGATCGTGTCGTCGGCCTTGAGCTCGGTGCCGACGACTACGTCGTCAAGCCCTTCCACGGCCGCGAGCTCGTCGCGCGCGTGAAGGCCGTGCTCCGTCGCACGTCGCCGGCCGACGCATCCGCCGCGACCACCAGCCCGGACGCGGTCGTGACGGTCGGCGATGTGACGATCGATCCGGCGCGGAGGCTGGTGACGGTGGCCGGCGAGCCGGCATCCCTGCGGGCGCGCGAGTTCGACCTGCTCCTCTACCTGGCCCAGCACGAGGGGCTCGTCCTGTCGCGCGATCAGCTGCTCGACCGCGTCTGGGGCTACGACTTCCTGGGCGACAGCCGTACGATCGACGTCCACGTGGCGCACGTGCGCAAGGACCTTGCGACGTCGCGGTCCGTGACGATCGAGACGGTTTGGGGCATCGGCTACAAGCTGATCACACAGGCACCGTCCGGGAACGACGCCCCGTAGGGCCGACGCCGGACGCTCCGATCGCGGTTCGACGGAGCAGGCCCGGCATCCCGCGGCGGCAGGCACGAACCCTCGCGCACGCCGCCGCGTCGTCACAGTTCGGTAACACCCAGGCGCTAGACTGCCCACCATGCGCACGCTCCGATCGCGACTCCTGGCCGGCTACGCCGTGCTCGTGCTGCTGACCGTCATGCTGGCCAGCGGCGCTTCGCTCGTGCTGTTCGACCTGCAGGGACGGAACCGCGGACAGTCCGAGATGGCCCAGTTGGCCGAGCAGCTGGCGCGGCGGGTCGGCATCGCACTCCGCGAGGACCCGGGCGGTGACGCTTCGGCCGTATTGACCCAGGTGGTGCGGCAAGTCCCGATCGGGCGGCCGCAGCTCGCCCAGGTGCTGCTCGTCGACCGTGCCGGCGACGTCGTCGCCGCGCCGCGACGCACGCCGATCGGGTTCCGGACAACGCGATTCGAGCCCGTGCCCATCGGCGATGCGGGGCGGCCGCACGTCGGCCTTGCGCGGCTCGCGGACGGCGTGCGCATCGCCTACGTGGCCGCACGGCTCACGGACCTGCCGGCGGACATGCCCGAGCGGTGGCTCATCGTGGCGCGCCCGTCGCGCGAGATCCACGGGCTGTGGCGGACGATGCTGCCGAGCTCGGCGGTCGTCGGCACGATCGCACTCCTCCTGGCCGGGCTCGTCAGCTGGCAGCTCGCCCGCGGCATCACCCGGCCGGTGGAGGCGATGACGGCGGCCAGCGCCCGCCTTGCCGCCGGCGACTACAGCGCCCGCGTCCCCGAGGGCAGCGGGCAGGACGAGGTCGCTCGATTGGCGCGCGCGTTCAACCGGATGGCCGCCGATGTCGGCGACGCCCATCGCCGGCAGCGCGAGTTCGTGGCCAATGTGGGCCACGACCTCCGCACGCCCCTGACGACGGTGCGCGGCTTCGCCGAGGCACTGCTCGACGGCACGGCCCGAACCGACGCGCAGCGGGAGCAGGCGCTCACCACGATCCGCACCTCGGCTGCCAGGATGGCGGACCTCGTCGAGGAGCTGCTCGTGCTGGCGCGCCTCGAAGGCCAGGAAGGCGGCCTCGAGTTGGCCGCCGTGGCGGTCGACGACCTGGTGGACGGGGCGGTCGCCGCCAACGCCGGCACCGCGCGCGCCCGCAACGTGGCCGTCCACGTCGATGTCCGCGGAGGCGACGGTCGGACGCTGGCGGTGCGCGCCGACGGCGCCTGGCTGTCTCGGGCGCTGGCCAACGTCCTCGACAACGCGCTGCGGTACGCACCGCGCGGCAGCACGGTCCGCGTCACGGCCGCGCGCGAGTCCGCCGCTCACACCGAGCCACCCGGACGGATCGTGGCGATCTCGATCGCCGATGTCGGGCCGGGAATGACCCCCGACGTGGCGGCGCGCGCATTCGAGCGCTTCTTTCGCGCCGACGCATCCCGCGCCGCGGGCAACAGCGGCCTCGGGCTGGCGATCGCGCGCGAGATCGTCGAGGCGCACGGCGGGACGATCGCGATCGAGACCGCCGTCGGACTCGGCACATGCGTCACGCTCCGGCTGCCGGAAGCCTCACTCTGACCGCCGCGCCAACGGCCGCGGCTTGACGGCGTACGGCAGCCAGACGGTGTGGCGCAGCGGCGGCGGCAGCGCCGTCGGCGGGACGACGTCGACGATGGCCTCGCCGAACACGGCGCCGAGCTCGGCCGCGACGGCCAGACGCCCGGGCGCTTGGCCGACGAACAACCGCGCCCTTGCCGAACCCCCGATCGTCGCCACGATCGCGGCTCGGCCGCCGCCGTCGAATGTCCCGCGCTCGGCGGTGAACGTGACGGGCCAGCCGTCCGCCACGGGATTGCCGCAGCCGTCGATGACGACGGCGACGAGGTCGATCGCTCCGCCAACCGCCACGCGACCGGGCGAAGCGCTCAGCGCAACGCCGACCGGTGCGCCGGCGATCAGCCGGACGACGACCTGCCCCAGCGCCGTCCCGACCCGCGCCGTCACGATCGCCGCGCCGAGCGGCGGGCCGCCGATGAGCGTGGCCGTCGCGACGCCGCCGGATGTGACGCCGTCGCTGCGGTCCAGTCGCCCGGCCGTCGTCCGCCACTCGATCCGTGTGCCGTCCGTCACCGGGCGGCCGGCCGCGTCGGAGACGGCGGCCGTCACCCGCGTGGCATCCACGGCGCATGCCACGATCTCCGGCGGAGCGGCGTCGACCGCCACCGCGGCAGCCGGACCGGACACGATCCGGGTGGTCCACACGCCCGTGTTGTCGCCCGGCGTGCCTTCCGGTTCGGCCGCCAACGCGTCGGCGCGCAGCGTGAGCACGGTGCCGACGGGCACGTCGTCGGGAAGGCGAACGTCGAAGGACACGCTGCGGCTCGCGCCGGACGCCAAGTGCTCGAAGTCCCACCGGACGCGGCCGGGCGCCGTGGCCTGGCCGGGGTCGTCGACGCGGAGGAGCGTGGTGCCCGACGGGAGCTCGGCCGTGAGCGTGAGGAGCGTTGCGGCATCGTGCGGGGCGGCGTTCCCGACATCGATGCGGTAGCTGGCCGGCGCCCCGGGCTCGGCTTCGGCCGGGCCGGTGATGGTGGTGCGCAGGTCGATACCGGCGATGAACGTGCTGTCGAAGCGCGCGTCGTTGCCGGCATCGATGTCCGGCACCGGGCTGCCGATCGCCACCCCGTGTACGAGCGCGCTGGCCGGGACCGCGTCGGCGTCGATCCTGAGCCAGAGCCGCAGCGCGCCGGGCGCGGCCAGGGACTGATCGATCGCCCACTCCAGAACGCGATCGGTCGGTTCGAAGGGTGTCCGCTCGTGCACCACGGTGCCGAAGTCCGCCTGCCAGTGATCGAAGCGCGTGCCGACGGGCAGCGTGCTCGTCAGGACCGCCGCGGCCACCTCGGTCTGGGTTTGGCCGTTGGAGAAGCCGATGTCATACACCGCCCAGCCGCCCGGCCGGAGGATGCTGGCGCCGGAATCCAGCCGGACATGCGCACGCAGGTCGGCGGCGAACACGCGCAGCTGCTCGATGCCCACCAAGTCGCGCGCCAGCGCCACGGCCGTCGTCGTCGTGACCTCGGCGCGGGCGAACAGAAGGTCGGAGCCGGACCAAGCCCCGTCGGCCACGACGCGCGGCCGGAGCGTCACCGTCAGCGCGCCGCCCGGTTCGAGGTCGTCCAGCAGCCAGCTGCGGAGGACGTTGCCGCCCGAGCGGATCGACGCGCCGTCGGCGGTGATCGGCCGGGTGGCGGACACGCCCTCGAGCGCCAAGCTGTCCGGCAGTTCCGCCATGAGCCGGAGGCCCCGCGCCGGCGACTCGGAATCGTTGTGGATGCCGAGCACCCAGCTCAGGATGTCGCCGGGATGCGTCTGGTGAAGGGATGTCGACCCGCGCGGCCCGGAGATCGTGGATCCAAGCCGCAGCGATGCCGCGAGGACCCGGATGACGGCCGACGTGCTGAGCGGCCCGGCCTGCGCCGTCACGCTCGCCGTGCCCGGCGTGTCGCCGGCCCGGAACGATGCCGTCACGATGCCCGCGCGTGTCACGCCTTCGTCTGGCGTCACCAAGCCGAGCGACGTCGCCAGTCGCACGACCGTGCCGTCGGCGACCGGCTCGCCGGCGGCGTCCAACACCCGCGCCTCGATCGCCCGCGACAAGCCGACGCCGAGCGTCTCCGGCACGGACAGCGCCACCCGCGCCGGCGGGCCGGCGCGGACGTCCGTGTGCACCGTCCCCCTGTTGTCGGCAGGCGCGGCGTCCCGACCGAGCGACCGGATCGCCGCATCGAAGCGCAGCGTGCGCGCCGGCGCGTCGGGCAACACCTCGGCGTCGATGCGAACGGTCTCGATCGGCGCCTCGCCTTCCGGGTCGGCAGCGCCACGTTCCCAACGCAGCGTGCGGCCCTCGACGGTGGCGGGCGGCACACTCCGCACGAGCGAGACGCCGGACGGCAGGGTGGCGGTCACGACGATGTCCTTCGCCCGGCCGCCGGCGCGGTTGCCCCACCGCAGCTGCCAATTCAGCGCGCTGCCGCGCGCCGCGGCGAGCGGCCCGAGCGCCGAGAGCCAGAGATCCGGCACGACGACCGGCACCGACTGCGCCAGGGCAACGTCGTCGAACGCACGCGTGATGCCCGTTGCCGCCGTGATCGAGGCGCGCGGCGCCAGCACGGCCCCGGCCGACGCGTCGGGGCGCACGCGGGTCACGAGGTCGACGTACTGCCCCGACACCCCGCCCAGCCGGGCGAATCGCCAACGCACCGTCCCGCCGTCGACGCTGCGACCGGCTGCGGCCGGCAGCGTGTCGCTGAGGAACACGAGATCGTTTCCGAGCGAGATCTCGACGGACGCATCCTCGGCCGCAGCCGCCGCGACGTTGGCGGCCAGCACCGTCCAGGTGACGACCTCGCTCGGCCGGGCGTCGCGCGCCTCGGCGGCGATCTCGACGCGCAGATCGGACGGCACGACGCGGCTCGACGCGGCGGCCGGCACCACGTCGGCTCCGGCGACACCGTCGGCGCCGGCCGCGAGGGCGACATGAACACGGCTGCCGGGCAGCGCATCGGACGGCACCGCCACGGTGACCGCGAGCGTGGCCGTCGTGAAGCCGGCAAGCGACCCGAGCGTGGCCTGCAGCCGGCCGGCGGACCCGCTGACCGGCGCCGTTGCGCCGAGCAGGGTGAGCGTCGTGGGCAACGTCATCGTCAGCACAACGTCGGACGCCGTCGCCGCGCCGCGATTCGCCACATGGGCCACAACCGACAGCGTTCCGCCGGGGGCGACCGCGGGCGGCACGGCGAGCGCTGCGGACAGCGTCGGTGCCGTCTCGGTCAGCGCGCTTCCGGTCGCCGCCTTGGCGACGAGGAACGGCGAAGCCGTCAGGGACGCGCCGTGCGGCGCCACGCCCGCGGCATGGCGCGCCACGACCAGCGCCGCGGCGACGGCGACCAGCAAGGCCGCCGCCGTGGCGGCGGGTTTTCGAAGAGTGGCGGAAGGGTTCGGCACGGCGATCTCAGCCCATGCGTTCGGACGCGTGCGTTCGGACGGCTGCGGTCGGGCAGAGCGGCGCGGCCGGAGGCACCGCGCCCCCGCCGGACGGCGGCGGCATGCGGTGCACCGCGTTGTTCGACGTCCACCGCGGTCCGGATGATACGGTGAGATCGTGCACGAGGCGTGCTCCGGTGGCCACCAGAGTGGGGAGCCCCTGGTCTCTACAGTGGTGGGGTACTAGGGCGTGTTTGCAAACCCAGTTCCGGCAGCTAAAGCTGGCCGGCTAGAGGCGCCCCTAGCGGGTCGCCATGGTGCCCGCCGTCGCGGGCACCCCGAAGTTTGAAGCGCCCGCGAAGGCGGGCGCAATGGCCGAAGGCCATCAGCCGGCCGGCTTCAGCCGCCGGTCTTTTCCGTGGCAACCCTCTGCAAACACGCCTTAGGGCCGGCTTGACGCCAGCGGCAGGTAGACGCGGCCGGCGGCGCCTAGCACAGGGGCCGCCGTTGTGAGGCGCGTCCCGTCGGCGGAAGTGACCTCGAGCACGTTCGACACCCACGTCCCCGGACGGCCGGCGAAACGCGTGTCGAACGTCACCTCGATCGCGCTCCCGGGCGGTACGTCGCCTGTCCAGCGCAGCGTGCGTGTTGTTCCGTCCCAGACCGGCGCCGGGCCGAGCGACGCGCGCGCCGAGTCGGGCTCGAATGTCAGGCCGCCGGGCAACGGATCCACGAGCGTGAGGCGCGCACTGGTCGCGTCGGTGTTCAGCGCCCGCAGCACCCACGGGACGCGCTCGCCGGGCCGGGCGGCGCTGCGCGCGGAGCGCTTCGAGATCGTCGCCGCCGGGCGCTGCCGTACCGTGGCGACGGCGTGGAAGTCCGTCCGCGGCACATCCTTGGCGCGGACACGCGCAAGAACGACGAGGCGTGTCCCGTCCGGCACCGTGGGCCGCAGCACCATCTGCCAACCGAACGGGATGACCTGTCCGGGCTCGATGCGCCCCTGCCAGACGAGCTCGTCCTCGACGGTGCGCAGCTCCGGCGACTGCGAGCCGGGCACGAGGTCGACGCCCGCCGGCAACTGGATCCGGATGTCGGCGTCGCGGGCGGCGATCCGGCCGTCGGTGGCGACGGACAGCTCGGCCGAGAAGGCCTGCCCGGGCCTTGGGGCATCCGTCGAGAGCGTCAGCTCGGTCGGGTCGAACGTGAGTCGGTTGACGAGCACCGTCGCCGCCACGGATGTGTCGCCGACCCCGTCCGAGGAGAGCACGGCGTTCAATCGCAGCTGGCTGTTCGCGCTCAGGCTGGCGCCCGGCACGGCGTCCAACGCGAGTCGGGCCCAGCCGCCGGGTGACGTCAGACGCAGCGGCGTGCCCACGATCTCCGCGGCGGCCATCGACAGCGTTCGCCCGTCCGCGGCGTGCAGGCCGACGATCGCGCCGCTCACAGGCGCGTCGGGGGCGATCCACAGTCGGATCGTGCCGTCCTGATCGAGCGAGGCGGCGGCGACGGGCTCCGGGCGAGCGCCGGGCGCCATCCACAGGACGGCAAAGCCGTCTCCGGATCGCCGGATGCGCGGCGAACCGAGCGGACGGCCCGGCCGCCACAGCACCGCGATGGCCGGCACGCCGGCCGCCGCCGGGCCGAGTGCCAGGTCAGGTCGCTGCACCGGCGGCGCGAAGGCGATCAGGCCGTCGTCCATCACCCAGGTGCGCGTGACGACCTCCGCGAAGAACGGCGCCGGCACCCCGACCGGAACGGGCGGGCGCCCGCCGGCGCCATCGGCAGCCGGGAGCGCCGAGCCGCCGGGGGCGGGTGGCCAGTCGGCGGTCCGACGCTCCGGAACGGCGACGTAGTCCTCGGCCGCCGGCGGAATTCGGACATCCCACGCCACGTTGGCGACATCCCATTGCACCCGGCCGCTGGTGACGCGGAGGCTTCGCTCGTCGGCCACGAGCGAGGGCGGCAGCGCGAGCGCGGCATGCGCGTCGACGGCCGCATCGCCGAAGTTGCCGACGAACAGCGTGACGCTCGTCGGCTGGCCGGAGCCGACGGCGTCCGGTGCAACGACGAGCCGTGAGGGCCGGAGGTCGAAGCGCCGGACATCGGTGGTGAAGTCAGCCGTCCACACGTTCGGCGGCGCAAGGCCGTCGTCCGCGTACAGTCGGATGGCGCGGGCACCGGGCGTTGCGTCAGCCGTGATGACCAGCGGCACCTCAAGCATCAGCGTCGCGCCGGGTGGAACGGTGATCAGCAGGGTCAGCATGCGCGTCGTCGCGTCCCACCGGCCGTTCGGGCGCTCGGGGGGTTCGATGCCGGGCGGCAGCGCCAATCGGAGGGACGCCTCGGCAGCGGCGCGCCCGAGGTTCACGAGGGGCACCGTCAGCACGGCGCCCCGCCCGGACACCCATACGGCCGGCGCGGAGCGCATCGGTCCCGCGAGCGCCAGCACCGGTCCGCCGATTCGAACGCCGCTGTTGAGCACTGCTCGATCGATGGCATTCGTGTCGATCGTGGCCCGGACCACCGCCTGCTCCCCGGCCATGACGTCCACGACGGCTTCGAATGCAATGGTGACCGTGACGTTCGGCGCCAGGTCGCCGGTCCAGAGTGCCCCGTCGTTCGGGTCGGGCAGCCAGGCGGCCACGCCGAGCGAGGCGGTCAGCGTATCCGTCAGCGGTCGGAGCCCGACGGGCAGTTGCCCGATCCGAACGAGCGGCGCCACCGCGCGAAGCGTTCCGTCGTTGACGACCTTGAGGACGACGCGGACGGGACCGGGAACGGCCAGCCGCGCGGGCAAGACCTCGAGCGTCGAGCGGGACGACAGCCGCGGCGCAGCGACCTCGACGGCCGTCGTGGCCGTGATCGGCGCGCCGGCGGCGGTCAACGTGGCGGTCACGCTCTGGCGACCGGCGGCCAATGGGTGCACGGTGGCCGGGATCGTCCAGTGGGCCGGCATGTCGGCCGGCAATCGGCCGCGCCACGTCAGCGCGCCGTCCTCGGCCTGTGCCCAGCCGGCCGGCAGGTCGTCCGCAGCCACGACCAGCCAGAGCGGTCGATCCAGGCGCAGCGCGGCGTCCGTGGCGGCGCGGGGACCCGCGGCGGTCACCGTCAGATCGACGGTCCCGCCGGTGCGCACGATCGCCGGATCGGCCCGCACGGTGAGTCGGGGCGGTGTCAGCCAGCCGATCAGGCCGCCGAACATGCGCGCCAGCGCGGCCGCGTCGCCTGCGCTCTCGGGGCCAAAGGCCACGTACGCGCGCCGACCGACAGGCGAGTCGACCGCCACGCCGGCGGCGTCACCGCCGCGGTAGCTGAGAATCGGGCGCGCCTCCGAGATCGCCACCGCGACGACATCCGGCTTGTGGCGGCCGCCCTTGGGATACGCGCCGGGCGACGCAAGCCGGAGGCTCAAGCCGCCAAGGAAGTCCAGGCCGGTCGCCATGTTCGTCCCGGCGTCGGTGGCGACAAAGCGCGCGCCGAGGACGTCGCGAAAGAACATCGGCGCCAGCCGGGCCGATCCTTCGCCCGAATCCCACTGCCCGATGTCCTGACCGCTCACGAGCAGCCGGCGGCCGGCCGCGACCCACGCCGTCAGCCATTCGGTGACCTCTTGATCGCCGCGCAGCCGCTCGAGACTGCCCGGAGAGCCGAAGAGATGGGACCAGACGACGATATCGTACGGCGAGCGATCCGCCGGCGGCGGAAGCGGATCCTTCGGCGCATCGATTGTCCAAACGTCGACGGCATCGCCGCGTGCATAGCCGGCGGTGTCGAGCGCGCGCGCCGCGTACGGCCAGATCCGCTGGCCGTCGCCCATCCAGGCGTCGGCATCGACGAGCAGGATGCGCGGCGCCGCGCCGAGCGTCACGTGCCACGGGCTCGCGGCCGGGACGGTGGCGGTGATGGATCGATGGCCAGCGGCCCGCACGCGGAGCAGCGCCGTGTCGGACGGCACGCGCAAGGTGAAGCGGCCGGCCGGATCCGCCACCGCCGAGACCGGCGCGTCGGCGGCCGGCGGAACGGTGCCGGCATCCGCCATCGGCGGCGGCGCGAGCGCGACGGCCGATGGATCCGTACCGGTATCCACGGCCTCGACCCGTGCCCCACCCAGCGGCGCACCGAAGGCGTCGACGACCGTTCCGCTGAGCGCGGCGCCCGGCGCGGCCTCGAGCTGGATGTCGATCGCCGTCGTGACATCGTCCTCGACGCCGACCGTCACCGGGTTCATGGGTCCGGCGCGCCAGCCCGAGGCGCGCACCGCGACCGGCCAGCGGCCTGCCGGAACGGCCATGCCGAACGCACCGCCGGCGTCGGCGAAGGCGGTCCAGCTGGACGCGCCTTGACCGAGCGTCACCCGGGCGAGCGGAATGGGGCCGTCCGCACCGCGGATGCGTCCGACGACACGCCCGCTGAGCGCCGCTGCGGCGGCCGCACGATCCGCGGCCAGGCGACCGAAGCCGTATTGCGGGTCGGGTCCGGCGGCGCCGCCATCCGTCGCGGTGCGACGCAGGATCTGGGCGACATCGTCCGGCGTCAGGTCCGGCGCCGCGGCGAGCATCAACGCCGCGGCGCCGCTGACCTGCGGGGCGGCCATCGACGTGCCGTCCTTGCGATCGAAGCCGGAATCGAGACCGGCGGTGTATACCTCGACGCCCGGGGCGACGACGTCCGGCTTGATCCGGCCATCCCAGGTCGGGCCGCCCAGCGAACGGCGCCAGGACCGGCCCGCATCGTCGACCGCGCCGACGGCGATCGCATCCGCCGCGGCAGCCGGCATTCGGATTGTCCCGGTCGGGCCGATGTCGCTGTCGTCGTTGCCGGCGGCAAAGACCGCGGTGATGCCGAGCTGACGCCACGCCGACAGGATGGGCGCAAACAGTGGGTCGACGCCGTTTTCGAGCGTCCACGAGGCATTGATGACATCCGGGGCGAGGTCGGGGCGCGGTTCCTGCAGCTTGAGATTCGTCGGCGCCATCAGCCATTCGGCGCTGCGAAGCAGGATCGCGTCGCCCGCTGCTCCTTGGTCGTCGAACGCGCGCACGGCAATCCATTCCGCCGACGGCGCAACGCCGTACGCCAGCGCGCGGTCCACGCCGACGGCCAGCGCGGCGACGGCCGTACCGTGTCCCAGACCGTCGCCGGGTCGGTTCGTGTACCCGACGAAATCGGCCCAGTCGTAGGAATGGTCGCCGTCGCGACCGCGGTAGCGGCTGCTCAGGGCCGGATGAAGCCAGTCCACACCGGCATCGAAGACGGCGATGACGACGCCGTCGCCGGTGATGCCGCGACGCCACGCCTCCGGCGCGCCGACGGCACCGAGCCGGCCGGCGGCGGCCGGCGCCGGCGGCACGATGCTCACCGAGCGCATCCGCGCCGCAGCGAGGCGGTGTCGACCCTCGGCGGCGACATCCAGCACGCCGGGCGCGGACCGCAGGCGCGTCGCGGCCGTTTCATCGGCCCACACCGCGACCGCGTGCCCGACCGGAAACCGCTGGATGCGCGCGACATGGCCGGCACGCCCGAGCTCGGCCAGCATGCTGTCCAGCGGTGCCAGATCGGCCTCACCGGCCGCCACAAGGGCTGCCCAGACGTCGGCGCGGCGTGCGCGGCGGGCCAGGCGGCCGCTGTCGCCGGCAACGCCGGCGCGGATCGCGATGACGTCGGCCGGCTCGGTGGCACGGACGCGGACGATCATCGGCCGGAGCGTCGACGGGGAGGCCGGCGGCGGGGATTGCGGTGACTGCGGTGGCGACGGCCGTAGCGCGGCAGGTAGTGACGGCGGCTGCGCGGGCGACCGAGACGAAGCATGCACCGCCGCGGCGTGCGTGTGCACGCCAACGACCATCGCCGACCGCTCCGAGGCGGCCGGCGAGAGTGCAAGAAGTACGACGGCCAGCGCGCCGGCCCGCCCGAGAGGCGAGCCGGACGCGCGGCCGTGGAGCAAGCCCATCACACCATGAGGCTAGCGCAGACGACGGCCTTTCGGCTAGTACACCACCACTGATCACGCTCGTGGTGGCCCCCCGAGTGGGGAACCCCCAGACGCTACAGTGGTAGGGTACTAGCTGTGGCGCCGGCGCTCGAACACGAAGCCGAGGGCGGCCAGACCGCCGAGCAGCGTCGCCAAGCCGCCGAGCGCGGGCGCGAGCGGCATGTCGGCAATGCCGGTGGCCGGCAGGCGAACGCTGGCACTGGCCCTGGCCGGAGCCTTGGCGCCGACGCGGACGAGCCCGAAGTCGATGCCGACGACATGGTTGCCGTTGACCTTCACGCGGTAGCGCGACGGGGTTGTGATCTTCCACTCGGCGCCGGGCTGGATGAACACCTCGTACTCGCCGACACCGAGGCCGTCGAAGCTGTAGTTGCCCGGTCCACCGGTGACCCAGACCTTCTGCAGACCGCCGCCGTGAATGTTCACCCCGACGTGGTCGAGGCCGGGCTCACCCGGATCGATGACGCCGTTCTGGTTCTCGTCGATGAACGCGACGCCCGCGATCGCGCCGAGCCTCTGCTCCTTGTCCTTGTGCCGCTCGCTGCCGCCGCCGCTGCTCGGCTTGCGCGTCGCGGTCGGCATGGGCGTGGCGTTCGGGTCCACCGTCACGTTCGGGTCGGGCGTTGCGGTCATGCCCGGATCGGCCGTCGGCGTCTGGAGGGTCTGGCAGAACTCGGACTTGTAGAAGAAGAAGTCCAGGCGGCCGTTGCCGGCCGGACCGATCTCCGCTTCACCGATCGTCTGGCTGGTCTCGCCGCGGCACGCCTCCCAGCCGTCGGGGCCGGAGACGATCTCGATCGTGTACTCCTCGTCCGGACCGAGCTCGGCGACGTCGAGGCTGAGGAGCTGGAGGGCGTTGCCCTGGGACGTCGTCGTGCCCCGCCCGACCTCGTTGCCGTCGATGTCGAGGACGATGAACTCGATCTCGGGCAGCGGGTCGGTGTCGGCGTAGTCCGTGTCGCCCGGATCTTCGGACGAGTTCTGGCTGCTGCCGTTGCACGTCGGACAGTCGGGATCGGGGCCGCCGTCGACGTCGACATGGCCGATGATGATCAGCCCGATCGTGCCCTGCGCCGACGGGGCGGCGTAGAGGCGGCCGCTGACGGTGCCGGTGATGAAGAGGGCCGCCAGAACGGCGACGAGGGCTCGCAAGGGAAGCGTGGTGCGCATGGGTGCTCCGTCCTTTCAAACGTGGTCCATCTTGGCGAGCGGCCGTCCGGGCCGGCCCGCGTCGGATCGGTGGTCCCGCGCGGCCGATGCGCGCGGGTGGATTGCTTCGACTAAGCCTGCCGGCGGCGACGTTCCGCCACCATGCCGAGCCCGGCAAGGCCGCCCAGGGCAAGGGCGAGCCCACCGAACAGCGGCGCCATCGGCACGTCGGCGATGCCGGTCGACGGCAGGCGAGGGTTGTAGGCGCGCGGCGCCGGTCCGCGCGGGCGGCTGGTGAACCCGAAGTCTACCCCCTGGATCACGTCGCCGTTCACCAGGACCCGGTAGAACGACGGTGTCGTGATCTGTGCGCCGCCGCCGGCCACGACGAGCACGTTGTAGGTACCGGGAGCCAGATTCGAGAAGCTGAACTGCCCGGTCGGCAGCGTCTTGAAGACGAGGTCGAGCCCGTTGCCTTCGAGTCGGACGAGAACGTCGCCGATGCCGCCCTCCATGCCCTCGATGTGGCCGTTCTGGTTCTCGTCGATGAACGCGACGCCGCGGATCTCGCCACGGCCGCCCGTCGGCTGGCCGCCCTGAACGACGGCCGGGGCGACGGACTGGGCTGCAGCCGGCGCGCCCTCGGCGGGTTTGTCGTTGTCATCGTCATCACCGTCGTCGTCGCCGTCATCGCCATCGTCGTCGCCGCCGTCATCCGGCCGAGCGGTCGCGGTCGGGTCCGACGGCAGCGGCGTGGCGGTGGCATCGACCGGCGCCGTCGGTTCATCGGTGGGCCGGTCGCAGCCCAGGAAGAAGTGGAAGTCCTCACGCGCGCTGTCGATCACGAACGCGTCGAACGGGATCGTCCGAGTGCCCGACTCGCCGGTGCAGAGCTGCCAACCGGACGGCGGCGCAACGAGCTCCAGCGTATAGGACTCGTCGACGTCGATCGCCGGTACGGTGAATTGGGCGCGCTGCAGGCCGAGCAGCTGCGTCGTCACCGTGCGGCTGACTTCGGCGCCCGCCATGTCGCGGACGACGAACTCCATCTCACCGAGCGGATTGCCCGCGGCAAACGACTCGTCCTCGGCGTCGTATTCGCCGTTGCACCCCGGGCAGTCGGCGGTGCCGCCTCCGGCGACGTCGACGAACGCCACGAGCGAGATCGTGAAGTCTCCGTCTTGCGCCGCGGGCGCCGCGTGCAGCGTCCCGGCCAAGCCGGCGGTCGCGACAAGCGCGACCAGGATCGAGAGGAACAGTCGGAAGTGGGTACGCATGGGTTGGTCCATCCTTTGCAAGGGTCGAGCGGGGTCGTCGGTCAGCGCAGCCGTTCGGGCCGTGGGCCCGAGTGGCGCGAGAGGGGTCTTCGTCGGATTTGTCGGCCGCCGGCACCGAGCGCGGCCGCGAGCACGGCCAGGAGAACGAACGCGGCCGAGCGGGATGGCCGTGCGGCACCGGATCGGCCCGTTTGCGGGAACATGCGGGCGCTCGAAACGTCGCTCTTGGCGCCCCCGAGCGGGCCGGCAACACCGTGGCCCGCGATGCGAGCGTCCGTGTCCCCGCCGATCGCTTGGCCGGTCACACCGCCGACGGCGGCGGGTGCTCGCTCGCTCTCGTCGGCGACCGAGCCGGCGACGGGCGCGGCGGCCGCAGACGCCGTCGATGTTGGCGGTGCGGCCGTGACGTCGGCCGTGGCCTCGGCCGTGACCTCGGCCGGTTCGGTGGCCGCGCCCGGCGCATCGGTGGTGGGAGTCGCGGCGTCTGCCAGGCGGCGGCAGCCGTGCGTGAGCGCCAAGCGGACGGCGGCGCGGCGCGTCGTCCCGTCGAAGTCGGCCGCCACGACGGTGTGGTCCTGTGCAGTGTTCGGACAGAGCTGCCACGCGGGCGGCAGCGTGCGGAGCGTCACGGTGTACGCGCCCGGCTGATCGACGCGGAACAGCGTTTCCTGACGACCGGGCTCGACGGCGCGGGTGTGCATCGTCAGCTCGGTGCCGGAAGCGTCCGTCAGCGTGACGTCGAGCCGCGGCAGCGGGTCCCGCTCGGCAAAGAGCCGGTCACCCGATGAGAACGTGCCGTCGCAGCCGATGCAGTCCGGCGCGAAGGCGCCGTCGCCCTCGAGGTCAGGGAACACGAGGACCGCGACCTCGGCCTGGTTCGACTGCGCCTGGCCGCGCGGCGCAAGGGGCGGATGGGGCAGCGGCAGGCCGACGTTCAGCCCCAGTGCGATCCCCAGCACCGCCGCAGCCAGCCACACCGCCACACGCGCCCCGGCGATCGGGGCGGAACTTGGCGGGCGGTTGGATGACCAGAGCGGGCGTGAAGAGCGCATCGGATGGTCCTGCTTCGATCCGGTGTGGCCGCGAGCGGGCGGTTGTCCGCGCTGCGATCCGTGTCGACTCGGTTACCGTCACATTAGTTAGAAACACGTTTAGAAGCCATGATGCCCGGATTGTCCGCCGCTGTCCAACCGGACGATCCATGGCGCCCGGTGCGTGGCGCCGCCGCGAGCGACGACACCACGCACCTGTGGACGACCCCCCACCTCTTTCGGAGCCGGTCGAGCCGACACCGAAAGGAAAGCAAGCACGAACGAGAGAGGCGGGCAAGGGCTACAGCTCTAAACACAAAACTAACTAAACGAGATTATAACCGAGAATCGGCGAACGTCAAGGGGGCGGCGCCATGAATCTCGGACGGTTCGATCGCAATCGGATTTGGGTTCGAGATCGGATTCGCAATCGGGATCGCCGGTCGGCGCAAGGTACGGCCGTGCGATCGTCCGGTTTCAGTCGGCGGCGGGTCTCCGCCAGAGCCACCAGAACCGCTCGACCGGAAAGCGCCCGGCATCGAGCGGACGCCCCGCAAAGGGCGCGGGGACGGTGTTCGGGCGCGCGGCGGCATCGGCGGCGGACAGCGATGCCTGCGCCGCCGGCTGGGGGGCGACGCCGATGCGTTCGAGTTCGACGAGGATCTGGGCCGCCCGCGTGCGCTGCCGCGCCGCTTCGTGCCAGCCATCGCCCCCGCGCTCCGGCTCGCGCACGAGGTCGTCGGCCGTGGCCTTCCAGACCGCAACAGCACTGCGCAGCTCACGGTGGAGCTTGGCGGCATACGCGTCCGGATGGAGCGCCGCCGCGGCATGCAGCCGGACCTCGAGTGCGCGGGCCTCCGGAGGCGCGGCGGCGGCGAGGGCATCGAGCGCATCCAGGAGCACGCCGAGCGTGAGCGAGATCGGATCATGGCGGCCGCCGTGCTCGGCCATGACCGGCAGGAACAGGGCGTCGGTGGCCAGGTAGTCCGGCAGGCGCTCGATGAGGACGCCGATGATCGCGATGCGGTCGGCCGTCGGCTGATCGGCGAGGTTCATGCGGCGCTCCGTGTCATGCCTCGGCCCGATCGACCGCCGCCGTGCCGTTGCGGGGCGCTTCGACCGGCTCGCCGACGCTGGCCGTCGTCGGCACCCCGGCCGCCGTCGCATCGGCTCGCGCGCGGCCCGCCGTCACAACCGCCTGTGCGAACGCGCGGAAGAGCGGGTGCGGGCGCAGCGGACGGCTCTTGAACTCCGGATGGAACTGGCTGCCGACCATGAACGGGTGGTGGGCCAACTCGGCCACGTCGACGAGATCGCGTTCCGTGTAGAGACCGCTCACGACGAGGCCGGCATCCACGAGCCGGGAAAGGTAGGCTGGGTTCACTTCGAAGCGGTGACGGTGGCGCTCCGTGATCAGCTCGGTGTCGTACGCGGCGGCGGCGCGCGTGCCGGGCACGAGGCGGCACGGCCAGGCACCGAGGCGCATCGTCCCGCCCATGTCCGTGACGTTCAGCTGTTCGGGCAACAAATCGATGACGGGGTTCTTCGTGGCCGGGTCGAACTCGGTCGAGTTGGCGTCGTCCGTGCCGAGCGCATGGCGGCCGAGCTCGATGACCATGATCTGCAGGCCGAGACAGAGGCCGAGGTAGGGCACATGCTTCGTCCGGGCGTGCCGCGCCGCGGCGATCTTGCCCTCGATGCCGCGGCTGCCGAACCCGCCCGGGACGATGATGCCGTCGGCACGCTCGAGAGCGTCGAGGTTGCGGCCGCGCTCGAGGTCCTCCGAATCGATCCATGCGATCTGAAAGCGCACCCCTTCGCCCCAGCCGGCGTGCTGTAGCGCCTCCTCGACGCTCTTGTACGCGTCGTGCAGCTCGATGTACTTCCCGACGAGAGCGACGGTGAAGCACGGCTTGGGCGCCCGGATGCGGTCGACGAGGTCGCGCCACTGGCTGAGCTCGGGCGGCCCGACGCGCAGGCCGAAGTGACGGACGACGAGGTCGCCGAGGCCGGCCGCCTCGAGCTCGAGCGGCACGCTGTAGATCGTGTCGGACGTGACGGCCGGCACGACGGCCTCGACGGGAACGTCGGTGAAGAGGGCGATCTTGTGCCGCAGGTCGTCCGCCACCGGCTTGTCGGACCGCGCGACGATGACATCCGGGTTGATCCCGATGCCGCGCAGCTCCTTGACGGAGTGCTGGGTGGGCTTCGTCTTGAGCTCGCCCGTCGCCTCGAGGTACGGCAGCAGCGTCAGGTGGATGTAGAGGACGTTCGGCGGGCCGATGTCGATCCGCATCTGCCGGATGGCTTCCAGAAACGGCAGCGACTCGATGTCGCCGACCGTGCCGCCGATCTCGACGATCTGGACGTCTGCGCCGGACTGCGCCGCGGCAAGGCGGATGCGGCGCTTGATCTCGTTCGTGATGTGCGGGATCGTCTGAACCGTCTTGCCGAGGTAGTCCCCCCGCCGCTCGCGGGCGATGACCTCCGAGTAGACCTGGCCGGTCGTGATGTTCGCCGCCGGGGGCAGGTCCTCGTCGATGAAACGTTCATAGTGGCCGAGGTCGAGGTCGGTCTCGGCACCCTGTTCGAGAACGAAGACCTCACCGTGCTCGAACGGGCTCATCGTTCCGGGATCCACGTTGATGTACGGGTCGAGCTTCTGGATGGAAACCCGCACACCGCGCGCTTTGAGCAGGCGGCCGACGGCGGCGGCGAGGATGCCCTTGCCCAGCGAACTCGTCACGCCCCCGGTCACGAAGATGTAGCGCGTCTTGGGATCCACGGCCCGGTGCTCCTTAAGCGGTTCGCTGCGGCGAGCGATCGTTCACCGGGGTTCGATGATAGCGGGGGTGGCGGCGGTCGGCCAGCGGTCGATCGTCAGCGACGGCGTGCGAAGCCCGGACGAGTCGAGGCCCATGCCAGCAGGCCGACCACGACGAGAAGAGCGAACACCCCCATGCCGATGCCGGCGGCCGAAAGCCCGCCCGTGGGCGCCGCCGGCTCGGCTGTCGGAAGCGGGCCCCGGGTTGGCGGCGTGACACCACTCGCCGACGTCGGCGCTGCGGTCGTCGCGCGGGCGACGGTGTCGGTCAAGGCCGTCGTCGTGCTGGACGGCATGCCCGCCGTGATGTCCGCGGTGCCCGTCGGCAACGCCGTGGCCGTGACCACGGTTGTCGCGGAGACGACTTCGGTGGCGGCGGCCGCGACGGTGACCGTCGCGGCCGGCACCGTGGGCGGCACCGTGGGCGGCACCGTGGGCGGCACCGTAGAGGGCAACGTCGGCGGGACCGTGGGCGGTACCGTGGGCGGTACCGTAGGCGGCACGGTCGGGGCCGTCAGGTCGTCGACCCCGTCGTACATCCCGAAATCGAGCACCCAGACGAAACCGAACCGCGTCGGCGCTGCGCCCACCCCGACCTCGCGGAACTGGGCGTCGAGCATGTTCGGACGATGGCCCGGGTCGTCCATCAGCCACTGGAAGCCCTCTTCCACCGTCGAGCGGGCGACGAAGTTCTCGCTCGTGCGCACGCCGCCGTGCCCGGCGCCGTAGCCGGCATCGGCCATCCGCTGCCTGGCGGAGCGGCCGTCGAGGCCGGTGTGGGAGTAGTGGTTGTTCTCCGCGACCTCGCGGGCGTGGGCGGCGGCAACCGCGGCGAGGAGCGGCGATGAACGGTACGGCCGCAGGCCGTTGGCCGTGCGGGCGGCGTTCAGGCGGCCGAGCATGTCCTCGGCGGCGGCAGCGGTGGCGGGTTCCTCGGCGCGGGCGCGGCGGGTCGCGCCCGCGGCGGCCGGCAGGAGCGGCGGTGCGAACAGGGCTGCGGCTGCGGCTGCGGCTGCGAGCGCGAAGGCAAGCACGACGGGGCGGTTCCAACGGGCACGGAAGGCGGGGCATGCGGCCATTCCAGGGCTCCTGCGGGCACGGCGGCGGACGGGAGCCAATGATCGTCATCGCCTCACCATATCGTCAAGCCGAACCGCGTCACCGCACGCCGAGAGGCAGGAAGACCGGCTCCCGCACGCCGCATTCCGCCAACCCGTGCCCACGCGTGTAGATGCAGACCGGCGGCGCATCGAAGTCGATCGTCGTCACGTTGCCCTCGGGGCCCATCAAGCCGGCGGACGGTCCGCCGAGTCCCTCGACCGCCACCGGGCGCCGCCCGGTGATCGCATCGCGCCAGGCGCGCAGCACCGCGGAAACGGCCACCGCGCCGGATTCCGCCTGCTCGACCGGCTGGAGCCACAGGACTTCCGGGAACGTGACGTCGGCGGTCGGGACGGTCTGAACGAGGTCCCAGTCACTCGTCGCCAGGGCGATCCTCGTCTCCGCCGTCGTCGGCGCGCCGGGCACCGCCGTGCGCTCGAACACCTCGTTCAGGATCGCCGGCAGGTCCGCGCCGCTGTCGGACGACGAGCGGAAGAGCCAGCCCGGGGAGTTGCATCGGCCGAGCCGTCCTTGCGAACGGCGTGTCGCAACGACGGCGACGGTCGCACCCGTGTCCCGAACGCGCTGGCAAGCCGCTTCGTACGCCGTGGTGGCGGGCTGCGCCCCACCGCCGCACTCGGAGCCGCCGCTGTCGACGACGACGACAACCGGCGACGGACCGCCCGGCGCCGGAGGGTTGTCGACGAGCGCTTGGCGGGCGAGGTCGAGAGCGCCGAGCATGTCGCGCTGCTTGGTTACCGGGAAGTTCGCCAGGCCGGCACGCCACGCCTCGTGGGCGGCCGCGCCCGACGCGAGCGGCGACGGGACGGTGGCCGGACAGCCGGCCAGCACCGTCCCGAACCGATGGCTGCCCGCCGATCCGACGCGATCGGCAAAGGAGGCCAGCGCCAGGTGCAGCGAGTGGAGGAACACGTGCGCGTGGGGATCGATCTCCGCCAGCGCGCTGGACGGATCGGCGACGACGAGGACGTCGCGCTGTGAGCGCTCGCCGGAACAGCGCCACCGCCATGAGAGCGTCAACCGCACGGTGCCGCCGATCGGCACGGCGGCGGGGTCGGTGGTGGCGGCGGCATCGACGATCGAGCACGGGCCCTCCGCCGACGGCGTGGCGGGCGGCGGCTGGGCATGGGCGATCGGCACGGGCGGCCGGGCGGCGGCCTGCGCCAGGACCATCGACGCGGCGAGCGCCGGGATCGCGAGGGCTCGGACGAGGGTTCGGGTGACGGTGGCGTGGGCTGGCATGGCGGACTCCTGCTTCCGAGGTTGCGTCCGGACGTCGTTCCGGTCCGGCACGCCGGACTCGCACGTCCTTCATCCGACTGTGTCACCCCAATGGGCGCTTCACGTTCCCCCGCCGCCGCGAATCCGGCACATGGCCGCGATCCGCGGCACACGGCGGTCGTTCGGCGTCGCAGCGTCGCCATCGTGCCGTCGAACATCTGTTACAATCCCGCCCATGTCCACCGCCACCACCTACGTCAGCCTCGACCTCGAAACCACGGGTCTGAACGCCGACCGCGACGCGATCATCGAGGTCGGCGCGGTCAGGTTCGCCGACGGGCGGATCCTCGGCGAGTTCACGTCCCTGGTTCAACCAGGCATCGCGCTGTCCCACCGGATCGAGCAGTTGACCGGCATTCGCACGATCGACCTCGTGGAGGCGCCGCCCATCGGCCCGGTCCTGGCCGAGCTCACCGCGTTCGTCGGGGCGGCGCCCGTCGTCGGGCACAACGTGGGCTTCGACCTCGGATTCCTCAAGCGCGCCGGATGGACGCCGCCGGGCGATGCGATCGACACGCACGAGTTGGCGACGATCCTCGTCCCGGAAGCCCGCCGCTTCAGCCTCGGCCATCTGGCGGCGTTCCTCGCCCTCGACGGCGACCCCAACCACCGCGCCCTGCCCGACGCCCGAACGAGCCGCGCGCTGTTCGAAGCGCTCGTCGAGCGCGCCCGGCGCCTCCCGCCGGCCACCTTGACCGCCATCGAGCGCCTGTCGACGCGCACGCGTTGGGGCTCCGGTCGCGTGTTCATCGCCGCCGCGGCCGACCCGCTGCCCGCCGCCATGCCGCGCCAGATCGGGTCGGCTTCGCTTGGCGCCGCGCTGAAGAGCAGCCCGCGCCGCGTCGAGATCGACGCCGCCACGGTGGGCGCCCTGCTCGCGCCGAGCGGGGCGCTGGCGAGCTCCTTGACCGCGTACGAGGATCGGCCCGGCCAGCAGGCGATGCTGGCCGAGGTCGTGCGGGCGCTGAACGATGGCGACCAAGTGCTCATCGAGGCCGGAACCGGCACCGGCAAGAGCCTTGCCTACCTCCTCCCGGCGGCCGCCTATGCGCTGGCGAACGGCTGCCCGGTCATCGTCAGCACCCATACGATCACACTGCAGGATCAGCTCGTCTCCAAGGACCTGCCGCTCGTGCGGTCGCTCACGGACGACGGGCTGCGCTTTGCGATGCTCAAAGGACGGGACAACTACCTCTGTCGCAGCCGGCTCGACACGCTCCTCCAACGCGACGACCTGGATGCCGAGACCGTGCGCGCCTTGGCCAAGGTGCTCGTCTGGGCACCGACCACCACGACCGGCGACCGCGTCGAGCTCGCGCTGCGGCCCGAGGACGAGCGCACGTGGCGGCAGCTCTGCGCCGACGGCGGTGCATGCACGGGCGACCGCTGCGCCTACGCCGCCCGCGGCGAGTGCTGGCTCCACCGCGCCCGCAGCCGCGCCTTCGCCAGCCACATCGTCGTGGTCAACCACGCGCTGCTGGCGAGCGACATGGTGCAGGCCGACAGCGGCCGCGGAATCCTGCCGCCCTACAAGCACCTGATCATCGACGAGGCGCACCACTTGGAGGACGTCGCCACCGACGTGCTCAGCTTCTCGGCCGGGCGGACGCAGCTGCAGGATGCCGTGGCGGCACTGGCAGCCAAGAGCCGCGGCACCCTGGCCACGCGTCTGACGACGGCGCTCGAGCTGTTGCGGATGGCGCCGATCACGCGCGCCGCCGCCTCGGCTCTGCTGGATCAGCTGGCGCGCATGACCGGCGGCCGCGCGGACGCCGATGCCGGCGTCGGCCGGCTGTTCGACGCGCTCGCGGAGTTCCTCCAGGTGACGGACGAGCGCCGGATCGTCGACAAGCGGATCACCGAGGCCGTCCGCCACAGCCCGGACTGGTCGGCCGTCGAGCTGGCCTGGGACGACGCGCGCACGGCGCTGGCGGCGATGCACGATGCCGGCCGGCGCCTGCTCGGCGGCATCGTGGCGATCGAAGGCGACCTGGCGGATGGTGACCCGATCGTCGCCGACCTGCGCGACGCCCTCGGCGCGCTCGAGACGCTCATCGAGGGCCTCGACCGCGCCGTCGCCGCTCCGCGGGGTGACGACGTGGTCTGGGCCGCCGCCGACGGCCAGGGGCGGCAGGCGCTGCACGTGGCGCCGCTGGAGGTTGGGCCGACGCTGGCGCGGCAGCTGTTTGCCGACAAGGAGACGCTCGTCCTCACCTCGGCCACGCTCCGGGCGCCCGACTTCGACTTTGCCCGCGATCGGCTCCAGCTACCGGACGCGGCCGATCTCGTCGTCGAGAGCCCGTTCGACTACGAGCGCCAGGCGCTCCTCTACGTCCCGACGGACATGCCCGAGCCGAATCGGCCGGACCACCAGCGCGCCCTCGACCGCGCGCTCATTGCGCTCGGAACGGCGATGCGCGGGCGGACGATGGTCCTCTTCACGTCGCACGCCTCGCTCCGCGAGACCTACCACGCGATTCGCTCGCCGCTCGGCGACGCCGGGGTCACGGTGATCGGCCAAGGGCTGGACGGCTCGCGCAACACGCTGCTCGGCACGTTCGTCGACCCCGAGACGCCGACGATGCTGCTCGGCACGCGCTCGTTCTGGGAGGGCATCGACATCCCCGGCGAAGCGCTCAGCTGCCTCGTGATCACCCGCCTGCCGTTCGACGTCCCGACCGACCCGCTGTTCGCCGCGCGCTCCGAGCGACTGGACGACGCGTTCAACGATCTCTCGATCCCGCAGGCGCTCCTCCGCTTCCGCCAGGGCGTCGGCCGGCTGATCCGCACCCGCGCCGACCGTGGCATCATCGCCGTCCTCGACGGCCGGGTCATGACGAAGCGCTACGGCAGCACGTTCCTCGACGCGCTGCCGGAGATGACCCGCCGCCGCGCGCCGCTGGCCGATCTGGCGTTCATCGCCCACGATTGGATGGCGACGGAGGCGACCGATGGCCGCGCGGCGGGCGCCGTCGCGAATCTGGCGTCGTGAGGCGCCTGTCCTGTAAAGTTGTGCGGATTCGATGACGAAGGGATGGATGGACGATGATCGAAGCCGCTCAACTGCGCCGGGGAATGGTCGTCGACTTGGACGGCGCCTTGTACGAGTGTATCGACCAGAGCCTGATCAAGATGGGCCGCGGCGGCGCAACCGTCAAGGCCAAGATCCGCAACCTCGATAGCGGCGCCCAGTTCGAGCGCTCGTTCAACTCAAACGAGCGCCTTCAGGACATCCGGCTGGAGAACCGCCGCGTGCAATTCCTCTACACCGACGGCGACCTGTTCCACTTCATGGACCTCGAGAGCTTCGAGCAGCCCGTCGTGCCGCGCGATCAGATCGGCGACGCCGCGCCGTGGCTCATCGAGAACATGGAGCTGCAGCTGGCGATGCACGAAGGCAAGGCGATCCGGATCGAGCTCCCGACGACCGTCGACATCGAGGTGACCGAGGCGCCGCCCGGATTCAAGGGCGACACGTCCTCGGGCGGCACGAAGCCGGTCAAGCTGGCGAACGGCGTGATGGTGAACGTACCGTTCTTCGTCGAGACGGGGTCGATCCTGCGAATCGACACGCGGACCGGAGCGTACGTGACGCGGGTCAAGGGAGCGTAGTCCCGTCCTCGATGCCTCGCCCATGATCCCACCCCCATGACGCTGGGCCGTGGGTGGAGGTGTCACGGGGGCGTTGGTGGCCATCGGCATGGCCCGGGGGGGCGCGTCCGGACGGTTACGTCGCCCGCGCCGGCCGCCTCGAGGACGGCGCGGACGGCGGTGGACGCCCGTTCGTTCGCCTGCGCCAACACGTCGGCCTCGCAGGCGCCCTCCACGATGCGGGTGAGGGCGTAGCGCTCGGCGCGGGACTGGAGGTCGGGGTCGACCGGGCCGAAGAGGCTGCGGCGCAGGTCGTAGACGCGGGAGCGTTCGACGTCGAGCGCGGCGCCGAGGATCTCCGGCGCCGGGAGTTCGACGGTCACGGACTCGGCTTCCGGCCCGAACGGTTCGCCCGAGCGGCGTTCGATGTCGAGATCGCCCTCTCGCAACTTGGACAAGTCGACGCCGGCCCGGACCTGGCCGTTGGCGATGTAGAGCAGCTCGGTCGAGCCGATCGTGAAGCCGCCGATCTCGCGGGACTGCGACTCCGAGACGACGGTCTCGAGCGTGTAGACCATCGTCGTCAACTCGGCCGCCTCCTGCAGCCGCTCGACGATGACGGCCTTGGCGGTCAGCGCCGGCGTCGGGTTCGGCCGCGGGCTGAACGCGTTCGAGACATCGTCGAGGAACGCGTCGCCGCGGCGGTACAGGCCGTAGAGGATCAGCGCGGCGACGACGAGGATCGCACCGACGCCCGCGACGAAGACGGCCGCCGCGATGACGGGCCACGAGCGGCCGGTGCGCGGCAGGCGCGACGCGTGCGGCACGTCATCCTCGGGCGAGCGCTGTCGCGACAGCGTCGACGCGCGCGGCGGCGTGCTGCGGAGGGTTGGCGGACGGTGTTCGGAGGGATCGTCGGTCGTCATCGCACTAGAATAGGCGGCCCGCGGCCGCGCGGCTAGCTTCCGTCGGCCGGATGACGAGGGAAACCCGTGCGCGTTCACATCCTCGACCTGAACTTCATGGCCCTCGACCACGCCGTCGCCGCGTTCGCCGTCGAAGGGCCGGACGGGTGGGCGCTCGTCGAGACCGGGCCCGGATCGACACTGCCGGCGCTCGTCGAAGGGCTGGCGGCGCTCGGCGTCCATCCGGCCGAGCTGGCCGGCGTGCTGGTGACGCACATCCACCTCGACCATGCCGGCGCGGCGGGATGGCTGGCGCGGCAGGGCGTGCCGATCCACGTCCACCCCGTCGGCGCGCCGCACCTCGTCGACCCGTCGCGCCTCATCGCCAGCGCGACGCGGATCTACGGCGACGCGATGGACCGGCTGTGGGGCGACATTCTGCCGGCGCCCGCCGATCGGGTGATCGCGGTCGAGGACGGCGCGACCGTCGCGGTGGCCGGGCTCACGTTCCGCGCGATCGCCACGCCCGGCCACGCCAAGCACCACCACGCCTGGCGCGTCGGCGACGCGCTGTTCACGGGCGATGCGGGGGGCGTGCGGCTGCCGGGCAGCCGGCTGGTGGCCGTGCCGGCGGTGCCGCCGGAGTTCGATCCCGACGCATGGCGGGCGACGATGGACCGACTGGTCGCGGAGTGCGATGCCCTGCCGGCGACGACGCTCTACCTGACCCACTTCGGCGCGGTCGCGGACGGCCGATGGCACTTCGAGCGCCTGCGCGAGGAGCTGAGCGACGTCGTCGCCTTCATCGGCGCGCGGCAGGCCGAGGGTGCCGATCGCGACGCGATATTGAGCCATTATGTCGAGTGGTCGCGGGCACGGGCGTTGGAGGCGGGCGTGGACGCGGCGGAGTTGGCGCGGTTCGAGGCGGCGAACCCGTTCGGGGTGAGCGTGGACGGGGTGCTGCGGTGGTTGGGGAGGCGATCAGCGTAGCGATCCGCCGATGTGCCTACCGCCCCCCTTCCGCCCCAAACACCCCCATGTGACCGAGATCATCGCTCCCCGCCACCGCCACCCGCACCTCCGCCCCCGCCGGCACGCCGTCGATCACCGCCTCGACGCCCGGTGACCACTGGACGGCACGGTACACCGCTTCGCCCGCCAGGCGCCAGGCGACGTAGTAGCCTTTGATGTCGGGATTCGCGAGCGCATCCCACGTGACCCGCAAGCGCTCCCCTCCCGCGGCTCCCGACGCCCCCGCCCCCGTCCCGGCCGTCCCCGCCTCCACCACGAGCCGCGGCGCCGCCGCCTCGCCGACCGGCGCGAGGGCCAAGTTGGCGATGACGGCGACGTTCAGCCGGACGACGGCGGCGTGGTGGGCCGGGTCGAGACGGTCGGCGGTGTCGGAGGCAGCGTGCCGGCGGGCCGCATCCTCGACGGCGTCCATCAGACGGATCGCCGGGAAGCCGGCATCCGTGAAGGCCAGGTGATCCCCGCCTTCGGCATCGATGTCCGCCGTCGGAACGGGCGCCACGGCCAGCGGCCCGGCGGGCGACGCCAGCGCGCCGGCGTAGCGTCCGGCGATGACGGCCGCGTAGCGCGCCAGGCGCCGGGAAGGCCCTTCGTCCGCGCCGGCAGAGAAGGCGCGCACGCTCGCCGGCTGCCGCGCCCCACCGGCGCCGGCCGCGCCGCCGACGATGTCGTTGTTCAGCACGGCGACGATCCCGAGGCCGAGCGCGCGTGCGTGGGCCGCATGGTGCTTGGCGCCGAACTGGCCCTCCTCCTTGGCCGCGGTCGCCAGCAGCCGCACCGTGGCGTCCCACTGCCGTCGGCCCATGACCCGCGCCAGCTCGAGGAGCGCCGCCGTGCCCGACCCGTTGTCGGAAGCGCCGGGCGCGTCGCTCGCCCCGTCGTCCTGGGCGGTCGTACGGGAGTCGTAGTGGGCGACGACGTAGACGAACCGCTTGTCGCGCCCGATGCCGGTCAGGGTGGCCACGACGTTCTGCTGCTCCGTCGAGCGTCCGGCAAACGTCAGCGGGAAGGGTTCGGCCTGGGCCACGATCTGGCTGGCCGAACCGCGCCCGATCTGCTCGAAGCTCTCGCGCAGCCACTGCCGCGCCGCCCCGACGCCGCGTGCGCCGCCCTCGGGACTCGAGAGCGCATGGCGCGTGCCGAACGAGGCCAACTTGGCGACGTCGGCGCGCAAGCGGTCCGCCGAGACGGCGCCCATCAGGTCGACGATCGCCGGATCCGTCGGCGGCGGGCCCTCCGCGGCCACCGCCGCGCTCGGGCGCGGCGTCGGCGCCGGCAGCCCTTCGGCCGGCAGGGGGTTGCCGTTGGATGGAAGCGCCACCCCACCGCCCCCCGGCGCAACGGACGATCCGGCAGCGCTGCCCGCCGTCGGTGGGCTCACGACGCCCGGCGGGCCGAGCGTGTACGTCGGCAGCGCACCCGGCGCAACCGGCGCCTCGGGCGTGCCGGCGACGACGCTGGCGGCCGTCGACTCAGCGCGCTCTTCGGGTGCAGGAGCGCCGCGGCAGCCGGCGGCGACGGCGAGGGCGGCGGCGGCAAGCGCGGCGGATCGCGCGGCGACGCGGCGACGAGCCGGCAGCGGGGCGGTCGGTCGTGGTGTCCGCAGGTCCTCGATGATCGGCATGGCGGCGATTATACGGTGCGAACGCATCGTCTCCGGTGAGGACGCGCTAAGATTTCGGCCGCATCGTCGTCGTGCCTGCCGGGGGGAGAGCCGTGGCGGCGCAACCGGTCCTGCAACCACCATCGGCCATCCGCGCATCGACCATCCGCGCGAGGCGCATCCGACCGGCGTCGACCGCACGGCGCCGGCGACGTTCATGATGAGCCCACGTGCCGTCGTGTCGCTTGCCGCACCGGACGCAGCGAGCGACGGCCCGATCGACGTCGTCGTCCTCTCGCCCCACTTCGACGACGCCGCGCTCTCGCTCGGTGCGGCGCTCCACCGCTGGACCGCCGACGGGCAGCGCGTCGTCGTGGCCACGCTGTGCGGCGGCGCGCCCGCGCCGGGTCCGCTCTCGCCGTTCGCCGCGGCCCACCACGCCCGCTGGGCCGTGGCCGCCGGCGCGCAGTGGGGCGATGCCGCAGCCGTCGTCGAGGCGCGCCGGGCCGAGGACCGGCACGCGAACGCGATCCTCGGCGCCGAGAGCTGGACGTTGGATGTCGCGGACGCGATCTATCGCACGATCCATCACCGCGGCCGCTCGCTCTGGCCGTATGCCGATGAGACGGCGCTCTTCGGCCCCCCTCACCGTCGCGAGGCGACGCTCGGCCGGGCGGCGGCCGAGACGCTGGCCGGCATCGGCCCGCTGGCGCCGGACGTGCGGTGGCTCGTCCCGCTGGCGATCGGCGGGCACGTCGACCACCGCATGGCCCGCGCGGCAGGTGAACTGGCGGCATGGCGGGCCCGCCGTGCGGTCCGGTACTTTGCCGATTACCCATACGCCCGCACCCCCGGCGCCGCGGCCCGCGCGCTCGCCGCCGAACCGAGGTCGCTCCTGGCCGTCGACGACACGCTGGCGGTCGGCGATGGCGACGTCGCGGCCAAGGTCGCGGCCGTCGCGGCCCACCGGTCGCAGCTGTCGACGTTCTGGCCGAACGACGCGGCCATGGAAGCCGACGTGCGCGGGTGGACGGAGCGGGTGTGGCGGGGGGTTGAGGAGGGCGTTGACGAGGGGAGTTGACCTCGGCGGCGTCGCTCAGCCGCCGGCGCTCGCTCCGCTCCCGCCCGACGCTGCGGTTCGATGCAGCGCCACGCGGCGATCGTGTTCGCTCGACGCGTTCTTGGAAAAACCCGCCCGCCGCGTTATGCTCCGCTCCGTCTCGCCGCAGCAGACACGTCCGGCCCGGCCCCGCGCGCGGCCAAGCCACGCCAGCCGGGCCGCATGCTGCCCCGCCGGGACGCACGCCGCCCATTCGCACGACAACACCATCTGCGCGCCTCGTCAGCTTGGGCGCGCCGTGTCCGACGCAGGGGGATTCACGATGTCCGGATCGACGAAGTCCAGTCTGGAAAACGGAGTTGCGCTCGTCACCGGCGCCGGCAGCGGCATCGGCCGGGCGACGGCGCAGGCGTTTGCGCGCGCCGGCGCGTGCGTGGCGGCAGCCGACATCTCCGCCGCCGCCGTCGAAGAAACGACCGCCCTCATCCGCCAGGCCGGCGGGTGCTGCACGCCGATCGTTGCCGACGTGACGGACGAGGCCAGCGTACAAGCGATGATCGACCAGGCAAGCGCGATCGGCGAGCTGCGCGCGGCGTGCAACTGCGCCGGGATCGCCGGCGCGGCGGCCAAGATCGGCGACTACCCGCTCGACGAGTGGAACAAGGTCGTGGCGATCGACCTGACGGGCGTCTTCCTGTGCATGCGCGCCGAGCTGCAGGCGATGGCGGGGCACGGGAACGGCGGCTCGATCATCAACATCGCCTCGATCGCCGGACACGTCGGCTTGAACGGGGCGGCGCCGTACGTGGCCTCCAAGCACGGCGTCATCGGCCTGACGCAGACCGGCGCGCTGGAGTATGCCGGCGCCGGCGTGCGCGTGAACGCCGTCGCGCCCGGCTTCGTGGTGACGCCGATCCTGTCCAAGAGCGGCATCCCGTTCGACGAGGCGGCGCAGGCCAAGCTGGCCAGCCGCCATCCGATGAACCGCCTCGGTTTGCCGGAAGAGATCGCCGAGGCCGTCGTGTGGCTGGCATCGGACGCCTCGGCGTTCGTCACCGGCACGACGCTGAACGTCGATGGCGGGTACCTGGCGCGCTAGCAGGCACTGAGCAACGATCGTGTCGAACGTTCGGCACGACGCGGGCGAACCGGCGGCACCGACCATCCCCGTCACCGCCGAGATCGTGACGATCGGCGACGAGCTCGTGCTTGGCGAGTCGCTCGACACGAACGGCCGGGATCTCGCCCGCGCGCTGCGCACGATCGGCGTCGCCGTGACGCGCCAGACCACGGTCGGGGACGCCGTCGAGGGCGTGGCCGCCGTGATCCGCGAAGCGGCGGCGCGCGCCCGGATCGTGGTCACGACGGGCGGCCTCGGGCCGACGTTCGACGACCCGACGCGCGAAGCCGCAGCGCTCGCCGCCGGCGTCCCGACGGTGTTCCAACCCGATCTCTGGGCGTCGATCACGACGATGTTCGAGCGCTTCGGCCGCGTCCCGACGGACAACAACCGCGCACAGGCATTCGTGCCCTTCGGAGCGCACGTCATCCCCAACCCGGTCGGGACGGCGCCGGCGTTTGCCCTCGACGTCCGCGGCGCGTGCGTGATCTGCCTGCCGGGCGTGCCGCGCGAGATGCGCTACCTGACCGAGCATGCCGTGCTGGCGCTGCTCGTGGCGCGCTTCGGCCTGACCGAACGGCTCTGGCTGCGCACGCTGCACTGCGCCGGCATCGGCGAGTCGGCGCTGGATGCGGCGATCCACGACGTCGTCACCGCGGTACCGCAGGACGGGACGCTGGCGGTCGGGCTGGCGGCGCACCTTGGCGTCGTCGATGTCCGGCTGACGGCACGCGCGGCGAACGCCGCGGAAGCGGACGGACGCATCGCGCCCGTCGAGGCCGCGATTCGGGAGCGGCTCGGCGACGCCGTGTTCGGGGCGGACGACGACACGCTGCCCGGCGTGGTGGCCGCCGCCCTCGCCGCGCGCGGTTGGCGTATCGCCGGCGTGGAGGCGGGCGTCGGCGGGGCGCTGGCGGCGGCGCTGGCAGGGGCGGGCGATGTGTGCGCGGGCGTCGAGGTCGTGACGGACACGCTCTCCGCCGCAGCGCTCGAGGCCGCCGTTGCGGCCGCCCGCCGGTCCCGCGCGGTCGAGGTTGTCGTCGGCGTCAGCCTGCGGCGGGCGGGCGATCCGGCGCACCCATCGCCCGAAGCAGGGCGGATCGATGTCTGCCTCGCCACACCGCACGGCACGACGACGACGACGTTGGCGCACGCCGGCCACCCGGACAGCGGGCCGAGCCGGGCGGTGGCGGCGGCGGTGGATGGGGTGCGTCGCGCGATCGGGTGAGGGCCGTCAGCGATCGCGCGTGCGCGGGCCGGCGGCCTGGATCGCCAGGAACTCGCCGACGTTTTCGATCGTCAACAAGCCGACGAGCCGGCCGTCGGACTCCACGGGCACGACCTGGATGCGGGCGCCCTGCATCCGGCCCACGACGTCGATGAGCGGTTCGTCGGCATGGGCGCGCGGGAAGTCGCGTCGCATGAGGTCGGCGACGGGCGTGTCGAGCGCCTGGCGGTGGAGGGCGGCGAAGAGTTCGGTGCGCAGCACGACGCCGACGAGCACGTCGTCATCGACGACCGGGAAGTCGGCTTGGCTGCCGGAGAGGATCAGCGTCGTCACGCGATGCAGCGGGTCGGACGGTGCGACGACGTCGAAGCGCGTCAGCATCGCCGCTCGGACCGGGATCCCGCCGAGGGCGGCCTGCGCCTGCACCGCGCCGGCCTCCTGCCCGGCTGCGATCCAGACGAAGAAGGCGATGAACAACAGGATCGGGTTTCCGAACAGGCCGAGCAAGCCGAACAGGAGCGCGATGCCCTGACCGAGACTGGCGGCCACGCGGGTGGCGTGGGCGTAGGGCAGGCGCAGCGCCAGGAGGGCGCGCAGGACGCGGCCGCCGTCCATCGGGAACGCAGGGATCATGTTGAAGACGGCCAGCGAGAGGTTGATCACGGCCAGCCGCTCCAGGAGCGGGCCGGTGGCCGTGCTCAGACCGCCGAGCGGGATCCATGAGCCGGTCGCGCCGAGCCAGGCGAACAGCGCGGCGAAGATGGCCACGTTCACGAGCGGTCCGGCTACGGCGACGACGAGCTCCTGCCGCGGTTCGGACGGCATCCGCTCGAGGCGCGCAACGCCGCCGATCGGGTAGAGCGTGATGTCGCGCGTCGGGATGCCGTAGCGGCGGGCGGCGACGGCGTGGCCGAGCTCATGCAGCAGGACGCAGCCGAAGAGGAGGACGAAGAAGACGACGCCCTCGAACGCGGCAGCGACGCTGCGATCCCGCAGATAGGTCGAGACGCCCAGATACGCGAGCAGCAGGACGAACGTGGCGTGGATGTAGATGTCGATGCCGAACGGACGTCCCAGCTTGATCGACCAGCGCACGGGTCAGCCGTTCGGTGACGCAGGCGCGCCGAGCGGCGCGGCACCGGGTCGCCCACCGGGTCGCCAGGCGGGCGCGGTCGGCGCCGGCGCCTCCGGGCGCCAGGGCGAGTCCTCCCAGCCGGGCACCTGGACAAACCGATCGTCCTCCAGGACGTAGCCCGTCAGCGAACGCCCGTAAACGCAGCCCGAGTCCAACCCGACGGCGTACGGCGTGCCGTCCCGGCGGCGCTTGACGACGAGGCCGCCGGGCGCGTCGTGCCCGAAGATGATCGGCTTGTCGGCGGGCTCGTAGAAGTCGTGCCAGCGCGGCCCGATGATGCCCTTGGCGGGCGGCCAGAGCCGGATCGTCAGGAGCTGCGACCGGTCCGTGCCCGCCAAGCCGGCCTTCGGGTGGACGCCGGCATGCACGAGCAGGAACTCGGGCGTATCGATGAACAGCGGGCGGGCCTTGAGCCAGACGAGCACGTCGTCGGCGACGGGCCACAGGGCCGCGACCTGATCGCGATCCTTGTCCTTCTCGAGGCAGAGCGTGCCGCCGGAGAGGCGGTCCTCCAGCAGCCGGATCAGCCAGTCGTCGTGGTTGCCCAGCACCATCTCGGCGCCGGTGGCGCGCACGATGTCCCAGACGCCGAGCGGGTCGGGGCCGCGCGAGAACGCATCGCCGGTGAGGTAGAGACGGTCCGTGTGCCGGTCATAGTCGAGGCGGGCAAGCAGCGCGGACAGCGCCTGGGCGCAGCCGTGCACGTCGCCGATGAACAGCGTCCGCATGGCGCGTATGGCCCCCTGTGAGTCCCCTGGCCTGCCATTCGCGTGAACCCATCCCCGCGAACACAGGCCTGCAAACCGTGATCGTGACGAGAAGCATAGGCTATAACGGGTGGCGGGGCGAAGAGATTCGGGCAGTGTGGGATTGAGGTGGACGCGGGTCGGCGAACGCACCGCCATGCGGGCGCCCGGCGATAAGTCGCCGGGCTACAATAGCGACGCTGGCTGAAGCCGGCTACGGACGGGGTGCCGTGCGTTCGCGTCGTCGCCCGACGACGGAAGCGGCCGCGCCCGCCGGCGCGAAGTCGCCACAACGCCAAGGTGAAGTCGATGCTCATCGCGACCTGGAACGTGAACTCGATCAAGGTGCGCGAGGAACGGCTGCTGGCCTGGTTGGCTGCCGCGGAGCCGGACGTCGTGTGCCTGCAGGAGCTGAAGGTCGTCGACGAGGCGTTCCCGCTGGCGGCCGTCGAGGCGGCCGGGTACCACGCCGCGATCCACGGCATGCGCGCCTACAACGGTGTGGCGATCCTTTCGCGCACCCCGATCACGGACGTCCGCATCGGCCTGGACGACGGCGTCGACGACCCGCAGGCACGTCTGATCGCCGGCACGGTGCAGGGCGTGCGCGTGCTGTCTGCCTACTTCCCGAACGGCGAGACCGTCGGCAGCGACAAGTGGGTCTACAAGCTCGCCTGGATGGCCCGCCTCGAGCGCTACCTGGCCGCCCACCACGCGCCCGACGAGCCGTTGGCGCTGTGCGGCGACTTCAACGTGGCCCCCGACGACGGCGATGTCGGGAACCCGGCCCGCTGGGCCGAGAGCGTCCTGTGCCACCGCGAGGCCCGCGCGGCCCTCGCCCGCATCGGCGACCGGGGCCTCGTCGACCTCTTCCGCCGCCGTCATCCGGCGGGCGGAGTCTGGTCATGGTGGGACTACCAGGGCCAGGGCTTCGACAAGGACGACGGCCTGCGGATCGATCACATCTGGACGACCGCGCCGCTCGCAGGCCGGCTGGTCGCGGCAGCCGTCGATCGGTACGAGCGGAGCGGCAAGGGCGCCAGCGACCACGCGCCGCTGTGCGTGGCGCTGGACGCCGCAACACGGTACCTGCCCATCGACGCCGCCTACATCACGTCCCGTGCCACCCCCCTCACAGACGCCGACCGCCAAATGACCCCCGACGTCCCCGCCTCCCCCCCCCCACCCTCCCCCACACCCCCCTCCCGCCCCCGCAAGCTCATCATCATCGACGGCCACAGCCTCGCCTACCGCGCCTTCTACGGCCTCCCGCACGTCGACCGCCACGGCAAGCCGTCGTTCTCGACGGCCGGCGGAACGTACACGAACGCGGTGTACGGCTTCGCGAACATGCTGATCAAGACCTGGATCGACGAGCGGCCGGACTACCTGGCCGTGGCGTTCGACCTCGGGCGGACGTTCCGCGACGACCTGTTCGCCGCGTACAAGGGCACGCGCATGAAGATGCCCGACGAGCTCGTGCCCCAGATCGACCTGATCCGCGAGCTCGTCGAGGCGTTCGACATCCCGGCGCTCACGGCCGAAGGCTACGAGGCGGACGACATCCTCGGCACCATCGCCCACCGCGCCGCGGCCGACGGAATCGACGTCCTGATCGTCACCGGCGACTCGGACTCGTTCCAGCTGATCCGCCCGCACGTGCGCGTGATGTCGCCCGGCCGGCTGTGGAGCGACATCGCGATCTGGGACGAGGCCGCCGTCGCGGCGCGCTACGACGGGCTGACGCCGGCGCAGCTGATCGACTTCAAGGCGCTCAAAGGGGATTCGAGCGACAACATCCCGGGCGTGCGCGGGATCGGCGAGAAGGGCGCGGGGCAGCTGCTGAAGGCGTACGGCACGGTCGAGGGGATCTACGCGCACCTGGACGAGGTCACGCCGCCCCGCGCCCAGAACGCCCTCGACGCCGGCCGCGACATGGCGTTCCTGTCCAAGGACCTCGTGACGATCCGCACGGACGTGCCGCTGGACGTCACATGGGAGAAGTGTGCCGTCCACAGCTACGACGTCGGCCCCGTCCTGGATCTCTTCGACCGCCTCGAGTTCCGCTCGATCCGCCACCGCCTGCCGCCCGGCGGCATCGGCGCGGGTGCGGCGGGCGACGGGGCGGCTGCGGGGACTTCGTCGGGGCCCCCGGCCGGGACCGGGACGCCGGGCGCCGCCGCGAGGCGGTCCTCCCGCGCGGTATCGTCGCAGCCGGCGCAGCTGGCGATGTTCCCGGAAGCCGAAGCGGACGGCCCGCCCGTCCCGCCTCCCGCCGACATCACCGCCACGGCGATCGTCCGCGACCGCGCCGGCCTCGACGCCCTCGTCGCGGCCCTGTCCACCGCGCCGATCATCGCCTTCGACACCGAGACGACGGCGACCGACCCACTGGACGCCGCGCTCGTCGGCCTCTCGTTTGCCGTGACCGAGGGCGCAGGCTGGTACGTGCCGGTCGGGCACGCCGAGGGCGAGCAGCTGGCGATGGCCGATGTGCTCGCCGCGCTGCGGCCGGTGCTCGAAGACCCGGCGCGGCCCAAGGTAGGCCACAACGCCAAGTACGACGTCGTCGTCCTCGCACAGCACGGCATCGACGTCCGGGGGGTGACGTACGATACGATGCTGGCCGAGTTCCTCATCGACCCCGGCGGCCGGATGGGTCTGAAGACGCTGGCCGGGAGCAAGCTCGGCGTGCGGATGACGGAGATCTCCGAGCTGCTCGGCACCGGCAAGCACCAGATCACGATGGACCACGTCGACATCTCGCATGCCGCGCCGTATGCGGCGGCGGACGCCGACGTCACGCTGCGGCTGTTGAACAAGCAGTCGGACGAGCTCGACGCGCTTGGGCTGCGCGCGCTGTTGACCGAGGTCGACGTGCCGCTCGTGCCCGTCCTCGTGGACATGGAGCGCGCCGGCGTGCTCATCGACGTCGCGAGGTTGGGCGCGATGAGCGAGCGACTGGGAGCACGGCTGCACGAGATCGAGGACGAGGTGCGCGCAGCGGTCGGCGTCGACTTCAACCTCAGCTCGCCGCAGCAGCTCGGCGAGATCCTGTTCAACACCCTCGGCCTGACCGCGCCCGGCGCCCGCAAGACCGCCACCGGAAGAACGTCCGTGGCCGCCGACGTCCTCGAGAGCCTGCGCGGCGCCCACCCGGTCGTCGACCTGGCGCTCGAGCACCGGCAGCTCTCCAAGCTGAAGGGCACGTACCTGGATGCCCTGCCCAAGCTCGTCAAGCCCGCCACCGGCCGCGTGCATACGTCGTTCAACCAGACCGGCGCCGTCAGCGGCCGCTTGGCCTCCACCGACCCCAACCTCCAGAACATCCCGATCCGCACCGATCTCGGCAAGGAGGTTCGCCAGGCATTCATCGTGCCGCCCGGCTGGAAGCTGATCGCCGCGGACTACTCGCAGGTCGAGCTCCGGATCACGGCGCACATCACGAAGGACGCCGGTCTCGTGGACGCGTTCCGGGGCGGCGAGGACATTCACCGCGCGACGGCGGCGACGGTGCTCGGCATCGCGCCGGAGGCCGTGACCTCAGACCAGCGCTCGTTCGCCAAGCGGGTGAACTTCGGCCTGCTCTACGGCATGGGCGCCCGCAGCCTGGCCGAGCAGGCGGGCATCCCGCTGGCCGAAGCCAAACAGTTCGTCGATGCCTACTTCACGCGCTTCCCGGGCATCGCGCACTACATCGCCACGACCAAGCAGCTCGCCAAGGATCAGGGCTACGTAACGACGCTCCTCGGCCGCCGCCGCGCCTTCCCGATCCTGCGATCGACGACGGCCGACGGCCGGACGCGGATGCTCCAGGCCTCGGCCGAGCGCGAGGCGATCAACCACCCGATCCAGGGCACGGCGGCCGACATCATCAAGATCGCGATGATCCACATCCACGCCAAGCTCGCCGCCGAGAAGCTGAACGCTCGCCTCCTGTTGCAGGTGCACGACGAGCTCGTGCTCGAAGCGCCCGAGGCCGAGGTGCCGCGCGTCATCGACCTCGTGCGCACGACGATGGAAACCGCCTATCCGCTCGACCCGCCGCTCGTGGTGGAGGTCGGGGTCGGGGACAACTGGGACGATGTGAAATGACGACGGCCGCACCTCCCTTGTCGCGCCAGGGCCCGGCGCCGGCGCCCGCCGACGCGCGTGGACAACCGTCCGGCGCCCAGCCCGGCGGCCTGCGCCGCGCGATCGCGTTTCTCAATCAGCAGCGCAAGATCGCGCTGACGACGTACGCCGCGGTGGCCGTCGCCACCGCGTGCCAGCTGGCGATCCCACTGCTCGTCCAGCAGATCATCGACGTCGTTCGAGCGGCGGACGCGGCGCGCGGCAGCGGCGGCGCCAAGCTCATCGGCGATGCCGGGCACGCCACGAAGCAGCTCGTACACGCCGGCGGACCGGCCGTCGACCTTACGCCGCTCTACTGGGCCGTGGGCGGTATCGTCGCCGTCGGGGCGGTGCGCGCGCTCTTCGCGTTCGGCCAGGGGTTCCTGGCCGAGGTCGCCAGCCAGAACGTCGCCCTTTCCATGCGCAACGACCTGTTCAGCAAGATCCAGCGGCTCTCGTTCAGCTACCACGACCGCAATCAGACCGGCCAGCTGATGGTTCGCGCCACGGACGACGTCGAGAAGGTCCGGATGTTCCTCGGCCAGGGCTTCGTCATCGCGCTCCAAGCGCTCCTCATGCTCGTCGGGATCCTGGCGATCCTGTTCTCGATCAACGCCCGCGCGACGTGGGTCGTCGTGCCGATCCTGCCGGTGGCCATCGGGCTGTTCGTCCTGTTCGGTCGGATCGTGCAGCCGCTGTTCGGCCAGGTCCAGATGCGCCTCGGGCTGATGAACTCGGTCCTCCAGGAGAACCTCGCCGGCATCCGCGTCGTGCGCGCGTTCGCGCGCGAGGACCGCGAGAAGGCCCGCTTCAAGGCGTCCGCCGAGGCGCTCATGGTCCAGCAGCTGAAGGCCAGCCGCGTGCTGAGCTTCCTCTTCCCGGCCGTCTTCCTCACCGCCAACCTCGGCCAGGCGCTCGTCGTCTGGTTCGGCGGCCTCGAGGTGCAGTCGGGCGGGATGTCGATCGGCGCATGGAACACGTTCCAGCTCTACCTGATCTTCGCCTTCCTGCCGATCGGCCAGCTCGGCTTCATCGTGGCGCTCCTGGCGCAGGCGAACACGTCGGCCGGCCGGATCTTCGAGATCCTCGACACCCAGAGCGAGATCATCGACCGCCCCGATGCCCAGCCGCTGGCGGTCGCCCTGGGCCGCGTGGCCTTCGAGGACGTCACGTTCCGCTACTTCCGAAGCGGCGATGCGATCCTGCGGGGCGTCTCGTTCGAGGCCGCGCCCGGCCAGACCGTGGCGCTCCTCGGGGCCACCGGCAGCGGCAAGTCGACGATCATCAACCTCATCCCGCGCTTCTACGACGCCACGGAGGGCGCGGTGACGATCGACGGCCGCGACGTGCGCGACATCACGCTCGAGAGCCTGCGCCGTCAGGTCGGCATCGTCCTCCAGGAGACGACGCTGTTCTCCGGCACGATCCGCGACAACATCGCCTTCGGCCGCCCGGAGGCCGGCGAAGACGACGTGCGCGCCGCCGCGCAGGCGGCGCAGGCCGCGGCGTTCATCGAGGCGCTGCCCGAGGGCTACGATACGCCGGTCGGCGAGCGGGGCACGACGCTCTCCGGCGGCCAGAAGCAGCGGATCGCGATCGCCCGCGCGATCCTGATGGACCCGCGGATCCTCATCCTGGACGACGCGACGTCGGCCGTCGACCTGACGACGGAGCTGGCGATCCAGCGGGCGCTCGATGCGCTGATGGAGGGTCGGACGAGCTTCGTCATCGCCCAGCGCGTCAGCACGGTTCGGCGGGCCGACGTGATCCTCGTGCTGGACAAGGGCACGATCGCAGCCAGAGGGACACACGCCGAGCTGCTCGAGTCGAGCCCGACGTACGTCGAAATCGTCGCGAGCCAGCTCGTGGACGACGCGGCGCCGCATGCGGCGGTGGCCTCGTGATCGGCGGCATGGACGGCGGCCGGCGGTTCTTCGACAGCGAGGTCCGCAAGCCGACGCGCGTCGGCGCGACGCTGCGGCGGCTCGGGCGCTACTTCCGGCCGCACACAGGGGCACTTGTCGTCGTCGCCGCGCTCGTCATCGTCCAAAGCGCGACCGTGGCGATCACGCCGGGCCTCATCGGCCAGGCCGTCGACTGCTATTTGGCCGTCGGCAAGGCGTCGGCCGCCGCGTGCTGGTGGACGGATAACCCGGGGCAGGACGCGGCGGGGCTCGGTCGGCTCGTGGGGTCCATCGCCCTGCTGTACGTCATCGGCGCGGCCATGGCGGGCGTCATGTTCTACGCGATGAGCCGCGTCGGCCAGCGGGTGCTCGTCAAGGTCCGTACCGAGATCTTCGACCAGATCCACCGCCTGTCGATGAGCTGGCACACGAAGCACGAGGTCGGCGACGTGATGAGCCGCCTGACGAGCGATGCCGACACGCTGCAGCAGGCGGTGAACTTCGCCCTCGTCCAGGTGATCGGCAGCGTCCTGCAGATCGCCCTGCTCACCGTGGCGATGGCGCAGGCGAACGTGGTGTACGCGCTGCTGGCGCTGGCGATGGTGCCGTTCATGGTGCTGGCCACGCGCTTCCTGTCCGGCCGCGCCCGCGCCGCCTTCCGTGTCAGCCGCCGCGAGCTCGGCGCGGTGAGCGCCGATCTGCAGGAGAGCATCGCCGGCGTGCGCGAGGTCCAGGCGTTCGGCCGCGAAGACGAGAACATCGCCAGCTTCGCCCGCACGAACCAGGCGAACCGCGACGCGAACGTGCGCGCCGTGGCGTACACGTCCGCTCTCGGCCCGACGCTCGAGCTCCTGGGCTGGTTGTCCATCGCCCTCGTCGTCGGCTTCGGCTCGGTGTGGGCCACGCGCGGGACGCCGGTCTTCGGGACGCTGTTCACGGTCGGTCTCGTCGTGGCATTCATCGGCTACAGCCAGCGGCTGTCGCAGCCGATTCAAAACATCGCCCTGCTCTGGACGAACCTTCAGAACGCGATCGCCGGCGCCGAGCGGATCTTCGGATTTCTCGACGAGCCGATGGAGATCACGGACGCCCCGAGTGCCGTCGCCTTGCCTCCGGTGCGCGGCCGCGTCGTGTTCGACGGCGTCGGCGCCGAGTACACGGCCGGCCGTCCGATCCTCTCGGGAATCGACCTCGTGGCCGAGCCCGGCCAGACCGTGGCGATCGTCGGCCCGACCGGCGCCGGCAAGACGACGCTGATCAACCTGATCCCGCGCTTCTGGGACGTCACCGCCGGCCGGCTGACGATCGACGGCCACGACGTGCGGGACGTGACGCAGGCCAGCCTGCGCTCCCAGATCGGGATGGTCCTCCAGGACACGTTCCTGTTCGCCGCGTCCGTCCTCGAGAACATCCGCTACGGCCGCCCGGACGCCACGGACGACGAGGTCAAGGCCGCCGCCGCCCTGGCCCACGTCGACGGCTTCGTCGCCGGCCTGTCCGACGGCTGGGACACCGTCCTCGGCGAACGCGGCGCCGGCCTGAGCCAAGGCCAACGCCAGCTCCTGGCCATCGCCCGCGCCGCGCTCTCCGACCCGCGCATCCTCATCCTCGACGAGGCCACGAGCAGCGTCGACACGCGCACGGAGCGCCTGATCCAGGCCGCGCTGGCCAAGCTGCTCGCCGGCCGCACGAGCTTCGTCATCGCCCACCGCCTGTCGACGATCCGGGATGCGGATCAGGTGATCGTGCTGGAGCAGGGGCGGATCGTCGAGCGCGGGACACACGAATCGCTTCTCGCGGCCGGCGGGGCGTACGCGCGGTTGTACGCGAGCCAGTTCGAAGGGGTGGAGGTAGCAAACCCGTCGCTGCAGCCGGCCCACCTTCCCGCTGCAACCGCCGGCGTCGGGGGCAACGGCAAGATCGGCGACGCCGCCGGCAACCCGATCGACGTCCAGACCCCGTCGCAGGACCCGGATGCCTCCCACGAGGGGTCACAGACACCGTCCACGTAGAAGCGATTTGAGCGCGTCGCCCGCAGGCCGTTGGCCTGACTTCTGGGGCGACTGAAGGGAGTGTGGAAGATGGGCTCGATGGCGATCGCCGCGGCGATGGGATGGGGGGTGCTCAGCCAGGTAGTAGGCGGGCCGAGCACAACCGGCACCGTGTTCATCCATCAGACGGTCGTCGCGATGCCCGGCACCCACTTTGCGGCAGCGGCCACCGATGGTGCCGACGTGTTCATGGGCAGCGGCCAGTCCATCGTCGTGCTCGATCTTGAGGTCGATCCGCCCGCCGTCCGACCCATCGGCTCGATAGGGGCCGACATCACCGCGCTGGCCGTGGACCGTGACCGTCTCTGGGCCGGCGACGCGCACGGGCGGTTGCACGCGTTCGACCGGCCGGCGCCCGATACGCTCGTCCGAGAGCGCCGTATCGACCTCTTGCCTTCCGAAGGGTCCCCCCATCCCGTCACGCGCATCGCGATCGACGGTGCGCGCGCGTTCGTGGCCGTGGCATCGACGGGGCTGTCGATCGTAGACAGTGTGGGCGACGACCTCAGCCTTCGGGCAAGTATCGGCCAGTGGAACATGGAACCGCAACTCGGGGCGATCGACGGCACCGTCTACGCGTGGATGGAGGGTCGATTCAGCCTCGTCGATCCACGCGAGCCAGGGCCACCCATACGACGGGACGCTGTGCTGGCTTTCGATCCCGACGAAGTTCACCACAATTTCTGGGCTCCGAAGCTGTTCACAGTCGACCCTGTTAACCGACAGCTCGTGGCCGTCGGCGGCGTCGCAGGCTGGGCCGGACGGCCCAAGAGTCCATGCTTCGCGATCGCATTCGGCCTTGCGGAGCCCTTGACGCCGAAGGAGATTGGCCGATCGTACTGCCACTACAACGACGAACATCACCTCGTGGCCGGTACCGAATGGGTCTATCTCGTGAGCTCGAGTTACTGGCCGGGCGGCTCGAATCCAACGATGGCACTCACTGCCTTCGAGCGGCACGGCGGGCTACAGCGGCCGCAGGAGTGGTGGCGTGGTTCGGAAGGAGTCGGCATACCGGCACCCCTGCCGGACGGCCGGGTAGTTGTCCCGCTGACCCAGGGCGGGTTCATGGTGCTCACGCCATACGTCGGCGGGCGGGTGTGGTTACCGCTGGCGGTCTCGTCCGAGCGCGTCAGTTCGTAGGAGGGCTGTCCTACCACGGAAGCCCGTCGGAAGGGACGCGCGTCAGCCGCCCCCGCTCCGCCCCCCAATCACCATCGCCCCCACGATCAGCGCCCCCCCCACCCAGCCCAGCGGCCCCATCCGCTCCCCCATCCACCACCAGCTCGCCGCCGCCGCGAACACGGGCTCGCCCGCGAACACGAGCGCCGTCCGCTCTGGGCTCGTGAACCGCTGCGCCGATGCCTGGACGACGAACGCGACAGCCGTGGCGAGCACGCCGGTGAACCATGCGGCGAACCAGACGTTGCCCGGCACGGCCAGCCACGACGACGCTTCGCCCATCAGCCGCCCGCCCGGCGCCGCAAACGGCGCCACGAGCGTGCAGACGACCGCCATCGTCAGAATCTCCACCGTCGCGAGGGCCATCGGATCGGCATCCGGCGCGTAGCGGCCCAGCGCAACGATCTGAACGGCAAACGCGACGGCGCAGCCGAGGATCATCCAGTCTCCGTCGTTCAGCCCGAGCTGCCAAGACGTCGACGACGTGCCTGCGGCAGCCGCACCGAACGCCACCGGCAGCGCCTGCACGCTCAGCAGCGCCACGCCGATGACCGCGACGACGGCGGCGACCACATCGCCCGCCAGCGGCAGGCGCCGCAGTACCGGCCAGTTCAGGAACGGCACGAAGACCACCGCCAGGCCCGTGAGGAATCCCGCCCGCGCCGGCGTCGTCGTCTGCAGGCCGAACACCTGGAGCGAGTAGCCGGCGGTCAGCGCCAGTCCGACGCCAATGCCGGCCACGACGAGCCGCCGGTCCAGACGCACCAGCCGCCGCCAGCCGAGCGCCACGAGCACCGCGCCGGCCATCAGGCAGCGCACGGCATTGAATGTCATCGGCGGCACGACCGCGACGGCGTCCTTCACCATGACGAACGTCGCACCCCAGACGGCGGTGACGGCCAGGAGGGCGAGGTCGGCGCGGAGGCGGGGGGTCATTCGGTGGTTGCCAACCCCGCCGCCACCGTCTGCATGTCCAACGCCTTCGCCGCCTGCTCCGCCTGCACGCGCTCCCACTCGCTGAGCAGGCTCGCATCCGTCGTCAGGATGAGCGTCCGCAGCGCGACCTCGATGTCGAAGATCGCCTGCGTCTTGTAGACGTCCGGCACGGACCGCGCGAGCGCCCGCCAGACCTCGCCGATGTAGCGCAGCAGCGTGCCCTCGTTGCGCTCGATGCCGTAGCGCCGGACGTAGCCGCCGAAGTCGTCCGCGTGCTCGAGCATGTCGCGGACGATGGACTTGGGGGTCACATCCTCGTGCTGCACCCAGGGGTGGCTCTTCGCGAACTCTTCGAGCGACGCCGCCAGGTACTCCGCCATCGGCTGCGGGTAGCTGACGGCCTGGAGCTGGCGATGGCGGTCCTCGTACGGGACGCGCTGCATCTTCAGCCGATCGAGCAGCGCGCGCTTGGCGTGCTCGGCCTGGGCGCGCAGGACGACGACGGGCGGCTCCAGGATCGCCTCGACGAGGCTCAGCACGTCCAGCGGGTACCGCCGGCCGCGACCGTCCAGGCCCGCGACGGCGTCCGCCAGAAAGAGCGAGAGCGCATGGTGGAGCGTGAAGTCCGCCTGGAGATCCGGATCGACGGCCACGTGCCCGCCGTGCGGGGTACCGTGGACAGCGATGATCCCCGCCGAGCGCAGGCTGCGAAAGAGCGATGCGGCGCGCTTGAGGTGCCGTTGGCGCCGCGCCAGGCCGTCGTGGCTGCGGCCGATCAGGCCGACGAGCGTGGCGTAGCCGGGGGCCGCGTTCTCATCGCCCCGTGCTGCCTCGCCGGGACCGACGACGGTCCCGGTTGCCGGCGCCGTCGTCACGGCTGTCGCCGATGTCGCCGATGTGGCGAATGCGGCGGATGTCGCCTCGATCCCGCCGTTCAGCGCGTCGAGGAGCATGCCCATCGTGATCCGGAAGCGGGACTGGAGCGGTTCGGGCGGCTGGGCGATCAGGCGCTCGAACGTCTCCGGTGTCCAGAGCACGGCATCGCGCGGCGGCGGCTTGGGGCGCGACGTGGCGGCCTTGCGTCCGCGGCCGGCGCCCTTGCGGACCATCTGATCCGTCTTGCGCTTGTTGTCGATGACGTGTTGCGGTGCCTGGCAGACCACGGTCCCGCGGTCGTCGAAGCCCTTCCGGCCGGCCCGGCCGGCGATCTGCTTGAAGTCTCGCACGCGCAGGATCCGGACCTTCTCGCCGTCGTACTTCGAGAGGCCGGTGAAGACGACGGTACGGATCGGCAGGTTCACGCCGGCGCCGAGCGTGTCCGTACCGCAGACCACCTTCAAGAGTCCGGCCTGCGCCAGCTGCTCGACGAGCAGGCGATAGCGCGGCAGGAGCCCGGCGTGGTGGATGCCGACGCCTTGCCGCAGCAGGTGGCGCATCGTCTTGCCGTACGGCGTCGCCAGGTCGGCATCGGAGAGGACCTCGTTCAGGTGCCGCTTCTCGTCGTTGGAGAGCGCGTCGATGCTCGTCAGCGCCTGTGCCTGCTCGGCGCACTGTCGCTGCGTGAAGTTCACGATATAGGCCGGCACGAGGTTCGAGCGGATGAGGTGGCGGACGGTGACGTCCAACGTCGTGTCACGGTAGACGTAGTCCAGCGGGACGGGGCGGAACGAGGACGTCACCCACGTGGCCGGCCGTCCGGTGTCCGCCTCGAGGCGCTCGATCAGCGGCTGCATGTCGCCGAGCGTCGCGCTCATCAGCAGGAACTGCGTGTCCGGCAGGCTGACGAGCGGCACTTGCCACGCGGCCCCGCGTTCGTGGTCGTCGTAGTAGTGGAACTCGTCCATCACCACGCACCGCGGCGGCTCGCCCGTCCCGCGCACGCACATGTTCGACAGGATCTCGGCCGTGCAGACGATGACCGGGGCGTCGTGGTTGATGGCGGCATCGCCGGTCAGCATGCCGACGTCCGCCGCTCCGAACAGGTGGCACAGTGCAAAGAACTTCTCGTTCACGAGCGCCTTGAGCGGCGCCGTGTAGAACGAGCGCTCGCCGTCGCAGAACGCCTTGAACTGCAGCGCTGTGGCGACAAGGGTCTTGCCCGAGCCCGTCGGGGTGTCCAGGATGACGTGGCGGCCGGCAAACAGCGCGTCGATCGCCTCGTTCTGGGCCGGGTAGAGCGTCAGGCCGGTCTCGGCCACCCACGCACGGAAGCGCGCCGCGATGTCGGCGGGCGTGCCGGGGGCGACGCGGCTGCCGAGGGGGGTGGTCATCGCGGGGTGTCGATCACGGCATCGCCGTCGCCGCCCAGGCGGAGCGACGCAGCGCCGCGCCCCACATGCAGCACGCCCCCCGCCCGTTGCCGGGCGAGGGGCGTGTCGATGGCCTGTGTGGGCACGGCGCCGCGAAGCGCCGCGTTCCGGTCAGAGATGACCTAGACCTTCTTCTTGAGGACGGGCAAGCCGTTCTTGGACTCGGCAACCATGTAGCCATCGGGCACGGCGTCGAGCGAACCGGTGCTGGCTGCCTTGGCGAAGTAGAACAGGCGCTGCTGCCGGCCGCCACGCAGCGTGACGTCCTTGGCGTGCAGGAAGTAGGTGGTGCCCTTGCTGTTCTGTGTGCTGAAGGCCATTTGGCATCTCTCCTTAGTGGTTTCTGCGCCCGCGAGACCGGCCCCGCGGCTTGGCACGCTTTCCTCAGACGAAGTGCCTGCGGTCGGCGATACGGTGACCCGTTGGGGTCGCCGATCAGGTGGGGGACGGGGCCGTCGGGCAGGAAGTACGGAAGCGAGTATACCCGTAAAGAGAAACGGGTCAAGACACACGTCGCTTTTCAGGCTAATGGCATGCGGCGCCGCGGGCGATCCGCGCAGGTCACGCGGGCTGCTCGTCCTTCCACGCCGCGGTCGCCGCCAGCAGTTCGGCGGCGTTCTGCCGCCCGGCGTCGGACGCCGCGCCGAGCATCGCCGTGACCTCGCCCAGCCGATCGGCGTCGCCCAGTCGTTCGACGACGGTCCGCGTTCGCCCGTCCACGGCCGTCTTGCGCACGTGGTGGTGCACGTCGCCGAACACGGCAACCTGGGGCAAGTGGGTGACGCACAGCACCTGGTGGTGCCGCCCGAGCTGCCAGAGCTTGCGCCCGACGACGTCGCCGATCCGCCCGCCGATCCCGGCGTCCACCTCGTCGAAGACGAGCGTCGGGACGCGGTCGGCAGCCGTAAGAATGCGTTTGAGAGCCAACATGATCCGCGCCGTCTCGCCGCCGGACGCCACGGCCGCGAGCGGCAGGAGCGGCTCGCCCGGGTTCGTGCTCACCTGGAACGCCACACGGTCGACACCGCGCTCGTCGAACGCAAAGGCGCCGTCCGGCGTGGGCGCGCCGGCGTCGTCCGCCCGCCGCGTCTGGGCGATATCGAACCGGCTGCCCGCCATGCCGAGGTCCCCGAGCTCGACGACGACGGCGTCCGCCAGCCGCTGGCCGGCCGCGGACCGGGCTGCCGACAGCTTGGCGCTGTCCGCGCCGATCTCGACGAGCAGCGCCGCCCGCTCGGCCTCCAGCGCGCCGATCCGCGCCGTGGCACCGGAGAGGTGGGCAAGCTCGTCCGCCGCGCGCTCGGCAAAGGCCAGCACGTCGGCCACGTCGGCACCATACTTGCGCTTGAGCGTCCCGATGAGGTCGAGCCGCTCGTCCACGGCCGCCAGCCGCTCCGGATCCGCTTCGAGTCGGTCGCGGTAGCCGCGCAGCGTGGAAGCCGCGCTGCCGAGGCTCTCGAGCGCGGCGGCCAGCGCCTCGCCGACGTCGGCGACGGACGGGTCGACGCTGCGGATGTCGTCGGCGGCGCGGGCCGCGGCGTCGATCCGATCGAGGGCGCCCGGCGTCTCGTCGTCGCCCTTCAGCGCCTGCCAGGCACCGTCGGCCAGGGCGCCGAGGCGCTCCGCATTCGCCAGCCGGGCACGTTCGGCCTTGAGCGCCTCGGCCTCGTCGGCATCGAGCGCCGCAGCACCGATCTCGTCGACCTGGAAGCGAAGCAGGTCGGCGCGGCGCATGAGCGCGGCCTCGTCGGCCTGCAGCGCCGCCAGCTCCTCGCCGGCGGCCCGCCACCGCCGAACGCGGCCGGCCAGCCGGGCGCGGTCCGCCTCGATGCCGGCATAGGCGTCCAGCAGGTCGATGTGGACGGCCTCGCGCTTCAGCGAGACGTTGTCGCTCTGGCCGTGGACATCCACGATCAGCGCGCCGAGCTCCGCCAGCGCGCGCACCGGCACGGCCCGGCCGTTGATCCGCCCGGTCGATCGCCCTTCGGCGTGCACCTCGCGGGCGACGATCAGGACCGGATCCTCGTCGATGCCGTACGCTTCCAAGATGGGGCGGAGCGCATCCGCCCGCGCGCCGGGCTCGAACACGCCCTCGATGAGGGCCCGATCGGCGCCGGCCCGCACGGCGCTGGACTCGGCGCGCTCGCCGAGCAGCAAGCCCAGCGCGCCGACGATGATCGACTTGCCGGCCCCGGTCTCGCCGGTGAGCACGTTGAAGCCCCCTGCCAGACGGAGGCGCAGGTCATCGATGATCGCGTAGTCGCGGATGGCAAGCTCGACGAGCATGGGGCTTACGGGTCCGGGGAGGGACGGGATCGATCGCGGTGACGCAGAGTGATGGGCCGGGCGGTGGGATGAGTCGGGCGGCGCGGCGGTGATGTGAACATCCGTGCGGCACGATCGTAGCGGAGGCGGTGCGGCAGGTAAAGGATGGGCTAAGGCTGAGGGTCGGCGGCGGGAGACGGGAGAGTCGCGGACGACCCCACGTCGTGCCCAGGCGGTCAGGGTGCGGCGAAGATGTCCTCGATGGCCACGGTGAAGCCGGCGAGAAGCGGCGACGTCGCCGTCTCCCCGCGCCCGAACCGCCCGTGCTCGCGGTACGCCACGCCGTCCAGCGTCAGCACGATCACGATCTCGGCATCCGGATCGACGATCCAGTACTCCGGGATGCGCGCCTCGGCGTATTCGGCGCGCTTGGTGACGAGGTCGTGCTCGGCGTTGCCTGGGCTGATGATTTCGAGAACGAGGTCAGCACCTATCCAATGGTCATCTCCGTACCGACCGTCCGTGGCGTCGCGTAGTGCCAGTAGGTCCGGTTCGCGAAACCGCCGTTCGGAGACGCGCATCCGCAGCGGCGAGAACAAGACGATCCCGCCTTGCGGCACCATCCAAGCGTCCAGCATCTTGGTCAGGCCCAAGAGAACACGTTGATGCGTCGAAGTCGGCATCGGCAGCTCCTCGATCCAGCCATCCGCCCACTCGATGAGGTGGTTCGTGCTCCGCGTCAGCCACAGATAGTCGTCCGCCGTCCACTCGCCCTGCGCCGGCAAGAGGTCGGCCAGGCGATGCTGGTCGACGCGCAGCTTCCAGGCGCGCCGCCGTGCGCGCGGACGCGGCTTGGTGGCCTGGGTCGGGCTGGCGATCGTCATGACGCGGTCTCCTCGGAGCGTGCGGGAGCCGGATGGGGCGCGTGGTTGGCCGTCTCTGACCTGCGGGGCAAGCATACGCGACCGGCCTGGGGGCGCCAAGGGCAGCCGCGACAACCTGGCGACACGTCTGCTCAGCCCGTCGCGCCAGGCGACGCCCCCAGCATCCCCCGCCCCACCGCCTCCGCCACCTCGATCCCATCCACCCCCGCGCTCATGATCCCCCCCGCGTACCCCGCCCCTTCGCCCGCCGGATACAGACCCCGCACGTTCACGCTCTGGTAGTCCAACCCGCGCGGCATCCGCAGCGGCGACGAGGTGCGCGTTTCGACGCCCGTCAGCACGGCGTCGTGCATCGCGAAGCGAGCGATCTGCCGCTCGAACGCCGGCAGCGCTTCGCGGATCGCGGCGATCGCGTAGTCCGGCAGGCTGGCGTTGCCACGCGCGTCGCGCTCGTCGAAGTCCGCGGGCCGCACGCCGGGCGTGTAGGACGGCAGGACGTCGCCGAACGCCCTCGATGGCCGGCCGGCCAGGAAGTCGCCGACGAGCTGGCCGGGCGCGGCGTAGTCGCCGCCGCCCAGCTCGAAGGCGCGTGCCTCGTAGCGTCGCTGAAGGGCGATGCCATCCAGCGGGCTGACCGGGCCGGGCGCGTTCGGATCGGCCGCGTAGTCCTCCGGCGCGATACCGACGACGATGCCGGCGTTCGCGTTGCGCTCCTTGCGCGCGTACTGGCTCATGCCGTTCGTGACGACGCAGCCGGCCTCGGACGTGGCCGCGACGACGGTGCCGCCGGGGCACATGCAGAAGCTGTAGACGGCGCGGCCGTTGGACGCGTGGTGGACCAGCCGGTAATCCGCCGGCCCGAGGAGCGGGTTGCCGGCGTTCGGTCCGAACCGGGCACGGTCGATGACGGACTGCGGGTGCTCGATCCGGTAGCCCACGGCGAACGGCTTGGCTTCCATGTGGACGCCGCGGCCGTGCAGCACGGCGAACGTGTCCCGCGCGCTATGGCCGAGCGCGAGCACGACGTGATCGGCGCGAATCTCGTCGCCGCTCGCGACGACGACGCCACGCATCCGACCGTCCTCGATCCGCACATCCGTCACGCGCTGCTCGAAGCGGATCTCGCCGCCCAGCCGATCGATCTCGGCGCGCATGTTCTCGACGACCTTCACGAGCCGGAACGTGCCGATGTGCGGCTTCTGAACGAAGAGGATCTCCTCGGGCGCGCCGGCCTTCACGAACTCGGTAAGGACCTTGCGCGTCAGGTGGCGCGGGTCGCTGATCTGGCTCCAGAGCTTGCCGTCCGAGAACGTGCCCGCCCCGCCCTCGCCGAACTGCACGTTGGACTCCGGGTCCAGCACCCCGCGCCGCCACAGGCCCCACGTGTCCTGCGTCCGCTCGCGCACCTTCTTGCCGCGCTCGAGGACGATCGGCCGCAGCCCCATCTGCGCCAGGACGAGCGCGCAGAAGATGCCGCACGGGCCGAAGCCGACGATCACCGGGCGCAGCGGGGCGTCGAGCGACGGCAACGCCGACGCCGTCGCCGACGCGTAGTAGTCCTCCGGCGCGCGGGCGACGAAGCGATAGTCCGTGTCCGGCGATGGCCCGACGCGCCGATCGGCGGCGAGCCGCCTCAGCACCGCCGCCTCGCCCTGCACCGCGCAGTCGACGGTATAGACGAAGAGCAGCGCGCGCGGCTTGCGCGCATCGACGCTGCGCTTGAAGACCTTCACGGACACCACGTCCGTTTCCGGCACGCCGAGACGAGCGGCGATGGCGGCGCGGAGGGCGTCCGTGGGGTGCGCGAGGGGGAGTCGGAGGTCGGTGATGCGGACCATCAGCAGGCCCCCCTCACCGCAACCGCGCCGCCGCCGCGCTCGTCGCCAGCACGGTGTAGACGATGAGGCCGAGCAGCGGCACGCGCGACAGCCCGGCGAACTGCCACGTGACGACGGCCACGATCGCGGTGCCGACGATGACCGCCCCGCCCGCCACCACCATCAGCCCGCGCCCGCGCTTGCGCCCCGCCGCGCGGCCCACCACGTCGCCGATCCCGGTGCCGAGGCTGCTGCCGAGGATGAACGCCAGGAACAACTGGAAGAAGCCGCCGATCAGCGCAAACGCCATCTGCGCCACCGTCGCCGCCGCAACGCCCGCCGCCGCGCCGGCGACGGCGCTCAGCACGTAGCCGCGCGGCTCCACCTTGTAGAGCGGCGAGCGCGTCTCCTTGATGCACTCCTTGCACCGCAGCCCCACCGGGTGTCTGCGCGCGCAGTCGGTGCACATCGGCCGGTCGCAGCGGGCGCAGCGCAGCACGGTCTCGCGGTCGGGGTGCCAGGTGCAGTGCAGCACGGGCGGCTCGGCGCCGCCCACGGACGGGGCAGCCGGTGTCGCCGCGTGCTGCTGCGGTTCGCGGGCATCCGATGCCGATGTCGACACGTCTGCGGGATCCGTCGTACGCTCGGTCATCGCGCCGGCCTCACTGGGCCTCGCGCGGCCGGATGGACTTGCCGCGGTGGAGCCGTTCGACGAGGCCGGAGTAGAAGTCGCCGGCCGCGCCGAGACGCATGAAGCGGGCGCGGTGCGGGCTCAGGCCGACGCGGACGTGGTCGCCGTCGGCCAGGTCGTGGGCCGGGCCGCCGTCGATGGACAGGATCGCGTCGTAGTCCGTGCGGACGACGATGTCCACGACGCGCTCGGGCGCCAGGACGAGCGTCTTGATCGGCACCGGGTGCGGCACGACGGGCGTCACGACGATGGCCGCCATCGTCGGGTCGACGACCGGGCCGCCGGCCGAGAGGCTGTAGGCCGTCGAGCCGGTGGGCGTGGCCACGATCAAGCCGTCAGCGAAATAGCGCAGGTAGGGCGCGCCGTCGATCGCGGTGTCGAGGCGCACCGGGCGCGAGACGCGGCCGCGGCCGACGAAGACGTCGTTGACGGCATCCAGCGGGCCGATCGGCTGGCCGCCGATCATTCCCGTGCAGCGCAGGAGCACGCGCTCCTCGATCGCGACATCGCCCGCCAGCAGCCGCGGCAGGATGGCGATGGCATGCGCCGGCTCGATCTCGGTCAGGAACCCGAGCCGCCCGTAGTTCACGCCGATCAGCGGCACATCGGCCGCCGCCGCCAGCCGCGCCACGCGCAGCATCGTCCCGTCCCCGCCGAGCACGATCAGCCAGTCGCTGGACATGACACAGCCATCGAGCGCTTCGATGTCCTGCCACGCATCCGCCACGAGCGGTTCGGCGCCCGCGGCCGTCAGCGCCTCGGCCAACCGGTCGGCCAGCGCCCGCGACTCGGCGACGCGCGGGTGGTAGAAGACACCGGCCCGCCGCCCCGGACCCGGCCAGCCGACCCCCATCGTCGTTACCGCGATGTCCGACGCACCCGCGGGCGCTCCCGCCATCGCTGCCATCGTTCTTCTCCCAGCAGTGCGACGAGACCGACGAGGCCCAGCAGCGTGAGCCAGGCGCCAAGGGTAACGGAGCGGGGGCGGTAGGTCCATTCGATGCGCGAGAGGCCGGCGGTGGGGATGTTCACGCCGAGGATTGCGCGGTCGAGGATGAACACGGGGGGCATCGTCGTCGCGGATGATGGCGCGACGGTGCCATCGCCCGAAATTGACCAAGTCGTCACCCGCGCTACCCAGCCGCCTGCAGGGTCGGCGGCCGTCGAGAGGGCAAGCCATCCCGGCCGGTCGCTGAGCAGGTCGACGGCGATCCGGCCCGGCTCCAATGCGACGAGTCGCGTCGTGTTTGCTATGCCGTCGGCGAGCGCCGCAAGGTCCATGGGCGGGGCGTTTGGCGTGCGCCGCACGGCCAGACCATCGCGCGGTTCACCGGGCAGGCTGGCAACGATTCCGACTCGGTATGGATTGAAGTCCGGCTCGGGCGTCCACGGACCCTCAACCACCTCTAGTCGCGGGACGAACCAAGCCGGCGCGCCCAGCAACTGCACCTCGAACGCTTGCCCGGCGGTGGACGGTCCCGTCGTTTCGCCCGAGTTCGCCCGTGTGGGGGCGGGTCTCAGACCCGCCCCTACGCCGCCTGTGTCGTTCGCCCGGCTGCCCGGTTCGACGTCGTGGTTCCCGTTCACGTTGGCTGTCGCGGCCGTGTCGCCCCGGTTCGATCGTGTAGGGGCGGGTCTCAGACCCGCCCTCTCGCTGTTGTCAGCATCCGCCAACGGCTTCAACAGCCCCTCCGCCCCCTTCCGCGGCTCCGTCACCGCATACCGCACCCCCAATATCTTCCACCACACGATCTCCGGCGCCGTCGTGACGAGGTCCTCGACGGCCTTGAAGTGCAGCGGGCTGTCCCCCGTCACGTCGTACAGCCCGAGCACGCTGGCCGCGTTCGGCCCGGCCGACAGCCGCCCTTCCGTGCTCACGCGCCCCTCGCGCGCATGCGGCAGCAGCGCCGCCGCGCGCGGGTCGGCCGCGGCGTCGAGCGCCGCCGCGTCGGCGTGGCCGAGCGCGCGGCCGCGGTTCGTGCTGGCGAGGTCGAAGACCGTGATCGCGACGAGGGCGAGCGTCGCGACGCGCGCGTCGAAGCGGCGCGGGGCGAGGCAGACGATTGATGCGGCGACTGCGATGAGGGCGGTGAACGTCAGGGCGTCGGCCCAATCGAGTTGAGCGAACCCCAGCTGGGCGATCAGGGCGCCGGCCGTCGCGACGGCCCACACACCCGCGAACACGCGCCCGACCTCACGCCGGCGCGCGACGGCAGCGTCCAGCGACAGCGCGGCGGCGACGGCCAGGCCGACGGCGACGAGGACGGCCGCACGCTCCTGGTGGCGGAACGTCGCGAACGCGGGGACGACCTTCAGGAGCACCGGGAACAACGGGCCGTTGCCGCCGAGGGCGAACAGCCACGCGCCGGCGGCCAGCGCGAGCCAGAAGCGGCCGGTCCGGGCGCGCAGCGCGCCCCAGAGCGCGAGCACGAGCGGCACGATGCCGACGTAGAGCGGCGACCACTGGCTGACGACGTGTGGTGCGAAGAGTTGGACGATGTCGCGGACCGGCAGACCGGCCAGCACCTCGCCCGCGCTGAGCGTGCGCGAGGCCTGGCGGGCGAACGCGAGCGTCGGGCCCCACTGGACGGCCGACAGCGTGGCGGCGAGCGCCAGCCAGATCGCGCCCGTCGCCGCGGTCGCGCCAAGTTGGGACGCGATCGGCGCGCGATCCACAGCGATCGGCGCCGATTTCCCTGTGATCTGTGCCGAAATCACGGTGATTCGTGCCGACGACGCTGCAGCCCCATCCGCCGCCGCCGGCGCAGGTCCGTCAGGGCGCACAAGGCGCGCGCACGCGGCGAGGAGCCAGAGCATCCCCGCCGCCACGACGAACCCGGCCGTCTGCGCGTGTCCCGCGAACACGGCCAGCGCCGTCGCGACCGCCGCCATCGCCGCCCACCGCCGCCGCGCCGCCCCCGTCGTCGTCGTCGCCCCCGTCGTCGCCGCCCCTGTTGTCGCCGCGACGAGCGCTGTCAGCGTCCCGGGCAGCCACACCGCCGTGTCGAGCACCGCCAGCTGGACGATCGGATAGCCCGTCAGGTAGCCGCCGGCACCGAACGTGGCGGCCGCGAGGGCGGCGGCGGGGCGCGAGGCGCCGAGGCGGCGGGCGAGGGCGCCCGTGAAGAACGCGCCGAGCGCCAGGTGCGCCACGGCCTCGACCGTGACCGTCCACAGCGGCAGCGTGCGGCCGCCGACGGCGAACGGGATCTGCAGCAGCCGCCACGGATAGAGCACGGCCAGCTGCGGATCGGCCAACGCCGGCGTGCCGGCGTACTGGTGCGGGTTCCACAGCGGCACCTTGCCGCCGGCCCACGTGCCCGCCACGAACGCGCGCCACGGGAAGACCTGCCGCAGGAAGTCCTCGCCCGAGCCGCCGATGTAGAGGCGATCTGCAAGTTTGGGCGTGAGCGCCGGCCAGAGCAGCACGATGGCCAGGGCGAGGCACGCGGCGGGCGGGGCGAGCGGGCGCAGGCGGGCGAGGCGGGGGGACATGCGGCGTAGGGTACCATTGCCGACGACTTGGCGCCTGCCTTTTGCCGGCGCGCGGCGGCCCGCAAGGCACCCCAGGCGGCGACTGCAGCCGCGGATCCCCGCGAACGCGTCGCGGTCGACCACCCCGAAGGCACCGGTACCCATGAACCCCCTCGTCGCCCTCGACCACCGCATCGCCCACACGCTCCGCAACCACCCGCTGCCCGCGGCGCTCGAGCCCGTCGTCCGCCTCGTGAGTCACCTCGGCCTGTTCCCGGCGCACGTTGCGCTGTGGTGCGCCGCAGCGTGGGCCGTCGACTTCGCGCCGCCCGTCCTGTGGGCGCTCGCGGGCGCGGTGGCGGTGCGGGCGGTGGCGTTCGTCCTCAAGGCGGCGACGCGGCGGCGGCGGCCGTACGAGGTCGTCGGCGGCGTGTCCAGGGTGGGCGGGCGGCCGCCGGACTCGTCGTTCCCGAGCAGCCACACCGCACAGGTCGTCTACACCGCCGTCGCGCTCGCCCGCCTGGCCGCGCCGGCCGGCGTGCCGTTCGTGCCGCCGTGGTGGGTGCTCGCGGCGGTCGTCGCGGCGGTGGCGTACGCCCGGATGCGGCTCGGGGTGCACTTCGCGACGGACGTCGCCGCGGGCGGGGCGATCGGGGCGGCGGCGGCGCTGCTCGTGGGGGTCATGGCCTGACGTCTGCGTCGGTCAAAGGGACGCGAACGGGATGCGTCAGGCGGCGGTCAGCGGCGCGTCAGGTGTACCGCGTATCCGCAGTGGGTCGTCCTGCGTCCTATCACGCACATTGGGTTGATTCTGACCGACGCATTGGAGGACCGTGATGGCAACTGGACTCGTGATCTTGACCGTGATGGTGCTGTTGGCGGCCTGTGATGGCCTCGGCCTCTCGCAGCAGTAGGCCGCTCGCTCCGAGTCGGCCGCACCGGCGGCCGCCCCATCGCCGCGAGGCGATTCCAACCGAATTCGGATCGAGTTTGAGCTTCCGCTGTCGACCGCGCCCATTGCGGTCGGACGCCGGACCCGAGAATGGACGCCGCCGAGCATGTTGCCCGGCGGCGTCTCTCTTTGCCCCGACGCCTTCGGGGACCGGTCGTCGTCCGCGACGCATCGTCCTCACGGCGACCACGGCGAACGCTTGGCGGGCACTCATTTCCGGCCGTATCCGGCTGCGGTGCGGCGCGTTCTAACGGGCGAAGGGGCAACCCGTGGCGCCATGGCCGCGGGAAAGGGGATCGAACGATGGAAAGCATGCTCGTGATCGTGACGATGGTCCTGTTGTTGGCGTGGTGCGAGATGCTCGGCCGCAGCGGGGATGCCTCGTAGCGTGCGCCCCTGCTTGACCGCAGATTCGCGTTTCGGCGTGGTCCGTGCGACGCAGGGACGGGTACCGACGATTCGTTGAACCGCTCGCGTATCCATTGCGGTTAGATGACGTCATAGTGCTCACGAACACGGCGTCGATGCCCGGACCGATGGGTCGATTGGTTCGGTTTCACGGGCACCGAACGACCACCGCACACCATTTGGAGGTTTGGACATGAGCACTGGAATCATCATTCTGACGGTCATGCTTCTGCTGGCTTGGTGCGAGACGCTCGGCTTCTCGGGCAACTGACGCCCGCCGGCCGAACCCCCACGACATCGCTCGAGCGACCGCCGGTCCAGGTCAGCCTACCACCGCGACAGGCGGTCGCAACAGCTCTCTCTGCTCTGCGGCGCGACGCCGGATGGATCCCATCCGGCGTCGCCGCATTTAATCGTCTCGCCACGGCGTCCGGCCCGCAGCCACCGACCGCTCGCCGGCCGCATCAGGCCGAGATGCGCCGCGTCATGATCAGCGCGTCCTCGCCCGTGTCCGAGTAGTAGCGCGGGCGACGGCCGACGACCTCGAAGCCGAAGCGCCGGTAGAGGGCCTGCGCGGCCGCGTTACCGTCGCGCACCTCGAGCGTGAGCGCGGCCAGCCCGTCCGCCGCCGCGATGTCGACGAGGCGCGCCAGCAGGCGTCCGCCGATCCCGCGGCTCTGGAGCCGCGGCTCGACGCCGATCGTCATCACGTGGCCTTCGTCGACCTGCCGCCACAGCCCGGCGAATCCGACGATCGAGCCGTCGCCGAGCACCGCCACGACCGTCGTGGCGATCGGGTTCGTCAGCTCGCGGCTGAAGTGCTGTGCATCGAGGACGCGCATGAACGCGCGGTCGTGCAGCTGCGTGACGGCCGCAACGTCGTCGGCGGTCATCGGGCGCACCACGACGGCGGCGGACGGCAGCGGCGGCGGGGCCGGCTGGCCGCCGCTGTAAATCGGTGAGAGTGCCGCCATGTCGGGCGGCGGGCCGTGGTGCAGCTGCTGCCGGCCGAGGTGCGCCAGCCAGCCCGGTCGCCGCAGACCCGCCGCCGCCGGCAGCACGCGCGCCCCCGTTGCCTCGAGCGCGGCGCGCGCCTCCGCCGACAGCTCGCCGGCCACCCAGTCACCGGGCGCGACGCGATGGACGAGATCATCGACCGTCCAGACCACCAACGTCCGGGCGTCCGGCCGGTCGCTCCCCCCGCCGTCCGCCCCGTAGCGCGCGGCGATCACGCGGCCGCGGCCGGCTTCCAGCACCGCCCAGAGCGGCACCATGCGCACGCCCTCGGGCGGCGAGAGCGGTGCGGCCACGATGTCCAGCGTCGGGATGCCGATGACGGCCACCGGCCGCCCGCCCGGGCGGGCATGGGCAGCGCCGAGCGAAAGCCCCTTGGCCAAGCTGAGCCCGATCCGCAGTCCGGTGTACGAGCCCGGCCCGATCGCCACCGCGATGCCCTCCAGGTCCGCGACGCCAAGGCCGGCCTCTGCCAGCGCGTCGGCGACGGCCGGCGCCAGCTGGCGCGTGTGGTGGCGGCGGCTCGACCACGTGCGCTCGCTGACGACGCGCTCCGCACGGCAAACCGCGATGCCGGCCATGTCCGTCGCCGTGTCGATGGCCAGCCACGTGCCGGCGTTCACCGGGGCTGCCTCACGAGCGGGCACGCTGCGGCCCATCCGTGGCGAAGCAGGCAAGGATCGATCGCCCGGCTTCGGTCGAGGCGGTGAGGACGATGCGGCGTTCGGTGGGCGCTTCGAGCCGGCCGGAATCGGCGCCATCGGGCGCATCGCCGACCGCAACGCGATCCGATTCGCGATCCGATTCGCGGTCCGATTCGCGGTCCGCGTCGGGCCGTTCGTCCGGCCCCAGGATCTCGACCAGCGTCACCGCGACGTCCGCTTCGCCCAGTGCGCCGTCGGCATGCTCGGGCCACTCGACGACGACGACATCGCCGTCGGCGCGGCACTCGTCGAGGCCGAGCTCGAGCGCCTCGACGGCCGAGCGGACGCGGTACAAGTCGACGTGCACGAACTGCCCGGCTTCCGGGTCGAGCGCAGCGGCAGCCGCGGGTCGAACGGTGCCCGCCGCCGGAGGCTCACCCGGTCCGACCCGCGGCGCACGCAGCGCGTAGCCGTGGAGGATCGTGTAGGTTGGACTGGCAACGCGCCCCGTGACCCCGAGGCCGCCGGCGATGCCCTGTGCGAACGTCGTCTTGCCGGCGCCGAGACCGCCGGACAGCGTGACGAGCGCACCGCGCGGCAGGCAGCGGCCGAGTGCGGCGCCGACGGCACGGGTGGCGACGGCGTCGCGGGCCGTGCGCTCGAGGCGGTCGGCGACGGACCGTCCTGGCGAAGCGGGGAGGCCGGGCGTCGGGGGGAGCATGCGGCGGATTATAGGGGTCGTGATCGAATCGGGCGCGACCGTTCGGTTCGCCGCGGCAGCGATCCGTCACGGCGGCGATGGCGGCGGCGCGGCGAGCCGCGTGCCGGATCCGGAGCCGGGCACGCCCTGTGCTACCATCGCCGCAACGTGCGGAGGCCCCCGTTGGACGTCGTTGTGCTGTCCGATATCCATGCGAACATCGAGGCCCTCGATGCGGTGATGGCGCATGCCGGGCCTTTCGACGAGGTCTGGTTCCTCGGCGATGCCGTCGGCTATGGGCCCGACCCCGAGGCGTGCGTCCAGCGGCTCATCGACGTGGCGCCCACCGTCTGGCTGGCCGGCAACCACGACCATGCCGCGCTCGGGAAGCTCGATGTCTCGGACTTCAACCCCGAGGCGCGCGAGGCCGCCGAGTGGACGACCGCACAGCTGAGCGACGCCGTGCGTGCGCGCCTGAACGCGTGCCTACCCCGCCTCGACGATGCCGCGCGCGACATCACGTTCGTCCACGCCAGCCCCCGCAGCCCGATCCGGGAGTACATCCTGAACGCGGCACTGGCCGAGGCGGCGTTCGACAGCTTCAGCGGGCCGCTCTGCCTCTTCGGCCACACGCACGTGCCGGCCGCCTACGACGAGGCGATCGACGGCGCGGTGCGCCACCCGCTGATCGCCGAGACGCCGCTGTCCCTCGTCGGCGGCCGCTGGCTGCTCAACCCGGGCAGCGTCGGCCAGCCGCGCGACGGCGATGCGCGCGCCAGCTACCTGCGCCTCACGAACACGGACGCCGACGGCTGGTCGGCCACGCTGCAACGCGTACCGTACGACATCGAGGCGACGCAGGCCAAGATCCTGGCGGCCGGGCTGCCGCCGCGGCTGGCGGCGCGGCTGGAGTTCGGCTGGTAGGGGCACGCTTGTGGGTGCCCTCGTCCAATTCGCGGCCAACGAGGGCACCCACAAGGGGTGCCCCTGCGATGCGCGGGCGTTCGATCATCGCGACGAACGGCGCGGCCGTGCGGCGGATCGGCCTCACACCCCCAGATACGCCTCGATGACCGCCGGGTCGCGCTTCAGATCGCCGGCCGGGCCGCTCAGGCGGACGACGCCGGTCTCGAGGACGTAGCCGCGGTGGGCCACGTCGAGCGCGGCCAGGGCGTTCTGCTCGACGAGGAGGATCGTCGTGCCCTCCTCGGCGTTCAGGCGGCGGATGATCGTGAAGATCTCCTCGACGAGGATCGGCGCGAGGCCCATCGACGGCTCGTCGAGGAGCAAGACGCGCGGGCGCGCCATCAGGCCGCGTCCGATCGCCAGCATCTGCTGCTCGCCGCCGGAGAGCGTGCCCCCGGCCTGGCGGCGGCGCTCCTTCAGGCGCGGGAAGCTTTCGAACACGCGCTCGAGATCGGCGGCGATGCCCGCCGCATCCGAGCGGATGAAGGCGCCGATCGACAGGTTCTCGTCGACGGTCAGCCGGGCGAAGATGCCGCGGCCCTCCGGCACGTGTACGACGCCCTCGGCGACGATCGCGTGCGGCTTCAGCGCGGCGATGTCGCGCCCGCCGAGGCGCACGCTGCCCGCGCTCGGCCGGATGAGGCCGGAAATCGTCCGGAGCGTGGTGCTCTTGCCGGCGCCGTTCGCGCCGATGAGCGTGACGATCTCGCCCTCGTCGACGGTCAGCGACACGCCCTTGAGCGCGTGGATGTTGCCGTAATGGCTGTGGACGTCGTGCACCTCGAGCAGCGCCATGCGGTATCCCTACGCTTCGTTGGGCGATGTCGGCCGGTCGCCCGACGCTGGCCGGCGGTCCGCTCCGCCGTCGGCGGCCGCGACCGCCTCGACCGCCTCGACCGCCCCGCGCCCGAGGTAGGCCTCGATGACGAGCGGATCGCGCTGGATCGCCGCCGGCCGGCCCTCGGCGATCTTGCGGCCGAAGTCCATCACGCTGATGCCGTCCGAGATCGTCATGACCACCTTCATATCGTGCTCGATCAGGAGGATCGTGATGCCGAGGGCATCGCGCAGGCGGCGGATGAAGGCGATCATCGTGTCCTTCTCGGCCGGGTTCATGCCGGCCATCGGCTCGTCGAGGAGCAGGAGTTTGGGCTTGGTGGCCAGCGCGCGGGCGATCTCGAGCCGGCGCTGATCGCCGTAGGCCAGGTGCTTGGCCAGCACGTCGCCGTCGCCGGACAGGCCGACGAAGTCGAGCAGGCGGCAGGCCTCGTCCAGCGCCGCCGCCTCCTCGCGCCGCGCGGCGCGCGTGCGGAAGATGACGCCCCACAGCGACGCGTGCAGGTGGCTGTGCTGGCCGACGAGGATGTTCTCGATGGCCGTCAGGTTCGGGAAGAGCCGGATGTTCTGGTAGGTCCGGGCGATGCCGAGCCGCGTGATCTGGTCCGTCCGCCGCCCGTCCAGCCGGTGCCGGCCGTCGAACTCGATCTGCCCTTCCTCGGGCAGATAGAAGCCGGTCAGGCAGTTGAAGAACGTCGTTTTGCCGGCGCCGTTCGGGCCGATGACGCTGTAGATCACGCCCTCGGGGATGGCGAGCGACATGTCGTCGACGGCGGTCAGCCCGCCGAAGCGCTTCGTGACGTGCCGGGCTTCGAGGACGGCGCTCATGCGCGGGCCTCGGCGCCGGCGGCCGCGACGGCCGTTCCCGGTCCCGCCGGCGACGGGCTCGCGGCGTCGCCAGGCGACGCGTCGTCGTCCGGACGGAGCTCGCGCAGCGTGGCGGTGCTGGGGATCATCCCCTCGGGGCGGTAGAGCATCATGACGACCAGGACGATGCCGTAGGCCCACAGCCGGTACTCGGCGAACTCGCGCAGCAGCTCCGGCAGCCCGACGAGCGCGAGCGCGCCGACGATCACGCCCGGAATCGAGCCCATCCCGCCGACGATGATCAGCGCCAGGATGTTGATGCTGATCAGCAGATTGAAGCTGTGCGGGAAGATCGACACGAGCTTCGGCGCGAAGATCGCGCCCGACAGCCCGCTGAACGCGGCGCCGATGGCGAACGCCATGAGCTTCGTGCGCACCAGATCGATGCCCATCGCCTGCGCCACGTCCTCGTCCTCGCGCAGCGCCATCCAGGCCCGGCCGTGGCGGGAGTCCTTCAGGCGCAGCGCGACGAACGCGGCGACGACGCAGCCGGCCAGGAGGATGTAGAACAGCTTCTGCGGCTTGTCCGGGCCGTCGATCGCCAGACGGTAGACGCACAGCGGCACGTCGATCCCGCGTGCGGCGCAGCCGTCGCCGATCGCCAGCCACGGCACCTTGATCGGCGGGATCCGCTTGAGGCCGAGCGAGCCGCCGAGGAACGGCTTCAGCCATTCCGAGAGCGCCAGCACCCGGATGATCTCGCCGAAGCCGAGCGTGACGATCGCCAGGTAGTCGCCGCGCAGGCTGAGGACGGGCACGCCGAGCAGGGTGCCGGCGATGACGGCGACGACGATGCACACGGGCAGCGCCAGCCAGAAACCGACCGGACCGACCGGCTGTCCGCCCGGTACCGTGGCGGCCGCCAGGAAGCTCTCGGGCGACGTCAGCACGCCCATCGTGTAGGCCCCGAGGGCGAAGAAGGCGACGTAGCCGAGGTCGAGCATGCCGGCGAAGCCGACGACGATGTTCAGGCCGAGGCCCATCAGCACGAACAGTCCGACCTGGTTGAGGACCTCGCTGTGGTACGAGCCGGCGAAGCGGGGCAGGGCGATGAGCGCCACGCCGGCGAGCGCGATGCCGCCCCGTCGCAGCCAGCGCCGGTCGCGCGCCGGCCGGGCCGCCAGCCGCCGATCGGCGACCGGTCGGAAACGCTCGCCCAGCCAACGCAGCGCCGCCACACCTCCGAAGAGCGTCGCCGCGCCGGCGACGGTCAGCGACTTGCCGCGCAGGAACCACGCCGTCGAGGCGCGCGGCACGCCGTTGTGGTCGAGCAGGATCGTCACGTGGTCGCTGAGCACCCCGACGAGCGCGACGGCGATGGCGCCGGCGGTGACGGCGCGGCGGACGTCCGGGCGCACGAAGGCGACGGCGACGGCGGCGAGCGCGGCGAGCGGCAGGTGCCAGGCGAAGCTGCCGAGGACCTCGAACAGCTCGGGCGTGGCGTGGATGAAGACGTCCCGCAGTTCGAAGCCGTCGCCGCCGGCGCCCAGCGCCGGGCCGAGCCGGACGAACGCCGCCGTGACGGCGCTGGCCGCCGCGCCGCAGCCGACGGCGCCGAACGCGTCGAGCGCGCGCGGGCGGGCCGGCAGGAGGCCGCGGACGGCGACGAACGCCACGATCAGCGCGAGGAGCTCGGGCAGGCTCAGCAGCGTGACGGCGACCGGCTTGCCGCCTGCCGTGCGAAGGACGTTGATGATCGAGCGCGTGCTGAACGCCTCGAGCAGGCCGACGAGACCGAGGAACACGATCACGCCGCCGACGATCAGGCCGCGGCGGCCGTAGGGCGTCAGGACCGCCATCGGCCGCGCATCCGTGCCCCGAGCCGGCGCCGCCGCTGACGTCGACGTCGGAGAAGGTGCGGCGCTCACGCCCGCTTCTCCGCCACGCGCTCGCCCAGGATGCCCGTCGGGCGGAAGACGAGGACGAGGACGAGGAGCGAGAAGGCGATCGCGTCCTTCAGCTGGTGCGGCGCCGGGATGCCGAGGCCCTCGAGGAAGAGCGCCGGACCGAGCGACTCGACGACGCCGAGGAAGAGGCCGCCGAGCATCGCTCCCGGCACGTTGCCGATGCCGCCGAGCACCGCGGCGGTGAACGCCTTCAGGCCCGGCTGGAAGCCCATGTTGAACACGACCTGGCCGTAGATCAGCGCGTGCAGCACGCCCGCCACGCCGGCCAGCGCGCCGCCGAGCATGAACGTCTGGACGATGACGCCGTCAACGTTGATCCCCATCAGCGCCGCCGTGTCCTTGTCCTCGGAGACGGCGCGCATCGCCCGTCCGGCGCGCGTGCGCTGGACGAACAGGTAGAGCGCCGTCATCAGGCCGACGGCCGCGACGAAGACGAGGACGTGGACCTTCAGGATCGGCACGCTGCCGACCCTGAAGCTGCCCTTGAGGAGATCGATCGTGGGATACGTTCGCAGCCCCGACCCGAAGAGCCCGCTGAACGTGTACTGCAGGAACAGCGACGCCCCGATGGCGGTGATCAGCGGCACGAGCCGCGGCGCGCGCCGCAACGGCCGGTAGGCGATCCGCTCGAGGAGCACCGCGATCGTCGTCGAGCCGGCCACGGCGACCAGCGTGATGACCGCGAGGCCGAGGAGCGCGCCGCCCGTCGAGTCGAGCCGACCGGCGCGGTTCAGCGCGTCGGCGGCGAAGAAGCCGATGTACGCGCCGCTCATGAAGACCTCGCCGTGGGCGAAGTTGATCATCCGCAGGATACCGTACACGAGGGTGTAGCCGAGGGCGATCAGGGCGTACAGACTGCCCTGCGAAAGGCCGAAGATCACGAACGCGATCCAGTTCTCAGGTCCGTACTTGCCGGAGCGGAGAATCTGGAACGGACCGTAGATCAACACGCCGACGACCGCGATTGCGGTCAGCCAGCGCATCGCCGTGGCGAGCTGCTCACCGGTCGTGCTGCGGCGCATCGTCGGCCTCGCGTGGGGAAGTCGGTCGTGCAGGTCAGGCAAGGAAGTCAGACGGGCGGCACGGACGCGCCGAGAAGTGCGTCCGTGCCGCCCGCTTCCATCATGGGACGGTTTCGAACTATTCGGTCGGCCAGACCTTCTCCATCTCGGTCAGGCCCTTGCCTGCCTCGACGTCGGAGAGGTTGATCTTGTAGACGGCGAGCACCGGATCGGCGCAGTCGCCGTTCGCGTCGCACGTCAGGTTGCCGGTCAGGCCCTGGAAGCCGGACGTCGCCGCGATCGCGTCGCGGAACAGCTGGCGATCGATGTGCAGCGTGCCGTCGGGGTCCTGGACGGCGACCTTCTGGATCGCGGCGTAGATGATGTTCGTCGCATCGTACGCGTGCGCGTGGAAGGCGCTGATGGGGCTCTCGTTGTACGCCGCCATGTGCGCCGGGAGGAACTTGTCCTTGTAGGCGCTGCCGAAGACCGAGAAGTCGGGGCTGGAGAGGTACATCCCGTCGACGGCGTCGCCGGCGGCCTCGATGAAGTCCGGTGAGAACATCCCGTCGGCACCCATTCCGGGCACGGTCTCGAGGCCGGCGATCTCGCCCTTCTGCGTCGTGATGTAACCGCCGCCGGCCGAGAACACCGGGTAGTACAGGAACTCGGGACCGGACTGGGCGATCGTCGTCAGGACGGCCCGCATGTCCGTGTCCTTGTCGCTGACCGCTTCGTGGGCGACGACCTCGCCGCCGAGCGCCTTGTAGGACTCCTCGAAGGCCTCGACGAGGCCGGCCGAGTACGGGCTGCCGTCGTTGATCGTGGCGACCTTCTTCAGGCCGAGGCCGGTGAAGACGAAGTCGGCGCCGACCTTGCCCTGCACCTTGTCGTTGTGCGCGGTGCGGAAGAAGCCGGCCGCGCGGCTGTCCGGATTCGTGAGGATCGGCGCCGTGGCCGACGGCGAGAGCATCGTCAGGCCGGCGTCCGAGATGATCGGCGCACCAGGCACGGACTCCGAGGAGCACGACGAGCCGATGACGGCGACGATCGTCTTGTCCGCCGCCAGCTTGGTGGCAGCGGCCTGCCCGCCCTCGGCGTTGCAGCCCGAGTCCTCGCCCGTCAGCTCCACGGTGTGGCCGAGGAGCTCCGGCGCATCGGCGATCGCGAGCTCGATGCCGCGCTTGGCATCCTGACCGAGCGTCTGGTTGTCGCCGGCGACGACGAGCATGTAGGCGATCTTGATCGGATCCCCCGGGGCGATGTCGACGACACCGAGCGGGCCGGCCACCGGTGCCACCGGCACGGCGGGCGCGGTGGACTCGGCGCCGACTGCGGCGGCTTCGGTCGGCTGTGCGGCCGTGTCGGACGGTGGGGCTTCCTCGGGCGCGCACGCCACGGCGAGGAAGAGCGGCAGCAACAGCGCCGCCGCAGAGAGTCGAACCTTCATGTCGCGTCTCCTCCTTACAGAGAACGGAATGCGGCGCGATTCTATCGACCCGCTCGAGCGAAGTCCAGCCCCCCGTCCGCCGCCGCCCGCGCGCCGCCGACAGGCGCGCCGACGTCCCTACGGCTCGTCCAGCGCGTCGCGCGCCGCTTCCAGCCGGACGCGCGCCAACATGCCCCATCCGACGATCAGCGCGTAGGCGACGAGCGACAGCAGGACGGCACGCACGATCCCCGGATCGGCGGCGGCGCCGCCGGGTCTGTTCAGGATGGGCGGCGGATGCTCGGTGCGAAAGAGGAGCGTCGCGAAGTGGTTCAGGATGCCGGCCGGGATCGCTGCCACCGCCAGGACGGCGGACAGCGTCGCGCGGCGGTCCCCGTCCGTGACGTGCCGGAGCAGGAGGTACCCGACATAGACGAACCACAGCAGCAGCGTCAGCGTGAGCCGCGGGTCGCTCCACTGCCACCACCAGTTCGAGGCGACCTTGGCCCAGATGCTGCCCGTGATCAGCGTGATGCTGGACAGGACGACGCTCCACTCGGCCGCCGCCACGGCGACGTGGTCGAAGCGGCGGTTGCGACGCCAGAGGTACAGAATCGCCGCCGTCGCCGTGATCCCGTACGCCACGTACGCCATGAACGCGGCGCCGACGTGGACGTACAGGATGCGGATCGTCTCGCGCAGCGTCGCTTCGTCGGGTGAGCGCGTGAACACCCAGAGCGTTGCGATCGCCGTCGCCGCCGCCGCCGCCCCCGCCAGCACCCGCTCGGCGCGGTCGAGCCGCCTGTCGTTTCGTTCGCTCATCGCGCCTGCCATCCCCATTCGTTCCCGCTGTGCATCCCACCGATCGGCGGGGGGACGAGGGCAACGACTGCCGCGCTCACGTACTGTCGACGACGACCGGGAACAGCCAGAAGCCCACGACACAGAATATCACGTCGTACGCCGCCATCAGTGCCAAGGCGGGTCCTAGGTCGGTCAGCGGCGCGCCGGCCAGCGCCCCGCCCGTGGCGCGCACGGCGGCGAGGACGAGGGGCAGCAGCAGCGGGAACAGGAGGATCGGCAGCAGCACCTCGCGGCCGCGCGCCGTGGCGCTGATGCCCGCCACGAGGACACCGGCGGCGGCCCAACCCGGCACGCCGGCGGCCGCAACCGCAGCAAGACCGAGCACGTCGCCCGGGCGGAGCGCGAACAAGGCGACCCACAGCGGCGCGAGCACGCATGCGATGGCCAGCGTGAATGCCGTCGCCGCCGCCCACTTGCCGAGAAAGAGCGCCCCCCCGTCGAGGCCTGTCAGCCGCAGCGCGGACAACGCGTCGCCGTCGACCTCGGCGGCGATCATCCGCCCCAGTCCGAGCGTCCCTCCGAACAGGAGCGCCACCCAGTAGGCACCGGGCGCGACGCGCGGCAGGTCGGGCGTGACGTCGCTGAAGGCGTACGCCAGCACCGTCCCGCACAGCGCGGCGAACACGCCGAGCGCCGGCAGGAGCTCGCGCCCGCGCAGCTCCGTGCGCACGTCCTTCTGGGCGATCAACCAGGCGCCCCGCGGCACGCCGAGGCCGCCGCGTCCTGCAGCCGGTCGAGGCGGCGCCGCGACGTCGTCCTGCTCCGCCGTCGGTTCCGGGGAACGCACCGTGCGGCCCGGTCCCGCCGCGGACCGCAACCGCCCGTCCGCCAGCGTCAACACCCGATCCGCCCGCCCGCGCGCATGCCCGTCGTCGTGGGCCGCGAACAGCACCGTGCCGCCGTTGGCGCAGGCCGCCGTGATCGCCCGGTCGAGCAGCTCGCCGCCGGACGTGTCGAGCGCCGTGAACGGCTCGTCGAGCAGGATCATGTCGGGCGCGCTCATGAACGCGCGGGCGAGGGCAAGTCGCTGCTGCTGGCCGCGCGAGAGGGTGCGCGTGCGCATCCCCGGTCGGTGTGCGAGGCCGAACGCATCGAGCGCCTCGGCTGCGGCATCACCGGGTTCGGCCAAGCGGTGCAGCCCAGCGAACAGGACCAGGTTCTCGATCGTGGACAGTTCGGCGTACAGCCCGGGCGCCTGGCCGACGAAGGCCACGCGCATCGACCGGCCGTTCGCGTGGGCGACGGTGCCCCGTTGCGGGTGAAGCAGCCCGGCAAGGATGCGCAGGAGCGTCGTCTTGCCGGAGCCGTTGGCGCCGTTGAGCACGACGCACTCGCCGGGCAGAAGATCCAGGTCGATGCCGTCGAGGACCCGGACCCGGCCGAAACGGTGGGCGATGTCGCGCGCCGTGCACGCGGGTTCGATCGGCACCGCGCTAGCGCGCCGCCGCGAGCTGCACCGCCACGCGCACGGTCTCGGCCACGGTGCCGCTGACCGGATCGACCGCCGACACCTCGACGGTCCCGGGGGCCGGCGCTTCGAGGGTGTAGGGGACGTCGACGATGAACGCCCCGTCCGGTTGAAGCGTGAGCCGGGCATTGCCGCGCTGCTCGGGCGTGGCCCCGGCGACGACGATCTGCGCAACGTAGAGCAGCCCGTCCTCGTGCCGTACGACACCGCGCACGCGCACGGGCGATGTCAGGCCTGCTCCGGCGACAGGTGCGCTGATCCGGAGGAGCGGCGTCGGGTCCGTCGCCGGCGCGGCAACCGCTCCCGGAGATGCCGGGGCGTCGGCGGCACGGTCGGCGGCGACGGTCGCGGCAGCGGAAGGGACAGCGTTCGGCGCACCGGGCAGGACGCCGCCGCGGCGCGGGCGCGTGCAGCCGGCGGACGCGATCGCAAGCGCCAAGATGATCGCGCTTCGCGCCAAGCGACGCCGGCCGCGCAAGGGAGCACGCCGCCCCTGCAGAATCCCGGGGCTCCGCACTCCGGAAGCCATCCCGAGCGTGTCCAGTGGTGGTGTACTAGTAGACCACCACTGCAGAATCTCGGGGCTCCGCACTCCGGAAGCCATCCCGAGCGTGTCCAGTGGTGGTGTACTAGTTCGCGCGGCCGTTGACACCGGCACGGTGGCGATATGTGATCCGGCCGCGCGTGGCATCGTACGGCGACAGCTCGACCCGCACGCGATCGCCGAGCAGTACCTTGATGTAGTACTTCTTCATGCGGCCCGACAGGTACGCCAGGACCGTATGGTCGTTGTCGAGTGCAACCTTGAACATCGTGTTGGGCAGGGCTTCCGTGATGACGCCCTCCACTTCAATTTTTTCGTCCGTGGACAATGCGTTTCCTCCGATTTCACCACCCGCGCGCCGAGCCGATGCCCGGCACGCCGCGAGCGGCATCGCAAGCGACGATCATAGCACATCCCGACACGGATCGACCGGCCGCTGACAGAGGCGGACGCGTGCGCGCAGCGCGGCAACCGCGCGGCCGACATCCTTGACCCGCCGCGCGCGCGTCGGCTAGACTTTGAGACCGTGCCTCGGCCTGCGGATCGTCCGCCGCGCCGCGACGGCCGCCGGAACCGCCGGCGGCGCCCGAAGGATCACCCGTGGCCGCGCAACACGATGCCACCCTCGGCTACGCGACCGACGCCGGCCGCGGGTCAAAGGTCAATCAGGACAAGCTGGGCTTCTACCTTCCGGACGACGCGCGCTTGGCCGATCTGGCCGGCCAGATCTACGTCGTCGTGGACAGCATGGGCTCGCGCGATCGCGGCGCCGCTCTGGCCGACCTGACGATCCGGGTCGTCGTCCGGGCGTACTACGCCGCCGTCATCGAGCACGGCCGGGCGGATGCATTGGCCGTGGCGATCGGCGCCGCCGACCGCGCGCTGCGCAACGAGCTGGCCGAACGGCCCGATGACGCGGATGCCGGCTGCGCGCTCGCGGCGGCGGTGCTGCGCGGCGACGAGCTCCTCGTGGGCCATGTCGGCGATCCCCGGGCGTACCTGATCCGAGACGGTCGCCCATACCGCCTGACGGACGACATCGCCGACGGTGCCCACCTCGGGCGCGGCGCCGAAGTCCGGCCCGTGATCACCGACGCGATCCCGCTCGGGCCGGGCGACCGCATCCTGGTCTGCTCGGACGGCCTGCACCAGCTCGTCGCCGAACCGCAGATCGCGGAGCTGGTCGGGAGCGGCGCACCGCAGGAGGCGGCCGAGAAGCTCGTGGCCGCGGCCAACGCCCGCGGCGGCTGGGACAACATCACCGCGCTCGTCGTCGATCCGTTCGCGACCGCATCCCGGACGGTGCCGGTGGCGCCGCCGCCGTCCGCCGCGCGCGCACCTCAGGTCGAGGCGACGGAGATCGAGTGGGGCAAGGTCGGCATCACCAGCGCGCTCATCCTCGCCGCGGCGGCACTTCTCATCTTCCGGCCCTGGCAGCGCCTTGACATGAACGCCGTCGCCGGCGTCTTCGCCCATCCGACGCCGACGCCGGAGCCGCCGACCGCGGTGCCGTCCGAGACGCCGCTCCCGACGGCCGTGCCCACCGAGACGCCGCGTCCGACGGACGCCGTCGTCACCGTCCCCGAGCTCGTGAACGAGGTCGGCACGAACGCCCTTCAAGCATTGAACGGGACCGGGTTGACGGGCGAGTTCATCAAGCAGTACTCGTCGACCGTCGCACCCGGCTACGTGATCAGCCAGGAGCCGGCGGCCGGCGCAAGCGTCGCCCCCGGCAGCACGGTGCAGGTGGCGATCAGCCTCGGCCCGGCGCCGGCGCCGACGAAGCCCGTGCTCCGCGCCTGGCCCACCTGGACGTACGCGCCGCCGACCGTGCCCGTCGCGGCCACCGTCGCCCCGACGGAAGTGCCGACGAGCCCGCCGGGCGGGGAGGATCCCGGCGGTGGTGGCGGCGGCGGCGGAAACAAGCCCAAGCCGACGGATCCGCCCGCGCCGCCGCCGGCGCCGACATCGCCCCCGCCGGAGCCGACGGATAAGCCGAAGCCGCCGACCGAGAAGCCGCCGCCCGCACCGTACGGCGCGGCGACACCGGATCGCCCCGTAACCGTTCGACCCGCGATTCGCTTCGGACCGAGTCGCGGCCCGGTGGTCGCGGCCATCGACCTTGCGGCCGCCGCCGATGTCGCCCGCGCCGGCTTGGCGCATTCGCTCACCGGCTTCGGCCGCTCGCCCGGCCGTCCGGCGCTGCAGGTGACGACGACGGCCACCGCGACGTCATCCGTCACCGCAACGGCGACGATCACGCCCACCGATACCCCGACGCCGACCGACACCCCGACGCGCACGCCGACGTCGACGAACACCCCGACGCCCACGAACACCCCGACGCCCACGAACACCCCGACGCCCACGAACACGCCCACCCAGCCGGCCTACCTGCCGCTCCTCCTCCAGCAGCACTGGCAGCTCTGCACGCAGCCGTGGTTCATGGACGACCAGACCGAGCCGAACGACCGCCGCACGGGCGCCGAGCACCTCGTCGGCCAAAACAACCGCGTCCTGTGCCCGCGCACGGCATACGCCGGCCGGCTGCGCCGCGCCGACGGCGTCGAGGACGTTCAGGACAACTTCGTGCTGGCGATCCGCCGCACGAGCGGCCTGAAGGTCTATCTGAGCGTCCCGCCGAAGTCCGCCGGTGACCTCGATCTGTACGTCTACCCGTTGTCCGATGTGAACACCAGCCGCCCGGGCTGGTCGAGCGACCTGGCCCCCGGCATCGACGAGGTCGTGACCCTGCCCGCGCGCGAGCTCGTCGCCGAACGGATCCTGTGGGTCACGGTCTGGGGCCTCGGCAAGGAGGTCGTCCCGCCGTACGCGCTGTGCTACGAGTACGACGGCGACAATCGATGCCGGGCGGTGCTGGCTGCGGCGGCGGCGCGGATGGCGGCCGTGGAGTCACAGGTATGGTATGGGGTGGCGGCGACCCGGAAGGTCAGCGCTATCCCCTGGTAGGGGTGCGGCAACGCCGTGCCCTACGCCCGCCACCCCAACAGCCGCAGCCCGTTCAGCACGACCAGCACCGTGCTCCCTTCGTGCGCCAGCACGCCCACCGTCAGCGGCACCCCGATGCCGATCGTGGCGGCGGCGAGGATGACGATCACGCCGACGCTGAAGACGATGTTCTGGGCCACCGTACGCCGCGCCGCCCGGCCGAGCGCCACGACGTCGACGAGTCGCTCGATCCGATCGCCCATCAGCACGACGTCCGCCGTCTCCATCGCGACATCCGTCCCGGCGCCACCCATCGCCACGCCGAGCGCGGCCGCAGCGAGCGCCGGCGCATCGTTCACGCCGTCGCCCACGAAGGCCACCGGGCCGTCGTCGGCCAGCGCGCGCAGCCGGTCGACCTTCTGCGCGGGCATGAGTGAAGCGTGGACGTCCTCGGCCCGGATGCCGACCTGGCCGGCCACCGCCGCCGCAACCGCCGCGTTGTCGCCGGTGAGCATGACGATCCGCCGTACGCCGGATCGCCTGAGCGCGGCGACGGTGGCCGCAGCGGCGGGGCGCACCTCGTCGGCGACGGCGATCGCGCCCAGCGGCGGCTCGTCGCCGCACGCGACGAGCATGACCGTCTGGCCGGCCGCTTCGAGCCGCGCCACGGCCGCGCCGGCCGCCTCGCTCATCGAGCCGCGCTCGACGAACAGCTTGGCCCGCCCGACCGTCACCCGCACGCCGTCCACCATCGCCTCGACGCCGAGGCCCAGCAGCGCCTGCGTGTCCGTCGTCGCCGGCAGCGCGAGTCCCTTGGCCGTGGCGGCCGCCAGGATGGCGCGGGCGATCAGATGCCCGCTGTGCGCTTCCGTCGCGGCGGCCAGTCGCAGGACGCCATCGGCATCGAGCGCGCCGAGCGACACGATCTCGGTCACGCTGGGCCGGCCCTGGGTCAGCGTCCCGGTCTTGTCGACGGCAACCGTCGTCACCGCGGCTGCGACCTCGAGGTGGGCGCCGCCCTTGAACAGCACGCCCGAGCGCGCCGCCCGCGCGATCGCCGACAGGTACGTCGCCGGCGTGCTGATGACGAGCGCGCACGGACTGGCGACGACGAGCAGCGTCATCGCCCGGTAGAGGGCCACGTCCGTCGGCCAGCCGAGCACGAACGCCGGCACCGCGAACATGAGCGCGCTCGCGCCGATGACCGCCCAGGCATAGCCGTTGCCGAACCGGTCGATCATCCGCTGCGTCGGCGCCTGTGATGCCTGGGCATCGGCCACGAGGGCGATGATCCGGGCAACGGTCGAGGCCTCGCCGGCCGCGGTGACGCCCACCGTCAGCATGCCGGCGCCGTTCATCGAGGCGGCGAACACCGCATCACCCGGCGCCTTGCCGACCGGAATCGACTCGCCGGTGAGCGCCGAGGCGTCGACGTCGCTGGCGCCGGCGGTGACCGTTCCGTCCGCCGGGATCCGCTCGCCGGGCTGGACGACGATCGTGTCGCCGATGGCCAACTGCCCCACCGGCACCCACGCCATGTCGCCGTTGGGCAGGCGGCGGCGGGCGACATCCGGACGCAGCGCCATCAGACCGCGGATCGCGCGCTGCGTTCGGCCCATCGCGAACTGCTGCAGGGCCTCGGAGAGCGTGAAGAGGAACAGGAGCACGAGCCCTTCGGCCGGCGCGCCGATGGCCGCAGCGCCCCACGCCGCCAGGATCATGAGCACGTCGATGTTCAGCTTCCCGACGGCAATGGACTCCCACGCCTTGAAGCCGCCCGAAACGCTGCCGGTCAACAGGCCGACGACCACGACGCCCCACCACAGCCACGTCGGGCCGCCGAGCGCCTTGACCGCGTAGCCGGCGATGAGCGCGACGCCGGTGACGGCCGCGAGCGCGGCCAGCCGCGGCCCCGTGAGCCAGGCGCGGCGGTCGGCGGCGGGCGCCGGGAGCGCGGCGGGTTCGACGAGAGCGGAGCGGAGGCGGGTCCAAAGGGTCGTGTTTGTCGTCATGGGACAAGGCTAGTGGATGGGGGTAGGGGCGGCAAGGATGGGCGGCCCCGCCCGCGGTGCAGGCCGCGGTATACTACTTCCCCGCCCGCAACCGCCCCGGAGCGCCTGCCGATGCCCACGCCCACCGCCCTCGCCGCCGACCCGCGCCTTCTCGCCGCCTTGGCCGCGGCGCGCGCCGACCGCGCGGGCGCGCTTGCCCGCCTCGTCGAGTTGCTGCGCATCCCCAGCGTCAGCACTGTGCCGGAGCACGCCCCGGACGTGCGCGCCGCCGCGGAGTGGGTGGCCGCGCGGATGCGCGCCGCCGGGCTGACGGGCGTGCGAATCGACGACACGCCGCGGCACCCGGTGGTCTACGGCGAGCGGATCGTCGATGTCTCCATGCCGACGGTCCTTATCTACGGCCACTACGACGTCCAGCCGGTCGATCCGCTCGACCTCTGGCAGACGCCGCCGTTCGAGCCCACCGAGCGCGACGGCGCGCTGTACGCCCGCGGCAGCTCGGACGACAAGGGCCAGGTGATGGCGAACCTCGAGGCGATCGCGGCGTGGGAGGCCACCGGCGGCCTGCCCGTGAACGTGAAGCTCGTCATCGAGGGCGAGGAAGAGATCGGCAGTCCGAACCTGGACGCATGGATGCGCGCGCACGCTCACGAACTCGCCGCCGACGTCGCGCTCGTGAGCGACACCGCCATCCTGGCACCGGGGACACCGAGCATCGTCTACGCGCTGCGCGGGCTGTGCTACGTCGAGATCGAGGTCGAGGGACCGCGGCGCGACCTGCACTCGGGACAGTACGGCGGCGCCGTGGCGAACCCGGCGAACGCGCTCTGCCACATCGTCGACCAGCTGCTCGACCAGGCGACCGGGCGCATTCGCATCCCGGGCTTCTACGACCGCGTCCGGCCGATCGAACCCGCCGAGCGCGCCGAGCTCGCCCGCGCGCCGTTCGACCTCGGCGCATTCGGCGGTGCGACGGGCGACGCGGGCGGCTGGGGCGACGCGGACTACAGCATCGTCGAGCGCCTCGGGGCCCGGCCGACGCTGGACGTCAACGGGCTCGTCAGCGGCTGGACGGGCGCCGGCGCCAAGACGGTGCTGCCGGCGAAGGCGTTGGCCAAGGTCAGCATGCGGCTCGTGCCGGACCAGGACCCGGACGAGATCGTTGCCTTGATCACGGACTACGTGGCGACGATCGCCCCGCCGCACGTCGAGGTGACGGTGCGCAACCTCCACGGCGCCCGACCGGCGCTCGCGGATCGCGACACGGCGGCGATCCGGGCCGCGGCCGCGGCGTACGAGATCGGCTTCGGTCAAGCGCCGTACTACATGCGCGAGGGCGGTTCGATCCCGGTCGTGGCTCTCATGGCCGACGTGCTGGGCATCGACACCGTCCTGATGGGCTTCGGCCTGCCGGACGACAACCTGCATGCGCCCAACGAACGCTTCGTGCTGGATCAGTACGAGCGCGGCGTCGACACCGCCGTGGCATTTCACGCGGCACTGGCGGCGGGCGGCGGCGAGGGCGACGACCCGGTGGCGGCGCGACGATGAGCGTTGCCTTGCTCCACGCCACGCTGTCCCGCACGGCGTTGTTTTTCACAGGGGCCATCGGCGTGTGGTCGCTCTGGCTCGTCGCGCGCAACCGCGGCATCGACGGACGCTTCATGGGCGCGCTCGTCATCGGTGAGACGCTGATGGTTTTCCAGATCGTGCTCGGGGTTGCGCTCAGTCTCGAACGCGGCTGGGACGCCGTCCGCTACCTCCACGTGCTATATGGTGTGCTGGCCGCGCTGATGTGGCCCTTCGTCTACACGTTCGCGCCGCGCGACGGCAGTCGGCGCGAGACGGTGATGTTCAGCGCGACGACGTTCTTTCTGTTCCTACTGCTCGTGCGGGCGGTGACGACCGCCGTGGCGCCGCGCTAGGCGCGGAACACACGCCCCCCGTCGGACATCGTCCCTATCGGACATCGTCGAGCGCGAAGCGAAGCGGAGCGTCCCCTGTTCAACATCAACGGCTGGGAGTTCGTCTTCGTGGCGATTCTCTTCCTGCTGCTCTTCGGCCCCGAGAAGCTGCCGACGGTCATCGTCGAAGGGATGCGCATGTTCCGCCAGCTCCGCTCGGCAGCCGAGGAGGCCACCGGCGAGATCCGCCGCGAGTTCGAGGCGGCAGCCAGTGAGATCGAAGCGGCCAAGAAGGAGCTGACGTCGGCGGTCGACGAGGTCCAGCGCTTCGGCGCCGAGACGCGCGCGCTGGTGGACGAGGCGCAGCGGGAGGCGGTGGGGGGCAAGGCGACCGATGGTGGGACGTCGACGAGCGGAACCGACATGCCGGACGACGTCGGCTCGATCCTGCCGCCCGACATGGCGGAGATGCTGCACGTGCACGATGTGGACCCGGCGGAACACGCGATCCAGGCGATGGGGGGCGGCGGCGCGGATGCCGACGGCGAGCGCGACGCGGCGGCGCACGAAGCCGCGGAGGAGGTCGAGGCATGAGCGTGACGGCGCAACTTCCGGCGATGCCCCTGATGGAGCACCTGCGCGAGCTGCGCAAGCGGCTGATGTGGGCCGTCGGGTCGGTGTTCCTCGGCATGCTCGTCGGGCTCGGGTTCTCGAAGGCGGTCATCAACGGCCTGATCGGGATGTGCACCGCCTGCCCGGAAATGGTCGTCTCCCAGCCGCTCGAGGGCTTCACGACGTACTTTCGCGTGGCGCTCATGCTCGGCATCTGCATCGCGACGCCGATGCTGGTGTATCAGCTCGTGGCGTTCGTCATGCCGGCGCTCATGCCGTCCGAGCGCAAGTGGCTCTACATCTTTCTGCCGGGCGCGTTCGTGCTCTTCGTCTTCGGCCTGCTCTTCGGCTACTACATCGTCTTCCCGCGGACGATCAACTTCCTGATCAAGTTCCTCGACGGCAGCGCCACCGCCCAGATCACCGGCGGCGACATCCGAATCGTCCCGCGCCCCCAGCTCAGCCTCTACATCGCGTTCTTCACGAACCTGCTCATGATCATCGGCCTCACCTTCGAGACGCCGCTGATCGTCCTCCTGCTGGCCAAGTTGCGCCTCGTGACGACGAAGACCCTCGGTAAGTACCGCCGCCACGCCGTCCTCGTGATGGCCCTCGCCGCCGCCGTCCTGACGCCGACGCCGGATCCGTTCACGATGTTGATGGTGCTCGTGCCGATGTATTTGTTGTATGAGCTGGGGATCGTGTTGGCTCGCTTCGCCTGATCCACGTCGAATACGACAGAGCAAGGGCGCGAACATATGTCCGCCGCTTCTGAGCCGGCTGCACGCATCTCGGGTCCGAGTGTTGCCGCGGCGATCATCGTGGTCGGCGCCGCCTTGGCCGGTCTGTTCGCATGGCGGACGCCAGCTTGGCAGGCACCCGACGAGCCAGCGCACGCCAACTACATCGTCCAGGTGGTGCTCAGGGCACCCGCATGGCCGGTGATGGAACCGGGGGATTGGGACCCCCTGCAGCTGGAGCGGCTACAGCGATTCCCGGACTTGCGCTATGGACAGCACCACGATCGGGCGGGCCTGACATACGAGGACCACCAGCCGCCGCTCTACTATGCCCTCATGGCACCGCCGTTCCTGGGTTGGCGCAACGGCGACGCGCTGCGCTGCCGTTACCACTGGGGCCTCGACCTTGACTTGCTCTCCTGCGACACGCTTGTCGCGCTGGGCGTCCGCTGGCTGTCGATCCTGCTCCTCATGCTGACCCTGATCCTCACCGTGCGGGCAGTTGGCACAATGTTGCCCACACGCGTCGCCGTCGGCCACGCGGCCACCGCTTTCATCGCCTTCCTCCCGATGTACGCCTACATGTCCGCCGTCGTGAACAACGACGCCCTCGCCAACCTCGTCATGGCCATCGCCCTTCTGGCCGCCGTCCGCCGCCTCGCCGGCCGCACCACGCGCCGTCGTTATGTCGTGTGGGTCGGCCTCATCTGGGGCATGGCGCTTCTTACGAAGCTCACGGTCTACCCGGTCATCCTGCCGCTCGCCGCGGCCGAATTCCTGCGCACGCGGCGCGACGGCGCACCGATTCGCGATGCGGTCGCACCGGCGCTGCGGAGCGTCGGCCTCGGCCTGCTCATCGCCGCCCCGTGGTTCATCCGCAACATGTTCGTCTACGGCATCACCGACCCGTTCGGCCTCGCCGCGCACGACCGCGTCGTCGTCGGACAGCCGCGGACGGCGGACTGGATCGCGGAGCACGGCTGGGGCGGCTACCTCGAGCGGGCGGTCGTGTTCACGTTCGACAGCTTCTGGGGCGTGTTCGGGTGGATGGCGGCGTTCATGGACCGGCGGATCTACATCGTGCTCGCGCTGGCTTCGGTGATCATGACGATCGGGTTCGCGGGCTACGTTTGGCGGGCATGGCGTGCTTCCCGTGCCGGTCGCGGCGACCACATCGACCACATCGACGACGTTGACGGCGGCGGCACCGACGTCGGCCCGCTCCAGCGCGACGTCCTCGTCGTCTTCGGCCTCGTCGTGGCGACGACCGTCGGCGGCTACGTCTGGTACAACCTGACCTTCGTCCAGCACCAAGGGCGCTACCTCTTTCCGGCGCTGATTCCGATCGCCACCGCCGCCATGCTCGGTATCCGCGAGTGGGCACGCTGGCTGGCGAAAGCGGTGCGGCGGCCGGCATGGGCGGAGGGGATTGCGGCGGCGGGCATGGCCGCGTTCGACGCGGGGCTGCTGGCGACGTCCGTGTGGGCGCTCGTGCACGTGATCCCGACCCTGTGGCCGGGCCAGTAGCGGTGGCCGGGGGGGGAGCGCCGTGCTACACTCCCTCGGCGTCTCGGTCAAGACCATTCATCCAGATGCGGCATCGCATCGCCCTTCATCCGACCGGCACAGCACCTGATGGACACCGCGCAAGCCACTGACCACGCCCCGCATCGCCCGAGCGCCCCGCCGCTCCGCGCCCCTCGGTGCTCTGCGACGGCCGCGCGCGCGGCCCTGCCCGTGACCCGCGCGACGGACGCCGTCGGGCGCAACGCCTGACCGGCTCCGCATCGCTCCTGCTGTGGCGGTCCCGATTGCCCCTCGAGGCAGACGGGAGTACCGCATGAGCAATCGACGATATGTCACCTGGGTCCGGCTCGCCGGCGCGCTGACGCTGGCCATCGTCGGCTACAGCGCCGGCGCGGCGTTGTTGCCGGCGGACGTCGCCAAACAGATCGCCGAGTCGCTGAACGCCGGCAACATCGGCGGCATCCAGGAGGTCACGCTCGTCAACCTGGCGTTCGCGACGTCGTTCGCCCTGTTCGGCTTCGGCATCGGCTACCTCTTCACGCCGACGATCCTCCGGCCGCTGTTCGAGATCCGCAGCGAACTCGCCGAAGCGCCGCCGGCGACGCTGGCCGGCGCCGCGCTCGGGCTGATGATCGGGCTCCTCCTGTCGGCCCTCCTCACACCGGCCCTGACGCGCCTTCCCACGCCCTTCAACCGCTTCCTGCCGTTCGGATCGGCGCTCGTCCTCGGCTACCTCGGCGCGAGCATCGTCGGCCGCAACCCGAACGCCTATCTGTCCGTTCTCTCACGCATCCTGTCCGGCAAGGGCCTCGAAGACCAATCCGGTCGCTACATCCTCCTCGACACGTCCGTCATCATCGACGGACGGATCGCCGACGTGGCCGAAACCGGGTTCATCGACAAGACGCTCCTCGTCCCGCGCTTCATCCTGGCCGAGCTGCAGCAGATCGCCGACTCGTCCGACGGCCTGCGCCGCAACCGCGGCCGGCGCGGCCTCGAGATCCTGAACCGGCTGCAGAACTCGAAAGCCGTTCAAGTCGAGATCACGGACAAGGACGCGCCCGGCACGCACGAGGTCGACCGCAAGCTCGTGCGGCTTGCCCAGGAGCTGAACTGCCCCGTGATGACGAACGACTACAACCTCAACCGCGTCGCCGCCATCGAGAGCGTCCGGGCGCTGAACCTGAACGAGCTGTCGAACGCCGTCAAGACGATCCTCTTGCCCGGCGAGCAGATGGACATCCGGATCATCCAGGAAGGCAAGGAGTTCGGCCAGGGCGTCGGCTACCTGGAGGACGGCACGATGGTCGTCGTCGAGGGCGGGCGCGATCACGTGGACGAGATGCTCGACGTCACCGTGACGCGCGTGCTGCAGACCGTCGCCGGCCGGATGATCTTCGCACAGGCGGCCGGCGCGCCGAACGCCCCGCACCCCAACCCGACGCGGCCGTAACGCCCGGGCGCCCACACATCCCATTAACGATTTCCGTCCCATCCCCGTAGGGGCGGGTCCCCGTGCCCGCCCCCCCCGCAAAGGACAATCCCCCATGCCCGCAGCCCCCCCCCCCGACCTCCCCCGCATCATCGATCCCGGCGTCGGCCACCACCACACCGTCATCTCCACCGACAAGGCACCCTCCGCCATCGGCCCGTACTCCCAGGCCATCCGCGTCGACCTGACCGTCTTCTGCTCCGGCCAGGTGCCGATCGATCCGGCCACCGGCCAGCTCGTCGACGGCGATGTCAGCGTCCAGACGCGGCAAGCGCTGACGAACTTGGCGGCCGTCCTCGACGCTGCCGGATCGGGGCCGGATCGCGTGCTGAAGACCACGGTGTTCCTGATCGATATGGACGACTTCCAGGCGATGAATGCCGTGTACGCCGACTTCTTTCCAAGCGCACCGCCCGCCCGCTCGACGATCGCCGTCAAGGCGCTGCCGCGCGGCGCACGGGTCGAGATCGAGGCGATCGCGCTCGCCAAGTCGTGACCCCTCACATCGGATTGATGCAGCGACTGCCCGATGCGGTATAATCGCGCGCATCTCTGTGTGTGAGGAAGACTGAATGACCGACCCATTTTCGACAACCACATCCGCAATGCCCCACCCGATGCTGGAGCTCCTCGAGTCGTACGACGACCAGGGGAAGCGCTTCCAGCGGGGCGACATCGTCAATGGCCACATCGCGCTCATCCGCGACAACGAAGTCCTGATCGACGTCGGCGGCAAACGGGAGGGCATCCTCTCCAGCCGCGAGATGTCGGCGATGACGAAGGACGACATCGCCGGGCTTCAGGTGGGCGATGAGGTCGAGTGCCTCATCATCAACCCTGAGGACCGGCAGGGAAACCTGGTGCTCTCGCTGTCGCAGGCGCGCATCGGGCAGGACTGGGACCAGGCCGAAGAGCTCCACAAGGGCGACCTGTCGTTCGAAGCGAACGTCAGCGGCCACAACAAGGGCGGCCTGATCGTCTACGTCGGGCAGGTGCGCGGCTTCGTGCCCGCATCGCAGATCGACCGACGACACGGGTTCAGCCGCGAGCAGATCGACGGCAGCGGCGAGAGCCCGCTGGCGCTGCTCGTCAGCCAGCCGATCTGGCTCAAGATCATCGAGATCGATCGCCGCAAGAACCGGCTGATCCTCTCCGAACTCGCGGCGATGCGCGAGCGCCGCAAGTCGTCCAAGAGCGAACTTCTGACGTCGCTCGAGGATGGGCAGGTGCTCACCGGCATCGTCACGAGCCTGGCCGACTTCGGTGCGTTCGTGGACATCGGCGGCGCCGACGGCCTCGTCCACCTCTCGGAGCTCGCCTGGAACCGGGTGAACCACCCGAGCGAGGTGCTCCACCTGGGCGACAAGGTGACCGTCAAGGTCATCAGCGTCGACCGCGACCGCAAGCGCATCGGGCTGTCGATGAAGCAGCTCATGCCCGAACCGTGGAGCGATATCGAGCAGCGGTTCGTCGTCGGCGAGGTCGTCACCGCCACAATCACCCGATTGGCCGACTTCGGCGCCTTCGCACGGCTCGACGGCGACATCGAGGGTCTGATCCACGTGTCCGAGCTCTCGGACGAGAGCAAGCCGGCCGGTGAGATCGTGCAGCCGGGCGACGAGGTGACCGTCCGCGTCATCCGCGTCGATCCGGACCGCAAGCGCATCGGCCTGAGCCTGAAGCGCGCGGATGTGGCCTACGATGACCTCGTCATCGCCACGGACGAGGTCGTCGAGGCTGGCGAGGTTGTGGAAGCGGCCGCACCGGCCGTCGCGGAGGCCGCGCCGGCCGCCGCAGAGGCCGCGCCGGCTGCCGCGGAGGCCGCGACGACAGTCGAGGCTGTGCCGGCGGCAGTCGAGCCGATCACGACTCCGGTCGAGGCGGCGGCAGACGTAGCGGTCGACGTAGTGGCCGACGTTGCTGGCGTGGCCGACGTCGTCGACGCGACCGACGGCGTGACCGACGCGCCGGCCGAGGCGGAGACGGTCGTCGTCGAGGCGGCGGATGAACCGGTTGCCGAGGCGGCCGTTGAAGCCGGCGAGACGACTGAGCCGGCGGCCGAGCCCGAGCTGGCGCCGGCGGCGATGGAGGATGAGGCCTAATCCGCCGCGCCGGTCACGGATGACAGGGGATCCGTAACACAACGTCGGCGGGTCTAGACGAATCGACACAATAATCGCGGGGGTGGGGGGGCGCCCTCCACCCCCGCCGGTTAGATGGGATCGAGGATGGCCAAGTTCGACGATCGGTTCACGGAACGTGCGCGCCGCGTATTGATGTTGGCACAGGAGGAGGCGCGACGCCTCCAGGACAGCTACATCGGCACCGAGCACCTGCTCCTCGGGCTCGTGCAGGAGGAGCGCGGCGTCGCGGCACGTGTGCTGCGCGACCTTGGCGTCAACCCGGTCCAGGTCAGGCGGATTATCGAGGAGTCCAGCCGCCGCGCCGGCCGCCGCTCGCCCGGCCAGACCACCGGCCTCAGCCCGCGCACGAAGCGCGTGATCGAGCGCGCCGTCGAAGAGGCGCGCCGGATGAACCACCAGTACATCGGCACCGAGCACCTGCTCCTCGGCCTGATCGGCGAGGGCGGCGGGCTGGCGATCGACGTCCTCAAGGACCTCGGTTGCGACCTCTCGCTCGTGCGGATGCAGACCACGCGGGCGATCATGCAGACGCCGAGCCGCGAGAAGGTCGAGCGCCCCAAGAAGAGCCAGCAGACGCCGATGATGGACCAGCTCGGCACCGACCTCACGGCACAGGCCGAGGAGGGCCAGCTGGACCCCGTCGTCGGCCGGCGGCGCGAGATCGAGCGCGTGATCCAGATCCTCAGCCGCCGCACGAAGAACAACCCGGCCCTCATCGGCGAGCCCGGTGTCGGCAAGACCGCCATCGTCGAGGGACTCGCTCAGCGAATCGCCGAGGGCGACGTGCCCGCCCAGCTGCGGGACAAGCGCGTCTTCATGCTCGACGTCGGCAGCCTCGTGGCCGGAACGATCTATCGCGGTCAGTTCGAGGAACGAATGAAGCGCGTTGTCGACGAGCTGAAGGGCTCGGACGCCATCCTGTTCATCGACGAGCTCCACATGCTCGTCGGCGCCGGTTCAGCCGGCTCGAGCGTGGACGCCGCCAACTTGCTGAAGCCGGCGCTCGCCCGCGGCGAGCTCCAGTGCATCGGTGCCACGACGCTCGACGAGTACCGCCGCTACATCGAGGCCGACGCGGCGCTCGAGCGGCGTTTCCAGACCGTGTTCGTCGAGGAGCCGAGCGTCGAGGAGACCGTGCAGATCCTGCGCGGCATCAAACCGCGCTACGAGGAGCACCACAACCTCAAGATCCGCGACGAAGCGTTGGCGGCCGCGGCCCAGCTGGCGGCGCGCTACATCACGGACCGCTTCCTTCCCGACAAGGCGATCGACCTCGTCGACGAGGCCGCCAGCCGGGTGCGGATGTACAAGCTGCCGGACACGCCCGGCCTGCACGAGGCATTCGAGAACCTGCGCAGCCTGCAGGGGGAGCGCGACAAAGCGTTCACCGAGGAGCGCTACGAGGAAGCCGTCGTGCTGCGCGAGCGGGAGCGCGAGCTGTCGGGCACGATCGAGACGATGCGCGACGCGTCCAACGACCAGCTCGAAGTGACCGAAGAGGACATCGCCGAAGTCGTTGCGATGTGGACCGGCGTGCCCGTCGTGCGGATCGCCGGGGAAGAGAGCGAGCGCCTGCTGCAGATGGAGCAAACGCTCCACGCCCGCATCGTCAGTCAGGACGAGGCGATCGAAGCGATTTCGAAGGCCGTCCGCCGCGCGCGTGCCGGGCTCAAGGACCCGCATCGGCCGATCGGCGTCTACATCTTCCTCGGCCCGACGGGCGTTGGCAAGACCGAGCTTGCGAAGGCGCTCGCGGAGTTCATGTTCGGCAGCGAAGACGCGCTTCTGCAGATCGACATGAGCGAGTTCATGGAGCGCCACGCGACGGCGCGCCTCGTCGGCGCCCCGCCCGGCTACGTCGGCTACTACGAGGGCGGTCAGCTGACCGAGGCCGTACGCCGCCGCCCGTACCAAGTGGTGCTGCTCGACGAGATCGAGAAGGCGCACCCTGAGGTCTTCAACATGCTCCTCCAGATCATGGAGGACGGCCACCTCTCGGATGCCAAGGGCCGCAAGGTGGACTTCCGAAACACGATCATCATCATGACCTCCAACGTCGGGGCGTCCCAGCTGAACAAGCACCAGGTGCTCGGGTTCAATGCCGCCAAGGACGATCAGGACCGCCTGACGGCCGAGTACGACGTCATGAAGGACAAGGTCATCGATGAGCTCAAGCGGACCTTCAAGCCGGAGTTCCTGAACCGTGTCGACAAGCTGCTCGTCTTCCGGCCGCTCACCCGCGACAACCTGCGCCACATCGTCGACGTCCAGCTCGAGCGGATCGGCCCGCGGCTCGAAGCCCAGCGGGTCACCATTCATGTGACGGAAGGGGCCAAGGACAAGGTCCTCGAGGATGGCTACGACCCCGAGTTCGGCGCCCGCCCGTTGCGCCGCGCGATCATGGACCTCATCGAGGACCCGCTCTCGGAGAAGATCCTCTCCGGCACGATCCAGCCCGGCGACCACGTCGTCGTCGACATCGCGCCGGACGGGTCGGAGTTGGTCTTCGACGTGCCGGAGCCCGTGGCGCCCGAACCCGTCCTGTAGGGGTGACGCATGCGTCGCCCTACGGGCGGATGCCCACGGCCCCATCCGCCCGCCCTTCGATCACCCGACCATCCGCACGGGCAATCCGCAGCCACGTCGCCGTCGACCCGTCTTCGAACACCGTTGCCACGCCTCGGCCGTCCGTCAGCGTCCACTGGGGGGAGCGCAGGTAGTCGACCCGGTGGCCGTCGACGAGGGCGCTGTAACCGTCGACATCCGTACCGTCGATCAGCCAGCCGTCCGCCGGCAGGTCGACGACGCGGTCGTCGTGGACGACGGGCCACGTCCCATCCCCAAGATTGACCCAGACCGTCATCGCGTACGGCCCGCCGTAACGCAGCACGAGACGCGGACCGATGAGGTCGAGGCCATCGACGAGTGCCGCGGCCAGCGCTCGCTCGCGGCCGTCCGGGCCGACGTAGGCCACGCCGAGCAGCGGCGCCTCCAGATAGCGGGTCTGGAGCGGCAGGAACAGGTGGTAGTCCTTGACCTCCTCGGCCAACGACCACGGTGACGCCGGGTCGCCCGCCCACGCGCCGGCGCCCATCGGACGCGCCGCGCCGGACGACAGCCACGCCCCGGCATGTCCGAACGCCAGCTCGGTGGCGCGCCACGCATCGCGCTCGGCGGCCGTCAGCGGGCCGGCCGGACGCGCCGCCCCGAAGAAGCGCTCGATCGTGCCGAGCCCGTAGCCGATCGCCTTCGGCCGCGCCGTTTGGAGGACGAAGTCCGGCACAACCGACACGTCGGCGCCGGCGCTGTCGTCGAACTGGCCGGTCGAGAGGCTGCGCGCAACCCCATCCAGGTAGCCCAGATAGAACGTGTCATAGCGCGCCGTCCACGGGCCGTGCGCCCCGTCGGCCCACACGGCGCCGAGTCGGCGCTGCAGGTCGGCGAAAAGGCGGCTGTGCGCCGCGACGCTCTCGCCGATGGCCCCCGGATGGCGAGGGCTGGAGTCGAAGTCCAGGTTGCTGTCCGGGGCGCCCGGCCAGCCGAAGGCCGGGTTCCATGCCCCGAGGACGTCGAGCGTAACGGCACGAACGCCCGCCGCCGTCCAACGGTCCGAATCCTCGATCGACTGGCGCGCGGCTCCCGTCGGCGGGAGCAGGAAGCGCGGGACCGTCGACCCATCCCGGCAGGCGAGGCCGACATCCATCTGTTTCGGCAAGCCGTCGCGGCCCGTCACGCGTTCCGTCGTGCGATAGGCGGCGTTGAGGCGCTCGGGGCAGCCTGACGTCGTGAGCGTGTACGCCGCCGACGGCGCCACTGCCGCAGCCGCAGCCAGCGCCCGCCACGCGTCCTCGCCGCCCCGCGCGCCGTCCGGCGGCCACGCTGCCGGCGGCAATCCGTCCAACGCGCGCCACTCGGGCACGTGGAGGACGAGTTCGGTCACCCCGAGTGCGCGCAGGGCGCCCACGTAGCCGGTGCGGTCGGCGAACGTTGGTCGGACGGCGGGCGGCACGGCATCTGCGACGAGCGTCACATGCAGCCGCCCGACGTTGGCGGCACGATGCGGCGCCACCGGGCCGGGCGGCTCGGCGAAGGTGTCCGCGACATCGGCCGACCACGTCAACCACACCGTCTCGTCGACGGCGCGCACGAGGCCGAGAGCGTCGGGGTCGTAGAACGCAGCGAGCTCATTGGCGTAGCCCCCGCCGCTCGGCGCCGGACCGCGCGCCGCCAGCGCGTTGGCGTGTGACTGCGGCACGTCCAACAGCGCGCTGGTGAACCACTTGCCGTCGACGAACGTCACGGGCACGCTGTCCATGTACGGCACCCGCACGCTGACCGCCGTCCGTCCGCCCTCGATATCGCCGGCCGTGAAGCCGGCATAGCGCCCGCTGGCATCGCCCGCCCCGTCCAAGCTTTCCGCCCGCAGGGCGATCGACCGGCCGACGGGCATGAGCGTATAGCGCTTGCGATGCTCGACGTTCTCGAGTCGCTCGGTGACCGTGACGAGGACGGATCCGCCGACGACGGCGTGCTCGAGGCGTTCGACCGTCCAGTCGAGGAGAAAAAGCCGCGGCTCGACGACCTCGTCCTCGAGCGTCCGGTAGTAGAGGCCGGCGCCGGCCGCGGGATACCGACCGCTCGAGATCTCACGCAGGCTCATGCGACCGCGCTGCACGTCGGGATGCGTGAGGTCGAGCGACCAACTGGGCTGCGCGTCGCCGGCAAGCGTGAAGCGATAGGCGCGCGCAGCCGCATCGAAGCGAACGGATGCGGCGCCGCTGCGCCCGGCGGCACGAGGCGCCAGCCGATCCGTGGACGGGTCGTGCGTCGTGAAGAGGGGCGTCGGGCTTGAAGTCGGCGAAGACGTCGGCGGCACCGGGCCGGCGGTGCCGGCGGTTGCGGTCGCCGACCCGGTGGCCGGGAGCGTCCGCGTCCCCGTCGGGCCGGCGGGCGTGTGTGTCGGCGAGCCGATGGTCGCGGAGGGTGAAGGCGTCGGGGACGGCGGTCGGGTGGGCGTCGTCGTCCCGGCGCGGGTCGGCGATCCGGCGGCGGTCGGTGTGCGCGGCGTGCGCGATGCGGCCGCGAGCTGCGTCGCACGGGTGCGCGGATCGACGTACACGTTGCCGAACGGGAGATAGAGTCGGATGGAGAGGTCCGTGCGCGCAGCGGCGGCGGCCCCGGGGGCGGCCGGAACGGACGCGCGCCATGCCGCCCGAGCTGCGAACGCGGTCAGACAGGCGAGCACCGCGACGCATGCGCCGAAGCCCGGACGCCGCGCATCCCCACGCCGACCGGTTCCCCTCCGTGCGATCACGGACGCCGGGGGGTTCTGGACGGAACCTTCGTCGCAGGGGGCGGCTCGCTGATCAGCGCCGTTGCCCGCTCACCGGCGAACGGATTCACCTGGGTCGGCGCCTCGACGGGCGGCGCCTCCGTTGCCTGCGCCGGCGGCGCACTCGTCGGCGCCGCCGACCCACCGCCCGGCGGCAACCCCCCATCGCCCGCACCCGGCGGCCCGCCCGGCAGCGGCGCATCACCGGCCGGTGCCGTTGCGGCCACCGCCGTCGGTGCCGCGACGTAGGGCGGCAGTGCCGTTGCCGGCAGCTCGGTCGCGCCGGCCGGCGGCACCGTGTCGCTGCCGCCCGTCTCGACATCCGTCGGCTCCGCCGTAGCAACCACCGTCGGCGACGGCCGGCCACGCGCGCCGCGCGGCGGGGCGTGCGCATCCGGGCGGCCCGTCGACGGCGGCGGTGCGGGCGCCAGCGCCGCGATGCCGCTGGCCAGCACGCGCGCGGCCTCGCTCGGCGCCTGACCGGCCAGCTCGCCCAACGAGCGGGCGGCCGCGTCGCGTGCCAGGCGCACATTCTCGATGAGCGCACGATCCTGCGCGCTGACGGCATCGCGCCCGGCCGAGGAAAGCTGGGCGATCAGCGCCTCGACGATCCGCGCCGACGGGTTGCGGCCGCGGTTGATGAGGGCGCGAATCTCGGCGATGCGGACCTCGGCCAGCTCGAGATGGAATGCGGCGCGCCGGCCGGGGTCGAAGATCAGCGCCATCCGTGCGCTCTCGGCGGCCCGCTTGACGCCGTACAGCGCATCGCCGGGCACGTCATCGGCCGATACGACCACGGACGAGCCGAGCCCCAGCGCGACGGCGAGCACGGCCGCGGTCAATCGCAGCAACAGCTGCGGCCGACCGCCGAGCCACCGGGTCCAGATGGAGCCGTCGCTTCTCGGACGGCCCGCCGGGACGAGGGCGCGCAACACGGCGGCCTGGCGAGCGCGCGTCGCCTCGCCGACGCTTGCCGGCAGGATCGCGGACGCCTTGCCGGCAAGCCGGACGAGCGCTGTGAGCTCGGCGTCGTCGGCCAGTTCGGCGAGCACGTCCGGCAGCGGCGTGCCGCTCGACACGGCCGTCCAGGCAGCGGCGAATCGCTCGACCTGGGCGGCGTCGGCGGGCGCCACGCCGTCCTCCGCATCGTACGGCGCAGGGCCGCCGCGCCGTGCGTCGCGACCGGGGCGCTCCGGGCGCTCGGGGAGATCGAGAGGTCGTCGATCGGTCACGTGACGTCGTCCCAGCCAAGGGAGCGGCGCAATGCGCGCACGGCGTGGTGCTGCAGGTTCTTGATCGCGCCCTCGCTCCGGTTCATCGCCTCGGCCGTCTCGCGGATGCTGAGGCCGGACGCGAATCGAAGCGCCAGGACCTCGCGTTGGAGATCGGTCAGCTGGCCCGACGCGCGCTGGAACGCCGCACGGTCGAGCATCGCCTCAGCCTGAACGATCGCCACTTCCCCCTCCTCATCGACCACCCGACCGATTCGGGTATCCTCGTCATCGCCATCCTCGTCCGACTCGACGGCCGAGATGGGCCGTTCGGGCCGGCGCCCGACACGGCGCCAATGATCGATGACCGTGTTGCGCGCGATCCGGAGCAGCCACGGCGCGAGCGTCCCGCGCCAGTCGTAGCCATCGAGGCCGCGCAGCACTTGAACGAACACGTCCTGCGTCAGGTCCTCTGCCACGCTGTCGTCGCGCACGCGGAACAGCACAAAGCTGTAGACGCGATCCACGTAGCGCTCGTAGAGCACGCTGAACGCTTGCCCATCACCGGTGCGGGCCGCCTCGACCAAGCGGCGCTCGTCAGCAGGATCGCTCACCGAACGCTCCGGTGCGGACCTCGGACAATCCGCCTAACGCGCTGGGGACCGATCGGGTTAGGTGGTGTCACGACTTCGACCGTGTTCTGGACGGGGTCACGGGACACGGACGGCCTCTCCGCGGTCGACGCTGCGCGGGCGGCGTAGGATTCGGAAGGGCGCGCGCGGCGATTCTAGAAGGCTCGCCGGTCCGAGGCAAAGCGCTACGGGCCGGGCCGTCGGCCCACACCCGGCGCAGTGCCGTCCCAGGCAGTGCCGTCCCGGGCGGTGACGCCCCGCCCGCGCCCCCCCCTCGCTGCGCCCGGGTCGACCACCGTTGCCGACGGCTGCGGCGGCGGTGTCGCGGTCGGGTTCAACGCGTCGGTCGGCGGCGGCTTCGGTGTCGGCGGCTCGCCGGCAGGGGTGGCGGTGTGCGGCGAGACCGTCGGTGGCGGCGGGTCGATGACATCGCGCGTCGGCGTGGGCAGGGGTGTCGGCGTCGGTACGGGCGGGCGCGTGGCGGTCGCCGACGGCGGCGGCGGCGTGCTTGTGGGTGGGTCCGGCAGCCGCGTGGTCGATGTCGGCTCGATCGGGATGAGCGGCGGCGTGGGCGTCCGCCGGAGGGGCGTGGCCGTCGCGAGCGGGCCGGTGACGGTCACGGTCAGCCCCGGCGGCGGCGGCGTCGCGGCCGGCGGCGGCTCGTCGGGCGGCAGCGTCCGGGTCGGTACGGCCGTCGCGGTGGCGGACGGCGGCAACGGCGTGACAGGCGTCGGTGTCGGCTCGGGTGCGGGCGTCCGCGTCGGTTCGCTCGTCGGCCGCTCCGATGGTGCGGAAGGAGCCGGCGAGGGCGGGGCCTGGCCGGCACCCTCGGTCGGCGACGGCACGATGGGCACGGCTCGCTCACCGCCGGGCAGCAAGCGCGGCAGATCGGCTTCGGGTGGTTCCGTTCGGTTCACGATCTGCGCAGCGGCGACGCCGAGGCGCAATCGTCGGCCGGCATGCACCAGGGCCGCGCCAACCGGCGATGCCCGGCCGACGGCCAGCCGCTCGAGCTCGTTGGCCGCGGCGTCGGCGTCCGCACGCGCCCGCCTGAGCGCACGCCCGTCGTTCTCGACGGAGCCGGCGATCGCCAGCACGTCATCGTATGCCGTGACGAGTGCGTCGACCAGCGCGAGCACCGAATCGTCCGATGTCCTGCCATCCTCGATCGCCTGTCGCAGCTCGCTCAACCGGCGCCACGCCCGGTCAAGGCGCGACTCGACGCGGCCGATCGTACCGGGTTCGGCCGGCAGCGCGACATGCTCCCAACCGCGCCGGACCGGGTAGAGGGTTTCGCCCGGCTGCGCGCCGCCGGACCTTACGACGACGCCGGCGAAGAAGCCGAAGAAGACGCCCGCCAGCGCGATGGGCCACCAGTCCTTCGGCCGGAACGCCGACGCGCGTCGCGCTTCGGGCGCGTCGCCGGGTGCGGTCCGCTCGGCATCCACCGGCGCCGGAGCGGCCTCCGACAACGAGAGGCGCAAGTCCATGCGCATCTGCTCGCCGAGCCCGACGACGAACCCGGGCCGAAGCGCGTCGCCAGAAGGGCGGTGCCGCGCCAGCCGGCTGCCGGCGGCGAGCAGAGGGCGGAGGTCAGGCGGCAGCCGCTCGGCGACGGCGTCGAGCGGCGCGCCGGCCAACACGGCATCCACAGCCGCGTTCAGCGCATCCCGCTCGGCATCAAGCCCGTCGTCGTGCATGAACCTCTGTGGCCTCCTTCAGGCCGGCCGCGCGCTTGAGCGCACGATGTTGCAGCACTTTGGCATTGGCGACGGTGATCTCCATTCGATTCGCCGTCTCCTCGATGCTCAGTCCGGCCAGAAACCGGAGCTCGAGCACCTGTCGATAGCGCGGCGGCAACGGCTGCAGCAGCCCGACAACCTCCGCATCCTCCTCGACCCCATCGGACGGTGCGTCACCGTGATCCGCCGCGTGCAGCTGCGACGTGAGCGCCACAGTCCGCCGATAGCCCGCAGCCCGCCGGTGGTTTCGGACGGCATTGCGCGCAATCTGATACAGCCAGTTCTTGAAGCTGGCCTCGTGCCGGAAGCCGACCAGTCCCTGGATCATTCGGGCGAACGTTTCAGCCGTCAGATCCTCGGCGTCCTCCCGATCGCGGACTTGGGCGAGTATGAACCGATAGATCGCGTCGACGTAGTTCCCGTACAGCGTCCCGAGCGCGACCTCGTCGCCCTCGAGCACACAGCGCACGAGCGCCTCGTCACCGATCGCCTCCACCGCGCCATTGCCGGCTCGATAGCCCTTCCAGAACCCGCTTGCGCCCGTTTCGCTCATCGCATCACGCCCGCACCCGTCGTAGGGCGAGCGCATGCATGCGCGTAACGACACGCGATGGTTACGCCCGGCCGGTCCGCGCGGCCGCGACGGCCGCGCAGTCGATGAGACGCCGCCGCCGCCCGAAGCGTTCCACGGCCTTGCGAGGCAACGTCCGCGACGGCTATCATCGGCCGCCGGTCGCCGGGGGCGCCGGCGGGTAGACGGCACGGCCATCGTCGTCGATCAGGCGGATCGCCAGTGTCGGGCAGGCGTACGCCGCTTCGCACAGCACGTCGTCCGCGGCCGGGCCGCTCACGACGGCGCGCCGGCGACCGTCGCCCGCGTCGATGACCCGGAAGGCGCGCGGCGCCGCGTCGGCGCACATGCCGGCACCACAACAAACGGCCCAATCGATGCTCACGTGCATCCCGACCTCCACCCGATCACAACCTCGATCACAACCTGTTGTCCTGCATGCACAGGATAACGCAAGCCACACAGGAAGGGTACGTCCAACATGGCGGCATCATGGCTCATGGGCAAGGCGCTGTCCGAGCGTTTGCGCGCCGACGCGTCCGAGCGGTCGAAGCGCTTCGTCGCCTCGGTCGGCCGGCCCCCGGCGCTCGTCTCCCTCCTCGTCGGCGACGACGCGGCCAGCGCCGCCTACCAGCGATCGAAGGGCGTCGCGGCGGCCAAGGCCGGCATCGCCTATCGCGCCGAGCGGCTGGCGGCGGACGCCACGACCGCGGAGGTCGTCGCCGCCGTGCAAGCGCTGAACGCCGACGCGGCGATCGACGGCATTCTCGTCGAGATGCCGCTGCCGCGCGGCTGCGACACGGCGGCGGTGCAGGCGGCGATCGACCCGCTGCGGGACGTCGACGCGGTGACGCCGGCCAACCTCGGCCGGCTGATCTGCGGCATGCCCGGACCGCAGCCGGCGACACCGCGCGCCGTGATGGCGCTCCTCGCGGACGCGGGCATCGCGCTGGCCGGCGTTCAGGCCGTGGTCGTCGGCCGTTCGAAGACCGTCGGACTGCCGGTGGCGCTGCTGCTGTTGCAGGCGGACGCGACGGTGTCGATTTGCCACTCGCGGTCGCGCGACGTGGCCGCGGTCTCCCGGACGGCCGACGTGCTCGTCGTGGCCGTCGGGCGGCCGGCGCTCATCGGTCCGGACGGCGTGAAGCCCGGCGCGGTCGTGATCGACGTCGGCACGAACTGGGTGGACGATGACGACGGCGGGCGCATGGTCGGCGATGTCGACACGGCGGCGGTGGCGGACGTCGCGGGCTGGCTCACGCCGGTGCCCGGCGGCGTCGGGCCGGTCACGACGGCCTGCGTCCTCGTCGCGACGATCGAGCTGGCCGAACACCGGGCCGGAATGGCGACCGCATCACCGAAGGCGAGATGATCGGTTGGGCGCAGCGCTGCCGCGCCCCCGATCGCCGCATCATGCCGCCGCAGTATCTCCGCTATGCCATCCGCGCCACGAGCGGCGCGTCGGCCCACATCGCCTCGAGGGTGTAGTAGGCGCGGCGCTCCGGATCGAAGACGTGGACGATCAGCCCGCCGTAGTCGACGAGCATCCAGCCCGACTCGGGTGCGCCCTCCACGATCGATGGCTTGAGCCCCATCGTCACGCGCAGCGCGTCGACGACGGCCTCCGCCACGGCGCGCATCTGGCGCGTCGAACCGGCGGTGCCGATGACGAAGTAGTCGGCGATGGGTGTGACGGGGCGCAGATCGAGGATGACGAGATCCTCGGCCTGCTTGTCGCTCATCGCGTCGAAGGCGAGGCGGGCGGCGTCGTTCCAGTTCAGTTCGGGCAGTTGCAAGCGTTGTCGTCCATCGTACCGTTGACCGTTGGGGCAGGATCGCCGCCGTCCATCTCGGAGCGGCTGGCGGATCCGCCCGGCGACGGGGCATTATAGGGGTCCGGTCTCCGAATGCCCACCGCGCGCCTGCGATAGGGCACAATATCTCCGCCGCGTCCCACCAGCGGTCCTCGCCCAAGTCAGCCCAGGACGCTCACCGACGTGTCGATCCCGACGACCCTGCCGAGCTCGTCCTCCGTTCCGATCGAGCCCGCCTACCCGTTCCAGCCGGAGCGAATCCCACGGGATGCGCTCCGGGCGGGTCCGTACTCCGTCCGCTGGGCGCGCGACGAGGCCGACCTCGACGCCGTGCTCCAACTGCGGTTCAAGATCTTCAACCTGGAGCTCGGCGAGGGCTTGGCCGAGTCGTTCGCCACCGGTCGCGACCGCGATCCGTTCGACGCATGGTGCCACCACCTGATGGTCACCGACGTCGAGGGCGGCCAGCTTGTCGGGACGTACCGCGCCCACACGAAGCCGATGGCCGACAGAGGTCTCGGCTGGTACTCCGCGACGCTGTTCGACGTCGCCGCGCTGCCGAGCGATGTGCTCGAGCGCGCCGCCGAGACCGGGCGGGCGTGCATTGCCGCGCACCACCGCAACGGCCGGGTGCTCTACCTGCTCTGGAAGGGGCTGGCCACCTACCTGGACTACAATGACTGCGACTTCATGTTCGGCTGCACGTCCCTGACGACACAGGATCCGGAGGAGGGCTTGGCGGCCCTCGACTGGTTGGAGGCCCAGGGATTCATGCATCCGACGTGGCGCTGCAGCCCCCAGCCGACACATCAGTGCGTCATCGATCCCGATCAGTCCATTTCCACCTTGCCCGAGGTGAACATCCCCCAGCTCATGCGCATCTACCTCCACCACGGCTGCAAGATCCTCGGCCCGCCGGCGATCGACCGCGAGTTCAAGACGATCGACTTCTTGACGATTTTGAACGTACGGGAGATGGACGAGCGCGTGCGCCGCAAGCTGTTCGGTAGCTGAGGGATGGCGATGGCCAAGCGGCTCCGGCCGCGCCCGTCGCCGTCCTCGCTCGAACGTCGGATCGCGGCGGCCGCCCTCGCCGGGCGGCGACGGGCGCGGGCCGTCGTGCGGGCGACGGCGCTCGTCACCGTGACCGCCGTCGGGTACGGCGGTCTCGTCGCCGGTCAGACCGTCCTCGGCCGCACGACACCGTCCGCCAGGCGCTTCCGGCAGCGCATGTTCCGCCGCTGGTGCGGTGTCGTCGTCCGCATCCTCGGCATTCGCGTCCAGGTGCGTGGCGCACGCCCGACAGCACCGTTCATGCTCGTGACGAACCACCTCAGCTACATCGACATCGTCGTCCTTGGCGCGAATCTCGAGGCCGTGTTCCTCGCCCGCCACGACATCGCGACGTGGCCGGTCATCGGTTGGGCGGCGGAACGGCTCGGCACGGTCTTCATCAACCGCCGTGACTTCGGCGACCTCCAGTCCGTGAACGCCACGATCCACGGCGTCCTCGAACGCGGCGACGGCGTCGTCCTGTTCCCCGAGGGGACCTCGACGGACGGCCGCAAGGTCGGCCCGTTCCGATCGCCCGTCCTCGAGCCCGCCGCCGCGCTCCAGCTGCCGGTGGCCTACGGCGCGCTCTCGTACGCCACGCCGCCCGGCGAGCCGCCGGCCAAGGACAGCGTCTGCTGGTGGGGCGATGCCGAGTTCGCGCCCCACTTCTGGGCGATGCTCCACATCGCCGCCATCGACGCGCCGCTGGACTTCGGACCCGACCGGGTGGCGCACACGGACCGCAAGGCATTGGCCGCCGCGCTCCACGAGCGGGTGACGGCGATGTTCGTTCCCGTCGTCTCAGGAGAGGGCTCATGAGCACCGAAGTCGCGCTCGCCGCGGCCAACATCGCCTTCCTCCGCCAGGGCATCGACCTGTTGGAGGCGATCGACGACTTCGCCTTCACCCGGACGGCGCCGCCCGTGTACACCAGCTGCGTCGGCGCCCACCTGCGACACTGCATCGACCACTACGCCCGCTTCCTGGACGGACACCGCGCCGGCCTGATCGATTACGACGCCCGCGACCGCGACCCCCAGCTCGAGACCGACCGCTTGGTCGCCCGCCGCGCGTTGCTCGACATCGTGAACGCCCTGGCGGCTGTTGCGCCCGAGGACGTGGACCGGTCGGTCGACATCGTCATCGACTGCGGCCCGCTGGAGGGCGCCGACGGGATCGATCCTCGCTGCCCGTCGACGGTACGGCGCGAGCTCCTGTTCCTCGTCAGCCACACGGTCCACCACTACGCCCTCATCGCCCACATTCTGCGCCATCAGGCGATCCAGGTGCCCGCCGGCTTCGGCGTCGCGCCGTCGACGCTTCGGCACCGCGGCGGGCCGGTCGGCCGGCACACCGCGTCCGCGCGCGAGGCCGAGCGGACCGTCGCGGGCGCCTGAGGCCGCCGTCCGCGCTCGCGACCGTCCCGATGTGCACGATCACCTGGCTCGACGACCCCGCCGGCGGTTACGCGCTGCTGTTCAATCGCGACGAGCGCCGCAGTCGTGGGGATGCCGCCCCGCCGACCGTGGCGGCGTGCGACGGCGTGCCGTACCTGGCCCCGACGGACCGCGACGCGGGCGGTACATGGCTCGGCGTGAACGCATACGGCGTGACGGTCGGGCTGCTGAACCACTACGTCGCCGACGCCGCACGGTCGGCCGACACGCGCGCGGCCGAGGCCCCGTGGCCATCCCGCGGCCAGCTCGTGCGCCGGCTGATGGCGTGCGCCACCGTCGACGACGTCGTCCGGCGACTCGCGGATGCCGAGACCGCCGCCGCCTTCCGACCGTTCGAGGTGCTGACGCTCGACACGGACGGCGGCAGGGTGCGCGCCACGTGGGACGGCGGGAGCCTCACGATCGCGCGCGCGCCGGCCGTCCGCCCGCCGATCAGCTCGTCGGGATTCGCCACGGCCGATGTTCTGGCGGTCCGGGCCGCGACGTACGACGTGCTCGTCGGGCCCGACCCGACGGCGGAGCGGCCGGACGCCGGCGATCGACTGGACGGCCCGGTGCGTCTGGCGCGCCTCGAGGCATTTCAGCGCTCGCACGTGCCGGAGCGCGGCGGCTTCTCGGTGTGCATGCACCGCCCGGAGGCCCATACCGTCAGCCTGACGATGCTCGGCGTCGAGCCCGAACGGGTTTGGATGCGCTATGGACCCGGGCCGGCCTGCACGACCGTCCTCGGGCCGGCCCTCACGCTCCCGCGCCGCGGCGGAGTCCGATGACCGCCCCGCCGAACCGGGCGTGGCGGGTGCGACGGCGGCTCGTCGGCCGGTGGCGGCGCTGCACGCAGTGGGAGTTCTGGCCGATGTGGGCCTTCTACCCGCCGGTCGTGGCCTGGATCCTGTGGCTCGGCATCAAGCACCGCGGCTTGACGGTGTTCACGGCGGCCAACCCCGGCATTCCGGACGGCGGGTTCATCGGCGAGTCCAAACACGCGATCCTGTCCGGCCTGGCGGCGGCCGGCGATGCCGTCGCCCCGCACCGCCTGATCGCTCCCGACGCCGATCCGGCGGCCCGGCTCGCGGCCCTCGACGCCTTCGTTCGCCACATCGGCACCACCTACCCGATCGTCCTCAAGCCGGACGTCGGCCAGCGCGGAGCCGGCGTGCGGATCATCCGGAGCAGCGCGGCGGCCGCGGACTACCTGACGCGCGTCAACGGGCCGGTCATCGCCCAGGCATTCGCGCCCGGCCACGAGTTCGGCGTGTTCTACGTGCGCCATCCCGGCGAGACGCGGGGTCGGATCTTCTCGATCACCGAAAAGGTGCTGCCGACGCTCGTCGGCGACGGGGTGCGCACGCTCGAGACGCTCATTCTCTCGGACGCACGCGCCGTCTGCATGGCACGCGCCTACCAAGCCGCGAATGCCGAACGGCTGCACGACGTGCCCGCCGCTGGCGAAGCCGTGCTGCTCGTCGAGGTCGGCACGCACGCCCGCGGGGCGATCTTCCGCGACGGCAACTGGGCGCGGACGCCCGCCCTCGAGGCGGCCATGGACCGCGTCAGCCGAACGTTCGAGGGCTTCCACATCGGCCGCTACGATCTGCGGACGCCGTCCATCGCGGACTTCATGGCCGGGGACAACTTCCGCATCGTCGAGCTGAACGGCGTCACGGCCGAGGCGACGGACATCTACGATGCCCGCAACAGCGTCTGGACGGCGTGGCGCACGCTGTGCCGCCAGTGGTCGCTGGCCTTCGAGATCGGCGCGGCACATCGAGCGCGCGGTGTGCCGGTCACGCCGCTCTGGCGGCTGTTGCGAAGCGTGCGGGCGTACGAGGCGGTGGACTGAGGGGGGTCGGTCGGGGTGCGCGGTGCGGGGTGTATCGGGCGGACGGCCGCGGGGGTCCGCCCGCTACGTGGTGGATGCGCCGTCCGCATCGTCGGCCGCCTCGTCGTCCGTTAGGTCGACGACCGCCTCCGTCCCGTCGACGGCCACGATGTCGCCGTTCTTCAGTTGTCGCCGCCGCCGCGTCTCGACCGTCCCGTTGACCGTGACCTCGCCGTCGCCGATCCGCAGCTTGGCCTCGCCGCCGGAGTTGACCAAGCCGGCGAGCTTGAGGAACTGGCCGAGACGGATGACGGTCACGCCGGGGTCGAATTCCTCGGCGCCCGGCGCGCCCGGCGAAGGATCGATATCCGACCGCCCGCCCGCATCCGTCACCGCGCGAGGATCCGTTCCTGGTTCGCCAGGATCTGATCGAGCTTGCCCTGATTCGACTGGATCGTGGCCTGGTTCGCGACGATCACCCGCTGGTTGTCGAGAATGCTCTGCTGATTCGCGACGATCATGTTCTGGTTGGCGAGGATCATCTGCTGGTTGGCGATGATCGTTTGCTGGTTGGCGATGACTTCGTCCTGGCCCATCGTTGTGTCTCCTTGCGGCGGAATCCCCGTTCTGCGGATCGGATGGGCAGTGTACAGCCCCGCCGTGCGCCGTCAAGCGCCCCCGGCCGCCCGGCGGGCCACCGGCAGCGTCATGCAGCGCACGCCGCCGCCGCCGCGCAGGCACTCGCCCCCGTCGAGCGCCACCGCGACGCGACCCGGCGCGCCCATGTCGACGCGGCCCGCGACGACGTCGTCGGCAGGGACGATGCGGAAGCCGTGGTTCGCCAGCGCGGCAAACGTCGCCTCGTTGCGGCCGTAGCCGAGCACCTTGCCGGGTGCGAGGGCCAGGAAGTTCGTCCCGCAGGCCCATTGTTCCCGGTCCTGGCTCACCGGGTCGGCGCCGCCGCACGGCACGACGGTCAGCGCGACGCCGCGCCGGGCGAGGGCGTGCAGCAGGCCGTGTGCGTCGCGGAAGCCGCGAACGACCCCGCCCCCGAGCTCGGCGACGGTCACCCGGCAGCCGTGGTCTCCCGTGATCAGCGGCGGGTAGGCCACGCACGTGTCGTGATCGAGCAGCGTGAAGACCTTGTCGAGGTGGAATGTCGCCCGACCGGCCGGGAGCGCCACGACGAGGACGTCGCGCGTCGTCCCGTCCTCGGCCAGGGCCGTGAGCAGCGCGTCGATGCCCGCGACGTTCGTCCGCTCGCTCCAGCCGACGACGACCAGATCGTCACGCACGACGACGACATCGCCGCCCTCGATGGACGCACCCGGCCCGCCGCGTGCGCCGAGGTCGACGGTCCGGCCGCCGAGGCGGGGGTGGTGGGTCAGCACCGCCCGCATGAGGTCGCTCTCGTCGGCGCGCACCGGCCGGGCGAACGAACCGACGAAGACGCGGTCGCCGATACCGAACGCCGGATCGCGCGTGAAGAACGCGTTCGGCTGCGGCGGCAACGCGAACCGCGACGGGTCGATGTGGCGGGCCAGCGTGTTCGCGCGCTCGGGCACGCCGCCGATCAACGCCCGGGCCAGCGCAGCCGCCGGGAGGGCGGCGAGCTCCACGGCGTGGTCGGGGCAACCATGGCGGGCGCAGATCGCGTCCAGGAGGGCGGTCCGCACCGCACCGTCCGCGAGGACGTCGGCCAGCAGGTCGACGAGCGGGAGGACGTCGGCGACCTTGGCGAGCACGGCGGTCATCTGCCGGTGCTCGGCGCGCGCCGGGCCGAGGAAGAGGATGTCGTCGTACAGCGCGTCCGCCGCGGTGTGCGGCGTGACGTTCTCGATCTCGACGCCCGGCTCGTGGACGATCACCGCCTCCAGCGGTCCGATGTCCGAGCCGATGCTGAATGTCCCCACCCGCGCCTCCCCGGATCGGCGGCCGCGGACGCGGGCGCTGACGTGGCGCAATCCTACCACGCTATCGCCCGACGCCCGGCGGCGGCGCGTGGCGGCGCGGTCAGTCGAAGCCGATGACGACGAGCGATCGGCGGCCGCGCTCCGGGTGGTCTTCCTCGACGCGGACGAACTCGAAGCCCATCACGCTCTCGACGTACGTCGCCAGTGCCGCCGTGCCCTCGCCGGCCGGCACACCGTCGGCCAGCGCAAGCGCTTTGAGCGCCTGCACGCCGCTCATCCGGCCGGGCAGGAGCGCGCCGATGATCGGGATCGGAATGGGGATCCGGACGTTCACGCGCTCGTTCCGGCCGTTCCTCGTCTCGCGGACGTACACCCGGAACCAGAACCAGAGCAGCCGACGGGCGCGCGTTCCGAGCGGCCGCCCGAACGTCGTCCGCAGCGCCTGCGCCTGCGCGGCCAGCGCCGCGACGTCGCGAACGACGACGGGCGCCGCCGGACGGGTGACGACGAGGTCGCGGGCCGGTTCGGTTGGGCGGGCGACGAGGGTGTCCATGGGGCGTGTCCTCCGGGGCATGGGGCGGGGCAAGAAGGGGGAGCGTGCGATTGGATCGGAGGACGGCGTCACTCGACGAAGATCTCGACGCGCTGCCCCTCGGCCTCGTCGTAGACCTCGACGATCCGGCCGATCGCGCCGGAGGCGATCGCGTCCGCAACGTCGTCGAGGTCGACGCGGCTGAACGCATCGCCCTCGATATGCGGCGCGAACCGGCGGCCGAGCTTGAGACCGTAGTTCACGATGCCGAGCGGCAGCGTGACGTTCACTCGATCACGCCCGGTGGCGGCGTCCGTCACCCGGATCTTGAACCACTTGGCCCGCCCCTCGCCGTCGTGCGCGCCGGGCGCGCTGGCGGCCGAAGGCGCGGCGCCGCCGAGCGCACCGAGCAATCGGGCGCCCTCCTCGGCCGAAACCCGGCCCTCGGCGACCATGTTCAGGATCCGCAATCGTTCGTCTGCATTCGACATGAAAGGGCCCCCCGTGTACGTGTGACCGAGATCGGTCGGTCCGGTTCGGATCAGACGGCCTGGTGGACGCGGCCCATCGCCGCCAGCAGCCGTTCGGCCTCGTCGGCCGTGATCTTGCCCTCGCTGAGCATCCGCAGGACGGTCAGCGTCTCGGTGTTCTGCCCGCCCGCCGCGTCGCGCTGCGCGCGCGGGCCGAACGGGCCGCGCGGGCCGAACGGACCTCGCGGGCCGAACGGACCGAACGGGCCACGCGGACCGATGGCACCCATCGCGCCCGCGCCGACGGCGGATGCGCCGCCCCAGCGCCATCCCTCGCCCCGCTCGCGTCGCGTGCGCCGCTCGCCCCGCTGGGCCAGCACGCGGGCGCGCGCCACGACGTGGGCCACCTTGTGCTCGATGCGTGCAGCTGCCCGCTCCCCGGCCTGCTCGATGCCGGCCCGGATGTGGTCGATCTCGTCGGGCTGCAGCCCCGCCGCCGCCAGCCGCTCCGGCAGCGTGTGCAGCACGCCCGCGATCCGGACGTGAATCTCCTCGGCCAAGCCCTCGAGCCGTTCCGCGACGCGGTCGGCGATGTCCGCGGCGGCCGCAGCGCCGGCGGCAGCGGCGTGCTCGGCCGCCCGGGCCGCCTCGGCGGCCACCTCGTTCACCTCGGCGCGCCAGCTGTCCGGCGCCCCCTCGGTCGCCGGCTCGGCGTGGGCAAACTCGACGCCGGGCGCGGCAGGTGATGCCACGTCGGCGCCCCAGTCACCCGTCGCGCCGGCGGGGTGACCGCCGCCGGACGGACCGGGGACTGCGGGGGAAGGATCGTGGCTGTGCTCTCGGGCGTTGGGATCGAACGGGGTGCCTTCCATGGTCTGTCCTCCTGGCGCCGCGTGGGCGGCGCGGCATGTGGTCAATCGGTTCGAAGTTGGGTTGTCCCAAGCGTCGACGTCGGCTGCGCGTCGGTCATCCGTCCTTCTCGAGCGCGTCGATCGCCTGCGCGACGGTCAGGATGCCGGCATCCAGATCGGCCAGCACCTTGGCGCGGCGGTCGTCCGCTTCCGGCGCCGCACCGCTCTCGTCGCCGGGCTCGAAGCCCATCGCCCGGATGCAGGCGTGGAGGCGCGTGCGCAGCGTCGGGTAGGAGAGGTCGAGCTCGCGCTGCATCCGCGTGAACTTGCCCTCGCACCGGACGAACGTCGCCACGAACGCCAGCTGCTCGGCCGTCAGGCCGCCGAACGCGCCGCCGCCGTCGAAGCGTCCTTCGATGGTGATGTCGCAATCGGGGCACCACAGCCGGGTGGTGACGAGCGGTCCCCGGCAAGCCGGGCAGGACGGAACGTGGGGGTACATGGGTCATCCTCGGGTTCGAGCCGACGTCGGAATCGCGGCCATTTTACCCGGGAAGTTTCGATTGTCAATACCGATTGACGATATTCTAACCAATACTAACGAAAACCGCATTCATGGTCGCAAGTTCCGGACGGACCGGCGGATCGGGGCGACCTGACGTCGCGGGCCGGCGACAGCGTGCCGCCTCGTCGTCTCAACGCCCGAGGCGTGCCCCGTCCGGGATCGCGACCACGTCCGGTCCATCGTTCACCAGCGCCACGTCGCCCTGCGCGACGACGCCGCGGCCGAAGCGGTACCGGCCGGTGATCGAGAGCGTGCGGCAGTCGGTCATGCTCGGCGGACCGGCCGGGAACCCGGCATCGAGGTCCTGCACGGAGCGCCAGTGCGCGTCGTCGAGCCGGACGGCCGGCAGAGGGCGCGAGCCGTCGGCGAACGGAGGCGCCGGGACGATGCGCCACCCGTCATCGAGGCGGTAGGCGTCCGAACGGACCAGAAGAAGGTCGTCGTTCCGCTTTACCGGCGCGAAGCGGACGCGCGGCACGCGCACCGCCCGTGCGCCCTTGAACACGCCGACAGCCGCGCCCATCGCCGTCTCGAGCTGTAGGGCCGGCGGGGACGACGGGTCGGTCGGGTCGACGGGCTTGCGGTTGCGGATGAGCGGCAGCGCCAGGACGCCACCGTGCGCGTCGAGTTCGGCGCGCAGCGTCGGCAGGTGGAGCCAGAGGTTGTTCGTGTTGAACCAGGCGTAGCGCTCGATGTCCTGGAAGTCCTCGACCTCGTCCGGCGGGCACTGGGCGAGCTCGCGCAGCATGAGCGCGCCGTCCGCGCGCTGCGCCAGGTGGCCGCCTTTGCGATCCAACACGGTGCGCCGCGTGACCTCGATGCCGAACGGGACGTGCTCGGCGGCCAGCCAGCCGAGGAGCGAGAGATCGAGCGTTGCCCCGAGGTTGTCGGCGTTGCTGACGAAGGCGTAGGCGTAGCCGGCCGCCAGCAGGGCATCCAGGACGCCGGAGGACGCAAGGGCCGGGTAGAGATCGCCGTGGCCGGGCGGGCACCACTCCAGCGTGCGATCCGCCGGCCAGTCGACGGGCGTGAGATCGTGCGCCCAGACCTTCGGCACCTGGTGCTGCAGGAAGTCGAGCGGGACGTCGACGGTCAGATCCGGATAGGCGGCGAGCGCGGCCAGCGTCGGCGCGCGCGTCGCGAAGCTGTTCATGAGCAGCAGCGGCAGCCGTGCGCCCGTCTCGGCCCGCAGCGCGAGAACCTGGCGGGCGATGATATCGAGGAACGTCCAGCCGTCCCGCACCGGAAGCAGCGACTTGGGCCCGCGCAGGCCCATGCTCGTGCCGAGCCCGCCGTTCAGCCGGAGAACGACCGTTCGCTCCAGGGCGGCCCGCCCGGCTGCGCCGTGGTGGCCGAGGCCGGCGAGATCGGCCAGTCCCTCGGGCGGGAGGGCATCGCAGCCTGCGATGTGACCGGTGGCGCCGCCGTGCAGCTGGTCGTACGCATGCCGGAACGTCCGGACGGCGATCTCGGGCACGGCCGCGGCGGCCATACGCGCGGCGAACGGGGCGAAGGCGGCATCGGTCCGGGCATCCATCGCACGTCCTGTTCTGTGGATCGGACAGTGGATCGAACAGTGGGCCGAAAGGGGGGTCGAACAGCGGATCGACGGAGGACCGGGGAGGGTCCGGACGGCGGGTCGATTGTCGGGTCGGCCGACCGCGTCGATCATATCATCGCCCCTTTCCGCCTTGTGCCCATCGACCCGTTGCGCTATAACGCGGCCGTTCGCTCGGCCGCCGCCCGGTCGGCCGAGACCGCGATGACTGGAGCACGACGACCATGCAAGCTCGTACCCCGTGGCGTGCAGCCATGATGACCCTTGCCGCCGCGGCCGGATTCGGCCTGGCGGCGTGCGGCGGCGGCGAAGGCTACCCGGCGCAGCGCGCACAGCAGCTGGAGCAGATGGCCGAGCCGACGTCGGCCTATCCGGCCCCCGGCGACGCGGCCGACAGCGGCCCCGCCGAAAGCGACATGGCAGACAGCGGGACGATGACCGGCGACATGGTGGCCGGCCTGGGCGGCGCGTCGCTGCTGATCGGCACGGATGCCACCTATCCGCCGATGGAGTCGACGGACGAGTCCGGCAACATCGTCGGCTTCGACCCGGCGCTCATGCAGGCGATCTGCGTGATCGCGGACTGCCAGCCGACGTTCAAGGCGACGGCGTGGGACGGCATCTTCGCCGCGCTGGCCGCCGGCGAGTTCGACGCGCTGATGAGCTCGATCACGATCCTGCCCGAGCGCGAGGAGAGCGGCAAGGCGAAGTTCACCGTGCCGTACTACTCCGTCGGCCAGGTGATCGTCGTCCGTGCCGACAACACGACGCTGACGGGTGTCGAGGGCCTGACGACCGCAACCGTCGGGGTGCAGAAGGCCACGACGGGCGACACGGCCGCCACCGAGAAGGGCGGTGTGCCGGAAGCGAACATGCGGCGCTTCCCGAACAACGTGCTGGCCATGCAGGCGCTGAAGAACGGCGATGTGGACGCCGTGGTGTGCGACGACCCCACCGCCCAACGCTACATCGGCGACGATCCGACGGCGTTCAAGCTGGCCGGCGAGCCCTTCACCCGCGAGGACTACGGGATCCTGGTCCCGGCCGACCGCACCGACCTGCTGGCCGCGTTCAACGCCGCCATCCTCACGCTCCAGTCGGACGGGACGATCGATGCGCTGCTGGCCGAGTGGGAGGTCGGCAAGCCGGCCGACGATGCCGCGGATGCGGCCGGCGCCGACGCGGCAACGAGCGAAGGTGCATCAGCCGGCGACGCCATCACCGCGACGACGGGTGCCACCGTGCCATGACGCGACTGGCCGCCCGGGCACCGTGGTGGCTGATCGTCCTCGCGCTGGGCCTCGTGGCCGTCGGCGTGTTCGTCGTCGGATCACCCGACGCGCAAACGACGCTGCGCGTGTTGCGGCGCGGCCTGCGCGTGACGATCACGGTCACGCTGGCCAGCTTCGGCCTTGCGCTCGTACTGGGCGTCATCGCCGGCCTGGGCCGGGTCTCCCGCCACCGCTGGGTGCGCGAGCTCGCCACGCTTTATGTCGAGCTGATCCGCGGCATCCCGATGCTCGTCGTCCTGTTGTGGTTCGGGTTCGGCTTCGCGCCATGGTTCGTCACGGCCGCCCGCGACATCGTCCTCGGCTGGGCGGACGGCGGCGCGAGGCTGTTCGGGCTCGTGCCGTGGCTGGCGGCGGTCGTCGAACCGTGCAGCCGTCCGTCGCGCTGCCTGTCAATGGAGTGGCGCGGCATCCTCGGGCTGGCGTTCGGCTACGGCGCGTACGTTGCCGAAATCGTGCGGGCGGGCGTGCAGGCGGTCGGACGTGGGCAGAGCGAAGCGGCCCAGAGCCTGGGGATGAACCGGCGCCAGTCGCTGCAGTTCGTCATCCTGCCGCAGGCGCTCCAACTGGCGCTGCCGCCGCTCGGCAACGACTTCATCGCACTGCTGAAGGACAGCTCGCTCATCAGCGTCCTGTCCGTGGCCGACGTCGTGTACGTCGCCAGCCAGCACGTCTCGCAGTCGTTGCGTACGATGCAAGTTTACAGCTTGATGGCCGCCGTCTACCTGGTGCTGACGCTCGTTCTGTCGTTCGGCGTGCGTTGGATCGAGAGCCGCGCCGCCTGGACGCGGACCGTGCGGGCGGCTTAGCGGTTCGAGACGACGTCGTCGTCGCCGGCGATCCCGTTGGCGTCCCCGTCGTCGCGTTCCCCGTCCGGTAGCGCGACGACGTCCAGCCGGACCATCGCCAACTCGACGACGTCGCCGGCGGACAGCGTCGCGTCGCGGACGACGACACGGCCGTTCAGGCGGGTCGGGCTCGTGCGGCTGAGGGCGCGCAGGACGTACCGATCGCCGTCGCGTCCGATCTGGGCATGGCGGCGCGAGACGGACAGGTTGCCGAGGACGACGTCGCACGCCGGATCCCGGCCGAGGACGAGCGGGCCGTCGGCGAGCGCGACGGCGTGCAGGACGTCGTCTTGGCGCCACGACAGGGCGAGGGGTGGGACGGGCATGGGGCGAGGGTAGTGCGGACGGGCCGTCGGGTCCAGCAGGCCGGAGGAATCGACGATGGTGTTCGAGGCAGTTCTGTTCGACTTGGACGACACGCTGCTCAGCTGGGAGTGCCCGGCGTGGAGCTGGGAGGAGATCGGCCTGCGCCGGGCGGAGGGGCTGCGCCGCTACCTGGCCACGCTGGCGATCGATGTCGACGCAACCGCGCTGGCCGCAGCGTCGCATGCCGCCGTCGTCGACGCCTGGCGCGCCTCGCGTGCGGATCCGGACCATCCGTCGCCGCGCCTCGGCCCCGCGCTGTGCGACGCGCTCGACCGCCTGGGGGCATGGACGGCCGCCGTCGATGTCGACGCGCTGTGTGATGCGTTCGGATGGGAGGCGGTACCGGGCGTCGTGCCGCTGCCGGATGCGCTGTTCGTGCTCGATGCGTTGCGGGAGCGCGGGCTGCGGATCGGCATCGTCACGAACAGCCACGTTCCCGTGCGGCTGCGGCTGGCGGAGCTCACCGCCCTCGGCCTGGCCGAGCGGATCGACGTCTGCGTCACGTCCGGCGACGTGGGGCGCCTCAAGCCGCACCCGGCGATCTTCCATGCCGCGCTCGACGTGCTCGGCGTGGCGCCCGGACGCGCGCTGTTCGTCGGCGACCGGCCGGAGCGCGACATCAAGGGCGCGAACGCGGTCGGGATGACCAGTGTGCTCTATCGCCCCCCGTACCTGCCGGCGGCAGCGCCTTTCGGAGCCGGAGAGACGCCGGACCACACGATTGCGGGGCTGAGCGAAGTGCTGGAGATCGTCCGATGACGAACGCGATGCGGCCGCGCGCGCCGCGCGTACCCGGCCACCCGATCCTCGGTTGCCTCCCCGCGTTCCGGCGCGACGCGCTCGGTTACTACCGCGGCTGCCACGCGCGCTTCGGCGATGTGTTCGAAGTGCGGTTCGTGAACCAGCCGGTCGTGACGATCGCCCACCCCGACGGGATCCAGCGGGTGCTCCAGGCGAACCACCGAAACTACCAACGCGCACCGTTCATCAACGCCCTCTTCATCCGCCTGACGGGCATGAACCTGTTCACGCTCGACGGCCCGTCCTGGCTGACCGAACGGCGCCTCCTGCAGCCGGCCTTCCACCGCGCCCGCATCCAGGCCTTCGGCGCGACGATGGTCGCGGCTGCCGAGCGCCTGCTGGAGGACTGGCGCGCCGCCGCGCGGGCCGCCGGCGGTACGGCCAACGTCGACATGCAGGCCGAGATGCGCAAGGTGACGATGGCCGTCGTCGGCCGATCCCTGTTCTCGGTCGACTTCAGCGGCGATGCGTCGGAACTCGGCGCGGCGATGCTGGCCACGACGGACTTCTTCGAGTTTCGCTCCCGGCGCTTCCTCGCCGCGCCCGCGTGGGTGCCGACGCGGCGCAATCGCGATCTCTCGCGCGCGCAAGGGGTGTTCCGGGCGCGGATGCAGGCGCTCATCGACGGACGGCGCTCCAGCGGCGATGCGCGCGACGACTTCCTCGGACTGCTCCTCGGGCTGCGCGACGCCGAGACCGGCGAGGCGATGACGGACACGCAACTTCGTGACGAGCTCGGCATCATGTTCGGCGCCGGACACGAGACGACGGCGAACACGCTCACGTGGGCCTGGCATCTCCTCACGACGCACCCGGCGGTGCTCGAACGGACGCGCGAGGAGCTATGCCGCGTCGTCGGCGAGCGGTCGCCGATGATCGACGACCTGCCCGCGCTGCCGTACCTGCGCGCCGTCGTGGACGAGACGCTCCGCCTCTTCCCGCCGGCCTGGGCCATGAGCCGCCAGGCGATCGGCGACGACGACGTGATGGGCTTCCGCGTGCCCGCCAACGTCACGCTCACGCTCCTGCCCTATCTGGCCCACCACGACCCGCGCTTCTGGGATGCCCCGGAAGCGTTCAGGCCCGAGCGCTTCCTGGACGGCGCCGGCCCGAGCCACCCCTTCGCCTACGCCCCGTTCGGCGGCGGCCCGCGGAAGTGCATCGGCGAGCAGTTCGCGCTGACCGAGGCCCAGCTGATCCTGGCCACGCTGCTGCCGCGCGTCGACGCCACACCGGTCGGCACGAAAGCGGTCGAGGCGGACACCGGGTTCACGCTGCAGGTGGCGGATGGGTTGGCGATGGGGGTGCGGGTCCCAGAGAGGTAACTGCCGCCTGGTGCAGCAGCCGTCTTCGGTCACCGCGGACCCGTTCCACGGCGTGATCCGATCGGGTGCCGGCGGCGCGCTCAGCGGCGTGCCGATGGCGATCGGGCGGCCGTAGGGCGTCGGGTCGAGCGGCGGCGGGGGCGGCTGCGTCGTCATCGGCGCGACGGTACAGGTTCCGCCGGATTCCGTCCGTGTGCGCGCCCAGGGCCCTCCGGTCCGTTGACAAGCCGCAGCGGTCGATGAAAGATCATCGTCCGCCCGCGCGATCGACGGATCGGCGGCACACGGAGGACGAGATGTCGCTGCCGCCCCATCACCCGTCGCCTGATCGATCGCCTGGGGTCGACGCCACCGGCCCGGGCACCCGGCTCCACCGCGAGCGCTTCCTTCTCGCCCTGCTCCTCGTCCAACTCGCCATTGTCGGCGCGATGTTCCCATACTACGCCTTCGCGCGTCAGGACGCCTGGGGGCTCAAGGCATTCGCGGTGGCCTTGGCCGCGCTCGGCTTGGCCGCGGTCGTCGGCGTCTGGCGGCGCGCGCCGTGGGCGCTGTGGGCCGTCGTGGTCCTCGTCTCGCTGAAGATCGTCGTCGACGTCTTCAACTTCGCGACGGACCTCGACCGCCGGCTGCTGCCCGTGGCGGCGCTCATCAACGTCGCGACCCTCTGCCTCGCGCTGGCGCTCGCCCGCCCGATCGGTGACCGCGTCACCCGCGGCATGCGCGCGTTCTTCGCCTGCGTCCTCGCCCTCGCCGCCTGGGTCGCCGTTCGCGGCCTGTTCTTTCCCGCGCACCTGGCCGCCACGATCCCATTCAACGTCCCGCCGCTCCACAGTCGATTCCTGGGTGCGATGTACGTGTCGGGTGCGACGTTCATGCTCCTGGCCATCCGCGCCCGCGCGTGGTCCGAGGTCCGGATCGTCGTCACGATGGTGGCGATCTGGACCGGCATGCTCGGCTTGGTCTCGCTGCGCTTCCTCGGGGCGTTCGATTGGGCCGAGCCGCAGACCTGGACGTGGTTCATCGCCTACAGCGCCTTCCCGATCGTGGCGGCGTGGATCGCGTGGCGGCAGCGCGGCGTCACGACACCGGCCGCGCCTGGAGCGGCGCCGCACGAACCGCTGCCTGCGCCGCTTCGCGCTTACCTCCGGGCACAGGCCGCCGTCCTGACCGTCCTCGCCGTCGCCCTCCTCGCTGCGCCCGGCGCGGTGGCGGCGCTCTGGCCGTGGAAGATCTCCACCGAGCTCGCCCAGGTGTACAGTGCGCCGTTCCTCAGCTTCGGCCTCGGCAGCTGGATGGCCGCGCGTGCGTACGCCATGCGCGAGGTGCGCATCGCCCTCACCGCGACGCTCGTCTTCACCACGACCGTGTTGGCCGCCTCGGCGCTGCACCGGGGCCTGTTCGCGCCGACCGCGCCGGCCACTTGGCTGTGGTTCGGCGGCTTCGGACTCGCCTCGGCCGTTCTGCTGCGGTATGTACTCGCCCGTCCAAGGAGGACCGAACAGCCATGACCGCCCCGACCTCGACGAACGCCCCCTCCACATCGACGAGCGCGGCTCCGAACCCGTCGACGACCGACGTGCCCGCACGCCGCGCCGGTGACGCCGACAGCACGCCCGTGGCGTGGTGGCTGCGCGCCTGGATGGTCGTCGAGGTCTTCTTCGGCCTCGCGGCGATCAGTTCGATCTTCCTGCGTCCGGGCCACACGGCCACGAACTTCGCCTGGCCGATCCCGGCAACCGTCATGGCGGCCACGCTGGGCGCGTTCTACTTCGCTTCGGCGCTCCTGTTCGTGCTGCCGCTCTTCGAACGGCGCTGGGCGAACGTCCGGGTCATGATCCTGCCGACGGCCGTGTTCGCCGCGATGATGTGCCTCACGACGTTCCTCCACTGGTCCAAGTTCAGCCTCTGGACGCTGCCGTTCAACGTCTGGCTCGCCAGCTACGTCCTGCCGCCGCCGATCTTTGCCGCGGCGTACGCCTGGCACCAGCGCCGCGCGCTGCCGGTCGGCACCGCCGTCGTCGATCGACTGCCCGCCGGCGCGCGCACATTCCTGCGCACCAACGGGCTGGCCGTCGTCGCCGGGGCGCTGACGCTCTACGCGGTCCCGTCCCTCCTCGTGCCGCGCGGACCGTGGCCGCTGACGCCCCTCACGCTGCGCGCGCTCTGCAGCTGGCTGATCGGCGTCGGCCTGTTGCAGGTCTGGATGGCATGGGAGAACGACTGGCGCCGCGTTCGGCTGGCGACGGCGATGCTCCTCCTCCTGCCCCCGGCCCTGATTGTCCAGCTGAGCCGCTTCCGCACCGAGGTCGATTGGGCGAACATTGCCCTGTGGATCCTCCTCGCCGACGTGACGGCGGCCGGCCTCGTCGCCGCGTGGCTCTGGATCGTGGCGCGACGCGCCGGGATCGACGCGCCCCGTGGCTGAGGCGGAGCACGGCAGGCGCTGGCCATTCCACCGCTACGCCAAGTACGGCTTCCTCGAGAACCTGGATTACACGCGGCACATCCCGGTCGGCCGCCTGTGGGGCACCCGGATCGCGGTCACGCCGACGGCTTGGCTGCAGGTTCCGTTCTTCTTCGTGCTCGGCGTCGTGCTGACGTTCCTGCCGGGGCGGCTTGCGCTCGACGCGCTCCTCGGCGACCGCACTTCGAATGCCCTCCTGTTCACCGTCGCCGGCCTCGTCGCCAACGCCGCGCACGCCCTCGGCCACATCGTCAGCGGCACGCTGGCCGGTAGCGCGATGGACGAGCTGCTCGTCACCGCCACCCGCGACGCGAACATCTATCTGGGCGATCAGAGCGGCGTCCGCGGCCGCACGCACATCGCGCGCGCCGTCGGCGGACCGGCGGCCAACCTCGTCGTCGCGGCGATCACGTTCGCCGTGCTCTCTGCCCTGGGCGGCGGGGGGACGCACCCGATGCTCGATCGCATCGCCGGCGTCAACCTCCTCTTCGGCCTCGGCGGCTTTCTGCCGGTACCGAGCGTGGACGGGGAGGTGATCTGGCGCGAGGTGTGGCGGGGGTGGCGCGGTTGACGGGACGGACGCCACGCACGGATGGACCTGGGGAGTCACCACCGACACGCGCTTCGCTTTCGTCCGCGCCATCCAACCCGTGTCGGACAAAGCCGGACGCCCTGTCAGCGACGTCCCACGCCAAGTGGGGCCGCTGACCTCTGGCGATCGGTCCCGTGTGCCCGTATGCTGGCGGCGACGCTCGGCGCCCACTGCGTAACGTCGCTCCCCGGCGCCGCTCTCCCGCGTCTTGCAGCCAGCCTGCCCGTCGACGGTTTCTGTCGGCGCGGCAGCCGTCGGCGCATCGGTCGTTCGTAGGAGCACAACATGTTGACGAAACCATCCGCCGCACCGCTGGCCGCACGAACCGCGTGGCTCATCGGCCTGGCCACCCTCGCCCTCGCCGCGTCGGCGCTCATCCTCCGTCCGCCGACCGCCGCCGGCGCACCGCCGCGTGGCCGGTTGGCGCTCGATGCGCCCAGCGGCGCCGCAGCGCCGGCCCAGGGCACCCTCACCGCAACCGCTGTCGCCACGGGCACGGCAACGATCACGCCCACCGTCGGTGCCACCCTGACCCTTACCGCAATGCCCACGGGTTCGGCCACGTCGGACGACACCGTGACGCCTGCCCCGACGGGCTCGGCCACGTCGGACGACACCGCGACACCGATGCCGACGGGCTCCGCGACATCGGACGACACCGCGACACCGATGCCGACGGGCTCGGCTACGCCTGATGACACGATGACCCCGGCGCCAACGAGCTCCGCCACCACTGTCGGCACGGGCACAGCCATCGCGACGGGCTCGGCCACCGCCATCAGCACGGGCACGGCCGTCGCGACGGGTTCGGCCACCGCCATCGGCACCGGCACGGTGGTCGCGACGGGTTCGGCGACCTCTGTCGCCACGGGCACGGCCATCGCGACGGGCACCGGAACCGCCGGAGCAACGCCCTCGGGCACCGTTACGGCAGCGCCGACCGTGTCCGCCAACCTCGCGCTGCCGCTCGCCAGCCTCCGGCGATGGCACGAGGCGGGCAACGTCGCCACCGGCATCCAGGTGCAGAACCTCGATCCCGACTCGGCGGCAAACATCGTCGCGCAGTTCTTCGATGACAGCGGGGCCATCGTGGCCAGCGTGCCGCGAACAGCCGCGGGCGGCGGAGCGCCGAACTTCTACCTGCCGACGGTCTTTCGCGACCTGGCCCTCGCCAGCGGCATCTTCAGCGTCCGCGTGACGGGCAACCAGCCGCTCGGCGCCATCGTGCGCACGGACTGGTTCAGCGTCCGCGGCGCCGGCATCGCCGCGAATCCGGCGACAGGGCCGGACGTGATCGTAGCCAGCTTCCTGCGCCGGTCGCACGGTCGCTCGTCGATGGTGGCCGTCCAGAACACGACGTCCACGACGGCCACGGCGACGATCGTCGCCTACGGCGGCGCGGGCGGAAACATGCCGCGTGCCACCTTCCAGCTGACGCTGCCGCCCCATGCCGCGCGCCGGATCTGGGCCGACTTCGAGGCCGCATTCACCGCGCTCGGAACGTTCGAAGGCTGGCTGCGCGTTACGGGCACGCAGACGCTGTCGGTGCAGGCCTGGGAGGTGGGCGAGATCGCCGGCGGCGCGCCGCTGGCGGTCGCGGCGTTCGAGGGCCAGCCGGCCGCGACGGCCGGCAACCGTTTGGCCGTAGCGCTCTTCCGGTCCGCGCAGAAGGGCGTCCTCGGCGCCGATCGGCTGAACACGCGCATCGTCGTCGTCAACCCGGGGCTCATACCGGCGGTGGTGACGGTGAGCTACGCGGGCACCGCCAACGAGACGGCGTCGATGGCGTGCCGCGGGGGCAGCTTCGCCCACCCGGCCGTCACGCTGCCGCCCGGCGGTCGCCACGTGTTCCGGCAGGCTCCGGGGGGCGGCCACAGCATCCCGGCCGACTGCTTCGGCACGGCCCGAATCCGCACCGGCGCACCGGCCCAACGCGTGGTCGCCATGGTCTACGACGCGACGAACGACGACGAGCTGCTTTCGGCTTACGTCGCACTGCCCGAGGCGGACGCGGCGCAACTCGTGGCGTTGCCGCTCTTCCGCCGGCGCCACGTCGGGCTCACGACGGGCATCCAGGTGATGAACATCGCCACGACGACCGCCACGGTTCGGATCGCCTTCAGCGCGACGGACGCGGGCACGGGCGTCAGCACGCCGATCGGCGGCTGCACGGTCTGCCAGCAGGCCATTGCCCCCAACGATTCCTACACATGGTGGCCGCCGAGCATCGGCGGGATTCCTGACGGCACGTTCGGCGCCGCCGTCATCACATCCAACCAGCCGATCATCGCGCTGGTGAACGACTACCCGACTTCCCCGGACGCCGCGGCCCGGACCGACCCGGCCACGTACCTCGGGCTATCGGTCCAGTAAACTCACACCGGATCCACGCGTCGCCGACTCGCGTGGACATCTCCCGCGGAAGGCGGCGGTCCCGGGAATCCGGGGCTGCCGCCCTCCGATCGGGGCGCGATCCAACCACAGAGGAGCTCACCCATGCAGACGAATGCCCTGTCCCATCGCACCTCCCGCCAGATCGCCGAGCCGCCGATCGCGCAGTTCCTGTTCTCCGACACGCGGCTGGCACCGATCTGGACGATCATCCGGCTGTACCTTGGCTACGCGTGGCTCACAGCCGGCTGGGGCAAGCTGACGAACCCGGCCGGCGTCTGGGTCGGCGCCAAGTCCGGGACGGCCGTGACCGGCTTCATCCAGGGCGCGCTGACGAAGACCGGCGGCGAGCACCCCGACGTCGGCAGCTGGTACGCCGCGTTCCTGGAGCGGGTCGCGCTGCCGAACGCCGTTCTGTTCTCGTACTTCGTCACGTTCGGCGAAATCCTGGTCGGCGTGGCGCTGATCCTCGGCCTGCTCACGGGGTTCGCGGCCTTCTTCGGCGGCTTCATGAACGCGAGCTTCCTGTTTTCCGGCGCAGTTTCGACGAACCCCGTGCTTCTGCTGCTGGCAATTCTGATCATCCTGGCGTGGCGCGTCGCCGGCTACTGGGGGCTCGACCGCTGGGCGCTGCCGATGCTCGGTGTGCCGGGGGTGCCGGGGACGCTGTTCGATCCGTCGACGTCGACGACGGTGCCGATGCGGCCGTAGTCCTGGCCCTCTACTGCAGACAAACGCGCTTGACGCCGGCCGAAAGCGCGACTCGCTCACGCCGGGCCTTTCGCCCACCCGCAGGCCGACCCGAACGCACACGGTGACCCCACCCGTCACGGAGTGGGCGGACAGGTCCGCCCACTCCGTCTGCTCCATTCTCGCCGCTCCGACTACTGCGGTACGCGCACCGTTCCCAAGCGCCGGGGTCCGAACGTGCTCTCCCCGCCCGCGCCGCGCATCCACCCCGACAGCGGATCCGACGGTGTCGTCGGCCGCGGTCGCGCTGTCGGCGTCGGCGCCGGCGGCTTGTCGCATGTGCCGTACGAGCCGGCGACGTAGATCGACCGCACTTCGTCCGGCGTCAGAGCGCGATGGAAGATCTGCAGCTCGTCGATGCCGCCGCCGAAGAAGTGCTGGGCGCCGCCCCTGCCGAGGCGCGGCTCCTCGCCGACGTGGAGGTCGGCCGGCGTGTCGACCGCGCCCACGAGTCCCGTAGTGTCGAACGTGTGGTAGGGCACGCCGTTCCGGAACAACGTGCCGCCGGTGCGCGACCCGCGCTGAACCGTGACGGCCAACAGGGACCAGTAGCCAACGCGAGCCGGCATCGTAAGGTGATCGGTGACCCTCAGGGAGCTGCCCTCGTTGCTCATCGTGAAGGTGGGTTCGAGCCGCTCCAACGTGAACGCGTATCCCAGAGGCGCATCGGCGGGCGCGTATAGCTTTGTCACGATGGGTTGCAGCGGGGCGTCCGTTGACGGGTTGACCCACACGGCGATGCTGAAGTCACCGTCGCCGGCGTCAAGTGACGGCGCGTCCGGCATGACGACCCTGCCGGCGTCGAACGACCGGCCGGCTGCCACCTTGGCCTGGTTCAGCACGGATGCTCCGCCCTCGGCCACGCCGTGATTGTCGCCAATACTGTCCCGTACCGTCGTTCCGCTCAGCTCATCGAGGGCCCACCACGCGGCCATCGACGCCGGACGCGGCGCGCAGCCGGGGGTGGGACGCGGCGCGGTGGCCGTGCTCGTCGGCCTGGGCGTCATCGACGGCGTCGAAGTCGCGGTCGGCGTTGACGTCGGCGAGCGGGTTGACGTGGGCGTGGCGGTGTTCGCGGGCCGCGACGTCGGTGTCTCGGTCGGAGCGGGGATCGATGTCGCCGTCTCTGCGGGCATCGTCGGGTTCGGGGCGCCCAGTACCGGAATGTCGACGCACGACGTGTTGTTGGCGGCGTTGCCGTCGTTCGGGCTGCTCACGGTCGCGCAGTTGTGCAGGGTCGCGCCCGAGGGAGTCGTGACGTTGCCGGTGATCAGGACCGTCGGGAGCGAGCCGGCAGGCACGGGGCCCGGCCACGTGCACGTCACCGTGGTCCCCGTCACCGAGCACGTCCCCGAGCCTGCCTGAACGCCGACGAACGTGAAGCCCGGCGGCAGGACATCCGTCACCGTGATCGGTCCGGCGCACGGGGCGGCGCCGAGGTTCGTGACGGTGAGAATGAACGTCGCCTGCTGGCCGCTGACAGGCGGGTTGGGCTTGATGGTTTTGGTGATCGCCAGGTCGCAAGCTGCGGGCGCGGCGTCCTTGCACATCGTGCGATTGCAGACCTTGGGTACGCAGATGCTCGAACAATCGGGGGCCGGGAAGGGCGGGTCGTTCGGGCCGTTGGGGTTGACCGTGTTGTTGCCGCCGTTGCCCCATACGAAGTCGCCGAGCAGTCCGGTGGGATCGCCGCCGTTCATGATGTCGGCCCCGGCGTTGCCCCACATCCAGTCCGTGCCCGTGCCGCCCCACATCGTGTCGGCGCCGTCGTTGCCCCACATCCAGTCCGTGGCGGCGTTGCCGGCCATGTTGTCGTCGTCGGCGCCGCCCCACATCTTGTCCGATCCCGTGCCGCCCCACATCGTGTCGGCGCCGTCGTTGCCCCACGTGAAGTCTCCGCCGACGCCTCCGTCCATCGTGTCGCCGTCTTCGTTGCCCCACAGGAAGTCGTTGCCATCGTTGCCGCACAACTTGTCCCAGCCCTGGTTGCCCCACAGGAAGTCGTTGCCGGCGCCACCGTAAAGGAAGTCACCGCCGGCATTCCCCCAAAGGAGGTCGTTGCCGGCGTCGCCGTGCAGCACGTCGTTGCCATCGCCGCCCCACAGGAAGTCGTTGCCGTCGTTCCCGCACAGCTCGTCGTCGCCGATGCCGCCCCACAGGAGGTCGGTGCCGGCTCCGCCGTACAGGTGGTCGTCGCCGTCGTTGCCCCACAGGAGGTCGGTGCCGCCTTCGCCGTGCAGCGTATCGTTGCCGGCGTTGCCCCACAGGAAGTCGTTGCCGGCGCCGCCCGTCATGCAGTCGTCGCCATCGTTGCCCCAGAGGAAGTCGGACCCGTCGTCGCCCCACATCGCATCGTTGCCGGTGTTGCCCCACAGGAAGTCCATTCCGGTGCCGCCGTACATCGTATCGTCGTCGTCACCGCCCCATAGGAAGTCCATGCCGGCGTCGCCCCACATCGTGTCGACGCCGGCGCCGCCCCACATGAAGTCGACGCCGTTGCCGCCGTGCATCTGGTCGCAGCCGTCACCGCCCCACATGAAGTCCGTGCCGTCCCCGCCGTACATCGTGTCGTCGCCGTCGTTGCCGGACATGAGGTCGGTGCCGGCGTCGCCGTTCATCGTGTCGGCATCGGCGTTGCCCCACATGAAGTCGGCGCCGGCGTCGCCACCCATCGTGTCGGGGCCCTCGTTGCCGAACATCCAGTCGTTGCCGCTGCCGTTGAAGTCGCCCCGCATCCCGTCGGCGCCGGCCCGACCCCACATGAGGTCACTGCCGCCGCCGCCGTTCAGCGTGTCGGCGCCGGCGTCGCCGGACATGAAGTCGGTGCCGGCCAGGCCTGCCATCGTATCGTCGTCGGGACCGCCCGATAGGAAGTCTGTGCCGTCGTTGCCGACGATGTGATCGTTGGCCGTGCCGCCCGACAGGACGTCCGTGCCGTCGTTGCCCTCCATGTACTCCATGCCGGCTCCGCCAAACATGAAGTCATTGCCGGCGTTGCCGTACATGTTGTCACCCGACCCGACTTCGCCGCCGCCCGCCATGAAGTCACCGCCGTCGCCGCCGTACAACGTGTCGACCTCGCCGTTGCCGAACACGAGGTCGTAGCTGGCGTCGCCATTCAGCGTGTCGCCGCCCGAGTTGCCGGACAGCCAGTCCGTGCCGTCACCGCCGTGGATCGTGTCGGCGTCCGCATTGCCGAACACGCGGTCCGAGCCGGCGCCGCCGTTCATCGTGTCATCGTTCGCGTTCCCGAACATCCAGTCCGTGCCGTCGCCGCCGTCCATCCTGTCCTTGCCGGCGCTGCCGCCGAGCCACAGCAGCAGGTCGCCGAACATCCGATCGTTGTCGGCCTCGCCGAACACGCAGTCATGCCCGCCGTTCCCGAACATCCAGTCGTTGCCGACGCCGCCGTGCATCTCGTCGTCGCCGTCGAGCCCGAAGAGGAAGTCAGCGGAACTGGCGCTGCCGGTGCCGATCATGTAGTCGTTGAAGTTGGTGGTGCTCCAGTTCCAGGTTCCGATCAGGAAGCCGCTGCCCGATATCAGGTGGGTCGCGACGCTGCAGCCGGACGTCGGCGCCGGAGGGGTCGCCTGGAGCTGGCCGGTCGCCGTCACCCACCCGCCGGATACAGCAACAGCATCCCGCGTGTTGCCGGATGGGGGCTTGAACAGCCCGTCGACCTCCGCCAGCGCCGCCTCGACCTGCTCGCCGAGCAGATCCGCGTCGCGGTTGATCGCCTCCGCCTCCCGCTCGATCTTCGCGGCCTCCGCGTCCAATCGATCCCCGCCGAAGTCCCGCTCGAAGCGCTCGGACAGCGCGTTCGCCATCGCCTCGAGCTCGCCGACACGGCGGACGACGGCGTCGTTGCGCTGCTCGAGTTCGGCCGCGAGGCCGTCGAGCGCCGCCACCGGTGGCGCGATGTCGGCCTCGCCCTGACGGGCCTGCGACTCGGCCGCTGCCACGAACGCGTCGCTCAGCGCCTCGATGCGCCCGACCACGTCTTCAACGGCGGCGTCATCTTCGCCCTTCGCGATGGCTTCGTCCGTCAGCAGCTTGAGGGTCTGACTGAAGTCCTCACCGTTGCGGACCCGGAAGGTGTCGAGGCGGTCCGTAACCGCCATCCGTGCTTGAATGACCGCGTCGCCCGCGCGACCGAACCGGTCCGAGATCTCGAGTCCGTCCGACGCGAGGGAGGTGCTGAGCGCGTCGCTCGGGCCAAACACCTTCTCCTGCGCCTCGGCCGCGAAGCGCTCCGCGGCCAGCGTGAGCGTCATGCCCTCCGTCGCGGCGAACGCGCTCGCGCTCTGCTCCAGCTTCTCGGCGCGCGCGGTGAGGGCGTCGGCGGTCTGATCGAGCGCGCGAAGATTGGCGATGACGCCGGGCAGCACGACCGGCAGCGCGGCGATCTCCGCAGGCGTGAGGCTGCCGGTCGAGGCCATCGCGACGTTGTCTCCGTCGCCCGCATCGAGCGTGATCGCGCGCAGGCCGGCCAGACTGCCGTTCGCGTCATCGAAGATCACCCAGTCATCGCCGGCGCCGAGGTCGACGTTGAAGCTCTTCACGTCGTCAAGATCGAATCGGTGGTTCGTGCCGGCGCCGTTCGTGCGGTCGTCGACTTCGACCGTCTTGCCCGACGGGTCGAGGCGCAGGATCACATCGTCCTTGCCGGGCGTGCCGAGGACGTCCAGGCGTCCGCCTTCGAGGCGCACGCGCAGCGACGCTGTCAACGAGTGCGCGCGCAGGGTGATCGGAAAGTAGAGCGATACGCTACCCGCGGCCGCCGCACGCTGGGCGCGCAGAGGCAACGCGGCATTCGTCTGCGCGATGGCAGCAGCTGCGTTCGCTTGGGCCTGTGCCCCGCGCCGGGCCGACGAGGTCGCCCATAGCGAAGCCCCGCCGTAGGCCAACGCGCTCAGTCCGACGATCAGCGCGGTGGCCAGACCACGCGCAATGCGCCACCGCGTCGGCCGATGCCGTCCGCGGCGCCCGTCCATGCGGGAGCGACGCCGATTTCCTTTGTCGAGCGTGATCGGGCTTTGTACTGTCGCAGAGCCGTTCATCGTGACCATCCCCCTGTGAGCCGAATGCATGGTCACGAGCGTACGCACCGGCGTCTACAGGAAATCTACAGCGCTGCACGTGTCAGAATCGTGTCGGAAAGCCCTTCGCTTGCCGGTCGCGCGTGCGATACACTGCCACCCATCGGATGGTCGTGCGGCATGCGGGGACAACGGTCTCCTTGGCCGGACCATCTCCTGCCCGCGCACGTGTTTGCGGCAGGTCCGGGAAACGAAGGAGTCAGCGATGAAGACGCAGATCCACCACGTTCGCGTGCGTTTGTTTGGCGTGACGGCGGTCTGCGCTCTTGCGGCCACGGGCATCGGTGGACGATTCCCTTCGATCCCGCAATCGGCGCACGCGCTCGCCGATGTGAGGGCTGCCGATACCGCCTGTGCCGTGCCGCCCGACACGATGATCGGATGGTGGCCGTTCGATTCGCTTCAGTCGTTCGATGTCATCGACGGGTTGGGATTCCGGGACAAAGCCGGTGCGAACAACGTCGGTGCGCCCGTCGGCGAACCGATTGCGCAAATGGCAGGCGCATATGTCGGCAATTCGATCGCGCTGAACGGACTCGACCAGTACATCCGCGTGGCCGACCATCCCGAGCTCGCGTTCGGCGCGGGTGACCTCACGATCGATGCCTGGATCCGGATCGACCCCGCGGATCCCGGCACGGGCCGGCGCCCGATCGTCGCCAAGTCGGCGCCGGGGCCGATGGGCCCGCCCTACGGGTTTGCGCTGTTTCTGGAGGACGGCCACCTCGGGTTCACGCTGAGCGGCCTGAGCGCGCCTCTGGCGGACATCGTGTCCGCAGCGCCGGTGAAGGATGGTTGGCACTTTGTCGCGGTGACCGTCGAACGCGCGGCGAACCCGTTGGACGCCGTTGCCACGCTCTACATCAACAACAACACGCCGGAGCGGTTTGCCGTCGCGTCGTCGACCGAGACCGTGGACAACACGGCGGACCTCCTCATCGGATCGGACATCCCTGGCATGGACCGCCAGGCGGAGGAAACCTTCTGGGGCGAGATCGACGAGGTTGAGCTGTTCCGACGGGCGCTGACGCCGGCAGAGATTGGCGCGATCCACGCGAGCGGGTCGGCAGGCAAGTGCAAAGAGCCGGGTCCCCAGGCCCCGAATGCCACGAAGTTCCCGACCGTGCTCGGCGTCGAGGAAATCGTCAACATCGATGTCGTCAACGAGTGCGCGGAGACGGCGGACGGGTTCCGCTTCGTGCTGTCGGGCTTCAGCCCGCTGTACACGATCAACAGCACGAACTATCCCTTCCCCGACCTCTACGAAGTCCCGTGCCCCAACGCATCGGGCGCGCCCGAGTGCAACCGGTTCATCGGCGCGCCGACGGTGCCCCTCTACACGGACGGCGTTGCCGGCACCGGCGGCGGCGCGGGAACCCCCGGCAAGATCGTGCTCGAGTGGGGCTCCGCGGCGGCGATGGGCCAGGGCCAGACGAGCCACTTCGGCTACACGCTGGGCACCGGGTACGGTCACGACATCCGCGCCCAGTTGCTCACCGCTTCGCCTGCCCCCACGATGCCCACGATGCTGTGCGAGTCGGTCGCCTATTCCACCGACTGGTCGGGAACTGCGGTCACCGTGACGTTGACCCTCGAGAACCGGTCGCCCGATCCGCTGGAAGTCGTCGCGCGAGGCACGGTGAGCCAACGAGTGGTGTCGCTGCACGAGCTGGTGCCGTCCAACGGCCCGCTCATGCGCGCCCTTGGCGACCCCGAGAGGGGCACCGTCCTGGCGCCGGGCGAGCGGCAGGACGTCACGGTCGAGATCGGTGCCGCCGACCGGGCGATCGTCATGCTTGCGGACTGGTATGCCTACGACGGCCAGCGCGGCGCGCAAAAGGCCCGCGCATTCCACGCGCGCTCCTTGAACGAAGCGGCGGCAGTACCGGCGGCGCGCCGGTACTTCCCTTGGGCCGGCAACAACGCTTTTCCGGGCGCCCCCACCTCCACTGGGCCCCTCCGCGTGTCCGTCAAGACGCCAGGCGCAGACTGAGGTCGGTCCCGCGGAACGCCGGCGGCTGGAACACCCGGCGCGCCGCGTACTGCATCGTGAAGCTCCTCGACCAAGCGCCGCCCCGCACGACGCGGGTCACGTCGCCTGCCGCGCGGCCGTCCTCGCGGGCGTCGAGGCGGTACGGAAAGGGGAACGCGGGCGCTTCGCCCACCCGCCCATGCAGACTGCTCGTCCACTCGTAGACGTTGCCTGCCATGTCCGCCGCGCCCTCCGGCGTGTCGCCATCCGGAAACGTGCCGACCGGCGCCGGACGGCGGACGTGCGTCTCCGTCGTGTTGCCCATCCCGTCCGCCGGCGCTTCGCCGTACGCGTGGCGGCGGCCGGATGCGCCGCGCGCCACGGCCTCCCACTCGGCTTCCGTCGGAAGGCGGTACGTCGTTCCGGTCTGGGCCGTCAGCCACAGGCCGTAGGCCCGGGCCTCGAACCACGAGACGCCGACCACCGGCTGCGCCGGGTGGGCGAAGGCTGCGTCCTGCCAGCACTCCGGCGCCCGCTTCGGCCCTCCGGGCCACTTCTGCAGGAGATGGGCCTCGAACTCCGGGTCCGTCATCTTCAACCGAGCCTGCCATCCGCGGAAGATCACCTCGGGCACGCGACCGGCTGCGTACCGTTCCGCAAGGAGTCCCGGCTCCGCCACGAAGCGGCGGCGCCACAGCCGATATTCCCAGCGCAATCCCTCGGCCGTGCCCTCGCCCTCCTGCCACGCCCGCGCCGCACGCGTGTCCCACCACCGTTCGTCCTCATACCCGCCCGCCACCATGAAGCAGGCCCATTCGGCGTTCGTCACCGGAAACAGGCCGATGTGGAACGGTGCGAGCTCGACGAGGTGCCGCGGCCGCTCCTCGGGCGGCCCATCGTCGCTGCCGATGGGGTACGACCCGCCGGGGATCGCGACGCGCGGCGGCAGCAGGAAGTGGCCATGCGGCCCGACGCGCCGCTCGAAGCGCGGGTCGCCGAGGTCGCCCAGCGCCATGCCCGCCGCGATCCGCGCGCGCAAGTCGGCGGCCGGGTCGCGCGAACGGCGGACGAGCTGCCAGGCCAGCTCGCGTCGTACGTCATCGCCTGCCCGCACCTCAACCTGCGCCGCGCAGCGCGCCGCCAGCGGCAGGTTCGCCTCGGCGAGCGTCCGCACGAATTCGGCCGGCGCGGCGCTCATCGCGGCCGCGAGGACGGCGGTCTCCTCCCAGCCGGTGGGCTCCGGCGGCGGCAGCGGCTCGCTCGGGGCGAGGGCCGCCAGGGTGTCCGACAAGGCGACGGCCATTGCGTCCGCCCGCCATGCCGTGCTGACGAGGCCGGTGTCGAGTCCGTCGGCCATTCGTCGGGCGGCAAAGTACTCCTGCAGGAGCTGGTGGAAGAACATCACCTCGTCGCCGGCCATGTCCTCGTCCAGCACGGACATCGCCACGCCCGCCAGCACGATGTCCTCGGCGCATGGATGATCCAACAGCGCCACGACGAGATCGTACGGGGCGCTGACCTGTGACGACTCGTGGGCCGTCGCCGTCACCCGGCGCTGCATCTCGTACGCCAGATCGGACAGCCGCGGGATCAACGGGCCGTGCTCCGGCAGGTCGAACGGGGAGCGCCACGGGACGCGCTGCACGGTCCGGCGGCAGTCGCGCGCCGTGAGGAGATGGTCGGGTGCGAACAGACGGTGGCCGCGCTCGACCTCGCGCTGCAGCACCTGGCGCACGTAACCGGTGAACAGCGCGGCATGGCCCTCCGGCAGGCGGCCGTCGGTCTCCACCTGCTGCGCCAGGAGCGACAGGAAGTAGGGCGTCCGGAGCAGTCCGTGCTGCGGCGAGTGCTGCAGCTGGCGCCAGATCGCTTCGCCGCGGGCCGGACTGTAGAGCCGAAGGAAGCGCGCCATCCGTTCGTCGCTCATCGGCTCGATGCGCAGCTGCGGCACGGGCAGGGTCGGACTGGAAAGCGGGGCGCTGTAGTCCAGGCTACGGCAGCTGAAGACCACCCGGTTGCCCGGCTGTTCGACCGCGACCTCGTGCAGGCACTCCCGCCAGGCCCGGACCCGCTCCCGGTAATCGGCCATGTCGGCGTGCGGCATCTCGTTCAGTGCGTCGAGGAGCAACACCATCCGACCGGCTTCGAGAAGATCGTCCAGGGGCGGCAGCGCGGGGAAGCGGGCCGACCAGCGCTCGCCGAGCCAGGCGCGCGGTGCCGGCGGCGGGGTGTGGGGCGACGGCGACTGGTAGCGACTGAGCGGGATGAAGAACGTCAGCGTCGGTGCCCCGTCGCGCAGCCCGGCCACCGCGAGGTCGAGTTCGAGCCGCCGGAGCAACGTGCTCTTGCCGCTGCCGGGTGATCCGAGCACGACGAGGCATGGACTGGCGACCTCGGCCATCGCGTCGCGCAGATCGCTGAACCGACTCCGCTCGACGTGCCATCGGTCGCCGGGAACGTCCTCGCCCATGTCGACGAGCAGCGACAGGTCGACGAACCGCTCGTCGAGCCGGAAGCGCGGTTGGCTCCACTCCGCGATTCGCCCCAGCCGGTACGCGCCGACGTCGGGGGCGGCGGCCTGCGCCAGCGCCTCGATCTGGCCGGGGGCGATGTGGACGACCCGGGCGTCGTCCGTCACCGCGGCCAGCAGCGCGGCCCGTGCCTCCGGCACCCCGCGCATCGGCGCGCGCTCGCTGACGATGATCCGCGCGGCGGTCGGCAGGCCGGGCGCCGTATCGATGTGCCGGGCGGCCTCGATCTCGGCGTCCCGCAGCGCCTGGGCGAGGAGCGCGTAGCCGCGCGTTACCCGCCGTTCGAGCGTGCGGTAGTTGACGATGACGAGGTCGGCCAGTTCGCCCACCTGCCAGGCGCGCAGGGCGAGGTAGCGCGCGTACAGGGCGCTCCAGCATTCGAGCGTCGGGTTGCCGATGCGGAACGCATCCTCGATGAGCGCCGTCTCGCGCGCCGCATCGAGGTCGTCCGGCGCCACCGCCCGATCGTGGCTGCCTTCGCGCAGCCGCGCCATCTCGTCCCACACCACGGTCTGGACGATCCGCCCGAGCATCCACTCGCGGCTCTGCGCGGTCTCGGGCATGCGCTCGGCGCGCAGGCCGAGCACCACGGCGTCTAGGCCGAGGAGTGCATTGTCCTTGAACGGCAGGGCATGGCGCACCGAGCGCAAGGCCTGGCGGACGGCGGCGTCGGTGATCGCATCCAGGGACATGGGGCGGACCTGGCCAGTCTGCGAAGCGAGCGGTCCAGCGTCCTCCACGTCGCGGGCACGTAGGGTGCGCGTTCGCGGCCACGCGCCGGCTTTCCGGGGGACCCTGGCACGCCGTAGGGTACCACACCCCTTTCGATGCGCGATGTGGCCCTATCCGGTCCGTTCGTGCCCTGTGATCGCCGGGCGGGCCCCGCATGGCCGATCGATGGCCGATCGTGCCGGGTGCGGCCCGTCGCATCCGCCCTCACACGATGCTCGGAACCGCCACGCGATGCCCCGTCGCCCGCTCGTACGCGGCACGGGTGGCCGCCTCCGGGGCGACGCCGAGCTCACGATGGAGAACGTCGACGCACCGTCGATAGTGCGCGATGGCCGCGTTGCGGTTGTCCGTGGCCGCGAACAGCGTCAGCAACCGCCGGTGCATCCGCTCGTCGCACGGATCGAAGCGCAGGTAACGCTGCGCCGTGGCGGTGGCTTCGCGCAACCGATCGGCACGCGCGTGGCGCCGGCAGAGTTCCGCCAGGGACTCGAGAACGATCCGTTCCATGCGATCGGCTTCGGCCAGCATCCAGTCCTCGAGGTCGATTTGCCCGGCGCACGACACACCCTCAAGAAACCGGCCGCGGTACAGAGCCACGACGGCTTCGAGATCGGCCGTCGACCGGGCGGCCGGAGCTCCGATCGCCAGCGCATCGAGTGCGGCCACGTCCGACCACACCACGGTGCGATCGAGCCAGACGGACTCCCGGTTGTGGCGGAGCGCCGTCGGCTCGGGGAGATCGGCACGAATCTGGGTGAGCGCCTGCGAGAGCGCGCGATGCGCCTGGTGCTCGTCGGCTTCCGGCCACAGCAGGCCGTAGAGCGTGTCGCGGCCGACAGGCCCGGGGCGGGCGGCAAGGAGGTAGAACAGCAGCCGATTCCTCTGGCGCGACAGCGCAAAGCGCCGCTCGGAACAGCGCAGTTCGGGCGCGCCCAGCAACTGGACGCGGATGGCGGGTGAAGGGGCGGATTCGGCTGCTGCCGGAGCGGGACGTGACATGTTGCGGCTCCTGCCGGCGATCGCGGCGGATGCACGACCGCATCCGATCGCCTGGACGTGCCCGCAGGGTACCGGCGCTCGGCGCTGCGCCGGATAGGGGTCTGACACGAATCCGACACAAGTCCGACGACAGGGTGAAGACACCGACGTCAACGACCACCGGGGAGGGAGCGCCGATGCCGGACAAGCGCCGACACATCGGACCTTTCGCCCGTCTCGTCGTACCGGGACGGGCGGAACGGCGTTGCCCGGCCCCAGCTTGCCGTATACACTCCTGCCACTCCGCCCGCCGGCGCGACGAGGCAGCCTCGCTCGCTGGACGAGGCGGCCGAGCGGCGCCACGGTGGGGAGGATCGTATGCCCAAGCACCCGATGCCCGACGTCATCGTTCTCCTGCCCGGGATCATGGGCAGCGTCCTGCAGAAGGACGGCAAGCCCGCGTGGGGCTTCGACGCCGGCGGCATCGCGCGGGCGCTCTTCACGCGGGGCGATTCGATCGCCGAAGGCCTGCGGCTTGGCGGCGACGATCCGGCCAGGGAGACGCTGGACGACGGGGTGACGGCCACGGCGCTGCTGCCCGATCTGCACCTCCTGCCCGGCTTCTGGAAGATCGACGGCTACGGGCACGTGGCGGACGTGATCCGGACGGTGTTCGACGTGAAGGAGGGGGAGAACTTCTTCCGCTTCCCGTACGACTGGCGGCGCGACAACCGCGCCTCCGCCCGCAAGCTGCAGCGCGCGAGCCGTGACTGGCTGGCGGCGTACCGGCGCACGAGCCCGCAGGCCAAGCTGATCCTGGTGGCCCACTCGATGGGCGGCCTCGTGTCCCGCTACTTCCTCGAGGTGCTGGAGGGCTGGAAGGACACCAAGGCCCTGATCACGTTCGGCACGCCGTACCGCGGCTCGCTGAACGCGCTCGACACGCTGAGCAACGGGATGCGCAAGGGTCCATTGAAGTTGGATGCCCTCAGTACGGTCACGCGCAGCTTCACCTCCACCTATCAGCTCCTGCCGACTTACAAGGCCTACGACGCCGGCGACGGGACGCTCGTTCGCGTCGGCGAATCCGTCGGCATCCCGAACGTCGACCCGCTCCGCGCAAAGGCGGCGCTGGCGTTCCACCGCGAGATCATCGCCGCCGTCGATGCCCATCTGCTGGAGCCGGCGTACATGCGGAATCGCTACCGCATCTTCCCGATCGTCGGGACGACGCAGTCCACGCTCCAGTCCGGGCGCCTGGCCGGCGGCACGGTCGTCCTGGAGCAAGCGCACGACGGGCAGGACATGAGCGGCGACGGCACCGTGCCCCGCGTGTCGGCCGTGCCGCACGAGGACGGCCCGGCCGACAGTGCGATGTACGCGGCGATGAAGCACGGCTCGCTCCAGAACACGGATGCGGTGCTGCAGCATCTCGAGGGCGCGATCACGTCCCTCTACATCGACCTCGGCAAGTTCCTCGCCCCCGACCGCCGCGCGCAGCTCGCGCTCAGCCTCGAGGACGTCTACTTCGACGACGAGCCGGTCCTCATCGGCGTCGACGCCGGCTCCGATCGGCTCCAGCTCGTCGCGACGGCGGTCGACGCGACGACCGGGGCGACGGTGGCGACGCAGCCGATGCACGACAACCGCGACGGGACGTATGCGGCGCAGTGCGGTCCGCTGCCCGAGGGCTCCTACCGGATCCACGTGCGGAGCGACGAAGCCGCGAACCGGGACGATGTGATCCCGATCGCCGACGCGTTCGGCGTCAGCCCGCGGGTTTCGGGATGACACGCTCCCTCGACCTCGACCTCGACGCCATTGCCCGCCATGCCCAGCGCGAGATCCTCGTGCTGTCCGCCAACCAGACCGTCGCCAGCGCGGTGCGCGCGATCGGCGCGGCCAGGCCCGCCTGGGTCGTCGTCGTCCGCGAGGAGGACTGGGAGCCGCGTCCGTACCTCTATGCCTATCGCCCCCTCGAGCTTGTGCACATCGTGGTGGCGTACGGCCCGGACACGCTGTCGCTGCGCGCGGCGCTCAACCTGCAGGAGAAGAAGGCGAGCGCCGTCGGGACGGCAGGCGAGCCCGCGCCGACGCCGAGCGATACGACGGGTTCGGCCAGCCGCATCGTGACGGTCGACGCCGAGCGCGTCCCGATCCGGGTGGACGAGACCGCCCCGATCACGCGGGGCGGGCTGCGGCCGCCGAGTCCGCCTCCGGCCAGGCCGTCGGCCCCGAGTCCCATGCCGCCGAGTCCGTTGCCGCCCAGCCCGCCAGGCGGTTCTGGCCCGCCGACCAGCGGTGGCCCGCCGACTCGCGGACTGCCGACCAGTGGACCGCCGCCCGCCGGACCGTCGACCGCCGCGCCGACGATCGACATGCGCATCGGAACGCGCGCACCTGCGGCGGTGACGATCGGCACGGAGGACGTGATCGACGTCATCGTCGCGGACGCCGCCGACGCGATCACGCTCCCCGGCTCCGTCACCGCGACCGGGTCGGCGACCGAGCCGATCGTGGCGATCCTGACGCTCCTCGGCGACGCGGTCACGGTCGTCGGGCCGTCCATCCTGCGGCTCGACCCTCCCAAGCCGGGCGCGCCGTCACAGAGCGCGTTCGTCATCCGCGGCGTCGCGGAGGGCGCGGTGCAAGCCGCGGTGATCTTTCGGCAGGGGGGCACCGAACTGGGCAACATGCGCCACCAGATTCGCGCCACGGCGCAGAGCACGCCCGCGGTGCGCGCGGCGGGCACGGCGACGGGCGCCCAGCGCGCGGTTGGCGACGGCGGGGTGCTGCTCTTGCAGATCGATCCCATCACGTCCGGCACGGCCGGCACGGCCGGCACGGACATTCGCTTCCGCTACCGGGTCCACTGCGCCGACCTCGGGCTCGACTTCCAGGAGTTCGAGTCGCCGAAGCTGCTCGCCAGCAACGGAACGCCGGCGGAGTCGCTGCGGGCCTACGTTGCCGGCATCTACGACCAGATGACGAACCAGATCCTGCGCACCCAGGATCAGGTGAATCGCTTCAGGCGCGAGGTCGAGGCCTTCGGCGTGCAGCTGTGCGGGCAACTGTTCCCCGCCGATCTGGCGGCAGCGCTCTGGGACGGGCGGGCAAAGATCACGGCGGTGCGCGTCATGTCCTGGGAGCCCTTCATCCCGTGGGAGCTGATCCGGCTGAAGGACCCGAAGGGGCGCGACTCCGACGACCGCTTCCTCGGCCAGTACGGCCTGGTCCGCTGGCTCCCCGGCCGCAGCGCAGCGCGTTCCCTGCCGCTGAAGGACTGGAGCTTCCTGGCCGCCACCTACCCGAACAACCCCGCCGACAACGTGACCGGCGAGGTCGCGTACTTCACCGCCACGCTCCCCCAGCGCGGAATCCAGCCGGTCCAGGTGGCCTCGACCTACGACGCGTTCGTCGAGGCGTTGGAGAACCCGACGTTCGACGTCCTGCACGTCGCCTGCCACGGCGAGGCCAAGGAGGACAACATCGACAAGGCCGTCCTCGTGATCACGGACGAGCTCGTGAACGGCCGAACGCAGAGCGTCTCGATCACCGCCGACGTCGTGGCCATGACCGCCCGCTTCGGCGACCGCCGGCCGCTCGTCTTCCTGAACGCCTGCGAGGCCGGTCGCCTGGGCGAAAGCCTGACGGCTTGGGGCGGTTGGCCGAAGCGGCTGATCGACGCGGGCGCCGGGGCGGTCGTCGGTGCGTCCTGGCCGGTGCGCGACGTGGCGTCCAACACGTTTGCGACGGCGTTTTACGATGCGTTGATCGGCGGGAAGACGTTGGCGGAGGCGGCCAGCGAGGCGCGGGGGGCGGCTTCGGGGGTGGGGGATGGGACGTGGTTGGCGTTCAAGGTGTTTGGGGATCCGCATGGGGGGAGGTGATGGGCGACAATGTCACAGGTGTCCAGGGTGTATCGCCCGGAGCGCGGCAGATTGGCGAGACGGGTACGACGTCGACCACTCCGAGCGCTAGGGGGAACGGTCCACCACGTCCCCAGAACAAATAGCACTGATATCCACAGACCAACGCCGTGACAACCTACAGTTCGTCCGCCAGCCGATCATCACTCGCCGCAACCCACGCCCGAAACGCATCCGCCACCATCGCCAGGTCTCGGATGTCGTGCAGCATCGCGTCGATCCATGCCAGCCGATCGACCACGACGCGCCGCGACAACGGCCCCGGGCTCATCGCTTGGCGGCCAGCACAAGCCGCTGTCGTTCGCGCTCCCACGGCGCGAGATCGCCGGCGCGGCGCAGGACGTAGAGGTCGAACTCGTCCGCGTCGTCGCTATCGCGGGCATACAGCCGCTCCCCGCGCACGACGTTGGCCGCCACGAACGGGTCGGCGTCGGCCAGCGAGATCAGATCGACGCGGTCGACGCCCAGCAGCGCTTCGAGCGCCTGCGCCAATCGTACCTTGGCCTCGACATCGAAGCGCCGGTCGCGCGCGGCGAGCACGCCGATATCGACGTCCGATCCGCCCAAACCCATGGCATCGAGGCGTCCGCGGTGCCATTCGGCGACCTCGCCGGAGCGGCTGCCGAAGACATAGAGGATCGTGATGCCGTGCGCCGCGCAGAGTGCGGCCAGCGCGGAGGCGCGGTCGAACGGTTCGGGAGGGACGGCGCGCGGGATCATGGGCAGATTGTAGGCACGTTCCGGCGAAGTCGATGGACACCGAGCAAGTCATCGCAGGACGTTCAGGAGACTGTCCACGCCCGCTGACATTCAGCGGCCCGTGGCCGTCCCGCGGATCGCACGACCGCGCCTGCCCAAGCGCCGCTGCGCTTCCTGCCTGGAAGTCCGCAACTTCCCGCCTGAAAGTTTCATTCACTAGGCGTTGAACACAACGTTTCCACCCTGGAAACCACGGACTTCCCGCCTTGAAGCCCCAGACGTCCCGCCTGGATTCTCCGGCCACCACCCCACCAACCACAACGGCCCGGCGCAGTTTCCTGCGCCGGGCCGTCGATTCGCGCCGAACGCGCGTGTCCTACCGATACGTGATGTTCACTTGCCAGTCGTTGATCGTCCCCGCATCCCCACCCACCAGGTCGGTGATGTCCAGCGACCACTGGCCGCCGGGGTCCGTGCCGTCGAACTGGTCGAGCGCATCCGGCGCGACGCCGGCGCCGCCCGGTGTGACGCGGAGGAAGCCCGACGGCGGGCAGACGCTGCCGATCGGCGCGCCGGCGTCGGAGTCCACGATGGCGAACATGTTGTCATCGGCGCCGCAGACCTGGTTCACGATCGTCACGCCGATGAGCGCGTTGCTCGAGACATCGATGTTGAGGTCGCTGTTCCAGGTGTGGTTGATGTCGAGCGTGATGTCGACGTCGGCGATCGTGCAGCCGATCTGTGCGCCGACCGAAGCGAACGCCGAGGGCGCCGCGCCGGCCGCCGGGATGGCGACCGGGCAGTTGTCGCACGACGCCGTCACCGTGTCCGGGCAGCCGCCGGCCGGGCGGTTGTCCGGGAAGCCGGCGCACAGCGGCAGCGGGCCCATGAAGCAGTACTCGAACACCGGCTCGCCCTCTTCGTCGTACGTCACGGCGAACGGAATGCCGCGGTCACCCGCCGCCTCGTCGCCCGGCACGTCCTCGGTGAACTTGCCGCCGCGCCGCTCGATCGACACCGCGCCGAGGCCGACGAGGTTGCGCTCGAACTGCCCGCGGCCGCTGAAGACGTCATGCTCCCAGAACCAGGCGCTGATGATGGCCGAGCCCTTGAAGCCGTTGTTCACATAGCCCCAGGTCTGGAGGTCAATGTACTCGACCTGCTTCTCGTTCAGCTTCTGGCAGATGTAGTCCAGCAGGCCGTTCTGGTCGTAGATGTAGATGACCAAGTCCGTGAAGCCCGGCTTGGGCACCACGTTGGCGATCGCGATCTCGCTCGTCAGGCCGGAGCGGGAGAGGTCCTTCAGCAGGCTCGGGATGGCGATCAGGCCGACGCCGGAGTCCAGGCCACCGCCCGTGCCGCTGGCGATCTGCCAATCGTAGATCTTATGCTCGGGCAGCAGGTTGTAGGCGATCGCCTGCGTCATGCTCGTGCGTGCCGTGTCGGAGTACTTGATCAACGTCGCCACCGCCACGATGTTCGGCGACAGCACGTTCGGCCCGCCCGGCGTGATCCACTCCTGGCTCTCGACGCGCGCGCTGCCCACCCAGTTGCCCGGCAGGTCGGCGACGACCGGCAGGAAGAACGTCTGGCTGCCGCGCGGGCAGACCCAGTCCACCAGCGTCGTGATGATGTCGCCGCCGCGGTCGAGGAAGTAGACCTTCACCTTGGCCGCCACCACCGCGCTCAGGTTCTGGACCTGAATGCCGGTGTCCCAGCCCTGGTACTCCGAGTACGTCAGCGGCGCAAACGCCACCTGGTTGCCGGCCGTGTAGGTCGCCAGGTTCGGGTCGAAGGTGTAGTTGATCTCGCCCGGCTCGCCGACGTACGTCATCAGCGTGTCCTGGACGGTGATGTCCACCACGACGCCCATCTTCTGCGTCGAGCGGATCCAGGCCGAACCCTGGAAGTCCGGGCCGACGCAGTCGTTGGCGTCCAGCTGGTAGGTCTCGCCCGGCGCCAAGGTGGCGATATCGCAGATCGAGGCGCGCAGGCAGTCGTCCAACTGCTTGAACCAGATCTCGAGCGAGCTGCACATCAGCCCACCGTTCTGGATGTAGATGATGCTGTTCATCCCGGCCTTCGAGGCGTAGACGAGCGGCACGTAGAAGCTGTAGCCGCCGTACACCTCGTCGAACACGCCGAGGTGGTCGCCGGCGATGCCGTTGTACTTGCTCGTCACGTCGACGCCCGGCGTCGCGCTGCCGGGGCACGTGCGGTGCACGTCGACGGCCAGCGCACCGCTGCCGCGCGCCAGCGACATGTCGATGCCGTCGAAGAAGAGCCCCTCGTCGTACGCCTTCTTGAAGCGGCGGTAATCGTCCGCGTCGCCGACGACGTTGAAGAACAGCACCTCGCACACATACGAACCCGTGACGTCATCCTCGGGGATCACGTCGATGCCGTCCTCGGACAGCTGGCGCGCCGAGAGCTTGAAGAGGATGCCGGACTTCGAGCCCGTCGGCACCTGGGCGCCGTACAGGTTCCAGGTGGTGCCCGGCTTCAGCATGCCGGTGCACTCCACCTTCAGCGGGCCGGCGGCCTGCGGCGGGCAGAAGCCCGGCTCGCCCCACGTCACAAGCGCCGCCATCTGATTCTCACAGCCGACGTTCTGCACTTCGATCCAGGTCTCGCAGACGTCGTCCTGGCCGAGGAAGTTCAGGATCGGGAGGTGGACCTGACCGCCGAGCTGGCGGTTCGGGTCGACGGCCGGCCCGAGGTGGAGCACCTCGAGGAACGCGGCGCCGCCTTCGTACGGGCTGTCGAGGACCTCGATCGTCAGCGAGTGGCTGCCGGAGGGCAGGACGACCGTACCGTGGCTGAACTGCGCGCTCAGGAACGCCTGGCCCGGATCGTCTTCGTAGACCGTGCAGTTCGGAGCGTCGTTGCCGACGCGCGGCGTCTCGAGGACGACGCGGCCGCGGTCGAGGATCCGGAACGAGTCGCCGGTGCAGAAGGCATCCGTCACGTTCAGCGTGACGTTCGTCGGGTGCGAGAAGTCGATCGAGCCCGGCACCGGGCCCGGGCCGCCGAAGCCGAAGACGATGCCCCAGCCGGCGAGCTGGTCGATATCGTACTGCGCCGCCAGATCGGCGGTCCCCTGCGTGCCGAGCGCCCCGTCGGCCGACATCGGCAGGGCGCCGCTGTCGTTCGGCCGGATGCCGCGGCTGCTCTTGCCGAAGTGGTTGAGCGCCCGCCCGTCCCGCGGCTTCTCGTCCTGGGCGTACGCCGACGAGGAGGTCAGCACGAACGCGGTCGCCACGACGGCGACGGCGACAAGCCGAAACAGGCGATTCAGAGGCAATCGAATCGGACAATGCATGGTTTGGAGTTCCCTTCAGGCGGGCGGCCACCCCCAAGAACGGGTGGCTGATGGAGCCGGCACGCAACACCACCGTCGGCCGAAGGCCGGTGCGGCTGACGTATACAACGTGGGGCGGAAGGTCGGGATACGGGCGGCGGGGCGGCAGACGGTCACGTTCGCTGGGAATGCCGGGAGTCGGGCCAGTACCTCGCCACTGGGCACGCTCGGAGTGGCCACCAGAATACGGAACCCGGAGATTCTGCAGTGGCGGGGTACGAGTAGACCGTCACATCTCGATTTGCGGACGACGAACCACCGGCAGCTAAAGCTGGCCGGCTGGTGGCCTTCGGCCATTGCGCCCGCCTTCGCGGGCGCTTCGGACTTCTGGGTGCCCGCGAAGGCGGGCACCATGGCGGCCCGCCAG
>JADYYS010000025.1 GCA_020853525.1 Ardenticatenales bacterium | reverse complement strand
GTCCGGGCGGGGGGGAGCCGGGCCGGGGCGCCCATGCGCCCTGGCCCGGATCGCCATCGTCCGGAGACCGTTCTCCCTCCGACCCTACGTCACCTTCCGGTTACACATCTTTCCCGACGCCCTCCGCCTCGACCCGCCACGGCCCCCAGTTCTCGATCGGCAGCCCGATGGACCCGTAGCGGTACTCCTTCCCCTCAGTGGCCACCGAGAAGACGTTTGGGACGAACAGCTCCGGCACGTTGTGCTCGTAATCCTCGTTGACCTGAATCGCCCCGTCGAACCAACTCTGGCTGGACCGCACCGGCGTCTTGGCTTCGATGACGACGAGCGGCATGCCGTTGACGAGCAGCACGAGGTCGGCGCGCTTCTCGGTGGCCCCGGCGCGGACCGTGAACTGATTCGTGACGACGTACTGGTTCTGCTCGATGTCGTCGAAGTCGATGAGCTGAACGGTGACGTGCTCCCCGTCCGGCCCGAACGGCATCGACCGCTCTCCCGTGAGCCACGCTGCGAACTCCTCGTTCGCCTTGACGAGTCCGTCGCCGCGGACGCCCATGATGATGGCGCGGAGCTTGTAGAGGACGTCGTCGGCGCGGTCGGGCTGGGCGGCGATGCCGGGGTTGAGGCGGATGAGCGCCTCGCGCAGGTGCGGTTCGACGAGGACCTCATGCGGCAGGCGCGGCAGGTTCTGCGGCGAGAGGTAGTGCCAGCCTAGGCCGGACACTTGGCCGAGGCGGCGGGCGAGGCCGGGGCCGACGGCGGTGTGGTGGGTGATGGCGCCGGTGAGGCGATCGCGGATGTAGGCTTCTACGGTGTTGGATTCATTAAACATCAATGCGCCTCATTGCGACCATCATGCTCTGCTTTAGTCTATCAGTTTGCTTTGCGCGATCTATATTGGCGCGACGGAGTCCACGTGCAGTCGCCATTTGTCCAACAAAGAGCTCTTGATCAACCAATGGAGGCACCGGAATGAGGATGTTTGCCACGTCGTTAGTGTTCAGTCCCGCTCTCGTTCCTCCTTGAACCACACTATGGAGCTGCCGTAGCACAAGCGGCGCACAGAAACATGAATGGAGCCAATCGGGCAGGCACACGTCAAGCCTAGTACTAATTCGGATAAGGTGCTGCGAAATGATTGCGCCATCAACTCTCTTATCAATAATTGCAGTTCGGCCAATTGTCGCCTGCGCCGCGGTTACAAGGTCTCCGGCACGGACCGAGTAACGTCGCGAAAGAGCGCCGGCCTGCGCCTCCTCGAGATGCACCACGTCTTCGAGATCCAAGTTGCCGTCCTCGGATATGTTGTTGATCTTGAGGACGGGCACCCCGCTGGTGGAAAAATAGCGGTTCGACACGGATCCGCCAAAGGGCCCAACCTGCACGCCCTGCCGATCCCTTGTGCAAATCTCAGACACGGCACGAATGGGCCAGCCGCGCCGAGTCGTCTTCAATTCGCCACGAATGATGGCTGTCTCGTCCTCCGATGTTATCAAACCGGCCATCGAGCGGAAGAGCGCATTCGACAGCGACAGCTCGCGAGATTGTTGGGCAATTACGGCGCGTTTGAGATCCTCCAAAGCCCATAGCACGTCGGCCATTCGCCGTTGCTCCTCCACCGCCGGCAACGCGAACTCCTCGTTCGCAAGTGTCCTCCAATTGATCGTCGGTGAGAGCGAGCCCACTGAGATCTGTCGCGCCCGTTCCATGAACAAGTCGCTCTGCATGAAGAAGGGCAGGAACTCGGGAAGGACTGCGTCGGCCTTGGCCCGAAGCACCATCGCATGCGCAGAGCAGATGCCGTTGAAGTGAGCTACCGCTAGCTTGCGCTGATAAACCCGGCGACGACCAAAGATGATGTCGCCAGCGCGAAACCGTAACTTGGTCGCCTCGACATCGGATGGTGCTCCCCAGCGGCGAATGGTAAGCGAATCCGAGTCGAGATGCTCAAGGCCGACGTAGTAGTCGACATTGGCTAGCGATGGGTCGTCGACGCGATCATTGACCATGACCGCCATCTCATCGAAGCGGTGCGTGCGCCAGCCGACCCTCGCCGCGCCGTCAGGCATCAAGCACTTCCTCGGCGACAACGTTGTCGAGCATATCGACCAACGCATCCATCTGGAGCCAGAACTCCCGCCCGTCCCCATCGAACGCTGCCCACGCCGACTTCAGGTCCTGCCGGTCCACGTCCGTCGCCCCATTCCCGACCGGCCTAACGTACCGCGGGATCGACAGGTTCCCGCCCTTCTCTAGTACCTTGTCCATCGTCGCCACCTTGGCGAACCCCGCCTCGTCGGCAAACGCCTGATACGCCGCCACAATCCGCGCCTGATGCTCCGGCCGCAGAAAGCTCACCGCCCGCTCCCGCGCCACCTCCCGCACCGCGTCGATAAACAACACCTTCCCCCTCCGCTCTGCCGGCTTCCGCGTCCGGCAGATCACCACACACGCCTCCATCGGCGAGTTGTAGAACAGGTTCGGCCCCAGCCCGAGCACGCACTCCAGCAGGTCGGACTCCACGAGCTTGCGCCGCATCTCCGCCTCTTCGTTGCGGAACAGTACGCCGTGCGGGAAGAGGATCGCGCAGCGGCCCGTCTGCGGGTCGAGGCTCTTCAGGATATGCTGGAAGAACGCGTAGTCCGCCCGGCCCTGAGGCGGCGTGCCCAGGAAGTTGCGGCCCCACGAGTCCGTCAGCCAGGCGTCGCGGTTCCACTTCTTGATGGAGTATGGTGGGTTCGCCAGCACCACGTCGAACGTCCGCAGCCGATCGCCCTGGATGAACGCCGGGTTGCTCAGCGTGTTGCCGGCGACCACCTCGAAGTCCTCGACCCCGTGCAGCACCAGGTTCATCCGCGCGATCGCCGCCGTAATGTGGATCAGCTCCTGCCCGTACAGCCCGAGCGTCCGCGCATCGCCGCCCCGCCGCTTCACCTCGGCCAGCGCCGAGATCAGCATCCCGCCCGTGCCCACCGTCGGATCGTAGATCGTCTCGCCCGCCTGCGGCTCCAGCATCTGCACCATCAAGTGGACCAGCGTCCGGTTCGTGTAGAACTCCTGCGCCGTGTGGCCGCTGTCGTCCGCGAACTGCTTGATCAGGTACTCGTAGCCGTTGCCCAGCTCATCCTCGGGCACCTCGGCCAGACTCAGCGTGTGCTGCGAGAAGTGCTCGATCAGATTCTTCAACGTCTCGTCCGGCAACTGCGCCTTGTCCGTCCACGACGCGTTCCCGAACACCCCCGCCAGCCGCTCCGAGTTCGCCGCCTCGATCGCCCGGAACGCAGTGAGCAGCGCCCGGCCGACATCGCGGGAAGCGTCGCGCACGTCGGACCAGTGGGCGCCGTCGGGGATGCGGAAGCGATCGTCGGCCGTCGAGCGGGCGTACGCCGCGTCGCCGTCCGTCTCGGCCAGCGCCGTCGCGTACTCTTCGTCCCAGACATCGGACAGCCGCTTGAAGAACAGCAACGGAAACACGTACTGCTTGTAGTCGCCCGCGTCGATCAGCCCCCGCAGGAGCTTCGCCGCGCCCCACAGATAGGCCTCCAGCTCCTGCTGGCTCATGTGCTCCGGCGCCTTGCTCATGCCAGCCAGCCCCCCTCGGTCAACACCTCGCGCAGGCGGTCCTCGGCCGCGCGGCACTCGGCCAGCGCCGCCTTGAACGCCGCCACCGCATCGGCCAATGGCGGAATGTCCTCGCCGATCGGCGGCAGCACGTAGCGGCTGATGTTCAGCGTCCAGTCCTCCTGCTTGATCTCATCCAGCGACACCACCTTCGCCCGGTCCGGCACATCCTCGAACGCCCGCACCCACGCCGCGATCTGCTGCGCGTGCTCCAGCTCCAGGTAGTTCTGCGCCCGCCCTTTCCGGAACAGGCTCGACGCATCGACGATCAGCACCCGCCCCTTGCTCTCCGCCGGCTTGCTCCGCCGCAACACGACCACCGCCGGCGCCAGGCCCGTACCGTAGAAGATGTTCGGCGCCAGCCCGATCACCGCCTCCACCAGGTCGTTCTCGAGCAGCTTCTGCCGAATCCGCCCCTCCGCATCCTTCCGGAACAACGCCCCCTGCGGCAACACCACAGCCATCCGCCCCGTGCCGACCGCCATCGAGTGCACCATGTGCTGCACCCAGGCGTAGTCACCGTAGCTCTCCGGCGGCAGCCCGAACTGCACCCGCCCCCACGGATCGTTTTCCCAGACCTCGCGCCCCCACTCCTTCAAGCTGAACGGCGGATTCGCGATCACGCAATCGAACGTCGCCAGCCACCCCCGCGCCGAGTCCGTGAACGCCGGACTGCGTAGCGTGTCCTCGCGGATGATCTGGAAATCCTCGATCCCGTGCAACACCAGGTTCATCCGGGCGATGGACGCCGTCGTCAGGTTCTTCTCCTGCCCATAGATCTTCCCGAAGAACGTCCGCGGATCCCCGCCCGCCCGCTGCACGTGCTCGATCGCCCCGAGCAGCATGCCGCCCGTCCCGCACGCCGGATCGTAGATGCTCTCCCCCGACTGCGGGTCCAGAATGTCCACCATCATCCGCACCACACTCCGCGGCGTGTAGAACTCCCCCGCCTTCTTCCGCTTCGTGATGTCCGCGAACTTCCCGATCAGATACTCGTACGCGTCCCCCAGCACATCCGTCCCCACCGCCGCGTTCCCCAGCGCCACCGCCGACAGCCCCTCGATCAGGTCCTTGAGGATCTCGTCGGTCAACATCTCCCGATTGCCCCAGTCCGCCGCCCCGAACACCCGGTACAGCGTCTCCGGATTCGCCCGCTCGATCTCCCGCATCGCGTGCGACAACGCAGCGCCGACGTTCGCCGGCGTCGCGCGGACGTCGTCCCAGTGGCAGCCGGGCGGCAGGACGAAACGGTGAACCTCGGGGTAGTCGACGGGATCGGCGTCGCCGAAGTCCGCCACCGCCTCGGCCGTCTCCTCGTCCCAGACATCGCTGAGCCGCTTGAAGAACAGCAGCGGCAGGATGTACGCCTTCCAATCCGTGCGGTCGACGGCGCTGCCGCGGAGGATCTCGGCGCAATTCCAGAGGTGGGATTTCAGTTCGGCGAGGGTCATAGGTTGGTCAACGCCCGTCGGTGCATCAGGGAACTCACGTCGGCCTCCGACCCTCTTGCACCACCATGTCGATCTCCTCCGTCGTCAGGCCCAGGTCCACCCCCTCGACGTCCAGCGGTGATCCGTCAGGCATCTCCGACGACGCCTTGCGCCGCCGAACGCCTCGCGCAACCGCCAAGGCCGCCGCCCCCGCCTTCGTTGCCCCCTCCCGCATCCGCCCACCGACTGCCGCCGCCACGTCACTCCCCGACCGCGCCGCCTGCTCGACCGCACCGCGCGCACGCGCCATGGCGCCCTCGCCATCGGACGCAACGCGATACGTATCGGCCTGCTTCGCCAGCGCCTCGAAGTCGATGTCGACACCGAGGTGCGCCGCGACCTCCGTCAGAAACTCCGTCTCAGCCTGCGACAGGTCGCCGTCATAGGCAGCCATCAGTCCGAGCGCTTCCACAATGCCGGATCGCATGTCCGGTGAATCCGCCGTCGCCAGGGCACTCAGCAGTGCAGTACGATCGCGCATCAGCCGCTCGAATTCGAGCGCGGCCTCGTCACCCTGATCGACGTTGGCCAGGAGCGCGCGATAGAGCTCCTTCTCCGCTCCCTGCAGCACGCCATCGGCTTTGGCCATGACCATCATGGCCGCCGGCAAGGCCAGTCCAGCCGCTGCCGCGCCGGTGCTGAGCATCGTACGCAGCTCGCCTGACGCTCGCCCCCGATTGCGCATGTGCGCCTTGGCAACAGCGCCGAGACTCTTCGTCGTGATGTAGTTGTACCCGCTCCCTACCGCTGCCGATGCCACCGGCGCCGCATACTTGATGATCGAACGCTGCAGGATCTTGATCCCCACGAGTCGACCGAGATCCTGAACCGACTTGAGCGTGCCCTTGCTCACCACCTTCTTCACGACCGTCCGCGACCCATGTACCGCCGCCTTCTGGATCACCTTTCCTGCCGCTCCAACCGGTGCAGCACCAAGTGCATAGTTGAAGACCGTGAGAATGTCCTCGGGATCGTCCGCGTCGAACGCTTGGCCGTAGATCGTGGCCAAGTCGAGCACGAGCCGCATCTGGATGCTGCTCAGGCAGATCATCTCGGCCCCGATGGCCCCCGTCATGATCATGAGCGAGGTGCCGGCGGTCGGTACGGCCAAGAGCTGATTCGCGGTCACGCTCACACCCGTCAAGCCGCCCGTGATGGTGGCGTAGCGCACGCCTGTCCGCACGCGCGCGTCTGCGATGTCGTCCGGCGGAAAGCCCCGGTACTTGTTCAGGAAGTACGATGCCCTGGCGTTCTGGTCGTACGTGCGGACAAGCTGGCGTGTCAGCTGCACGAACCAGTCGCCGCTCTTGAAGGCCGCTGGATCGAGCGTCCGCGCAAACTGGGCGGCTTGCTCAAGCTCCTGGGTGACGGTGACCCGAACGATGGCTTCGTCGTCCGGATCGTCCGCGTCAGGCAGAGCGGAGGGCGGCGTGGGAACAGTCATCTGCTTGACCCTTCACGGTGCAGGAGGATGCCGGGGGTTCTCAGCGAAACCCTTGTTGTTTGATGGCGCCCTAGTCTGAGAACATGTGGATGAGCTTGTCCTGCACATCCTTCATCTTGGACTGGCTGATCGTCGCAGCACGGTACAGAATGATGCCTGTATCGGCCGTGAAGAGGCGATTGGGTCGGATGTTGCTGGATTGACGCAAACTTCCGGACATGAAGTCGCTCTCAGACAAAGCAATTGCATACTCATCTGTCACTTGCCTGCTGGTAATCTGACAAAGAACGACGTCGTCTCCGGTAAGCTGAGCAACGACCAACGCGGGTCGCTTCTTTGCAGCGCTCAGATCCGAAAACGGAAAAGGCGCCACCACCACGTCGCCCCTTACAAATCTGCCCACGCCTCATCTTCTTCCTCGCGCAGCCAGTCGCGGCCGAGCACGGCCTCGGATGCCAGCATAGTAGCGCGTGCATCCGATGAAGCGTCTCCGAAGAGGTCGGCAAGATCACGATCCAGCAGGTACGAGACAAAGTCATACACGACGGAGAGTTTCTCTGGAGGCAGCTGCCGCATACGCTCTTCGATTTCATCGATTGTTACCGGCGGCATTTCTGCTCCTTCCACTGGCCGTGACATGCGCGACGACGCGTCCGAAGTTCGCCGACATGAGGAGTGCCCGATCGCAGGGTATGTGCGTCGATGGTATCACCCGGGCATGGGTTCGCCAAAGCTCACCCCCCTTCCGGCCCCAACCCCACCCACCCCCCATCCACCCACTCCGGATCCCCCGTCATCCACCCCCGCATCGCCACATACCGCGCATGCTGCCCCGGATCCGCCGCGTTCCGCTCGTACGCCGCCTTGTCCGTGAAGAACACCGCCAACCACACCTCGTCCGCGCGCTCGTCCGGGATCAGCAGGCGCGAGCCGAGGAAGCCCGGCACCGCCACGCTCTCGCCCGCTTCGATCGCGGCCACCAGCGCCGCTCGGTCTTCCGGGCGGACGGATCCGCGCATGATCGTGCCGTACATGGTTGGGTCTCCTATCGTAACGGGGGGCGTGATTCCGCCCTCACCCCGGCAAAACCCGCACCACCACCTTCCCCCGCGCCCGCCCCTGCTCCATGTACCGCACCGCCTCCGCCGCCTCGCCCAGCGGAAACGCCTTGTCGACGACCGGCACGACCTGGCCGGCCTCGATCATCCCCGTCAGCGCGACCAGGTCGTCCTTCCGCTCGTCCGGCATGAGCCCCTTCAGCTTCTGCTTGGACCCCATCGCCCGCAGCGGTGCCAGCATCCCGCGCAAGAAGCCGCCCATAAACCGGCCCCCGCCCTCGCCGCCGACCACCACCAACGTCCCATCGGCGTTCAACGCCCGCCGCAGCTGGGACAACGGCCGCCGGCCGCCCGTGTCGACGATGAGGTCGTAGCGGCGCGAGCCGTCCGTGCAGTCCTCGCGGGTGTAGTCGATCACGTGGTCGGCGCCGATCGACCGGACGAGGTCCGCCTTGCCCGTGCTGCAGACGCCCGTCACCTCGGCGCCGATCGCCTTGGCGATCTGCACCGCGTACGTGCCGACGCCGCCCGAGGCGCCGATGATCAGCGCCTTCTGGCCCGCCTTCAGATCGCCCGCGTCGCGGACGCTGTGGAGCGCGGTGATCGCGGACACCGGCACCACCGCCGCCTGCTCGAACGTGACGTTCTTCGGCTTCGGCGCGAGCTGCGTCGCCTTGGCGCACACGTACTCGGCGAAGCTGCCGTCGCTGAACCCGTAGACCTCGTCGCCCGCCTTGAACGCCGTCACGTTCCGGCCGACCGCCTCGACCGTCCCGGCGACCTCCCGGCCCCGCACCGCCACCTTGGGCGCGCGGAAGCCCATCCCGATGACCCGCATCAGGTACGGCAGCCCCGTCATCAGATGCCAAACGCCCCGGTCGACGCCCGCGGCGTGGACGCGGACGAGCACATCGTCGTCGCCAGGCTCCGGCTTGGCGATGTCCTTGAACTGCAGGACATCGGCGGAACCATATCTGTCTTGAACGATCGCCTTGATGGTGCACCTCGGTTGCCGAAAGCGGGACTCGGAAACTCGATCCCGCCGCCCGGAGTCTACACCCCTCGGGTCGAACGCCGAGACCCGCGCCGTGTCCTTCCGAGATCGCCCGAAGATCTAACCGAGACTCGCGTCGTGTCTAACCGAGACATGCGTCCTGTCTCGGTTAGACACGACGGCTGTCTAACCGAGATCCGCCAGGCATCTCATCGAGGCGCCGAGCACGCGCTGCAACGGATTCATCGTGTCGTCCGCGGCCACGGGACAACCCTCCCGCTGGCGTCACCCGGTTCCCCCTCACGCCGCAGCCATCGCCGGAGCAGCTCCTCGACCTCCGCGTCCGACAGGCCAGGGTGGTTGCGGCGCAAGCGAAGTCGCTCCATCGCCACACCTGCCTCGAACAGATCGAATGCCAAGCGCAGTCGTACGGCGCGCGGGTCCATCGACAGGGTGTCAGGCGTGGCAGGCATAGCGGCTCCGATCATGGCAGACGTGCGGCGGCATGATAGCAGCAGAGAGGGGCGGCCCCCACTCGGACCGCCCCTCGCGCCTGTCTATTCGGTTGTCCCTCCCGCACGCGGAGTGGCTACATCGTCGTAGCTTTCGTGCGCCCCGGCGGCATCTCCAGCGCATCGCCCGGGTGCTCCCGGTCCCAGCGCTCCTTCAGCGACGCCAGGTCCAGCCCGATCGACTCCCGGTGCTGGATCGTCCCCTGGAAGGCGTCGATGTCCGCCAGCCCGTCGCGCAGCTCGCTCGCCAGGCGGACCGTCGGGTACATCGTCCCGTCCATCCGGACTTCGACGCCGAACACGCCGATGCCCGGCAGCCGGACCTTCTTGCCGTCGCGCAGCTGCAGCAGCACGATGCGGCCCAGCTCCTCGAGGACCATCCGGGCCAGCGGACGCGTCACCAGCGTCCCGACGGCCAGGTAGTCGGCCAGCTCGTCGAGACCGACCGTCACGGCGCCGACGATGCGCGGCCGATAGGCGGACAGAGCCTGAATCCACGTTGCCATGTTGACGTCTCCTGTTGGGTGGACCGTGCGCCCGCCGGCAAGCCGCCTCGGGCGATGGGGCCAGGATAACGCCTGTCAAGGTGCCGTGAACGCCGAAAACCTGTCGCGCCGCCGCCGCGCAGCCGTCGCTCGGGGGGCGAAACCGTCGCTTGGGAGGCGACACTGTCGATCGGGATGATGTGGAGGCCGAGGTGCGTTGTGATGCGGGGGCCCGCGGGCGATGCGATTGCATCGCCCCTACAACGCCTTGAACGCCTCGAACGGCTGCCGACACCCGTTGCAGTAATGCACGGACCGGCACAACGTCGACCCGAACGGGTTGTCCGTCACGGTGTCCATGCTGCCGCAGAACGGGCACGCCGTCGGCGGTTCGTCCGGCGCGGCCAGGGTGAGGGAGAGCGTCGGGTCGGCCGTGAAGCGCGTCGCCGGCGGAGGGGGCGCCAGGCCGATCGCGCGCATCGCCTCGCGGGCGGCCGGCGCGATCCGGTCGCTGCTCCACGGCGGGTCGAGAACGACGCGCACCTCGACGGACGCCGCGCCAAGCGACGCCACCGCGGCCGCGATCTCGGTGCGCATCATGTCCAGCGCCGGACAGCCGGTGAACGTCGGCGTCATGTCGATGCGGACCGCGCAGCCGCCGCCCGCCGCCCCGTCGACTGCGTCGATCACGACCGCCTGGATGATCCCCAGGTCCACCACCGACACCATCGGGATCTCGGGATCGTTCACCGTGCGCAGGACGTCCCAGACGGCCTCGGGCGTCAACTCCCTCGCAGGCTCCCTCGAGGGCGCATCCGAGGCCGCACCCGGCGCCGTCACCACGTCGCCTCGGGGTCGGAGCGATGGAGCGACTGCATCGCGTCCAGCATCGCCCCCAGATCGTCCGTGTGCTCGCCTCGCCGCCCGCCGACATCCGGCGCCACCGTCGTGCGCAGGACATCGCCCGCGCCCGCACCGGCCCCGGCGCCGTCACCTTCGCCGCCGACTGCCGCCACCGTCGCGATCGGAGCCGACAGCCCGGACTGCGCGAGGAGCGCGCGCACCGCGCCGAGCCAGACCGCCGACAGCGCCGCCGACGGCGTCACCACGCCGAGCGCCGTCAGCGCCGCCTCGCCCGCCGTCGGCTCGAAAAGGCCGAGCGCGGCCGGGAACAGGGCGTCGAGCGCCGACTGCAGCCGGTCGTGGCTGTCGGCGCCGGCGGTGCCCAGGCGCCGCACATAGGCCTGGTTGTGCAGGAGGTGATACTTCTTCTCCTGGCGCAGCTTGCCGGCGGCCACTGCCAAGGGCGGCCACGCGCTGTGCCGCAGCGCGTCGTACTGGATGGCCTTGGCGATGTCGAACAGCGTCCGGCGGATCAGGCTGGTCGCGTAGTCGCCCCGCGGCAGCTCGACCAGCCGTGCGTTGCGCCACCCGGCCGCATCGCGCCGGAACGCCTGCTCGTCCGGCGTCGGCGCCCCGAGGTGCTCGGCGCGCAGCGTGTACCACACCAGCGCATGGCCGATCTCGTCCTGTGCCATGCTGCTGAACGCGATGTCCTCCTCCAGGATCGGCCCGAGCCCCGTCCACTCGCTGTCGCGGTGGCCCTGGAGCAGGGCGTCATCCGCGAGCGCCAGGACGTAGGCGTCCAGTGCGGCGCGGGCGTCGGCGGGGGCGGAAGCGAGGTCGAAGGGGGTCGTGGTCGTCACGGGTTGCCCCCTGCCGCCGCCTCGTCGCCCACGCGCTCCTTGCCCGCCTGCGCCTTCTTGCGCAGCCCCTGGAACCCGGCAGGATCGCGGTACATCTTGTCCGTCGTGTGCTCGAACATGTCCGCGTCCTCGTAGGCGGAGGCCGCGATGGCGTCCTCCGGAACGACCCAGATGTTCACGCACGGCCCGCGGCGCGCGTAGTTCTCCTTGGCCAGCATGATCGCCATCTCGGCGTCCGGCGCGTGGAGCGTTCCGGCGTGCGTGTGGTGCTCGCCGCGCTTCTCCTGGATGAAGACCTCCCAGTTGCCCCACTCCGTGTCGAAGTGCACGGCGTCGGGCGCGCCGCGCCGGGCGACGGTCAGGCGCTGGTGGTAGGGATCGAAGTGCCAGTCGCGGGTATAGAACGGCATGTCGTGGCCGAACGCCACGCTCGGATCCGCGTCGGCGGTCGGGTCACCGTACATCGTCGGCCTGCCGAGGGTGCGCGCGGCTCATGCGGCCGCCGGCAGCGGGACGTGGCGGTCGAGCGCGGTCCGGAGCCACGAGCTCTCGTCGTAGATCAGCCGGCGCAGCGCCAGGCGCTCCTTGTTCATCGGGCCGTCGCCGTTGATCACGCGCTTGAACTCGTCCCAGTCCGGCTGGGTGATGATCCAGTCGCCGGTCTGCGGATCCTTGCGCAGGTCCTTGTCCGGGATGTCGAAGCCGAGCTCGATCATCTTCGGGACGAACTTGCGCAGGAACTCCTGGCGCTGCTCGTCGTTGCTCTTGGGCTTCACCCCCCAGCGGTGGAGGATCCCGGTGTGGACGCTCTGCTTGTCCGGCGGGCCGAAGAACATCATCGTGGGCCACCACCACCGGTTGAACGCCTCCTGCGCCATGTCGCGCTGCAGCTGCGTCCCGGTGGCCAGCGCCACCGTCACGTCGTAACCCTGCTTGAGATGGAACGCCTCCTCGTACGTGATCCGCTTCAGCGCGCGGGCGTACGGCCCGTACGAGCCCGTCGCCATGATCGTCTGGTTCACCACCGCCGCCCCGTCGATCAGCCAGCCGATCATCGCGATGTCGCCCCAGGTCTCGGCCGGGTAGTTGAAGACGTTCGAGTACTTGGAGGTGCCGTTCAGCAGCTCCTCGATCATCTGCGTCCGCGGCTTGCCGAGCGTCTCCGCGGCCCGATAGAGGTACAGCGCGTGCCCGACCTCGTCCTGCACTTTGGCGATCAGCGCCAGCTTCCTCTTGAACGAGGGCGCAAAAGGAATCCACATGCCTTCCGGCAGCGCGCCCATCAGCTCGCTGTTCGCGTGCTGCTGGATGAGCCGGGTCAGCTGGCGCCGGTAGTCTGCGGGCATCCAATCCCCCGGCTCGATCCGCTCGCCGCGCGCGATCCGACCCTCGAACGCGATGAGCGCCTCGGGATCACTCGTCGCCTCGGGGACGTCGGGCAGTGGGCCGAGGGGCAGTTCGGACATCATGACCACGGCGGGACCTCCAGCAGGGGCGGCGGACGGGAGCGGCTCGGACATCGCCAACGGTAGTGGGCAGGCGGTTTGGCGTCAACCTTGGCCGGAGTTGGCCGCGTCTCGACGCCGCGGCCGGCCGGGGAGGGGCCTTCGCGGGACACGAAACAGGCCGGAGGGCATCCCTGCCCCCCGGCCCGTACGCGTGCTCCTCGAGCGGCTAGGCCGCCCGTTGCGTTATTCCTTGGGCGTCGGGACCGGGCACTTGGCCGACGACAGGTGGGTGTACACCCCGACGCGGTTGCCGATGCCGGGCGCACTGATGCTGAACACGGCGCGATCCGCCGCGGCGCTGCCGTAGATCGGCTGCGCCAGGACCTTCACGTCGCGCGGGTAGTGCTCGGTCAGCGGCTCGAACGTCGCCTTCGTGAGGTCGCCGCCCTCGGCCGTGAAGCGGAACACGTGCTTCTCCCACGTGAAGAGGAGCATGTTCTCGCCGACGAGCGTCACGAACGACGGCACCGTCTTCCAGTTCGCCTGGCGCTTGATGATCCCGACGCCGCCGATCGTCTTGCCGTCCTTGGCCGCCGTGAGGCGGTGGATGGACGTGTCGCCGAAGGACTCCGACGTGCTGTTGAGCGTCGAGACGACGTACAGCGACGCGCCGTCGCCCGCCCAGGCGATCTGCGGCTGCGTCGTGTTCTCGAAGGCGTGGACCAGCGTCGGCTTGCCGGTGGCGAAGTCCAGGATCTGGACCGCCCAGCCGCCGATGCCGAGCGCCGTGGCGTAGGCGATCTTCGTGCTGTCCGGCGCCCAGATGAGCTGCGCGCCGTTGGCCGTGATCGCCGGCTTGCGGTCGATCTCGATCGACGTCGCGGGCGTCGGCAGCTCGTTGCTCACCTCGATCGCGTTGTCGGTGCCGAGGCTGTAGACGACGATCTTGTCGGCCTCGAGATCGTAGCCCCGCAGCTCGCTCAGATCGCCGACGATCGCGGCCAGCTTGTTGCCGTCCGGCGAGAGGCTGAACGTCTGGATCGCCTCCTGGTTGAGGTCGTCGTTGAGCTTCACAACCGCCAGCCCGCCGCCGTCCCCGGGACGAAGGCTGACCGACGCGCCGGTCGGCGGAACGTTGCCGCTGTACAGGCTGGCCAAGCCGCCGGACAGGTTCTTGCGCGACACCGCCAGCACGATCCGCTTGCCGTCCGCACCGACCTGCACCTGTTCGAGCTTCTCGGCCACCTGGACCGGGCGGATCTGCGTCGGCCGCAGCACGTCCACCGTGGCGTACGGCTCGATGACGACCTCCGAGTTCCACGTCGAGGCGATCGGGCGCACGCGCCCCAGCTTGACGTCGTACTCGTAGACGGCCCGGCTGTCCCTGCCCCACGCGTTCTTGTCGACGTTCGAGGGCAGCTCGGTCGAGATGTAGTACTCCCGCCCGCCGTCGGCCGTCGCGGCAATGGACGAAACGCCCGAGCCGTAGCTCTCAAGGCACGGCGAGCCGTACGTGGACGGCGCCACCGCCTTGTCCGGCTCGGGCGTGCCGCCGAAGATCCCGCTCACCATATCGCATGCGCTGATGCTGAGCGCGAGTCCCGCCATGGACGCGAGCGCCGCGATGCGACCCGAATAGGCCGTCTGCGTCAAGGCCATTCGCTGCTCTCCTGTGTGCAAGTGACGTGATCGCTGGAAGACACCGCCCATCGGCCGCAGCGAGATGCGGGCCACCGGACGGTCGATCTGCCTCAAGAAGTGCCGTTCCCCGCCACCGATTGCGACGGCACCCCGGATACCCCGTTCCCCAGCGCGCAAGTGTACCCAACTGTTGCCGACACTTCCTTGACTGGAAGCGGACGATCAACTGACAAAGGTCGCCCGCCTGCGCACGTGGCCGCCATATCTTTGCGATTCGCCGCTGTCTGTCAAGCCGAACGAGGCGGATCGTCCGCGCGCAGCGCGTCGTCCGACGGCGACGCGAGCCGTATAATGGGCCGTCGACGGCGCCCCGATGCGCTGGGCACCCGCGGCAAGCGGGCTGCCAGGCCGACAAACGGAGGCGCGCATGGTCCCACAACACGAGGCCCGGTTCGAGGCCGGGATCGACGGCGGGATCGACGGCGGGATCGACAATGGGATCGACAATGGGATCGGCAATGGGCTCGGCCAGCGGCTCGACGGCGGGTTCGACGGCGGCGTCGACAACGCTGTGGAAACGTACCCCGCCGTTCGGCCCGTCGCGTCCGCGCCGGCCGGCACGCTGTCGTCCGACCTCCTCGCCCTCGTCCGCCCGCGCCTGGCCACGCTCGGCTTGGCCGTCGTCGCGCTGTCCTACGTGATCGCGCAGCCGACGGAGCACGATGCGTCGCGGCTGGTCGCGCTCCTCGTCGGCAGCGCGCTGGCGCTGTGCGGTTCGAGCGCGCTGAACCAGGTGGCGGAGTGGCGGCGCGACGCCCAGATGCGGCGCACGGCGATGCGGCCGATCCCGATGGGCCGGCTCAAGCCGTGGGCAGCCGGCATGTTCGGCGGGATCCTGGCCGTGGCCGGCGTCCGGGTGCTGTGGGGCGTCGAGCCGCTCGCGGCGTGGGCCGCCGTCGGCGGTGTGCTGAGCTACGTCGGCGTGTACACACCGTTGAAGACCCACACGCCGCTGGCCACGATCGTCGGCTCCGTGCCCGGTGCGCTGCCCGTGCTGATGGGCTGGGCGGTGGCGCGCGGCGAGATCGATCTGGCGGGCTGGACGGTGTTCGCCGTCCTGTTCGTCTGGCAGCTGCCGCACTTCCTGGCGATCGCCTGGATGTACCGCGTGGACTATGCCCGCGCCGGCTTCCGGATCCTGCCCGACGGCGAGGCGGCCGGCGGGTTCGTCGCCCGTCAGATCGTCGCCTCCACGGTGCTGCTCATCGCGGCCAGCATGTTGCCGGTGGGCGTCGGGCTGGTCGGCGGTTCGTACGCCGTGTGCGCGCTCGTGCTCGGCGCCGCGTTCCTCGCCGCCTCGATCCAGTTCGCCCGCCTCCGGTCGGGTGCGGCGGCGCGGCGTGTCCTGAAGGTCTCCGTGATCTACCTGCCGCTGCTGTTCGCGGCGCTGGCCTGGTTCCACGTGTCGCGATGAGCGGCCGGGCGGCAACGAGCCGGCGCGTTGGCGCCCGCGGGCGCGCTTGCCTCAGATGAGCAGCTGGTAGCCGTAGCCGCGCTGGTGGGCGATGATCGGCGTGCCGGGCGCCACCTCGGCCAGCCGCTTGCGCAGCCGGCGCACGAGCCCCTCGATCGCCAGGTCGGAGACGCCGTCGGTGAACCCCGGATAGCACCGGTCGCACACCTCGTCGCGCGTGAACACGCGGCCCGGCTCGCTGGCCAGCAGCTCGATCAGCAGGTACTGCGGCACGGTCAGCGGCGGATCGATCGGCTGGCCGTTCAGGACCACACGGCGATTCTCGGTGTCGACCCGCAGCCGCAGCGCGTGCCCGGCCTCGGTCCACGCCGTCGCGTCGCCGTCCAGGAAGACGAACCGATAGCTCGGCGGGATCTCGATCGTGTCGCCGTCGCGCAGGCGCGTCGCGCGCGCGATCGCGTTGCCGTTCAGCCGGATCCCGTTGCGGCTCTCGAGGTCGAAGAGGACCCAGTGGTCGCCCTCATGGCGGATGGATGCGTGCCGCCGCGACACCTCACGGTCGACCAGAACGACGTCGCAGCTGTCCGAGCGGCCGATCGTAAGCGCGGTGCTCTCCAGCGTCCATGACGCGGAAGGACGGCCCGGCCCCTCTTGCAGGATCAACAAGCTTCGAATCGACATCGCTGCCTCGTCGTGACCGATCGTCCGCGGCCGGCGTCGACCGTCCGCCGTAGGCTTCGCCCCGCGTCCGGGCGTTGACGCGGGCGCCGCTTGGCCGTAGCCTACCCGCCACCGCCGGTTGGTGACAAGCCTGCGACGTCCGTCGCACCCCAAGAGCGCCCTCGACCCACCATGGCCACGAACCGAACCCTCCTCCATCGTCGCTACCGGGTGGTCTCGCGCATCGGCGCCGGCGGCAGCGGTGCCGTCTGGCTGGCCGACGATCAGCGCCTGCCGGGACGCCAGTGTGCCGTCAAGGAGATCGTCGTCCCGGCGGACCTGCCCGAGGCGGAGACCGCCGTGCTCCGCCGGTCGCTGCACGCCGAAGCGACGACCCTGGCGCGGCTCGACCACCCGGCGCTGCCGAAGGTCTCGGACTGCTTCGACGGCTCGCCGGCGGCCGCGGCGGCGTCCGGCGCCCGGCACTACCTCGTGATGGACTTCGTTCCCGGCCGCGATCTGCTGGCCGTGCTCGAGGAGGCGCGCCGCCGCGACCGCCAAATCGACGAGTCCGAGCTCTGGTCGTGGGCCGAGGCGCTATGCGAGGTGCTCCACTACCTGCACACGCAGCGACCGCCCGTGATCCACCGTGACATCAAGCCCTCCAACATCAAGCTGACGCCGGACGGCCAGCTCAAGCTGGTCGACTTCGGCCTCGCGCTCGAGGTGCGGACCGACGACGGCTCGGCGCGCACGGTGGCCACGGGCGCCGGCACGCGCGCCTACCAGCCGCTCGAGCAGTACGGCGACGGGGCGGCCCTGGACGCCCGGGCCGACATCTACAGCCTCGGCGCGACGCTCTACCACCTGCTGACCGGCCGCGCGCCCGCGAGCGCAAGCGAACGCTTCATCGACCCGGCCGTCCTGGCCGACCCGCGCACGCTGCGCCCGTCCGCGCGGACCGCGCTCGGGAGCATCGCGATGGCATGCCTCGCCCTGCACCCGGACGACCGTCCCGAGAGCATCGCGGCCGTGCGCCGGCTGCTGCGCGCCGGGACGCCGGGCGGTTCGGCGACCACCGCCGCCGAGTCCGGAGCGGCGCGCTCCGAACTTCCGCCCACCTGGTGGGCCGAGCTGCGCCGGCGGCCGGTCCGGCTGGCGCTGGCGGCGGGGCTGGCGGTGGCGGCGGCGGTCCTCAGCCTGATGGGCTAGGAATCCGCCACGACAGCGTCTCCGGGTTCCGAACGCTGGGGGCACCCTCGCGCGTGTCCGGTGGTGTACCAGGGCGTGTCTGCAAACCCAGTTCCGGCAGCTAAAGCTGGCCGGCTGGAGGCGCCCCTAGCGGGTCGCCATGGTGCCCGCCTTCGCGGGCACCCCGAGGTTTGAAGCGCCCGCGACGGCGGGCGCAATGGCCGAAGGCCATCAGCCGGCCGGCTTCAGCCGCCGGTCTCTTCCGTGGCCACCCTATGCAAACACACCCTAGTCGTCGGCCAACGCTCGATCTCGTCGCCACCATGATCCGACGATAACGGCAAGCATCCCCACGACCGCGCCCGCCCCCGCCACGACCAGGCTGTCCACCCCCGCCGCCCAGCCGGGCGGCCTGTCGACGGCGCCGAACCGGAGAGCGGAAGCGTAACCGCAATACCCGGCCAGCGACACCGAGGCGACGATCAGCGCCCGTCCCGCCGCGGCGCCGCGATCCGCGCGCAGCATGATCGCGAGGCCCATTGCGGCGGTGAGCGCTGTCGCCAGCGCCGCGAGGAGGTCGATCGGGCCGGGGCCGGCCGCACCGGCGACGACGGCGGCGGGACCCGTCTCGCGCCCCCTCCCGCCCGGCGCGGCCGGCATGGCTGCCGGCACTGCCGTCGGTGGCTGGGGCACGTCGATGCGGAGCGGTTCGGCCTCGGCGGCCGCGCCCGAGCGGGCGTGCACGACGATCGAACCGCCTTCCAGGAGCGTGACCGTGGCTTGCGCCACCCCGTCCTTCGTCAGGATCCGGCTGCCGGCGGGGTCGAGCGCGCCGGCCGGATCGCTGCTCAGGTCGACGATCGTGCCGTCGGGCACCGGGTTCCCGTTCGCGTCGATGACGGGGCCGACACGGAGCGTGATGCGGCGCGGCGGCGGCCCGTCGCCGGGGTCGGGGGCCGTAAGGACGAGCGGCAGCGCCGGGTCCGGGTCGAGACGGTCCGCCAGGTCGTAGCCCGCTTCTTCGACCGTCACCGGCGAGCGGCCGGACGGCGTGCCGTCGCCGAACAGGGCGGCGACGGCGGCGTCGATTGCGGCCGGCAGGCGGGTGTAGGCGCTGATGTGCGCATCGAGGCGTGCCGCGTTCGTCTCGTCGACATAGTACGGGGGACCGAACGAGAGCACGCCGATCCGTCCCTCGTGGACGGCGGCGATGCGGTAGAGCTGGGGCAGGATCTGGCCGCGCAGCGCCCGGATCGCCTCTGGCTCGAGCTCGCCGAACGCGACGACGATCCAGTCGGCCGCCTCGAGTTCGGCCAGCACGCTCGCGGTGTCGAGCGCCGGGTCGCATCCGAACAGTGCCGGCGGCGGCGTCGGGGCCGGGGTGGCGGTCGATGCGGCGCCGTCGCCGGTGGACGTCGGAGGCGGCGCGCCGACGGCGCCGAGGTCCGTGCCGTCTCCGGGCGGCGCCTCGGCGCCCGCCGGCATGTCCAGCGCCGGGCTGAGCGCCTGTTCGATCTGACAGAGCGCGTACGAGCGGATGTCCTCCGGGGCGATCAGCCCCGCTCCCTGGCGTCCATAGCGCGCCAGCACCGTGCCCTCCAGCAGCGTCGGACCGGGCTCGGACAGGCGCTGCCAGTCCGCGTCGGACAGGCCGCACGACTCGAGCGGGCAGGCCAGCGGGCCGCCGTCGTCCGTCAAGAGCCGCTGGGCGTTCCGCCGCTCGGGATGGATGAGGACGATTCGATCGCCTCGGCCGGGCGGCACCTCCGGCAGCGTCCACGCGGTCAGCCCTTGGCCGACGATCCGCTGCACGACCTCGCGGCCTGCCTCGCCTCCGACGGCGCCGTCGGAGGCGACGGCGTCCGGCTTGGCCGCGACGCGTTCGGCCGACCACGACGGGTAGAGGCGGCGCTTGGCGGCGAGCACGCGTGCCAGCGCGGTGTCCACCCGCAGGCGGAAGGCCGGATCGCGCCGATAGGCATCGGCGAAGTAGAGGACGGTGTCGTCGATATTGGCGCGCATCTCCTGCCAGGCGTTGCGCTGCGCGAACTGCGCCAGGATCAGGACGTCGTTGCCGGCCATGAGCGCCTCGCGGGCGATCTGTCGGTGCGGGAACGTCCGCCCGCTCGGATCGAACCATCGCTTCACGGCCGGCACGCCGAGCGAGTCCGAGACGACAAGTCCGCCGCCGCTGTGCCATGCGCCGAACCGAAAGTGCTCGAGCGCGAACAGCGTCGCCAGCCCCTGTCGATCGAACGAAACGGGAAGGCTTGCCTGCTGTGAGTTCCGGCTCAGGCCGCGGTAGCGGATGTGGGCCGTCATGAGGGCATCGGTGGAGGCGGCGGCATCGCCGCCGGGCGGGTCGGTCGTCACGTCGCCGAACGGGGGCAGCTCGATCGTCTCGAGGCTGGCGAAATCCTTCGTGACCACCGAGACGTCCTGATCGGGCAGGCGATCGCTGCCGCCGTGGCCGGGGAAGTGCTTGGCCACGGTCAACACGCGGCCGCCGCTGCCCGCGTGGACCCCGGCCACGTAGGCGCTGCCCATCCGTCCCACCCAGTACGGATGCCCGCCGAACGCGCGCGTGCCGATGTCGCCGCCGTTGTCGACGTGCGTGCTGGCCAGCACGTCGAGCACCGGGCCGAGGACGACGTTCACGCCGACCGCCGCCAGTTCGCGGCCGGTGATCTCGCCGATGGCCGCCGCGTTGGCGGGATCCCACGTGGCGCCGATGGCCATCGCCGATGGGAGGGCCGTGAACCCCTCGCGCAGGTGGGTCAGCGGCGCGCCGTTGCCCTCATGGTCCACCGCGATGAACAGCGGCACGCCGTCCGGTCGCGTCAGAGCCGCCCGTTGGATGTCGGCCGTCAGCTGGGCGATGTGCGCCGGCAGCGGCTCGCCGCGCCGGTTGACGAACACGTTGCTGCCGGTCTGCAGGACGATGCCGCCGATCCCGAGTTCCACCGCGAGCGGTGCGATCTCGTCGAGCGGCGCAGCGCTGTCCGGCGCGTACACGGCGACGAGCAGCAGCTGCGCCACCTTTCGCTCGGCGCTGAGCGACGCCGGGTCGGCGAAGTCGACGGGCGGCGCCACGGTCGTTGCGGGAGTGGCCGCAGGCGTCGGGGCGGCGCGCACACGGCCGGCGTCGGACGCCGCCACGGTCGCCGCTATTGTCGCCGTGCCCAGGGCGCATGCCAGTGCGGTCCGCGCGGTCGCGGCCACGCTACGCACCGGCGGGCGAGCGGCGCAGCCCCTGCGTGTCGAACGCGCGCACGGCGTCGATCACCGCGGCCAGCTTGGCGCGGTCGAGCACGCCGGGTTCGGTCTCGACGCTCTCCCAGACGTCGACGCCCCATGGCCCGACCTCGTGGAGCGCACCGGGAATGGTCTGCGGGGTGAGCCTCTCGCCGGCCAGGAGTATCGGGAAGCGCTCCGCCGTCGCCGCCACCGCCGACCAGCGCTTGGCAACGTCGCCGGCGAGTTGGAGCATGAGCGTCGGCCAGCCCGTTTCCTTCGTGCGGCGGCCGTAGGTCTTGGCCGCGGCGTCGATGGCGGCAACGGTGCGCACCGTCACGCCCTTGAATGCGTACGGCGTGATGGCCTCGACCTCGGCCCGCGGCTCACTGCCGAAGAGCTGCGCCGCGTCCAGTTGGCACTGGTCGACGATCCGCTGGATGAGGGGCGACGGGGTGTCGACGAACACGCCGACGAAGCGGACGGTCGGCGGCAGGACGCGACGGATCGCCCAGGCCTGCGACGACGTGACATAACGCGGACTCCGGGCGCTGAACACGCATGCCACGGTCTGCACCCCGAGCTCGGCTGCCGCGGCCGCATCCTCCGGGCGCGTGACGCCCGTCCACTTGATGTGCGTCACCGCGCCTCGGCCCGGCGCAGGCATTCGGGTCCGGCGCAGGTCGGGCGCGGGATCGGGGATGCGCTCGCGCGTCGTTGCGCGAACCGGAGGCGGGGCACGGCGATCGGTATCACTGGCAGCCGGCCTTGAACACCACCGGGTTGCTCATCGGGTGATAGGGCACGCCGCGGTTCGACAGGGTCAGTCGTCGCCGGAGCGGGTTGACGGGCGAGACCGGCGCGTTCGGGTTCTGCGGCTTGTTCCAGCCGTACACGCGGTCCGGGTTGGCCAGCGCCGCCTCGATTACGACGCGCGGCACGCGGCCGTACACCCAGTCGCAGACGCCCGGATCGATGGCGAGCGGCGTGGCGGTCGGGGCCGGGGTCGACGTCGGCGCCGGGGTCGCCGTCGGCGGCGGGGCGATGCACTGCACGGTGAGGTCGGCGCTCGTCTCGAACGTGCGGCCGCCGTCGAACACCGACACCGTTCGGATCTGCCGCGGACCGACCGTGCCGGGCGCCACCTGCAGCTGCCAGACGACCGAGCCCGTGTCGGCCGGCGCGATCGAGCCGAGCGACTTCTCGGCGGTCTCGCCGGGCGCGAGCGTGATGCCGGCCGGCAGCGTGATCGTCGCGCGACCGCCGTTCAGCGGCGCGAGGTCGAAGTTCGACAGGAACAGCGCCGCCTCGAACGACGTGCCGCAGTCGACGAGCACCGGAGCCGCCACGAACGCCCGGCCGCCGCGATTGGCGGCGATGCCGTAGCGTGTGTTGATCTCGAAGCTCTCGCCGGGCCGGACCGACCGCGGTCGCCACAGGAGGGCGACGGCGCTGTCGCCGGTGATGACCCGCGTCGCATCGACGGTGTAGTCGAACGGCTGCTCCTGGATCTTGCGCCAGTTCGCCACGATCAGGTCGTCGGGCGCCGTGACGCCGGCGTCACGGACGAGGCCGAGGCCCCGGAGGAAGCTCGGGTCGAAGTCGGCCGCCTGGAACGCGATCCAGAACGGCGGCACCTGCGCACCGGAGAACTGCTGCTCGAACGTCAGCGTGCCCACACCGGGCACGAAGTACGGTGCGCCGTCGTTCGCGCCGATCTGGATGTCGAGCAGCGAACGCAGGCCGATGGAAAGGTCGACGCTGTCCCGGTTCGTGACCTGCCAGCGCATGTCCAGCAGGTCGGGCCGGCCGCTGTACGGGTTGTGGACCGCCGACAGCGTCTGCGTGATCACGACGCGGTGCATGGTCCGCCGGTTCCAGACCGTGCGCACCGAAGTGGCATCTTCGACCTGTGAAACGAGATCAACCGCGTCCTGCGCCGCGAAGTCGTCGACGCCGTTCGGGCCGCTGATCCGGACGGTGACGTAGCCGGAGCCCGTGCTCGATGCCCCTCCCGGCACGAAGCCGTACAGCAACCCGAGGTCGTCGTCCAGCGTCGTCCCGGGGTCGCCGCCCGTCGTCCCGAGGGAGAAGCCGCCGAACGGGTTGACGTCCGCGCGAATGAACGGATTCGCCACGCGTTGGCAAGGTGCGGTGTCGGGGCGGCACTCATAGGGCTTCGAGCTCAGCACGCGCTCCGAGCTGGCGGCCACCGGCGGGATCGCGCGGAAGCCGAAAGCGACGGCCCCGGCGGCGGCGACGCCGATCCCGCCGACGCCGATCGCGAGAGCGACGGAGGCGCGCAGCGATCGGATCCGCGAAGGCCTTGCGGCAATCGGGTGCGCGTCATGTTCGATGCCGCGGGTCCTTGAAACCGGTGCAGGCTGCATCGTGATCCCTCCCAACGTTATCGGCGCCGTTCTTCCTCGGCTGCTGGCTGGCCGCGTGCCCCTCCTAACCGGCGATCACCGGCTGGAACGGCTTGTCGGCCGCGATCTGGTAGTACGCGTGCGGGCCGCGCGTCGTGCGGACGAGCAGTCCCTCGTTGATCGCGATCTTGATCATCGCCTTGATGTCCTGGTTGGACAGATCGATGATCTCCTTGTTCCGCAGACCTCTCAGCGCGTCGTAGATCTGGATGAAGAGCACCGGTTCGGTGAACTGCCGGAGCGCCTCCTCGAACACCGCCCAGTCCTTCGTCGTGAGCTTGGCGGCGTCGAGCTCGGCGTCGTCGACGTCCTCCTCGGTGACCGTGGTCTCCGCGGCCGGCATGTCGGGCGCGAACTGGCTTACGGCATACGGGTCCTCGCCCGGCAGGAGGACCTCGTTCACGGACCCGCTCGAGAAGATCTGCACCAGCTTGCGGCGCTCCGCCTCGCGGACGAAGTCCTTGAAGCTCCCGACCAGGCGACCGCGCCGGTCCTTCGTCTTCGTCTCGTCGAAGCTCGGCACGAGCTCGAGCATGACGAGCTTGAGCGTCGCCAGCGTCGAGACGTGCCCGCGCTCGCGCGCGGCGCGCACGGCTTCGACGAGAACCTCGTACGGATCGCGCTCCACCTTGTCGGCGGCGTTGACGATGTCCTCGTCGACCTGACTGTAGAAGAGGAACTCGTCGGCCGATTGCGCCAGGTGGTTGGCCGTCGCCTGGGCCACGCCGATGACGACGGTCCGCTTGCCCTGCTGGCGGATCGCGTTGACGAGCGGGATGAAGTCGCGGTCCCCGGTGACGAGGACATAGGTGCCGATGTTCCCGAAGGCATGCAGCGTCTTCATCATGTCGATGCAGAGGTACATGTCGACGCTGTTCTTGATCGCCCGACCCGTTCGGCCCTCGTCGCGGTCGTAGTGGTAGGTCGGGACGTACATGGGCTCGATGGCGTTGGCGTAGAGTGCGTTCGTGACGCGGGGGTAGCGATACCAGTCGGCGTAGGCGCGAGCGATCGTCACGCGCCCGTAGCGCTGCGCCAGCTCCATGATGGACTCGAAGTTGGGGCTGGCGTCGTAGCGGTTGCGGACGGAGATGTAGATGTTCTCGAAGTCGATGAACACCGCCACGTCCGGTCCGCCGAACGAGCGATTGTCAGATTCCACGGGGGAGAGATTCCTTTGGTGTGATGCGCGGTGTGCCCGCCGCCCGCCGTATGGGTGGGCACAGGGGGGAACCGCGAAGTTGGGAGCGGGGCGATCAAGGACGGAACCCGCGCAACCTTGCGCGCCGGGCCCATTCCTTCGCCTCCGGCTGGCAGTATAGCACGGCAGGCGCCGGCCACGGTCGGCATCGGTCCCGGCGGGCGTCGGCTGTTGCTGTTGACAGTCGACCTCCCGATGCGTATGCTACTACGGTTGCATCCCGGCCGGACGCAGCCCATTCGCGTACCGGCCCGGTCGGCGGTTAAAGGAGCGAGCACGGCATGGCGAAGAAGCACGTGGAAGTTCAGCAGCTCGAGGACGGCATCTCGCTGGCGAACGTATCGCCTGCGGGGAGTGCCGGCGGCGGTGCGCCGCTGCGGGTGCGCAGGCAGTACGCCCGCATCCGCAACCACCTGGCGCCGCCCCCGCTGATCCTGGTGCAGGTCGACTCCTTCGACTGGTTCAGGCAGCACGGGCTGACCGAGCTGTTCCACGAGATCTCGCCGATCGTCAGCTTCAACAAGAACCTCGAACTGCACTTCGTCGGCCACCGATTCGACGAGCCGAAGTACGGCGTCGTCGACTGCCGCGAGATGGATATGACCTACAGCGCGCCGTTGTGGGTGACGGTCCGGCTCATCAATCGCGCCACCGGTGAGATCCAGGAGCAGGAAGTCTTCATGGGGGACTTCCCGATGATGACCGACAACGGCACGTTCGTCATCAACGGGGCCGAGCGCGTCGTCGTCAGCCAGCTGATTCGCTCGCCGGGCGTCTACTTCAGCGCCGACAAGGACCTTACGACGGGCCGATCGCTCGCATCGGCCAAGCTGATCCCGAACCGCGGGGCATGGCTCGAGTTCGAGACGTCCAAGCGCGACGTCGTGAGCGTGAAGATCGACCGCAAGCGGAAGTTCCCGGTCACGTCGCTGCTTCGGGCCGTCGGGTTCGGCAACAACGAGGAGCTCCTGGCGCTCTTCAGTGCCGTCGACGACAGCGAGGATCACCCGTTCATCTCGACGACGCTCGAGAAGGATCCGACGACGGACGAGGAAGACGCCGTACTCGACATCTTCCGCAAGCTGCGCCCGGGCGACCCGCCCACGATCGACAACGCCCGGACATTCCTTTCCAGCATGCTCTTCAACGAGCGCCGCTACGACCTCGGACGCGTCGGGCGCTACAAGCTGGACCGCAAGCTCCACCTCCGCCCCGGCCAGAAGCGCGCCGTGCCGCTGGACGAGCCGCGCCCGCTGACGCTCACGCGTGACGACCTGCGGGCCGTCGTGGCCCACATGCTCGAGATCAACAACGAGCGCGAGCATCCGGACGACATCGACCACCTCGGCAACCGGCGGGTGAAGACCGTCGGCGAGCTCATCCAGAACCAGCTGCGCGTCGGCCTGCTCCGGATGGAGCGCGTCGTGCGCGAGCGGATGAGCACGCGGGACCCGGATCAGGTCACGCCGCTCGGGCTGATCAACATCCGGCCCGTGGTCGCTGCGACGCGCGAGTTCTTCGGCGGCTCGCAGCTGTCGCAGTTCATGGACCAGACGAACCCGCTCGGCGAGCTGACGCACAAGCGTCGCCTGTCGGCGCTGGGACCTGGCGGCCTGCGCCGCGAGCGGGCCGGCTTCGACGTCCGCGACGTCCACCACTCGCACTACGGTCGAATCTGCCCGATCGAGACGCCCGAGGGTCCGAACATCGGCCTCATCGGCAGCTTGGCCACGTATGCGCGCGTGAACGACTACGGCTTCATCGAGACGCCGTATCGTCGGGTGCGCAACATGGTGGCGGGGACGGTGGAAGGGTTGCTGGGCCGGGCGTTGCGCGAAGACGTGACGGACAAGGCCGGCAAGACGGTCGGCGCCGCCGGCAAGCGCATCGACAAGGCGCTGGCGGCCAAGCTGGCGGCGCTGGATCTGGCGGAGATCCCGGTCGTTCCGTTCGTCGTCGAGTCCGAGGAGGTCGAGTACCTCACGGCCGATGTCGAGGACCATTACTCGGTGGCCCAGGCGAACAGCCCGCTCAACGACGAGGGCGAGTTCGTCGAGGCGCAGGTGACGGTGCGACGCGAGGACCGCTTCCTGCTCCGCCGACCCGAGAACGTCGACTACATGGACGTCGATCCCAAGCAGATCGTGAGCGTCAGCACGTCGCTGATCCCGTTCCTCGAGCACGACGACGCGAACCGCGCCCTGATGGGTTCGAACATGCTCCGCCAGGGCGTGCCCCTCGTGAAGCCCGAGGCGCCGATCGTCGGGACGGGCATGGAAGGTCCGGTGGCGATCAACAGCGGACACGTGGCCGTGGCCGAAGCGGCGGGCGAGGTGATCAGCGTCACCGGCGACCGGATCCTGGTGCGCGAGGTCGGCGGCGGAATCCGGGTGTACAACCTGACGAAGTTCATGCGCTCCAACGCCTCGACGACGATCGACCAGCGGCCGATCGTCCATCAGGGCGATCTGGTGCAGGCCGGCGACGTCCTCGCGGACTCGTCGTCGACCGAGAAGGGCGAGCTCGCGCTCGGCCAGAACGTCCGGGTGGCCTTCCTGAGCTGGGAGGGCGGCAACTACGAGGACGCGATCCTGATCAGCGAGGACGTCGTCCGCCAGGACAAGTTCACCTCGATCCACGTCGAGAAGCACGAGATCGAGGCGCGCGACACGAAGCTCGGCCCCGAGGAGATCACGCGCGACATCCCGAACGTCGGTGACGAGGCGCTCAAGGATCTCGACGAAGAGGGCGTGATCCGCGTCGGCGCCGAGGTGCAGCCGGGCGACATTCTGGTGGGCAAGATCACACCGAAGGGCGAGACGGATCTGACGCCCGAGGAGAAGCTGCTGCGGGCGATCTTCGGCGAGAAGGCGCGCGAGGTGAAGGATTCCAGCTTGCGCCTGCCCCACGGCGAGCGCGGCAAGGTCGTCAGCATCCGCAGCTTCGATCGCGATGATGCGATCGAGCTCTCGGCCGGCGTCGAGCGCCTGGTCCGCGTCAGCGTCGCACAGCGCCGCAAGGTGAACGAGGGCGACAAGATGGCCGGGCGGCACGGCAACAAGGGTGTGATCAGCCAGGTCGTGCCGCTCGAGGACATGCCGTTCCTCGAGGACGGCACGCCGATCGAGATCATGCTCAACCCGCTCGGCGTGCCGGGCCGGATGAACATCGGCCAGATCCTGGAGACGCACCTTGGCTGGGCCGCCGACCGGCTGGGCTTCAGCGTGATGACCTCCGTGTTCGACGGCGCGCGCGAGAGCGACATCGCCGCCGAGCTGGCGCGCGCGTGGCTGATCGACACCGCGTGGCGCGAGGTCACCGACCGGGCGTTCGCATGGCTGGATGAACAGGATCAGTCGAATGCCTCGTTCGCCGACGACGACGAGGTGCGCGCGCTCTTCCTCGATTCGTGGCTGCCCGAAGGCGATCGCGAGCGGCTCTGGAGCGACGAGGGCTACGCGCGGCGTGCGGCGCTGGCGCAGTGGCTCGTATCCGAGGGGTATGATCCCACGTCGATGTTGCGCTTCGAGGACGATGCCGAGCAGGGGGACCTGCGGGAAGCGGCCAACCACGCCGCCATCGACGCCTGCCTGCGGCTGTGGGTCCTGCGCACGCTGGCCGAGCGGGACGAGAAGCCGTCGTTCGACGTGGCGAAGGCCAGCGGTGAGAAGCTGCTGGCGGAAGTGCGCGCCGTGGCGACGCGGCTGCACGTGCCGCTGCCGATCGCGGGCAAGCAGCGCCTGTACGACGGCAAGTCCGGCGAGCCGTACGACGAGGCGGTGACGGTGGGCATCATCTACATGATGAAGCTCGCCCACCTCGTCGAGGACAAGGTCCATGCTCGTTCGACCGGCCCGTACTCGCTCGTGACGCAGCAGCCGCTCGGCGGCAAGGCGCAGTTCGGCGGCCAGCGTTTCGGCGAGATGGAGGTCTGGGCGCTCGAAGCGTACGGCGCGGCGCACACGCTGCAGGAGATGCTCACGATCAAGTCGGACGACGTGACCGGGCGGGTCAAGACGTACGAGGCGATCGTCAAGGGCGAGGAGATCCAGGACCCGGGCGCGCCGGAGAGTTTCCGCGTGCTCGTGAAGGAGCTCCAGAGCCTCGGCCTTTCGGTCAAGGTGCTGGACTCGGAGGGTGACGAGATCTCCCTCGGCCGTGAGCACGAGGACGATCGAGGTCCGCGCCTCGGCCTCGGCCTGCGCTTGCCCCCGAACCGCCGCGCGGCCGACGTCGGCGAGGACTGAGCGACGCGGTCGTCGCCGTTCCTGCGGGACGCGACGCGTGTGGTGCGCATTTCTTGACGTGCAGCGTGCCCTGCAGTATTCTTTCCCTTCGTGCCTGCGAACGGCACCCGACGCTCAGCGGAGACTCCAGTGCCGACGATCAATCAGTTGGTCCGCAAGGGCCGCACGAAGCAAGTGAAGAAGACGAAGGCGCCGGCGCTGCGGTTTGCGTTCAACACGTTCCGGCGTCGCTTGGTCGACACCGGTGGAGCACCGCAGAAGCGGGGCGTGTGCACGATCGTCCGCACGCAGACGCCCAAGAAGCCGAATTCCGCGCTGCGGAAGGTGGCGCGTGTTCGGCTTTCGAACGGGATGGAGGTCACGGCCTACATTCCGGGTGAAGGACACAACCTGCAGGAGCACTCGACCGTCCTGATTCGCGGCGGTCGCGTGAAGGATCTTCCCGGCGTGCGCTATCACATCGTCCGCGGCGCACTCGACGCCAACGGCGTCGACAAGCGGCGGCGCGGTCGGTCGAAGTACGGTGCCAAGCGGCCCAAGGCCAAGAAGTAGTCCGAGCCGCTGTGGTGATTCCATCACCGCACCAGGTGGGGTGCTGTTCGTGGCTTCCCAAACCGGTGTGGCCCTCTGAAAAGAGGGTGCATCCGCGTCAGATCCCGAGCGTCGCATGGTTCCCTCCCGGAGGGGCGATCGGCGGCCAACACTCGGGATCTTTCTCTGTCCGGTGACCGTGATCGAGACGGGCCCCGATCGGTGGGGCGGTGAGTAAGGAGACCCTTCAGACATGCCTCGACGAACACGACCGCCCAAGCGTGAGACGCCGCCCGATGCACGGTACGACAACCGTCTGGTCGGCGCGTTCATCAATCGGCTGATGGTCGGCGGCAAGAAGTCGACCGCCGAGCGGATCATGTATGACGCGTTCGACACGATCGAGCAGCGGTTGAAGCGCCCGGCCGTCGAGGTGTTCGAGCAGGCGATGCGCAACGTCATGCCGCTCGTCGAGGTCAAGCCGCGGCGCGTGGGTGGGTCGACGTATCAGGTGCCGGTCGAGGTTCGGCCGGATCGACGCGTCGCGCTCGGCATGCGCTGGATCATCGGCGTGTCGCGCAAGCGCAGCGGCAAGGGGATGAGCAGCAAGCTCGCCGGAGAGTTGATGGATGCGGCCAACGGGCAGGGGGCGACCGTGCGCAAGCGCGAGGAGACCCACCGCATGGCCGATGCGAACAAGGCGTTTGCGCATTACCGTTGGTAGTTCGCCCGATGGAACGCAGATCGGCGCGCCGGCTCATCGGCGCGCATGGGAGCTTGAGTGATGGCTGACGAGAACCTATCGCGAACCCGCAACATCGGGATCATCGCGCACATCGACGCCGGCAAGACCACGACGTCGGAGCGCATCCTGTACTACACCGGCCGGACCTACAAGATCGGCGAGGTGCATGACGGGACCGCGACGATGGACTGGATGGCCCAGGAGCGCGAGCGCGGTATCACGATCACCGCGGCAGCGACGACGGCCGAGTGGGACGGGCACAAGATCAACCTGATCGACACGCCGGGCCACATCGACTTCACGGTCGAGGTCCAGCGCAGCCTGCGCGTCCTCGACGGAGGTGTCGTCGTCTTCGATGCCGTCGCCGGTGTCGAGCCGCAGTCGGAGACGGTGTGGCGGCAGGCGGACAAGTACGAAGTGCCGCGCATCTGCTTCGTAAACAAGATGGACCGCACCGGCGCCGACATGGACCGGACCGTTCAGATGATCATCGATCGCCTCGGCGCCAAGCCGGTGCGGATCCAGATGCCGATCGGCATCGAAGCCGACTACATCGGCCTCGTCGATCTGGTCGAGATGCGGCAGTGGGTCTGGACGGACGAGGATCTGGGGGCAAAGCCCGAGATCGGCGACGTCGAGCCGCGGTTGCTCGCCGAGGCCGAGGCGCAGCGCGAGAAGCTCGTCGAAGGGGTCGCCGAGTTCGACGACGAGCTGATGATGATGTTCCTGGACGGCCAGCACCCCGACGCGCCGACGCTCAAGCGGGCGATCCGCCGTGCGACGCTGGCGAACGCGGTCGTGCCGGTCCTGTGCGGTACGGCGCTCCGGAACAAGGGCGTGCAGCCGCTGCTCGATGCCGTGATCGACTACCTGCCAAGTCCGGTCGACGTGCCGCCGGTGACGGGGACCGAGCCGGGCGAAGGTGTCGAGCTCGTGCGCAATCCGGACAAGAACGAGCCGTTCTGCGCGCTCGTGTTCAAGATCGTCACGGATCCGTTCGTCGGCAAGCTGGCGTTCATCCGGGTGTACAGCGGTGCGGTGAACACGGGCGACAAGATCCTGAACGTTTCGCGCAACCGCACGGAGCGGCTCGGCCGGCTCGTGCTCATGCATGCGAACTCGCGCGAGGAGATCAAGGGCGTGACGGCCGGCGACATCGCGGCGATCATCGGCCCCAAGGATCTGACGACGGGCGACACGCTGTGCGACCCGGACAAGCCGATCATGCTCGAACCGATCGAGTTCCCGGATCCGGTCATCCATGTGGCCATCGAGCCGAAGTCGAAGGCCGACAACGACAAGATGATCGAGGCGATGGCGCGCCTGGCCGAGGAAGACCCGACGTTCCAGATCCGCAATGATCAGGAGACCGGGCAGACGCTCATCTACGGGATGGGCGAGCTGCACCTCGAGGTGATCGTCGACCGGATGCGCCGCGAGTTCCGCGTCCAGGCCAACGTGGGCCGGCCGCAGGTGGCGTATCGCGAGACGATCACGCAGCCGGCGCTGAAGGTCGAGGGGCGGTTTGTCCGCCAGACCGGCGGTCGCGGTCAGTACGGCCACGTGATCATCGACATGACGCCCAACGCGCCGGGCGGCGGGATCACGTTCGAGAATGCGACGGTCGGCGTGAACATTCCGCGGGAGTACATCGCGCCCATCGAGGCGGGGACGCGCGAGGCGCTGAAGACGGGCCTGTTGTCCGGCTTTGCCGTCGTGGATGTCCATGTCGCGCTGAAGGACGGCTCGTATCATGACGTCGACTCGAGCGAGGCGGCGTTCAAGGTCGCGGCCAGCCTCGCGGTGAAGGAAGCGTTGCAGAAGGGCAAGTCGATCCTGCTCGAGCCGGTGATGAAGGTCGAGGCCGTCGTGCCGGAAGAGTACACCGGGGACGTCATGGGCGACCTCAATAGCCGCCGCGGTCAGATCGACGCGATGGACCCGCGCGCCGGCGGCGTGACGAGCATCCGCGCGTTCCTGCCGTTGGCCGAGATGTTCGGCTATGCATCGGACCTGCGGTCGATGACCCAGGGCCGGGGTACGTTCACGATGGAGTTCGCCCGCTACGAGCGGGTGCCGGAGAAGGTCAGTCAAGCCGTGGCCGCCGAGAGGGCCAAGGCCTAACCGTTCCAGACACAGCCTAACAGTTCCAGACATAGTGAGCGAGGAGAGAGGGAAATGGGCAAGGCAACGTTCGTACGCAACAAGCCGCACGTGAACGTCGGGACGATCGGGCACGTGGACCACGGGAAGACGACGTTGACGGCGGCGATCACGAAGGCGCTGTCGAAGAAGGGGTAC
>JADYYS010000024.1 GCA_020853525.1 Ardenticatenales bacterium | reverse complement strand
GTCCGGGCGGGGGGGAGCCGGGCCGGGGCGCCCATGCGCCCTGGCCCGGATCGCCATCGTCCGGAGACCGTTCTCCCTCCGACCCTACGTCACCTTCCGGTTACACATCTTTCCCGACGCCCTCGCCGATGGCCAGAGAGGTGTCCGCGAAGCCGGGTCAACTCCACGTGTGGATCGGCGCCACATCACAGTGATCTGCCGCTAAATCACTGTGATCCAGCACCAGATCACTGTGATCTGCCGCCGATTCGCTAACGGTCTGCATCCACGGGGTCGTCGCCCTGCCGCCCTGCCGCCCCAAGACGGCGTCAGCCCTCCGCCGACGACTCCGTCGCCCCTGCCCCGCCCCCCGGCGGCCGCAGCATCGACGCCAGCGCCGCCACCGCCAGCGTCGCCGCGATCACCCCCAGCGACAACTGGCTGGAGATGTCGACGTGGACCGGCCAGGCTTTGGGCAGCTGCTCCAGGATCATCTTCGTGCCGATGAAGGCCAGGATGAACGCCAGGGCGGGCTTGAGGTAGTGGAAGCGGTCGACGGCGCCCAGCAGGACGAAGTAGAGCGAGCGCAGGCCGAGGATGGCGAAGACGTTGCTCGTGAAGACGATGAACGGGTCGCTCGTCACGCCGAAGACGGCCGGGATCGAGTCGAAGGCGAAGATCACGTCCGTCGTCTCGACCATGAACAGGACGACGAACAGCGGCGTGGCGGTCAGCCTGCCGGCCTCGCGGATGAAGAACTTGGACCCGTGATAACGACTCGTGACCGGCAGCAGCCGCCGCGCCAGCTTGACCGCCCACTTGCTCTCGACGTCGATCTCCTCCTCGGCGTTGAAGACCAAGCGGTAGGCCGTCACGAGCAGGATGGCGCCGAAGATATAGAGGACCCAGTCGAACCGGCTGATCAAGGCCGAGGCGGTCAGGATGAACACCGCGCGCAGGATGAGCGCGCCGAGCACGCCCCACAGGAGCACGCGGTGCTGCAGCTCGGCCGGCACGCTGAACGACGCGAAGATGATGACGAAGACGAAGATGTTGTCGATCGACAGCGATTGCTCGAGGACATAGGCCGTCAGGAAGTCCGTGGCCGCCTGGGCACCGCCCTCGTGCCGCACGCTGACCAGATAGGCGAACGCGAGCGCGAGGCCGACGAGCACGAGCGTCCACAGGCCCGCTTCGCGCGCGCTGACCTTGTGCGGGTTGCGGTGGAGTACCTTCAGGTCGACGAACAGCAGGCTGAGGACGAACATGATGAAAAGAACCCATGACCACGGTCCGAAGCCCAACGCTGGCACTGATGGCACGTCCGCCCTCCCTCCATCGCCCGAATTGCGACCGCATCCGGTCTCGATCCCGGGCCGCAATCGACCGTGGTCGCATGCCGGCGCGACCGCTCGCGACCCAACGAAAAGGCGAGACCGTCGCCCGTTGCGCTCACCGCGGTCCCGCCTGCGCCCGTCCGTTGATTCCGCGGCCCGAAACTTTACAGCGCCGCGGCGCGTGACTATACCAGTCGGGCGACAGCCGCGCGAATCCATCCACGGCCCCACCCGTCGCGATCGCGACCCCCGCGCCGCCGGCGTGGCAACCTGAAATCACGAGCCCCATCCCATGCAAGTCAACCCCGACGGCCTGAAGCGCATCCTCATCGGCCGACCCTTTCCCACCAGCGCCAGCGCTCACGAGCGACTGGACAAGGTCCGCGGCCTGGCCATCTTCGCCTCGGACCCCATCAGCTCCAACGCCTACGCCACCGAGGCCATCATGCACGTCCTCATCGTCCTGGGCTCCGGCGCCCTGGCGATGACGATGCCGATCGCTCTCGGCATCGCGGCGCTGATCGCGCTCGTGTGCACCAGCTACGTCCAGACGATCCACCACTACCCGCACGGCGGTGGCGCCTACTCCGTGGCCAAGGACAACCTCGGCCAGCACGTCGCGCTCTTCGCCGCCGCGGCCCTCATGACGGACTACGTCCTCACCGTGTCCGTGTCGGTCGCTGCCGGCATCCGCGCGATCACTTCGGCGTTCCCTCCCCTCGTGGAACTGCGGCTGCCGCTGGCCATCGCGGCCGTCCTGCTCATCGCTTGGATCAACCTGCGCGGTGTGCGCGAGAGCGGAACGGTGTTCGCCTTCCCGACATACGCCTTCGTGGCCGGCGTCCTCGTCACGATCTTGCTCGGCTTGTCGCGGATGTACGGCCTGTTCGGCCTGCCCCCGCTGGACGCCCACCCGGTGGTGCTGCCGGCATCGGTGGCGATCGACCCGTGGTCGCTGGCCTATACGTGGCTCCTGCTGCGCGCATTCGCGGCAGGCTGCACGGCCCTCACCGGCATCGAGGCGATCTCCAACGGCGTGACGGCGTTCCGGAAGCCGGAGGCCCGCAACGCAGCCACGACGATGGTGTGGATGGCCGTGATCGCGATGACGCTGTTCATCGGCATCTCGTGGCTGGCCACGCACATGGCGCTGATCCCGACCGACGAAGGCGAGAGCATTCTGTCGCAGATGACGAACGGCGTCTCGGAGAACCTGTCGGGCGGCCGTGTGCTGTACTTCTGGGTTCAGGCGTTCACGGCTCTGATCCTTCTGCTCGCAGCGAACACAGGCTACCAGGACTTCCCGCGGCTCGGCTTCTTCCTGGCCCGCGACGGCTATATGCCCCGCTGGATGCAGAACCGGGGCGACCGGCTGGTATACAGCTCCGGCATCCTGCTGCTCACGCTGATCGCCGTCGTCGTGCTGGTGGCCTTCAGAGCCGAGGAAATCCGGATGCTCCCGTTGTACGCGATCGGCGTGATGATCAGCTTCACGCTGTCGCAGGCCGGCATGGTCGTGCTCTGGGGCAAGGTCAGCCGGCTGAAGCCAGGCGAGACGCTGCGCACCGAAGTCACAACGTTGCACCACGAACGCAACGTCGGCTGGAAGCGGATCCTCAACGCCACCGGCGCGCTCGTGACGGGCGTCGTGCTCGTCGTCATCACGGCCACGAAGTTCCTCGAAGGCGCGTGGATCATCGCCCTCCTCATCCCGCTGTTTGTCTGGTCGTTCCTGGCCATCCACCGCCACTACGGCCGGGTTGCCGACATGCTCTCGACGAACGAGCGCGAAGCCACCCTCGACAGCCTGACCGATGTCGCCGACGTCGTCATCGTGCCCATACCCGACGTCCACCGGGGCACGCTGCGGGCGCTGAAGTACGCCAAAAAGCTGAGCCAGAACGTGCGCGCCGTGGCGATCATCACCGACGACGATCAGCAGGCCCGCATCCTGCGCCGCTGGGCACGCTTCCCAGAGCTGACGAAGGACGAAGAGATCCACCTGATCAACTACGACTACCGCGACATCATCGACCGGCTGGTCGAGTACATCATCGAGGTCAGCACCGAGGAGTACCCGAACCAGCTCGTGACCGTCGTCGTCCCGGAGTTCATCCCGCGCAACGCCATCGAGCGTCTGCTGCACAACCAGACGGCCAACATGCTGCGGCGGCGGCTGCACGCGGAGCCGAACATCGTCGTGATCGACATCCATTACCACGTGTGATGCGCATCGTTGCGTGGCCGGCACGCCGATCGTGGCGTTGGTCGATGTTGCGGTGGCCGATTGTGTTGGCCGGGGCGGGGTGTGGAATGGGGGGCCTGCGGGGCAGGCACGGGGACCTGCCCCTACAACCGATGGCGCCCCCGCACCGCATCGATCAACGCCTCCACCGACGGCTCCGCCCGCTCCGATCGCCCCAACGCCGCCAACGCCGGCCGCCTATGCAACGCCCGCACGACGTTCACGACGCCCTCGCCCAGCGCCGGCAGGTCGTAGCCGCCCTCGAGGACGAACGCGATCCGGCCCTCGGCGTGGCGCGCGGCGATGTCGGCGAGCGCCTTCGTAGCGGCGTGGAAGCCGGCGCCGCTGACCATCAGGCCCGCCAGGGGGTCGCGGAACGAGGCGTCGAAGCCGGCGGAGACGAGGACGAGCTCGGGTCGCACGCGCTCGGCGAATGGCGCGACGACATCCGCCAGGACGCGATCGAAGGCCGCGTCGCCCGCGCCGCTCGGCAGCGGCACGTTCACCGTGGCCCCGCGGCCCGCCCCTTCGCCGACCTCGTCGAGCGCGCCCGTGCCCGGATAGGCGCCCCGCTCGTGCGATGAGACGAAGACGACGCTGCCGTCGTCGACAAAGATCTCTTGCGTCCCGTTGCCGTGATGGACGTCGAAATCCACGATCAACACGCGGCCGATGCCCCGCGATTGGGCGTGGCGGGCGGCGACGGCGACGTTGCCCAGCAAGCAGAACCCCATCGCCGCGGCGTGGCGCGCATGGTGGCCGGGCGGTCGGGCGAGGGCGAAGGCGCTGCGGGCGCGGCCGTCGAGCACGGCGTCGACCGCGGCGATGGCGGCGCCCGCGGACAGGCGCGCGTCGTCGAACGACGACGGCGTGACGTACGTCGGCGCCGGGTCGATCACACCGGGCGCGCGCGCCATCGCGGCGCGAAGCGCATCGATGTAGCGCCGGTCGTGGACGCGGGCGAGGGCGTCCTCGGTGGCGGGGTCGACGTTGAGGCGGGGCAGGCGGTCGCCCCAGCCGTCGGCGGCGAGGGCCGCGACGATGGCCGGGATGCGGCCGGCGTGTTCGGGGTGGCCGGGATCGTCGTGGCCGGAGGACGCGACGACGGCCAAGGCGATGGGCGGCGGGGCGTCGCTCAACCGCCCGCCCTGAGCTTGGCGAGCTCGCCGATCAACCGCCGCTCCTCGTCCGTCAGGTCGCGCGGCAACTCGACGTCGACGGTGACGAACAGGTCGCCGTGCGTTTCGGGCGCGCGCAGAAGGGGCATGCCCTTGCCCGACAAGCGGAAGCGCTGGCCGTTGCGCGTCTCGGGCGGGATCGTCAGGCGCGCGCTGGCGCCGCCGCCCGGCATCGGCACGTCGACCTCACCGCCGAGGAGCGCCGTATAGAGCGGCACCTTGACGGTCGTGCGCAGGTCGTCGCCGTCCCGCTGGAAGCGCGAATCGCTCTGCACCTCGACGATGAGGAAGAGATCGCCCGCGCCCGCCTGCCCCGGCTGGCCCTCGCCGCGCACCCGGACCTTGCTGCCGGTCTTTACCCCGGGCGGGATGCGCACCTCGAGCCGGCGGCCGTCCAGCTGGAGTTGGCGCGCGGTGCCGCCGTATGCCTCGGCGAGCGTGATCGGCACGGCCGCTTCGAGGTCGCCGCCGCGGGAGGGCATCGACGGCCGCGCCCCATGTTGTGCACTGCCTCGCGACGTCCGGCCGCCCATCGTCGGGTCGCCGGAGCCGCCGCCCATCCCACCGCCGAAGAGCGACTCGAAGAAGTCGGAGAAGCCGCCGCCGCCGCCGCGGCCGAAGATCGCCTCCAGGTCCTCCGGCGAGAGGTTGCGGACGTTCGAGCGCTGCCCGCCCGGCGCGCGGCCGCGACCGCCGCCGGCCACGCCTCCCGACGGCCCCCCCCACTGCGACCAATCGAAGCCGTCGGCGCCGCCCGCCCGCTCGGCCTGGCGCCACGCCGCGCCGAACTTGTCGTACTTCGCGCGCTTGTCGGCATCGCCCAGCACCTCGTACGCCTCGGCGACGTCCTTGAAGCGCTGCGCGGCGGCCGTGTCATCCGGATGGAGATCCGGATGGCTCTCCTTGGCCAGCTTGCGGTAGGCGCGGCGGATCGCCTTGTCGTCGGCGGTGCGCGGGACGCCGAGGATCTTGTAGTAGTCCTTGTAGTCCATGTCGGATGCGTCATGCCCATGAGGTGCGCCGCACGGCACGCGGCGCGACGGGGGTTGTGGGCGCGATTGTAGCGGCTCGGTGTTAGATGGGCGTCAACGGTGCGGCAACGCCCAGTCCGCCGGTTCATCGTGCGCCGACGGCGGCGGCGCAAGGTCCCGGTCGCGACCGGCGTACGGCAGGAACGCCACCGTGTTCGCCGTCACCGACCGCCAGATCGCGGGGCCGGACAGGCCAACCCAGCCGTTCAACCGTCCGCGCCACGGCGCGATGTCCGCCGCCAACACGGGGCCGCCGCGCTGTGCGAGGACGTCGAGCACCTCGCCGATGCGGCGCGCGTCGTCCGCCGTCAGGACGGGCGTCGGCGCCGCCGGATCGACGAGCGGGGCGAAGACAGGGGCGACGGCATCGACGAGGGCGCGGGTCTCGGCGGCGAGGGCCGGGTCGGTCAGCAGCAGTGCGGCCACCGCATCGCCGTGCCGGTCGTACAGGTGCACCGCTCGATACCCGACCAGCGCGTGCGCCAGCACGTCGCTGCGGATGCGGCGCAGGAGCGCGATCGGACCGGGCGGGGTGGTCGCCTGGGCGAGATCGGCCGGGCGGAGGGACACGTCGGGCCGCCCGGCGGCGGCGAAGGCCGGCGTCGGCGTCGGCGTCGGGGTGGGGTCGTAGATCACTTCGATCGGGCAGTCGACGAGGTCACGGCACTTGCCGGCCGACCCGGCATCGAAGATGGCGGCGATGGCGTTCGGACCGAGGATGCGGTCGAAGATCTCGACCTCGTCGATGTCGCCGATGAACTGACCATACTGGCTTCCTGACCCCCAGGAGGGTCCGAAGCCGATCCGCACGGGATCGCTGTTCACGAGCGACGCCTGCGAGAGGGACCACGTGCCGGTGCTCGCCACCTTCGCGCCGTCGTGGTAGAAGGTGATGCCGCCGGCCGCGTCGCGGTCGACCGTCACGGCGGCGTGGTGCCACTTGCCGTCGGCCTTGACCACGGGCACCGACCAGCGGCCGAACGGCGAGCTCAGCGGAGCGCCGACGGGATGCAGGTGCAGTCCGAGCTGGCCGGTCGACACGAGGAACTCGTAGCCGACCGAGCTGCTCGGCACGTTCTTGCTCAGGATCGTCAGGTAACCGCCGAGCGGCGTGCCGACCGGGATGCGAATCCAGGCATCCAAGCTGAAGTCCCCGTCCGCCGTCCCGGCCTTCGCCGGGCCGAAGTCCAGGTGCTGATCGGACGGCCAGACCCGCCCGACGCCGAGCGTCTTGCCGTCGAAGCGCAGCGCGCCGCCCACCGCCCCGTCCGTGATCCACTGGGCGCCGCCCATGATGTTGGCGCTGTCGCTGAACGTCGACAGGTCCTCCGACAGCCCGCCGCCGCCCTCGTCGAAGCCCCACCACCCGACGAGCCCGGCCGGCGGGACGGCGCACGCCGGCGTGGGCGTCGGCGTCTCGGTCGGCGTGGCGGTGATGGACGGCGTCGGCGTGATCGTGGGTGTCGGTGTCGAAGTCTGGGTCAACGTCGGGCTGGGCGAAGGCGTCGGCGTGTCGGTCGGGATCTGCCCCGACCCGTCGCCCGTCCACCAGACCGCGGCCAGGACACCGCCGCCGACCGCTTCGATCTTGGCCGTCGCTCGGCAGCCGGCCGGCAGCGTCCCGCCGGCGCCGGGATCCACGTCGAGCCATACCGCGCGGTTGGCGTTGACGGTCACCGGCCCTTGGATGTACGTCTGACCGGCGCACGGGCCGTCGCTGCCGTACAGTTCGAGGACGACTTGGACCGGCGGGCCGCCAGGGTTGACGACCGCGAACTTCGTGCTGCCGGTCGGACCGCCGGGGAAGAGCGGGATGCCGGATCCGACCATCGGCGCGAAGAGGGCGTCGGCGCGCTCCGAGACGTTCGGCCCGGCGTGCGCCGCCACCGCACGCGTGCCCTGCGCTTCGTCGGCCACGGCCAGGGCCACCGGCGCGCCGTCGGGTGACCGGACCCGCATGGCGCCCGCGAAGCCGTCCGGCACGGTGATGTCGGCGTCGTCGCACAGGTCGAGCCGCGCGGCGCCGTTGGCCGGGATGTTGCGCTGGACGAAGAACACGGACGCGGCGTCCGTCACCAGGTTCACCTCGACGGTGACTGCCGGACCCGGGTTCTGGACCGTGACGACGCTGCACCGCCCGCCGGCGCGCTTGTGGACCCGCGGCGCCCACGGGTTCGTGCTCGGGTGCGCCTCGCGCTCCAGCGCCACTCGCCCACCGGCCCACGAGATGCGCGACAGCGCATCCACCGCCAGCGAGCTGTTCAGCGTGCCGGTCCAGGCGCCGTCCGCGAGGCCTGCGATGCCGAGCGCCGCGACGTCGAGCGCTACCGCCCCATGCGGCGGCGCGGCGCCGAACGGGGCGTTGACGCCGGCGCCGCCGGCAAAAGGCCGCAGGTTGAGGACCGGCGCCGCGCCCGCGAAGCCCCGGTTCAGCGCCCACACCCGCGCCGCGCCCGGCTGCTCGAGCCCACCGTCGGCATTGCGGACGATCAGCGGCAGCGCGGCGCTCGCCGGCCCGCCGTCGTCGTCATCCCGCCACGCCGCCTCGAGCGCGACGTCCTCGCCGCCCGGCGCGCGCGGCGCCTCCTCGATGACCACGGCGATCGGCTGGTCGGCCGTGAGGACGGCGGCGCCGCTTGCGCCCAGGGACAGGATCGACATGAGCGCGGTGTCGAACACGTGGCCCCCGAGCGGCTGGACGACGACGTTGCACGGCGCACCGCAGGCGACCGGCTGGCCGGCCGGCGCGGTCGTGAAGACGACCTGGACGTTGGCCGGCGCCGCGCCGGTGTTCATCACGTGCAGGCGCGTCGTGCGCGCCCCGGTCTTGACCCACTCGGGTACGTGGACCTTCAGGCCGCTGTCGACCTGGCTGGGGGCCTGGTAGGCGCCCGCGAAGGGCTCCGCCTGCTGCGGTGCCGCCAGGTACGCAACGCCCGCGATACCGGCCGTCGGGTCGACGCTACGGCCGGCATCGACGACGACGCCGACCATCGCGAGTGCGCCGGCGGCGGCGATCTGTAGGGTGATCGCCCGAGCGAGCGGCCATCTGACCCGTGCGCCTCGGCCCATCCAAGTGCCTCCGCTCAGCTTACGCGACGTTCCCCGGTCGACGATCGCGGTCGCGAACGATATCGCGTGTGGACAGATGGGGCCAGCGCACCCGTTGACTGCAGGTCGACGCACGCTTGTGGTCGCGCCTGTGTGCTATCTTCAGCCCATTCCAGATGCCGATCCATGGCCAGAGGTGTGGGATGGGCGATGGAGATGTTCGAACGCATATCGTGTTGCCGGCGCGGCTCGTGAAGGACATCGACGAGCTGGTCGGGCGCCGCAAGCGGAGCCAGTTCTTCGCGCGGTTGGCGGCCAAGGAGGTCAAGCGCTTACGCCTGGTGGCCGCGGTCGAGGCGGCTGCGGGCAGCCTCGCGGAAACCGACGTGCCGGAGTGGGCGACGCCTGAGCAGGCACATGCATGGGTCAGGGAACAGCGGTCGGCAGGTGTTGGCGATCGGGATCGGCGCCTTTGGGGCGACGCGTGGGACGGCGCCGAGCCGGATGCCGCGGACGACGCCCCGGAAGGCCCGGCCGAACCGTGAGCGGCTATCTGCTGGATACCACGGTCCTGATCGACTTCTCGAAGGGACAGCGGGCCGTCGTCCAACGCGTCCTCAAGCTGATCATCGACGGCGAACGCGTCGGTATCGCCAGCATCAGCCTGACGGAGTTCTACACCGGAATCGACGTCGGCACGGACCCGCGAATGGACACGTTCCTCGACCAGCTCCCGTGCTGGCCCATCACGCAGGCCGTCGCGCTGACCGCCGCCCGATACCGCCGACGGCATCGCAGCCTGGGGCGGACGATCGGCGCGCCGGATGCGATGATCGCGGCCGTCGCCAAGCACCAGTCCGCAGTCGTGCTCACCGCCAACGTGAAGGACTACCCGACGGACGATGTTCGGGTCGAGTGGCTTGGGCCGGAGATCGGCTGACGCGCGATCTTGCACCGCCGCCCCTTCGGCGGCCGCATCGGCCGACAGCCCGTCATCGAACCGCACAAGGGTCTAGAATGGTCCCCGATGTCCCCTCCCCCGACCCCCGCCCTCCGCCAGCGCGACTACCTCCTCGGCATCGCCCGCGCCATGACCGAGGCGCTCGAGCCGCGCGACGTCATGGCGCTCGTCCTCAAGACCGCCGTCACGATGACCGGCGGCACGGCGGGTGCGATCGCGATCCGGGGCGACGGCGGCGGCAGCGTCGGCTCGGCGGGCGCAGGCGGACCGGAGGTCGGGCGCGGCGCGCACGGCGACGACGGGCTCCGGATCGTGGCGAGCTATCACCTCGAAGAAAAGCTCGTCGAGCACCTGCACAGCAGCTTCGACCCGGCGTGGTCCGCGCCGGCGGCCGGCAGCGCGTCCGTCCGCGGCGGGTCAAGCGTCACGGCAGCCGGCGCCGAACCCGCCGCGGCGGTCGACAGCTTGACGAGCGAGCGCATGACCGCCCTCGCTTTGCCGCCCGCCAACTTCTCGCTGCCCGCGCTCCCGCCGCCCGCCGGCCCGCTCGTCGCCGTCCGCACGCTGCCGGGCGACGACGAGGATCTCGACGTCGTCACGCTGCCGCTGCGGCGGCGCGCCCGCGAGATCGGGCAGATCGTCGTCTTCCGCAGCCAGGGCGCGGCGGTCTTCGCGTCGGCGGACGACGAGGTGCTGCGCGCCTTCGCCGACCAGGCCGCGATCGCGATCGAGAACGCGATGCTCCACGCCCGACTGGCGGCGCGCGAACACCAGCTGGCCGAGGTCGTCGACGGCAGCCCGACCGGCATCCTGCTGCTGGACGGCGCGGGCCGGATCGTCGGCGCGAACCCGGCGGCGGAGCGGCTGCTCGGCGTGCGGCGCGAAGACCTCGCCGGCCGGGCGCTGGGCGACGCGCTGCCGCTGGAGGCCGAGGACGGGCGGCGGGTCGCCCTCGAACCGGCCGGCGCCGCGGAAGGCGGCGGGCCGATCGCCGGACGCCTGCCGGGCGGTCCGCGCCAGCCGTGGCTGCAGATCGAGATCACGCCGATGGCCCCGGTAGCCCTTGCCGTCGGCGAGGTCGACGCCCCGAACGGCGGGGCCTCGACGTCCGCGTCACCGGCAGGATCGGCGCCTGCGGCGGCCGGCGGCTATGTCGTGAACGTCGTCGACGTCTCCGCGCTCCGCGAGGCCGAGGCCGCCAAGAACACCTTCCTGGCCGGCTTGTCGCACGAGCTGAAAACGCCGCTCGCCCTCATCCGTGGCTTCGCCGAGACGCTCCAGCAGCCGCAGATGGCGGGCGATGATGCCTTCCGTGCGCAGGCCGTCGACGTGATCCTCGACGAGACGACGCACCTGACGCACATGGTCGACCAGCTCCTGCTGGCCGCCCGCCTCCGCGCGGGCGCGCTGCCGCTCGACCGCCACACCGTCGACCTGCGCGCCATGCTCGCCCGCTCCGTCGAGTCGTTCCGGCGCGTCCACCCCGATCGCCGCTGGCAGACCGAGCTGGCCGACGTCGGACCGATCGTCGCCGACCCCGTGCGGCTGCGGGAGGTCTTCGACAACCTCCTGTCCAACGCCGTGAAGTACTCGGCGCCCGGCACGCCGATCGCCGTCGTTCTGGGCGGCGACGGCGCGGACGACGACGGCCGGGCCGGCGAGGTGATCGTCCAAGTGATCGACCGGGGGATCGGCATCGACCCCGCCGACCAGGCGCAGCTCTTCGGCCGGTTCTTCCGCGCCCACACGGACGGCGGAGCCGACGGCACCGGCCTCGGTCTCTACATGTGCCGGGCGATCGTCGGCGCGCACGGCGGTCGGATCGACGTCCGGAGCACGCCGGGCGAGGGGAGCACGTTCACGGTGCGGCTGCCGCGGGCGGCGGCGGAGCGCGGCGGAATCGTGAGCGGTGACGGCGGCGCCGGCAGCGCCGGCGGCGGCCAACCGCCGGAGAGCGACGACGGACGACAGAGGGGGAGCACATGACGGACGCCGCATTGCTGAAGGACCGGCTCGTCCTCGTCTGCGACGACGAGCAGCGGATCATCCAGTTCGTCCGCGTGAACTTCGCGATGCAGGGCGCTCGGGTCGATGAGGCGCACGACGGAGCGACGTGCGTGCAGAAGGTGCGCGAAACGCTCCCGGACCTCGTCGTCCTCGACGTGAACATGCCCGGCATGGACGGCTTCGAAACGCTGCGCGAGCTGCGCACCTTCTCCGACGTCCCGGTGATCATGCTGACGGTGCAAGCCGACGAGACGGACCGCATCCGCGGCCTCGACCTCGGCGCGGACGACTACGTGGCCAAGCCGTTCTCGCCCAGCGAGCTCGTCAGCCGCGCCCGTGCCGTCCTGCGCCGGGTCCAGACGCCGCGCGACAACCGGATCGTCGTCGTCGACGACGACCTCCAGCTGGACTTCGCCCACCGCGAGGTCATCGTCAAGGGCGAGCGGGTGAAGCTCCGGCCGACGGAGTGGCGCCTGCTCTACCACCTGGTGAAGCACGCCGGCTGGCTCCAGACGCACGAGGTCATCCTGACGAACGTCTGGGGGCCGGAGTACATCGACCAGGACAACTATGTCCGGCTCTACATCACCTACCTGCGCCAGAAGATCGAGCCCGATCCGTCCCGTCCGCGCTACATCGTGACCGAGCGCGGGATGGGCTACCGGTTCGTCGATTTCGGGGGGAAGAAGGACGTGCCGGCGGGAATGGGGTGATTCCGGGTTCAGTTCCGTGCAACCTCGATCTTGCGCGCCTTCACCGACTCGGCCTTCGGCAGCTCGAGGCGGAGGATGCCGTCCGCATAGTTGGCCGTGATGCGCTCGACGTCGAGCGGCACGCTCAGGTCGAAGCGGCGCTCGAAGCGGCCGTGGGGGCGCTCCTTGATCAGCCACGTCCGGTCCGCGGCCTGCGCCGGCACCTCGCCGGACACGACGAGGGTGTCGCGCTCGATCGTCACGTCGAACGCGTCGGGCGCCACTCCGGGCATCGCCAGCTCGACGATCACGGTGTCGCCCTCCTCCCAGGCATCGACGGCCGGCGCGAGGGGGCCGCTGGCGCGGGCGGGCGCGCCGGCCGGCCACCGGACAACGCTGTCCGCAACGAGCCGGTCCATCGCCTGGCGCAGCGAGAGTACATCGGGGGCAAGGTCGGTCACGGGGCTCCAATTGCGGCGCACGATCTTCGTCGACATTGTTCCGTTCTCCTCGTTCGATCGGCGCGCCCGGCGGCTCGGCGCCGGACGCATCGCGTGTGTGTGGGCCGAAGCGTAGGACGCGCCCGTTAGAGAGGCGCTAGCGGTGTGTTGGAGGCTCGTTATCGCCGCCGCGGCGATCGGACGGGCGGCCGGCGACGCCTTGCCGGGATCCGCGTTCGGCGCTCGCCCGGGCAGCCGGGCGGGGCGGGCGCGCCCGGCTGACGGCACGGCTGTCGGGGTCGAAGAAGCGCAGCGGAGCGGCCGCCCATGGGCCGGCGTAGTCCACCCCGATGCGCGCCGAGGCGGCCAGGTGCGCAGGCGGCGTACCGTCCTCGAACCACAGGCGGGCGCCGGCGGGCGCGTCGGTCGGGCAGACGTTGCGGCCGTCGTCGGCAAGGGTGACGCCGAGGTGCCGGGCGAGCAGGCCGGGGCCGCGGCACGCGGCGATGTCGAGGGCCCGGTCGGGACGGACGACCTCGGCCGCGCGCAACAGCACCGCCTGCGCATCGCCCGCCGGACCGGTGACAACGTTCAACAGGTGGTGCAGGCCGTAGATCAGGTAGACGTAGGCATGACCCGCCGGGCCGAACAGGACCGCCGTGCGCGCCGTCCGACCGCGCGCCGCATGACACGCCAAGTCGTGCGCCCCGACGTACGCTTCGGTCTCGACGATGCGGACGCGCTGCACGCCGCCCGTCCCGGCCACCGCCAGCGTGACGCCGACGAGCGCACGGGCGACGGTCTCGGCATCGCGGGCAAAGAAGGCGCGTTCGATGGGCGTCGGCACGGGCGGGGCGGCGGTCGGCGCGGGCGTCATGCGCAGATGATACGGGCGATGGCGCCGACCCTGTTGTATCATCGGCCCTCGCCCGCCGGACCGACCGTCAGCGCCGGGCTTCCCCGAGATCGACGACCGTCCCCTGCCTGTGAGGAACCGCCATGTCGCGCCGCCAGATCCCGCTGCTGACCGCCACCACCGCACTCGCCGCCGCTGCCCTCGCCCTCGTCGGCTGCGGCGGCACGCCGGCCGAGACGCCGGCGGAGTCCACGGCCGTCGCGATCGCCGGCCAGCCCGTCACGCCGACCGTCGTCGCCCGGCTCGAGCCGACCGTGACGCCGACCGCCGACCCGGCGGCCGATCCGTGGCATCCCGTGCAGGACGCCGACCTGGCGGACATCCCGGTGCCGGTGGCCGCGACGCGCGTGGCGTACGAGCCGGCGACGGCGGACCTCGACGCGGCGGCCGAGTACGCGATGGACGACTTCGACGAGGACGCGCTCGTCACGTGGTACAAGGAGCAGATGACGGCGTTCGGCTGGGGCCTGGACAGCGAGGAGGACGGCTCGTTCGTCTTCCTGCACACCGTCGATCGCTCCGATCGCTTTGCCGACAAGGGACTGAAGCGCACGGCGACGCTGCTCCTTTCGGGCTCGACCGACGAGGCGGAGTGGACGATCATCGTCGAGGCGCCGAAGGGGGCCTCGATCGCGTCGGCGACGGCGACTCCATCGCCATGACCCGCAGCGACACCGTCGCCATCGTTTTCTACCAGGAGAGCACCGGCGTCCCTCCGGCCGTCCGCGCATGGCAGGAGCGCAACCCGGCCTGGCGGCGCAGCCTGGACGAGGTGATCATCTGCCCGGTCTGCGGGCTGCCGATCCGGGCGATCGCCGACATGGCGTTGCTGGACGGTGAGGGCATTCAGGACGAGATCCGCCGCTACCGCCAGGACTACCTGCGCGCCGCGTGCTCGAACCATGCCTGGCCGCCCGAAGAATACTGGACCGTGCGCGGCCGTTAATGTCGTGCTAGAACGGTTCGGCCGGCGCGGAATCAGCTATCCCCGCCCTGCACCGACCGCTATAATCCACCGCGGCGCGGGGGAGTGGCGGAATTGGCAGACGCGCATGCCTTAGGAGCATGTGGGGCGACCCGTGGGAGTTCGAGTCTCCCCTTCCCCATCCGTGCGGAACCGCGCCCCTCTTGGCCCCGATGGTCCGATTGATCCCGACGATCCGCTTGATCCCCGTGAAGAGCCGCGAGACAGGAGTCCGGGTTGCACGTCAGCAGCGAAGAGCTTGGCCAGCGCCAGCGCAAGATCACGATCGTCGTCACGGACGACGACGTGGCGCGCGCCAAGCAGGACGTGGCCAAGGAACTCGGCAAGCGGGCGCGCGTGCCCGGCTATCGCCCCGGCACGGCGCCGCTCGATCGGCTCGAGGTGCTGCTCGGCGCCGAGGCGCTGGAGAGCGAAGCGGTGGAGAAGCTCGCGCAGCGCGGCGCCCGGCAAGCCGTCGAGCCCGGCGAGGCGTACACCGGCGTGTCGGTCGATGCCAACGTCGTCGGCCGGGACCCGCTCACGATCGAGGTGACCGTCCCGCTCCAACCCACCGTCACGCTGGGCGACTACCGCGCGCTGCGCGTCCCCGCCCCCAACCTGCCGGAAGTTGGCGACGACGAGGTCGACGCGGTGCTCCAGGGCTGGCGGCGCGAGATGGCGGTACTGACGGACGTCGAGCGCGCGGCCGCGGCCGGCGACATCGTCACGCTCAGCCTGGTCGGCCGTCACGCGGATGCCGTCGTCTTCGAGGACGAGGCACTGACGCTTGCCCTCGACCCCGATCGGTTCGACGCCACGCGGCTGCCGCCGGCCGTGATCGACGCGTTGATCGGCTCGCTTGCGGGCCAGGCGCTCGACTTCACCATCACCTACCCCGCGTTCTGGCCGGCCGCCGAACTGCAGGAAAAGCCCGTCGCGTTCAGCGGCACCGTCGCGCGCGTCGCCGAGCTGCAGCTGCCCGAGTTGGACGACACGCTGGCGGCGACGCTGGCCGACGTCGACAGCGTCGAGGGGCTGCGGGCACGGGTGCGGGCGCAGATGGAGGAGCGCGCGCGGATGGCGCTCCAGGATCAGCACATCGAGTCCGCGCTCGACGCCCTCATCGCCGCGGCGAGTGTCGACTTCCCGCCGCAGTTGCTGAACGCCGAGATCGCCCGCTACGTCCACGACCTCAAGGCCAAGGTCGAGGAGCAAGGGTTGGCGTTCGAACAATGGCTCGGGCTCCAGCCTGAGGGCGCCGAGGCGCTGTACGCCCAGATCGAGGGCGAAGCCGACAAGCGCATCCGGCGCCAGCTCGTCCTGACCGAGTTCTGTGCCGCCGAGGGGATCCGCGTCCGATCCAACGAGATCGACGACGAGGTGAAGTTCTTCAGCCGCCTCGTCGGCGGCAGCAAGAAGGACGGCCGGGGCGGCCCGAGCACCAAGGGCGACCGATCGCGCCGCGGTCCGATGCCCTCCGTCCACGAGATGCGCAGCTCGTTCGGCGCCCGCATCCTGTCCAGCCGCGCCATCGCCCGCCTGATGGCGATCACGAGCGGGCACGCGGACGGGGCCGCGACACCGGACGACGCCGCCACGACCGCCGAGTCCGCCTGACCGCCCCATCGCCCCCGACCCGACACCGCCATCCAAGCCGCCCTGGCCCATCCCCACACCCCCCTCCACATTCGTTTCGACTCGAGAGGAGTCCTCCGTGAGCCACCCCGAATCCGATCGCGCGCAGGCGATGATCCCGATGGTCATCGAGCAGACCGGCCGCGGCGAGCGCGCCTTCGACATCTACAGTCTGCTGCTCAGCCAGCGGATCATCTTCCTCGGCACCCCCATCGACGACCAGGTGGCCAACGTCATCGTGGCCCAGCTGCTCTTCCTCGACCGCGAGGATCCGAACAAGGACATCCACTTCTACATCAACTCACCGGGCGGCATCGTGTACGCCGGCCTGGCGATCTACGACACGATGCAGCTCATCCGCGCCGACGTCCGCACGTACGCGATCGGCACGACGGCCTCGATGGCCACGGTGCTCCTGGCCGCCGGAGCCAAGGGCAAGCGCGTTGCACTGCCGAACGCCACGATCCACATGCACCCGGCCGGCGGCGGCAGCCGCGGCTACGCCCAGGACGTCGAGATCCAGGCGCGCGAGCTGCTGCGGCTGAACCACCGGATCCAGCAGATCATCTCCTTCCACACCGGCCAGACACAGGAGCAGGTGGCCAGCGACTTCGAGCGGGACCGCTTCCTCCTGGCGCAGGAGGCCGTGGACTACGGCCTCGTGGACGAGGTGCTGCCCGGCCCGGAGGGCCTGCCGGCGCCGACGCGCGGACCCGGACTTGCCGCGCTCAACGGCATCGCCGGCTGAGCCACGTACCGCGTCGCCCCGCGAACACCGGAGTGCCCCAGATGACGAAGCCCCGATCGAAGAGCCACTTCTGCTCGTTCTGCAAGCGCCAGCAGGACCAGGTCACGCGGCTGATCGCCGGCCCGGACTCGGTCTACATCTGCGATGAGTGCGTCGATCTCTGCAAGGAGATCCTGGCGGATGAGGAAGCGCGCGAGACCTCGACGCCCGAGCTCTTCCTGCCGCACGTCCCGTCGCCGCGCGAGATCTACGACGGGTTGGACGCGTACGTCATCGGCCAGGAGCGGGCCAAGAAGGTGCTTGCGGTGGCGGTCTACAACCACTACAAGCGGATCCACCACGCCGAGGCGAACGCCGAGACGGCCGAGCTCGCGAAGAGCAACATCCTCCTGATCGGCCCGACGGGCTGCGGCAAGACGCTGCTGGCGCAGACCCTCGCCCGCCTGCTGGACGTCCCGTTCACCATCGCCGACGCCACGGCGCTGACCGAGGCCGGCTACGTCGGCGAGGACGTCGAGAACATCCTTCTCCGGCTCATCCAGGCGGCGGACGGCAACCTGGAGCGGGCGAGCAAGGGGATCATCTACATCGACGAGATCGACAAGACGGCCCGCAAGAGCGGCGACAATCCGTCGATCACGCGGGACGTGTCCGGCGAGGGGGTGCAGCAGGCGCTCCTGAAGATCATCGAGGGCACGGTGGCCCACATCCCGCCCCAGGGCGGGCGGAAGCACCCCCATCAGGAGTTCATCCAGCTCGACACATCCGACATCCTGTTCATCTGCGGTGGCGCCTTCCCGGGCCTCGACCAGGTCGTGCGCAAGCGCGTCCTGCGCGCCGGCTCGCTCGGCTTCCAGTCGGGCGACGGCGGCGCGGCCGCGGTGATCGACGAGCCGCGGATCCTGCAGCACACGCTGGCGGACGACCTCCTCACGTTCGGCCTGATCCCGGAGTTCGTCGGCCGCCTGCCCGTCGTCGTCGCCGTCGACCCGATGGACGAGCCGATGCTCGTGCGGATCCTGACCGAGCCGCGCAATGCGCTGATCAAGCAGTACCAGCAGCTCTTCATCCTGGACGGCGTCGAGCTGCAGTTCACGGACGATGCGCTCAAGGCGATCGCCGGCGCCGCGCTCGGCATGCAGGCCGGCGCGCGCGGCCTGCGGACGATCCTCGAGCGCACGCTCCTCGAGACGATGTTCGAGATCCCGGAGCGCGACGACATCACGAAGTGCGTCGTCCGCGGTGAAACCGTCCTCGGCGGCGCCGCACCGCTCCTCCTCACCCGCGCCGGCGTGCCCGCCGATCCCGCCGCCCGGCCGGCCAAGCGCGCCCATGCCGAGGCGCCGGTGCCGCTCGTCCTCGGCGCGGACGTCGAAGTCGACGACCAGGCCGACGGGATCGAGAGCGCCTGACGCGCCGGCGTTCGGGCCGGGCCGACGACGCGATGACGACGTCGCTGCCGACCGCCACACCGCATCCGTCTGCCGAACCACGGGGCGGGCCAGCCGGCCCGCCCCGTTTCGTTGCCGACGCCCTCGCCTTCTCGTGCGGCGCCGCCACGATGTCCCTCGAGATCGCCGGTGCCCGCCTGCTCGCGCCGAGCTTCGGGATGTCGATGCCGGTCTGGGCGACGCTGATCGGGCTGACGCTGGCCGGGCTGGCGGCCGGAAGCGCGCTCAGCGGGCTCGACGTCCGCCGTGCGGCAGCCGGTCGCGGCTGGCAACCGTGGGCCCGACCGGCGGGCCCGCTGTCGCCGGTCGAGGAAACCGCGGCCGCCTGCCGCCACAGCGCCGCCAACGTTGCCGCCATCGGCGGGTTGTTCGTGGCGGCGGCATGGGGCCTCGCTCCGTACGCGCTCTACGCCGGCCAGCGCGCGACGGCCAACATGGATGCGCGCGTCGCGGCGGCGGCGCTTGCAGTGGCTGCGACGTTCGTCGCCCTGCCGACGATCTTCCTCGGCATGGTCGTGCCGCTCGTCATCGCCGGTTCGCGGCGCGGCGACGGCCCGCGGCCCGGCGCCGCGCCGTCGGCGGCGGATCCCACCGCACGCGGCCCGGCACCGGCGGGCGGCAGCGGACGCATCCTGGCATGGTCGACCCTCGGCAGCCTCCTCGGCACTTTCGGCACCGCGTTCGGCACGCTCCCGCTCCTCGGCGTCCGCCTGTCCTTCGCCGCATGGGGCGCAGCGCTGACGCTCGTCGCCGCCATCGCACTCGTCGCCGAACCCGCCCGCTCGCGTTCTCGCCTCGCCTACGCGATGGCCGCCGCCTTCGCCTGCCTCGCGGCTGTTGTCGTCGCCGCAACGCGCACGGCCGCCGCTCAGCCCCCCGTCGGGCACGGCGACCGCACGGACGGCGCCCGGCTCGTCGCCTGGCGCGAGGGCCGCACCCACTACATCGAGATCGTCGAATCCGCCGGCCGCCGCTTCCTGCTCTTCGACGAAGGCGCCGCCGTCCAGTCGATCCACGACGCCGACCGCGCCCTCACCGGCACGGTCTGGGACGACATGGCCGCCGCCCCCCTCCTCGCCCCCGGCGACGCGCCGCCCGCCGTCCGACGCGCCCTCGTCATCGGCCTCGCCGGCGGCACCGTCGCCCGTACCCTCGCCGCGGCGTGGCCCGGCGTGCAGATCGACGGCGTCGAGATCGACCCGGATGTCGTCGCGATCGCCCGCGCCCACATGTCCCTCGACGACATCCCCGGCCTGACCGTCCACATCGCCGACGGCCGGATCTGGATGAACGCGCGATGCGCCTCAACCGTCGCCGTCCCTCCCGTTTCGCCAAGCATCCTCCCCCTCCCCCCCTACGACCTCATCGCCCTCGACGCCTACCGCGGCCCCTACCCGCCCTTCCATCTCATGACCCGCGAGTTCTTCACGCTCGCCCACCGCTGTCTCGCCCCCGGCGGCGTCGTCGCCCTCAACCTCGTCGACCCTGCCGGCGACGGGGGGGCGCTCACCGGCAGCGCAGCGGCGACGCTGGGAGGGGTCTTCGGCTGGATCGGCCGGATCGAACGGCCGGATGCGTACAATCGCGTGCTCGTCGCGTCCGGCGCGCCGCCCGGGCCGGGGGCGTTCGAGGCGCGGCGCACGTCGCTTTCGCCTGACGGCGCGATGCACGTCGCTCGCGCGGCGGCGGACGCGATGGCGGGGCGATGGCGGATGACGATGCCGCTGTCCGCCGACGCGCGCATCCTTACCGACGACCGGGCGCCGGTGGAACGGCTGGTGGAGGCGGATGTGTGGCGGGCGTTGCGGTAGTTGCCCGTCCCCCATAACCTCACTCCCCCCTCAGCCCCCCCTCACCCCGTCTGCCCATCCTGTCCGCCACCTTCATGGAGCCAAGCACCATGCCGACAGCCGATGCCTCTCCCATGCCCGCCCCGGTGCCCGCCCCCGAAGGCACCGGCACCGCCATCCCGACCACCGCCCGCCCCGTGGCGCTGATCATCCTCGACGGCTGGGGGCTTGCCCCGCCCGGCCCCGGCAACGCCGTGTCGTTGGCCCACACGCCGACGATGGACGCACTTCTGACCGCCTACCCGCACGCCGAGCTGATCGCCTCCGGCCTCGACGTCGGCCTGCCGGCGGGCCAGATGGGCAACAGCGAGGTCGGCCACCTGAACCTCGGCGCCGGCTTCATCGTCCTGCAGGACCTGACGCGCCTGAACGCCGATGCGGCGGCCGGCACGTTCAGCGAGAACCCCGCGCTGCGCGCGGCTTTCGATGGCGCGCGCGCGCGCGGCTCCGCCGTCCATTTCATCGGACTGCTGGGCGACGGCGGCGTTCACGCAACTTCGGGGCACCTGATCGCTCTGCTGTCTGCAGCGCGCGCCGCGAGCGTGACCAGCGTCTGGGTCCATGCGTTCACGGACGGACGCGACACCGCTCCCCAGAGCGCGCTCGGCTTCGTGCGCGCGGCCGAGGCCGACTTCGCGCGCGTGGGCATCGGGCGGTTCGCCACGATCGGCGGGCGCTACTTCGGGATGGACCGTGACAAGCGGTGGGACCGCACCGCGCTGGCGTGGCGGGCCATCGTCGACGGGGTCGGCTCGACCGCTCCGTCGGCCGAGGCGGCGGTGCAGGCGGCATACGACGCCGGCACGACGGACGAGTTCATCCCCCCGACCGTCCTCTCGGACGCGGACGGTCGGCCGCTGGCCCGCGTGTCGGACGGCGATGCCGTCGTGTTGTTCAACTTCCGCGCGGATCGCATGCGCCAACTGCTGGCGGCTCTGACCGATCCGACCTTCGCCGGCTTCGAGCGGCGGCAGCTCGCGCGGATCGACGTCGTGACGCTGACGCAGTACGCCGATGCGCAGACCGCCGCCGTCGCGTTCCCGTCCGACGACGTCGCCCAGCCGCTGGCCCGCGTCGTGAGCGAGGCGGGCATGCGCCAGTTCCACACCGCCGAGACCGAGAAGTACGCCCACGTGACGTACTTCTACAACGGCGGACGGGAGGCGCCCTTCCCGGGCGAGGAGCGGCAGCTCATTCCGTCGCCCGGCGTCGCCACGTACGACCTCCAGCCGGCGATGAGCGCGCCGGCGCTGTGCGCCCTCGTCGTCGCGCGGATCGCCGACGGCGGGGACGACCTGATCGTCGTGAACTTCGCCAACCCGGACATGGTCGGCCACACCGGCGACCTGGCCGCGACGGTGCAGGCCGTCGAGACAACGGACGCCTGTCTCGGCCGCATCGTCGAGGCGCTGCTGGCACGCGGCGGCGTGGCGCTCGTGACGGCTGATCACGGCAACGCCGAGATGATGATCGATCCCGTGACCGGCGCGCCGCACACGGCGCACACGACGAACCCGGTGCCGATCGTCCTCGTCGGGTCGGCGTACGCGCAGCGCGGGGAAGGTGAACCGGGGATCGCCCTGGCGAACGGCCGACTGTCCGACGTGGCCCCGACGCTGCTCGCGCTCCTCGGCATCGCCGCCCCGCCGCCCATGACGGGGCACTGCCTGATCGAAGCAACCTGATCGAAGCAACCTGATCGAAGCGGCCTGATCGAGACAGGCGGCTGAACCCCGTGTGCTATCATCCCGCCCCGAGGCCAAAGGCAACGGACCCATGACCCTTTCCCGCGAACAGATCATCGAGCGCATCGAGCAGACACAGGGCGCCGTCGACCTCTCGGGGCTCGACCTGCGTGGCGTTGACCTCTCCAGCCTCAACCTGCGGGGCGCCGACCTCAGCCGGGCCGACCTCACGAATGCCGACCTGCGCTGGACGATCCTCGAAGGCGCCGATCTGCACGCGACGGTGCTGCGCCAAGCCGATGCCCGCTGGTCGGTCCTGCGCGGCGCGAACATGCGGCAGGCGGACCTCGGCCGCGTGAACCTGGCCTGGGCCGACGTCACCGGCGCCGACCTGACCGAGGCCAAGCTCGAAGGCGCCGTCGTCGACAGCATCGACCTCGGCAGTGCGTATGTCGAACGCCGCGGCCGGGCGCCGCGCGGAGGGGTTCCGGCCGGCGGCGGGCGCAGCGCCCCGGACGACCCGGGCGGCGGCTTCGGCGGTCGCCTCGGCGGTGTGTGGACGGCGGCGCGCGGCGAGGGCGGCTGGCTGTCGTGGCTGCCGCCGATGACGCCGGCCACGCTGTTGGGGCTGGCCGTCGCGCTCCTCGTCCTCGTCCAGTTCTGGGGCTGGCTCTACCGCCGGTCGTACTTCGTCGGCGGGTTCCGGCTGACGGATGCCGGCCTGATCACGTTCACTGACCCCGCCAACCTCCTCGCCGGGCTGGGGAACGTCGTCGGCCTGACGCTGGCCACGCTGCTCGCCAGCCCGCTCATCCTGCTGGCGCTCCTCCTCGTCATCGCCCTCTTCGCCGCGATCCCGGTGGCGTGCTATCTCCTGGCACGTCGGCTGCTGCGGGACACCGTGCGCTCGCCCGGACGGCCGATCGTCGTCTTCGGGCTGTTCATCGCCTTCTTCGCCGGCTACTACGTCCTCATCCCGCAAGCCGTACAGGCCGGCGGCGCCGTCGGGCGGTCGCTGCCCGTCAGCGGCTGGCTCGGCGCCGTGTTCGGACTCTGGAAGACGGGCGAGTGGTACGCCAGGCTCGGCCTCCTGGCCGTCCTCGTCGCGCTGGCCGTGCCCCTTTGGACCCTCTGGCGCCTCCTATGTATACGGCTCGGCACGTGGCAGCCGCCGGCCGACTGGCGCCTCCGCTATCCGGCCTTGAACGCCGCCTTCGTTCAACTTCGCGGCAGCCGCCTGATGGCCAACAGCGGCCCGCTGTCCGACGACGAGCACCGCCGCGCCGGCCTGACGGCGATCGGCATCGTCCTCGGCCTGGCCACGGTACTGACGTTCACCGGCCGCGTCTTCGCCGAGAACGACATGTGCGACGGCGGCCGGCTGCCGCGCGTCCAGCTCATCGGCAAGCTGCCCGATGCCGCGACCGGCGCGGTGGGCACCGGCGGCGCCGTGACGCGCGCGGGCACGGCGACGGCCGACCCGCAGATCGACGCGTTCGCCCGCCAACTCAACCCGCGCGAGTTCTGCGCCCGGCTCTTGCTGGAGACGGACGACACGCACTACGTGTTCTTCCCGAGCGAGACTTCGCGCGCTGCGGCGCGCCCGGTGGCCGTCTGGTACGGGATCCAAGCCGCCAGCGTCGCCAAGATCGAGCGCGACACCGGCGAGGACGTCTGCCCGACGTGCCTCGACGGGCCGAACGGCAAGGAGATGGCGCTGCTCGACCCCAGCGAGGGCCGTTTCGAGGGCACGTTCGTGAACTACGACCCCGATACCGGGCTCCTCATGATCGAGGACGGCACGGACGGCGTCTCCGCCATGCGCTACGTGCCCGGCACGACGCGCCTTCTCGCGGACGGTGAAGAGATCACGGACCCGCTCGCGCTCGTGCGCGGCCAGTCGATCGTGGCCTACGGCAAGCTGAACAGCGCCGACCCGGCGGCGCTCGTCGTCGACGCGCGCGAGGTGCGGGCGGTGACGCCCAAGCTCGACGGGCCCGCCAAGGCACCGGGCGGCACCGTAAGGGTGGACCTCACCGACCCGCGCAGCCCCGTGATCAGCGGCACCGGCTGGCCCGCCGACACATCGCTGGCCGTCTGGATCGCCCGCCGCGAGGCAGGTGTGCCGCCCGACCAGTGGGACAGCACGGTCCCGGTCACCCAATTGGGGTCACAGCCCGACGGTTCGTTCTCGGCGCCGGTCGCGTTCAACGAGCAATGGCCGACCGGCCAGGAGTACGCGATCATCGTCAAGAACATGACGACGATGGAGACCGCGGTCGGCGACCAGTGGCTCCTGCAGCCGCCGCCGACATCGACCCCGGCGCCGACGCAGGTCTTCATCTCACCGGACGAACCGACGCCCGACACTGGCCCGTCCGCGACGCCCCGCGACACGGACACGCCCGCGCCGGAGCCGACGAACACGCCGCTGCCGACGCTCGTTCCGCCGACGCTCGCCCCCGGCCAGTCGCCGCGCACGTGCACCGAGCCGGACGAGTTCGAGCCTGACAGCTCGCGCGGCCAGCAGAAGCCGATCCTGGTAGGCATCGGCGACAGCGCGACGACCCAGAAGCACAACTTCTGCAGCGACTTCGACATCGACCTCGCGACGTTCCCGGTGAAGGGCGGCCGATGGTACCGGGTCTTCACCAAGGGCCTCGCCGCCGGCGTCGACACCGTGCTGGCCGTCGGCGACCTTCCGGGCGGGACGAGCTGCACGCCCTGGAACGACACCTTCGGCTGCTGGAGCGACGACGCGTCGGCGCTCACGTTCGAGTCCGAGGTGACGTTCCAGGCGGCCGGCGACGGCCAGGCGATCATCACCGTCGACAACCGCGGGCCGTCGGGCGGCGGCAGCGCGACGTACGAGCTCGGCGTGACGATGTTCGACCGCGGCACCTCGACGCCCAACCCCTCCGAAACCCCCAAGGCCTCCCCGACGCCCACACGCACACCGACGCCGATGAAGGACAGCTTCGAGGGCAACAACACGTGCTCCAGCGCCATCCTCGTCCCGATCGACTTCATCGTCCGCGCCCCGCTGACCGGCAACACGACGAGCAACCGCGACTACTACAAGTTCGAGCTCGAACCGGGCGTCCAATACCGCACCGAGATGCGGCCGCCCAACGACCTGGACTACGACATCCTCGTCGGCCCGTGGCAGACGACGTCGCCGCCATGCCCGACCTATGCGTACGCGGTCCGGGACGGCGATGACAACGAGGTCTTCGACTGGCCGGTGTATCCCACAAGGCAGGTCGTCCACGTCGTCGTCTACACCCGGGGGGCCTTCGACGCCTCGCGCCCGTACTGGCTGCGCACGGTTGTGCTGTACCCCACCCCGCCGCCGCCGCCCCCGCCGACCCCGACGCCCACCGCCACGCTCTGGCCCGGCGTGACCCCCCCGCCGACGCCCGAGCCGGGGCCGACCGCGAACCCCCCGTCCGCCACGCCGGTGAACCCCACCGTCACCCCGACCCTCTTCGTGCCGTTCATCACCCCGACGCCGGTGGGTCCATGAGGGTTCGCAGCCCCCGCGTGATCGACCTCAACCCGTTGCCGCCGCGCCGCGTGCGGCGACGCGGCGCGGCGGAGCACAACATGACATCACGTCTCGCGATCGCGGCGGCGATCGGCGTCGCGCTTGCGCACGGCATGCCGGCAGCCCTTGCCCATGCCGCGCCCCTCGCCCCCCAGGCGGCGTGCACGACCGCGGGGTGGCAGCACGTACCGCTGCCGAACCCGTTCGTCGCCCAGTCGCTGGCCGTCGACGTCGCGGCCGGGCGGCAGCGGCTGTACGCCGGGACGTACCGCGCCAGCAGCCTCGGCGGCGCCGGCAGCGCCTCCGTCCGGGCGATCGACCTGAACGCGCTGACCTCCAACCCGTTCACGGCGTTCGACCCGAGCACGATGCCCGTGCTGGGCGTCGCGGTGCGGCCCGACAGCGGGCGCCTGGCGGCCGGCCTGGCCGGCGGGGGCATCGTGCACGCCGAGCCGGACGGCGTGCTGGGCGTCACGCTGCTGCAAGGCCGGACCGCCCGCGCCATCGAGGCAGCCGACGGCACGACGTTCGCCGGGGCGACGGACCAGATCGACGATGTCGGGCTCGGCACGGAGAAGGCGCGCGCCCATGTCTGGCGGCAGCGCGGCGACGAGCCCTGGTCGACGCTGACCGGCGACGTCGAGCGCTTCAACGGCTACTTCTGGGACCTGGCGCTGGACCGCAACGGGCGGCTCTGGGCGTCGCTGGACGGCGACGGCCTCTTCACGATCGCCGACGCCGCGTCCGACGCGCCGGGGGCATGGACCGCCGTCGGCGACGCGACGATGCGCAGCCGCACAGCGGAATCCATCGCCGTCGACCCGGCCGACGCGCGGATCGTGTACGCCGGACTGCGGGAATCGGTCACCAAGACCGGCACGAACACGCCGGGCTCCTACGGCCTGCGGATCTCACACAACGGGGGCGCCACGTTCACCGGCTACGGCTCCGACGGCGGGCCGGGCGGGCCGGGCGCGCCGGTCGGCACGACGCCGTTCCGCGCCTCGCAGGTGGCCAGCGTGGTCGCCGGGCCGCGCGGCGGCTGGGTCTTTGCGTCCGTGTGGGGTCTGGGGCTCTTCGTGTCCGAGGACGCGGGGGCGCAGTGGCACCGGCTGCGGCTGCCGGCCGGCACCGGCCCGGGCTTCCAGGTCGAGCCGTACATGGACGTCATGGCTACCGCGCGGTTCAACGGCACGTGCGAGCTCCTGTATGTCGGCGGCAAGGACGGCCTCTGGGCGCGCACGATCGCGGACATCGCCGCCGAGAAGGCGCATGCGATCTTCCTGCCGGCCACGCTGGGCGCTCCGTGGGACATCCAGGGGCGGCCGGCCGCCGCGGACGCGGGTCAGCGCGACGGTTGACGCGACGGCCACCCGCAGCGCCCCCTCTGTCAACCGGTCTTCCGATCGACAATCCAGGCTCCGTATCCATCCGACCTTCGGCGCGTCTTAATGAGCGAACCGGACGGGAGAACGCATCGTGAGTGAAGCCATGCTGCGCCGGCAGGCGGAAGTGTTCGAGCCGGCAGCCCTGACCGATATCTACGATCGGTACGCGGGCAAGATCTACAGCTACATCTACCACCGCACCGGCAACAGCGCGTTGTCGGAGGATCTGACCTCGGACGTCTTCGTGCGCATGCTCGAAGCACTGCGGACGGATCGTGGCTGGAACACCAGCCTGCAGGGGTGGTTGTACCGTATCGCCCACAATCTCGTCGTCGACCACTTCCGCCGCTCCACGAAGCGCGACGGGGTCGAGTTGGACGAGCGATGGATGGCGGCGGAAAGCTTCGCGAGCACGTTCGAAGGCCTGTTCCATTCGCACCAGCTCAAGATCGGGATGCGCTTCCTGACCGACGAGCAGCAGCAGGTGGTTGCCTTGAAGTTCGTCGAAGGCCTCAGCAACGTCGAGGTCGCCGAGATCATGGGCAAGACGGAAGGGGCGATCAAAGCCCTCCAGCATCGGGCGCTGTCGGCGCTCCGGCGCGTGGTCGGCGGTGAAGGGTTCGATCCGGTCGAGGCGGAAGCCGAGGCCGAGTTGTAATTTGCGTTTGACTTGGACCACTTGACGTTCGGGGGGACTGGGGACCGATGGCGACAGGAAACGGACAGGGAGGCTTGGCGGGCATGCGCGATGCGCTGGATGCCTGTATTGCACGCCTCCGACGTGGATCGAGCCTTGAGTTGGCGCTGGCTGACTCCGGCATGATGGCGGACGCCTTGCGACCGCTCGTCGCGCTGGTCCAGCACCTCTCGAGCGCCGCCCGCCCGGCGCCGGCACTCTCGGCCGACCGCTTGGCCGCCGGCCGCGCCCGCTTCCTCGCCGCAGCCGGCGCACTCCGCACCGACGGGACCGCCGCGCCCTTCGCGATGGCCGTCGCGCCGGGTGAAGGCGGCGGCGGCGGCGGATCGATCCCGCCCGTGCCCGCCGCGCCGGCAACGCCCGACGACGACTGGCTCGTCGATGCCCTCGATGCCGCCATCGCCCGGCTGCGCACCGGCGCCTCCATCGACGCGTCGCTGGCCGTGCTGGCAGTCGACGACGCCGGCCGCGCCCGATTGGCCGACCACCTGACGGACTTGGTCGAGCTTCTCTCGGTCGCTTCCGATCTGCATTCCGAGCGCGTGTCCGCACCGGCCGCCGACCTGGCCGCCGGCCGCGCCCGCTTCCTCGCCGTCGCCGCTGCCGACGAGGCATCGCTGGCCGATGCGCTCGATGGGCGGATTGCCGCTTCGTTCCTGCCCCCAACCGCCGGTCCGGCCGTCGGGGTGGTCGTCGGTACGGCCGTCGAAGCCGGAACCATGGCGGCCGTCCCCGACGGCGATCGGTCGGACGCCGCGGCGTTGGCGACCTTTGCCGCGCAGCTGCGCACGGCCGCAATACCGGTGGCCGTCCCCGACTTGGCCGCCGGACGCGCCCGCTTACTCGCCGCCGCCGAAGCGGCCGAGGCCGACGCCGTCCTGGCGCTCGATGCCGGATTGCTGGCCTCGGCCGGCGGGCTCTCGGTCGAGACCGCCCTGGCGGCGGCCGGCGTGGATGGGCGGGCGGCGGAGATCGGTCGGCTCGTCGCGTTCGCACAGACCCTCGCGCCGGACGCGCCCGCCGTCTCGCCCGATCTGTCGGCCGGCCGCGCGCGCTTCCTGGCCGTGGCCGAGCAGGCCCGCGCCCACCACGCCGCCATCGCCGGTGCAAACCGCGCCGCGACGGCCACTGCGGACACCACGACAGCCGCCACCGGCCGGTCACGGTTGTCCGGCTGGCTCCGCTCCGGCAGCCGCTCGGCCCGCCCGCTCGGCATGCGCATCGGCGTGCTCGGCTCGCTGGCCGCGGTCGTTCTGCTGAGCATCGGCTTCGCCGGCCGCGTGCCGGCCGTGGCGACCGCACTGCCGGGCGACACGCTCTACACCGTCAAGGAGTGGAGCCGCGGCGCCCAGATCCTCCTGTCGACGTTCGATCTCGATGCCGCGCGCCGCGAGGCGCGGCGGGCCCGGATCCACACGGATCGCTTGACGGACACGCTGCGCGCCCAAGCCGCCGGCCGCTCCGAGGACACGTCGTTCAACGCACGCTACGATTCGATCGGCACGGACAGCAAGGGCGAGGAGCGGCCGTATGGCACGCTCTGGGTCACGCCGCTCGACGACACGCCCAAGGCGGACAGCGTCGGCCTGACGTGGCGGGACGGCGAGACGCGCTTCGATCTGCCCGATGGCTATGACACGCTCTTCGATGTCCCGACGGGGGTCGAGCTGCGGCTCAACGTCCGCACCGGTGAGGAGAACCGACCGCTCGCCCTCCGGGTCAGCGTCAAAGGGCTCGCGCCGCTGGTGCCGCTGACCGCCACCGCGACGATCAGCGCGACGCAGCCGATCACGCCCACCGGCACGCCGGAGCTTCAGTCGACCCCCGAGATCACCGCCACGGCGACGATCTCGTCCACACCCGGCGTCCTGCCGACGCCGACGAATGCCGTCACCGCCACGGTACAGCCGACCGGCGAGCCCGTGGCCACCGAGACCGTGATGGTGTCGGGCGACGAGAACGGCGTGACGAACCGCGTCTTGGAGGGCACGGTGCAGCAGGTCACGCTTGCGGCCGACGGCTCCGGGCCGGAAAGCTGCCTCCTCCTGTCCAACTCCGGTCAGGCCTACACGATCGACTTGCGAAGCCTCTCCGCCGAGGAGCGGGCGAGGGTCAGCAACGGCAGCCGTGTCTCGCTCAAGGTGAAGTTCGACCCGCTGGACAAGCTGGCGGGCGTCGCCACCGCGTTCATCCGGCTCCATGACGAGAGCTGCACGAACGCCAAGGCCGGCGGCACGGTGCTCGAGTACCGGTTCGACGATCTGCTGGTCATCGGCCTGGACGGCGGCGGGCGGCTGGAGTTCCACATGGGACCCGACAAGGAAGGCGTGAAGCCGGCGATCAAGGGCGACATCCGGGTCGGCGGCAAGGTGCACGTGGAATACAAGCGCTGCGGCGGGCCGACGGCCAACCGAGCGACGACCGTGACCGGCGAGAACAGCGCGGCGACGGCGGACGCAACACCCGGCGAGCCCTTCCGCAAGACGGGCACGGTGCTGAACGACCCGATCGAGGACGGGCGCCAGGTCCGGTTCGACCTCGCGATCAGCGTGAACGGCACGCCCGAGCCGGCGTGGGCAGTGGCGATCGATCTGGCCAACGTGCGGGGCGGCAAGCTGCGCAAGGGCCAGCTCGTCGAGGTCGAGGGGCGCGTGACGAACCGCGAGCAGCGCTTCGTCGTGGCCGATCGGGTCACGATCCGGGCCAACCCGCGGCCGACGGCCACCCCGCAGCCGACCGCCACGCCCCAACCGACGGCCACCGACGAGCCGACGGCGACGGCAACGACCGAGCCGCCCAGCCCGACGCCGGCACCCTCGGACACCCCAGCGCCGACCGAGACACCGATGCCTCAGCCGACGACGATCATCGGACAGAGCCCGACACGAATCCGAGCGGGCGCCGCGCTCGCCTGGGCCTGAGCGGCGCCGGCCCGTTGGCCGGGGCCATGCGGAAACCTATAATGCCCTCGGCGGACGGGCCGCTGCCGTCGCACGACGCGTACGACGGCGGGACCGACGCTTGCGGGTGCGTGCTGAAGTGAGAGCCATGGATCGACGTCATCGACGCGGGAAAGTCGTCCTCGGTCTGGGTCTGGCCGCACTGGTCGGGCTGGCCGCGGTCGGCTTGCGCCGCATGGATTTGCGGCCTGCAACCCTTCTGCGGGATGCGGGTAGATCTGCTGCGCCCATGGCACCCGGCGGCCTGTCCGCCCTGCAGCAAGCGCCCGATCCGCCCGGCGTCGGCCTTCTGCCGGCTCCGACGTGTCGGGTCGTCGGCTACCTCGAGCGCGCGAGCGCGGGCGAAGGTGTCATCTGGGGTACGTTGACGAACGTCGGGGCCGTCACGACGACGCTGGACGGCGTCGAGCTCGGCTGGGCGGGCGACGACGCGACGCTCGCCGAGATCCAGGTGCGCCGCGGACCGGGCGAGACGCCCAAGACGCTCTTCAGCGGCAAGGCCAACAGCCCGTTCTTCGCCACGCACGACGCCGGCTGGCAGCTTGCGCCGGGCGAGTCGGCGCAGCTCGGACTCCGTTTCGCGTGGGGCAATCCGGACGCGCCGTGGCTTCTGAAGGCGGCCGTCGTCCATCTGCGCAACGGCTGCCGCGCCGTGCTGCGCCCACGGATCGACGGCCCGAGCTGTCCGGTGCGGATCACGGACCGACCGCATGTGCCCACCAGCGCGCGCAACCGCGTCGAGGTGACCGTCGAGAACACCGGCCAAACCGAGGACAGCCTGACCGCGCTCGAGGTCGCCTGGCCGGTGGCTACGAACGGCCGGCTGCGCAAAGTGACCGTGGACGGAACGGAGGTCGTCGACCTCAAGGACGGCTATCGTGCCTCGCCGGCGACGCTGCCGTTGGCGCGGATCCGTGAGGACGGGATCAAGATCGAGCCGGGCAAGCCCAAGGCGATCGGGCTGGAGTTCGAGAACAACGCGGCCCAGGACGGCTACAGCTTCCAAGGCACGACCCGCAACGGGTGCTCGATCTCCACGACGACCGGCTTGGCGGCATGGGACTGCGGTGTCGGGGCGGGCGAGGTCGGCATCGACGGCGACGTAGCGCGCTACAAGCTGACGAACCCGCGCGATATCGACCGTGCCGTCACGGACCTGACGCTCTTCTGGCCGACGGCCGCCAACGGCCCGCTCATGAGCGTCACCGTCGACGGCCAGCCGCTCTGGCGAGGCGAGCAGCACGAATCGCCGGTGTCCGTGCCGTTCTCGGACCCGGTTCGGCTGCCGGCGGGCGGCAGCCTCGAGCTGGCGTTCCGGTTCCGACCGCCGGCGGCCGCCGGCGCCGGCCCGCAGCTGGCCGCCGGCGCGTACACGCTCGTCGTCGCCCTTGACGGCGGCTGCCAGTCGGCCTTCACGAACCGTGCCGCCGTCGGCGAGTGCGACCTTTCGGCCGGCGAGCTCGTCTCGCTCGTCGAGCCGACGAGCCACAACATGCAGGTCGACGTCTTCAACAACGGCGACGACGTCCGGCTCCGATCGCTCCGCCTGGTGTGGCCGGCAGCCAACGGCAGCATCCGCGGCATCCGTTGGGGCGGGCAGGAGCTGCTCGTCGGCGCGGCGCTGGTGCACGCGACGGAAGGCGTGACGTTCACCGTCCCGGACGGGCTCGGGCTCACGCTGGCCCAAGGCAGCCAGGCTGCCCTCGCCGTCGACTTCACCGAAGCCCCGATGCCGGACGGCTACACGTTCGCGCTGCGCTTCAGCAACCGCCGCGGGGATCCGTGCCAGACCGTGCTCGTGACGCGCCAGGTGCCGCCGGGCGACGGCGTCGCGGTGCCGTGCGCCGCCTCGCTCATCGGCCCGCGCTACGGCGTCGACCTCACGCAGCTCGTCTTCGATCTCACGAACAGCGGGCCGGCCGCCGACAGCCTCGTCGGGCTCGACATCAACGTCGCGCAGTTCGACCCGCTCTCGCCGCTGGCCACGATCGAAGTCGAGCGAGCCGGCGGCGAGATCCAGACGATCTGGACGAACCTGCCGCTGCGCCGGCCGCCCTACCCCGTCCGGCTGGCCGAGCCGTTCACGCTCGCGCCCAACGAGACCGTGACGCTCCGGCTGCAGTTCGCGGCGACGTTCCGGCCGACGGGCCGGGCCGAGGAGGTCATCACGGTCCGGGCGGACTTCGGCGACAACTGCGAGGTCTGGAACGTGCCCCTCGGCGTCGAGCCGCCGGCCAGCACGCTTCTCACGGGCGTGATCGCCCAGCTGCCAGACCCGCTGATGAGCTGCTGCTGGGTGATCCGGCGCTGGGACAACGACGTCGACAACCGCGAGGTCAAGGTGGACGTCGATGCCGGCACGGTGCTCGATCCGGCGTCGCTGACGCCGCGCGACGGCGACCCGGTCACCGTGACCGCCATCGCCCGCGCGGACGGCTCGCTCTACGCCCAACGGATCGAGTTCCAGCGCCGCGGCGTGCAGGTCAAGGTGGCGGGCGCGATCAGCAAGCTCGGTCCCGAATCCGTCACGCGGCCCGGACTGCCGGACTGGTTCGTCGTCGAAGGCCGCCTGGTAAGCCTGGCGGACGGCACGACGGTCAACGGCCCGCTGACCGTCGGCGCGCGCGTCTTCGTGACCGGCACGCCGAACGGCGGCACCGTCCTGGCCGGGACGATCGAGGTCAGCGGGGCCGGTGTGCGGGAGCTTCTCAGCCGCAAGACGGTCGAGGGCATCCTCGTGCGCATCGTCGAGCAGGGCGCCGAGCGCTACTGGACGGTCGGCAGCACGACGGTTCACATCACATCGGCCACGCAGTTCTACGATGCGAACCATTCGCCCATCCCGAACCCGCCGGCCGTCGCCCGCGGCGTTCCGGTGCGGGCCGAGGGCGCGATCGAGAGCGGCGGACCGAACGGCGGCGCGGCGACGGTGCGGGCCGACTCCATCTGGTTCCTGCCGCACCATGCGGAGATGCGCGTGACGGGCCGGATCCTCCAGCTGCCGCCGGCGGGTCAGATCGGCGAGTGGAAGGTCGAGTCCGACGGCGGCGGGACGACGAGCTTCGTCGTGCGCTCGATGGCCGTCGTGGACACGCGCGCCGCGCCGGCACAGGCCGGCAATCGGTTGTCCGCCGTTCTGCAGCAGGCGGACGACGGCAGCTGGGTCGCGCTCAAGCTGCGCACGGACTGGGACGGGCGATGATGCGCCTCATGCACTGCCTGCGCGGCGGGCCGATGGTGCGAGCGATCCGGCGGGCCATCCGGCCGGCGGCCCGCGGGCACATCGCTCGTGCGCTGGCCGTCGCGCTTTGCGTGGCGCTGCTGCCCGCCGTCGGCGGCGCGCGGCCGCAGGTGACGCTCGAGGACACGCTGAACCTCTCGCTCACCGCCGGGCGCGCCTCGTCCCATCCCGGCATCGCGATCGCCACGGACAGCGCGACGAACACCGGCACGGTGCACGTGGTGTGGGAGGAAGAGAACGCCGAGTTCATCGTGAACGGCGTGGCGCACCGCTACCGCAACTTCAACCTGCAGACCGGCAACTGGAAGGGCGATTGGTCGGCCGTGCACTGGATCTTCGAGTCCGGGCAGGATCCGGCGATCGCGGCGAGGGGCGACCTCGTCGTCGTGGCGTTCGTCCAGCCCCCGTGGGAGGACGGCGCGCCGACCGAGATCAACGTCGCCCGCTGGGCGCCCGGCACGCAGACGTGGTCGGAGCCATCGCGCTTGCGCTGGGGACAGAAGGACAACGTCACGTTCTACTGCAAGCAGCCGGACGTGGCGATCGACGCGCTCGGCCGGGTGTGGATGACGTGGGTGGACGAGGCCTCGGACGGCCAGCCGTACTGGGCGATCGTCAGCGCGGAGTTGCCGACACTCGGCGAGCTGTCGTCCGTCGACATCATCCTCGACACCGTGCATGCCCAGTCGCCCCGGATCGCCGCCGGTCCGGAAGCCGGGGACGGCGTCTGGTCGACGTGGAACAAGGATGTCCCCGAGCTCGGCGAGGGCGAGATCATCCGCAGCGCGTTCAAGCCGGGCAACGGTTGGGTGGAGTCGACGAAACTGAACAGCGGCAGCCACGGCCGCGCGCCCGACCTGGCGGCCGGCAGCAACGGCGATGCGTGCACGGCGTGGCAGGAGCAGGTGGACGGCGGTGCCGGCCAGCCGGACATCTACATGGACTGCACGATGCCCGGTCAGCGGAGCGTGAACCTGAGCGGCACGGCCGCCGACCGCTCGGTCGAGCCCAGCGTCGTCTTCGGTCCGCCCGACGTCGGGGCGATGGTGGCCTGGCGCGAACAGCCGCAGGCACCGGACGCATCGATCAACTTCAAGCCGGCCGAGCCGGCCGCGGCACCGATCGCGATCGAGGGCGGCAAGGTCTCGTCGCCGGTCATCGCCGCGCACGGCGGGATCGTGCACGCGGTCTGGGTGAAAGACGAGGACCAGGGCAGCCCGGACGTGTACTACGGCCGCTTCCCCTCGAGCATCCCGACGCCCACCCCCGAGCCCACGACGCCGGGCCCGAGCGCGACGCACCAGCCGCCCTCGCCCACCGCCACGCGCACGCGCGCCACCCCGAGCGCCACGAACACGCCGCGCCGCCCGTCCGCCACGCCATCCATCGAGCTCACCCCGACACCCGGCCCGACGAGCACCGCGATCCCGACGCTCGAAACGGTCCGCGGGATCGTGATCCTGCCGTACATGGTGAAACCGCGTCCGGTGCCCTAAACCCGCACGCCCCCTCTCTTCCGCCCAACATGCCGGCCCACCGCAATCGCCCCGCCCACCGCGTAGGGGCGATTGCGGTGGGCCGGCATGTTGGGCGGATGCCGACATCACGGCCGCGGCGTCACCGTCACGATGTCCGGCACCACCGGCGTGTGCGTCGCGCGCGGGCGCGTCGGGCTGTTCGTCGGGACCGGGGCGAGGACGGTCGGGGCGACGAACGGGACGTCGCGGTCCGTCCGGCGGCGCTGTTCGGGCGTCAGCGTCGGCGCGACGACGCTCGCCACGGTGAAGATGCCGAAGCCGATCGTCATGAGGAGCAGGAGCGTGACGAGGCTGCGCACGTAGCGGCCGAGGTAGGCCTCGCGCTCGACGCCGAATGCGGCCGCGCGGCGGCCGCGCAGCGCCCGTCGCGCCACCCAGAGCTCGCGCACCGCCAGACAGCCGAGGAGACCGTACAGCCACGGGGCGTAGGACTCGACGGCGGTGATCAGCTCGGGCATGGGGGGTGGGGCATGGGTGGGGGTGATCGTCGGCGACGGCGGGCAGGCACGGGGGCCTGCCCCTACTCGTTGAACATCGCACCGACGGACTGGCCGGTGTGGATTCGGTGGATGACCTCGCCCAGGAGCGCACCGATCGGCAGCACCTCGATGCACGGCAGGTGCTTCTCGGGCGGCAGGTAGCAGCTGTTGGTGACGACGACGCGCTCGAACGGCGACGACCGCAGCCGCTCGATGGCCGGCGGGGAGAGGATGGCGTGCGTGGCCAAGGCGTACACGCGCTTCGCGCCGCGCTGGATCGCGAACTCGGCGGCGTGGACCATCGTGCCGGCGGTATCGATCTCCTCGTCGACGATCAGGACGTCCTTGCCCTCGACCTCGCCGATGAGGTTGAGTGCCTCGGTGTTGCCGCCGTCCTTGCTGCGCCGCTTCTCGACGAGCGCGAGCGGCATGTCCACCTCGTCCGCGAAGTAGCGCGCGTCCTTGGCGTGGCCCAGGTCGGGCGAGAGGACGACGCCGTCCGTGATGTCGGAACGCTTCACCCAGTCGGCCAGGTGGTGACGGGCGGTGATGTCGTCCACCGGGATGTGGAAGAAGCCCTGGATCTGGCCGGCATGCAGGTCCATCGTCAGGACGCGGTCGGCGCCGGCGGTCGTCAGCATGTCGGCCACCAGGCGCGCCGTGATCGGGACGCGCGGCTGGTCCTTCTTGTCGGAGCGCCCGTAGCCGTAGTACGGCACGACGGCCGTGATCCGCCCGGCCGAGTCGCGGCGCAGGCAGTCGATGGCGATCAGGAGCTCCATCAGGTTGTCGTTCGCCGGCGCGCTCGTCGGCTGCACCCAGAATACATCGCAGCCGCGGACCGACTTGTCCAGCCGGACGAACGTGTTCGAGTTCGCGAACTGTCGGATCTCGACCGGATGGAGCGCCGTCTTCAGATAGGCCGCGATCTCGGCGGCCAACGGCTGGTTGGCGGTGCCCGAGCACAGGATGAGGCGGCCGTACAGCAGGTCGGTCGGTGCTTCGGCAGGGGTCATCGTCCGACTCCATCGGATGGGCGCGCCCGGCAGGGGGCGTATGGTGCCTCAAAGGGCGGGGACGGGCCAAGGTGCGGCCATCGAGCCCGCCGCCGGCATGTAATCATCGCTCCCCGTCCCGACGTCCAACCCTGTGGCGCACGCGCGCAACCGTGCGGCGGCGAACCGCGTACGTCCCGCCCGGTCCACCTGCCCATGCCATCCACCCGTGCCACCTGCCCACCGACCTGCTCATCCACCTGCCCACCCACCTGCCCATCCATCTCACGAGGAATTCCGCCATGCCTGCCCGCCGTCGGTTCACACCCGTCCGCCCGATCGCATTGCTCGTCTTGTTCGGCTTGTTGTCCGGACTGTGCCTCAGCCCGGCCGCCGCGACGCTGGCCACGCGTTGGCCGCTCGCGCCCAGCGCGCGCACGGCCAACGCGCAGACGGCACCCGAGCTCGTCGTGCCGCTCCACGGCACCACCCTGACGTACCGGACCGTCCCGCAGACCGCCGTCAACGCCGAGCTCGTCGGCGCGGACGGGGTGAAGAAGGACGAAGGGCTCGGCGTCGCCGGCACCGACGGCGTGGCGACCGTTCAGTTCCTTCTGGGCGGCGGCGTGATCCGGCCGGGCGACGCGCTGATGCTCTCCCGCTCCGGCGGCAAGCCGCTGCGCGTCACCGTGCCGGCCCTCGCGGCCGCCGTCGACGTCGCCGGTGATCGCGTGTTCGGCACGGCGCCGGCCGGAGCGCAGCTCGCCCTGTCGATCGTGACGGGCGGCGCCGGTGCGGCGACGATCGAACGCACCGCCACCGCCGACGCCGGCGGTGCGTTTGCCGTGGCGCTCGGCGGCGAGGCCGACCTCCGGGCGGGCGCCGTCGCGGGCACGGTCAGCCTGACGACGGCCGAGAATCACCGCTTCGTCACCCAGTTCGCGGCGCTCGGCGCCCAGATGACGCTTGGGGCGTACGCCATCCGCGGCCAGGCCCCCGCGGGGGCGCTCGTTTCGGCGGAGATCAGCCGCACGGACGGCACGACGCAGACGATTCCACCGACCGCGGTGACGGGCGGCGCGACGTTCGTCCTCTCCGTGCTCGGCCAGGGCGCCCCATCCGTTCCGCCTCAGCCGCTTGCCGCAGGACAGGTCGTGACGATCCGGACGACGGGCGGCCCCGCCGGCTCCGATGAGACGCTCACCGCCACGCTGGCCGCCCTCACCGTCGTCCTCGACCCGGCCGCCGACGCGGTCTCCGGCACCGGCCCGGCCGCGACGATGGTTACGCTCAACGCCGACGACATGGACGGCCGCAGCGGCAGCTACAGCGCCACGACGGATGGCGCCGGGGCGTACGCCCTCCCGCTCAGCGGCCAGCTCGACCTCGGCGCCGGCTGGCGCGTCCGCGCCTCGTACGAGGCCGCCCCCGGCGCGCGGGTGCTGGCGGTGGCCGTCGTCCGCAAGGTGCGCGCCGCCGTCGGCTTCCTGGCCGGCCAGGGCCGCGCCGAGCCGGGCCAGGTCGTAACGGTTACGCTCCGCAGCAGCGCCGGCACCATCAAGACGCAGCAGCGCACGTTCGTGAACGACCAGGGGCAGTACAACCTCTTCGGCGGCGGCTTCGGCCCGGCGCCCGTGCCGGGCGACGCGATCGAGATCGCGTTCGTCGACGGCGATCCGGACGTGCTGCGCGTGCCGACGCTCACGGCGCGGACGGACGTCGCGGCGGACACGGTGAGCGGCGAGGCGCCGGCCGGTGCCGCGGTGCGCGTGCGCGTCGAGACCGCCGCCGGCGCGCCTTCGTTCACCGCGGTTTCGAACGCATCGGGGATGTACCAGGCCGCGACCGCGCCGTCCGTCGACCTGGCGCGGCCGGCGAACGGCACCGTCTTCGTCAGCGTGAGCGAGGGCGCCGAGTTCTACACCACCTGGGCGGCCATCCAGCTGACCGTCAACGGCGGCAACACGTTCCAATCCAACTTCGTCATCGGCAACGGCCCGCTGGGCCGGACGGTCGCGGCCGAGCTCTACACGCCGGACAGCAAGCTGATCGGCCGCGCCGACGGGGTGGTGTTCGGCGGCAACGGCCTGTTCATCGGACCGGTCAGCGGTGCCCAGCCGCAGTTCTTCCTGCAGCTCACCGACACGACCGGCACGCCGATCACGATGCAGCCGGGCGACACGCTCAAGTTCACGGCCGGCGACGAAGCGTTCGAGCTCGTGATCCCGCCGCTCGACGCCGTGGTGTTCGTCCAGACCGACACCATCAACGGCCACACGCTGCCCGACAACAAGGTGACGCTCCAGATCGCCGGCGACCAGAGCGGCGGGATCGCGGCCACAGCGGATGCCACGGCGGACGCGGCCGGCAACTTCAGCCACAGCTTCGCCGGCACGTGGGACGTGAAGTTCGGCGACTTCGTCCTCCTGTCGACGAACGTCGGCGGGCACCTCGTCCTGAACACGACGATCGCGCCCGGCATGCTCATCGATGCCGATCAGGCGTTCGTGATGGCATCGCTCTCGCCGGGCGTGCGGGCGACGGTGACGCTGAAGCGCGGCGGCCGGACGCTCGACGACGAGCAGACGACCGCCGACGCGAGCGGCGCGCTGGCGGTGGCGTTCACGGACGGCGCCGGCGCGCCCGTCGTCCTCCAGATGGGCGACGTCCTCACGGTGACGCCGGGCGACCCGAACGTCGACCCGTTGACGATCACGCTGCCGGACCTGACGGTGCAGGCCGCCGTCGCCACGGACGCGATTCAGGGACGGGCGACGACGGGCGGCTCGCTGACGCTGCTGGCGCTGAATGCCTACGGGCGGTCGGGATCGATCGGCTTCTTCCAGGCGTGGCCGGCGGTCGAGGCCAACGGCACGTACGCCGCCGACTTCGTGCCCCGCGTCGACGTCCGGCCGGGGACGCGGGTGATCGCGCTCTACCGTCCCGCCGCCGGGCACTACGTCGTCCGCTCGCACACCGTGCCGATTCTGAACGCCGAGCACAGCGGTCCGACCGCGTGCGGCTTCGGCGAGGTGCGCAACGATGTGGCGGTCGACCTCGTCGACGCCGGCGGCCGCACGCTGGCCGGCGCCAAGGGGAAGGCGCGCTACGACGGCTTCTTCAGCACCGTGCTGCGCGACACGGCGGGCACGGCCGTCGCCTCGGCGGCCGGCCACACGGACAAGGCGAAGCTCGGCGCGACGACGGCCGACGTCGTGCTGCCGACGCTGGACCTGCAGGTCGACTGGCAGACGCGCCAGGTGCGCGGGACCGGCCCGGCCGGCACGACGTTCTTCGTCCAGCCGGCCGTGCCGTGCGCGGCGCAGGTGCCGGCCGGCATCCTGAACGTGAACGTCCAGTTCGCCTTCCCGCAGCGGACCGGCGCGGACGGCGCACTGCAGACCGGCATCCCGGGCGATCTCGGCGCGCCGGGCACGGGCATCGAGATCGCGCTGTACGCGCCGAACGACCACCGCATCTTCCGCCACGTCTACCGCGCCCTGGCGCAGGTCTACATCCACACGGACCGCACGGCCGGGAACGCGAACCCGCTGGACGACGTCACCGTGATCGTGAAGGCGGCCGACGGCACGGAGCGCGGCCGGGGGACGGGCAAGGCGGATGCGTCGGGCCGGTTCGATGTCCGCGTGAAGGACGCCGCCGGCAGCGCGGTGACGATGCGTGCCGGCGACACGGTGACGCTGCAGGCGCCCGCCGAGTCGCCCGTCGTGCCCGTCGAACCGCTCGCGTTCGACTGGTCGCCGGGCGCGACGGACCTCGTCGGCACGGCGCCGGCCGGGCGGACGGTGCAGGTGGTGCTGCGGCTGCGGAGCGGCGCGGTGTACGCCATCGCCCGCACGGCCGACAGCACCGGCGCCTTCCGCTTCGGCGCCGCCGACGTCCCGCCGCGCGGCGGCTGGGCGATGGGCGACGTGGCCGCGGTGCGGATCGTCCTGCCGACGGCCGACGGCCACCAGATCATCGACCAGACGGCCGACTTCGAGACGCCAGCCGGTCCGGGACCGAACGAACGCGACGGGCGCACGCTTTACCTGCCGCTGGGGTACAGCAACCGGCGGGCGGGGCTGGCGGCGCTGGACGCGGACGGAGCGCTGCGCGTCGCGACGCCGATCGTGCGCGCGCGTGCGGTCGACAGCGCCGACGTGCCGCGGATGTGGCGGAACTTCGGCGGCCCGATCGGCCGCCCGTGGCCCGATGCCGCCGGCGAGCGGTGGCTCGATGGCCGCATGGAGGCCGTCGGGGTGCGCGTCGAGGCGCCGGTCGAACGTTAGCGGTTCGACGTCGGAGCGCGCCCGATCCGTCGGGGCGCGGGGTTGTGAATCGGGGCGCGGACAAGAGAGCCGCTTGATGCCGGCTGAAACGTGTAGCGATCCACGCTGGATTGTGTGGTGATCTAGGCTGGATTGTATCGTGATCCAGCCCAGATCACTGCCAAGCCGACGTGTTCCCGAAGGCTCGGGCGTTCGCCTGATGGTCCGTAAGCGTGTACCGTTCAGGGACGACAGCTTCACGCTCGTCGGTTCGACGCCCACGTTCAAGAAACGCCAACGCTCGACGGCGATCGGTCCAACCACCGACAGATTATGTCTGCTCTCGCCGGCCCTTCAAGGTAAACGGTGAAGTGCTATGGAGCAAGAGGGTGTGTTCACCGCCAGTACCCCGGCGCTGCAGAGTCTCCGGAATTCGGACTCTGGTGGCCACTCCGAGCGTATCCGGTGGCGGGCTACGCGTCATCGGCGCGCGATCGTCGCCGTGTTGGTGCTGCTGTTTGTGGTGCAAACGGTCCTTACTTGGACCACCTCCACGGCGGTCCCTACGGAGCGAGGTGGACTCAGCCAGCAGGCCCGGCGCGGCCGTCAGTGGTACCAGGAGTTCAACTGTACGGCGTGCCATCAGTTCTATGGGCTCGGTGGATACATGGGTCCGGACCTAACCAACGTGACACGGGCCAAGGGGAAGGGGCCGGAGTACACCAAGGCGTTCATCCTGCATGGCACCGCACGCATGCCCAATCTGGGCGTGGACAAGTCGCAGGCGGATGACTTGGTGGCCTATCTTGACGCCATGGCGGCCTCCGGAACCTATCCCATCAGGGCGGCGAACCTCACCCCGTACGGAACCTACAAGGAGATGATCCCCGATGGAGAGTAGGGACCCCACCGCTCATCTGTTTCTGCTGTTCGCTGTGGCAGCGTTGTGGATCGGGGCCTTCTTCGGGGTGATCGGGGCCTGGCAGCACGTGGTGCCCGGTGTGATCGATGTGGTGCCCTTCGTAAAGTCCAGGCCACTGCATGTCTCGCTGGTGATCGCGTGGATCTTCATGGCCGCCGTAGGGGGCATCTACCATTACTTGCCGGAGACGGTGGGCGTACCGCTTCATTCCCCGGCCCTGGTCCGTGCGCACCTGGCCATCTTTCTGGTCACAGGGCTGCTGGTGGTCGGCGCCTACTTCACGGGGCGTTTCGGCGGGCGTGAGTATTGGGAGTTCCCGCCCGTGCTGGCCATCCCCATCGTGATCGGCTGGCTGCTGTTTACGTGGAACTTCTTCCGGACGGCGCTGCGTAGGAGGACTCCCTGGCCGGCTTACCTGTGGATGTGGGCCACGGGAATCGTGTTCTTTCTCTTCGCCTATCTGGAGTCGAATCTATGGCTCTTACAGCAGCCGGACGACAACGTGGTGCGCGACCTCACCGTCCAGTGGAAGTCCTATGGTGCACTCACCGGCTCCTGGAACATGCTGGTGTACGGAACGGCGATGGTCGTGATGGAGCGCATCACGGGTGATACGGCGCCAGCCCGCTCCAAGTCCGCCTTCCTGCTGTATTCGCTTGGCCTGACCAACCTGCTCTTTGGCTGGGCCCACCATATCTATCCAGTACCCAGTGCTTCCTGGCTGCGCATTCTCGCCTATGTCGTCAGCATGACGGAGTGGATCGTGCTGGCCCGCATTATCCACCAATGGCGCAGATCCGTGGAGGCCTCCTTGTTCCATACCCGGTCCTTCAGCTACCGCTTCCTGTTCGCCTCCGAAGTGTGGGTGGTACTCAACCTCACGCTTGCCCTGCTGATCTCCATACCGGCAGTGAACCTCTTCACACATGGCACACACATCACAGTAGCCCATGCGATGGGCAGTACCATCGGTATCAACACCACCATCCTGTTCGCTTCCATCGCTTATATTATCGGGGATCCCGTGGCATTGGGCGCCGATGCGCGGGCGCGATCGCTGGGGTTCTGGCTGCTGAATGGCTCACTCGTCGTATTCTGGGCCTGCTTGATCGGGGCAGGCCTGGTGAAGGGTTGGCTGACGGTGATGACCGACCTGCCCTTCGAGACAATCATGAACCGGGCGCGCCCCTTCATCGCAGGATTTGCCACGTCCGGCATCGGCATCCTGTTGGGGCTGACCCTCCTTGGTATGCAAGTGTCACGCCACCTCCTCCTCCGCGTGCTGGGCGCCGGGGGTCGAGAGCGGGAGGAGTGGACGTGACCCGGCGGTTCCAAGAGAACAACCCCGCACCTACCGGTCTCGCCGGAAACGCCGTTCCTGACCTGAGCCATCCATCGGACGCCCTCCGGTAGAATAGCCGCCAACGAGGGCATGTCTTGCCCCACCTACGGAGCCTCCCATGCCCCGCCCCGCCCCATACGGCACCTGGTCCTCCCCGCTCACCGCCGACCGCGTCGCCGCCGGCGCGCGCCGCATCGCGGACGTCGTCGTCGAGGGGGACACGATCTATTGGGGAGAGACGCGACCGGACGAAGGCGGTCGTGTCACGATCATGCAGCGCACCCCCGACGGCGAAGTGATCGACCTCCTGCCCGAGCCGTGGAGCGCACGCACGCGCGTGCACGAGTACGGCGGCGCCGCGTTCACCGTGGCGGACGGCGTCCTCTACTTCTCGCAGTTCGACGACCAGCGGATCTACGACTTCCACCCCGAGGGCCGGCCCGAGCCGCTCACGCCCGACGGCCCGTGGCGCTTCGCCGACGCCGTCATCGACCGCGAGCGCGACCGCCTGCTGTGCGTCCGCGAGGATCACGGCGCGAAGAACGCCGAGCCGCGCAACGAGATCGTCGCGATCGACCGCGAGAGCGGCGCCGTCACGGTGCTGGTCACGGGCCGAACGTTCTACGCCAGCCCGCGCCTCAGCCCGGACGGCCGGCGCCTGTGCTGGCTGGAGTGGGATCACCCGAACATGCCGTGGGACGGGACCGTGCTGTGCGTCGGCGACGTGGCCAACGACGGCAAGGTCCGCTCGCGGACGGTCGTGGCCGGTGGCGCCGAGGAATCCGTGTACGGCCCGCTGTGGTCGCCGTCCGGCGTGCTGCACTTCGCGTCGGACCGCACGGGCTGGTGGAACCTCTACCGGCAGCAAGGGCGCGAGATCGTGCCCCTCTGGCCGCTCGACGCCGAGTTCGCGGTGCCGCAGTGGTCCTTCGGCGGCGCCAGCTTCGGCTTCGACGCCCCGCTCTCAGCCCGTCCGATCGTCGGGCCCGTCGCGCACGACGCGCCCCGCGCCGGCAACGCACGCAGCGACGGCGGTGCTCGTTCGTACGCCGCCGTCGTCTGCGTCTACGGCCCGCCCGGCGCACGCCGCCTGGCGCGGATCGACGCCGACGCCGGCCGGTCATCGACGCCGAAGACGTACGAGCTGCCGTTCACCGAGCTCGGCTCCGTCCGCGTCGCCGCCGGCCGGGCCATCCTCACCGCCGCCTCCCCGACGTCATCCACCGCCCTCATCGCCGTCGATCTGGCCAGCGGCGAGTGGGACGTGCTCCGGCAGCCGAGCACGCTCGTGCTCCACGACAGCGACGTGTCGACACCCGAGGCCATCGCCTTCCCGACGACGGACGGCGCGACGGCCCACGGCTTCTTCTACGCGCCGCACAACACCGCGCTCGTCGGCCCGCCGGGCGAACGACCGCCGCTTCTCGTCCTCAGCCACGGCGGCCCGACGGGCAGCGCGTCCACCGGATTGAGCACGGACATCCAGTACTGGACGAGCCGCGGCTTCGGCGTGCTGGACGTGAACTACGGCGGCAGCACCGGCTACGGCCGCGCCTACCGCGCCCGATTGGACGGCGCGTGGGGCATCGTGGACGTGGCGGACTGCGTGAACGGCGCACGCTTCCTCGTGGAGCGGGGCGATGTCGACCCCGCGCGCCTTGCGATCCGCGGCGGCAGCGCCGGCGGCTACACGACGCTCTGCGCGCTCGCGTTCCACGAGGTCTTCGCCGCCGGCGCCAGCCACTACGGCGTCGGCGACCTCGAGGCGCTGGCCAAGGACACGCACAAGTTCGAGTCCCGCTACCTCGACCGCCTGATCGGCCCCTATCCGGAGCAGCGCGACCTGTACGTCGAGCGCTCGCCGATCCACCACGTGGAAGGGTTCGCCTGCCCGATCATCTTCTTCCAGGGCCTCGAGGACCGCGTCGTCCCGCCCGCCCAGGCCGAGGCGATGGAGGCGGCGCTGAAGGCCAAGGGGATCCCGGTGGCGTACGTGCCGTTCGAGGGCGAACAGCACGGCTTCCGGCGCGCCGAGAACATCACCCGGGCGCTGGAAGCCGAACTCTACTTCTACGGGCGGGTGCTGGGATTCGCGCCGGCGGATCGGATCGCGCCGGTGCGGATCGAGAATCTGGGGTGATCGCCGCGACATGGCGACGCATGCATGGGCGACGCATGCGAGGGCGACGCATGCGTCGCCCCTACGTTAGAACGGATACCCCTGCAGCCCTTGCGTCCCCTTGAGCGCGGAGATCTCGCCCGTATGGGCGAACGTGTTGCCCAGCAGCATGCCGGTGAGGACGTTGCCGAGCGGCATGTGGCCGAGACCCCAGCTCGTGAAGTCGATCGGGCGGTCGAGGTCTTCCGGCGTGAGGCTGGACACGTAGGCGTCGGTCTGGGCGAAGACCGCCTTGGTGTAGTCCGCCAGGTCGGCCGGCGCGACTTGGTAGGCGCGCGAGCTCTCGCTCGTCTGGCTGAAGAGCATCGGCAGGCCGAGCCGCTCGCCGTAGCCCTCGCGCTCCCACAGCGGCGGCTGGCCGGTCAGCGTGCCGATCATGGCGTCCTCGCTGTGCGCCACGTGCGCCATCTGCGACGCGATCGGGTGGGCGCGGCCGGCCGGCAGCGCGTTCGCCTGCTCGGCGGTGACGTCGGCGACGGTGCCGGCGAACCAGTTGTGGGCGTTGTCGAATGCGGACTTCAGAAGCGTGATCGCGTCCATTGTGGCTCTCCTGGCGGCGGGGCGGGACAAGGGGGCAAGGATAGGTTCGCGCGGCGTGCCGGTCAACGCCTCGGCGGCGTGAAGATCAGCAGCTCGCCGATCGCCCGATAGCCCACGGTCGGGTAGAGCAGCGCGCCGGTGCGGCTGGCGAGCAGCACGTTTGCCCGGCTGCCCGCGACGGCGTCGTCCGCCAGCATCCGGCGCATGAGCGCGCCGCCGATGCCGCGCCGCCGGTACGGCGCCGTGACGAACAGGTTGCTGCACCACGTGTGCTCGCCCACGACGACGCTGCTCACCCAACCGATCGGCAGAGCGCCGTCCAGCGCGATGAAGCTGCGCATCGGCGGCGGGTCGGCCGTCAGGTGTTCGGGCAGGATCTGCCGCCGACGGGCCGCCTTGGCCAAGCGGACGGCCGCGGCGACGGTGGTGACGCGGGCGACGGTGATCCGCGGATCGCCGGCGACGGGGCGCGGCGCGGCAGGCGATGACGCATGGCCCGGCGCGAGGCCGTGGCGTTCGTCGCGGCGGTCGTGGTTGTCGCCGTCGATGGGGTCGCCGTCGCGGCCGCCGTCGCGGCCGCCGTCGCGGCCGTCGACACGATCGTCGTCGCGGCCGCCCAGATCGCGCACCATGAGCGATTCGGCGGCGATCAGCCGATAGCCGAGCCCCTTGAACACGGCGCGCGCACCTCTGTCCGCTCCGCCCTCCGCGCCTCCGGCCGCATCGCTGTCCGCACCGCCGTCCGCCGTCGCCAGGTCCCGCACCACGCCCAACGTGAAGCGCGCCCGCGCATACCGCCGGGCCAGCGCGTGCACGTCCTCGGCGCCCAGACCATGGCTGTCCGTGTCGTAGGCGATGACCTCGTCGCCCCGGTATTCGCCGACATGCCGCGGCGCATCGCTCAGCACCCAGAGGCCGGGTACGACGTGCGTCGCGACGAACGGGTGCGTGAAGCTCCGGCCGAACGTGAAGCCGCGCGCAAAGACGGTGACGGCTTCCTCGACGGTCATGCCGCGGCGATCGTCGCCCGGTCCTCGCGCTGAAGCGAGAGGACCGGGCGACGTGTCAATTGCGCGGCGGACAGTGGCTGCCCGGCGGGCAGATCGCCGCCCAGTACGCGCTGTTCCAGATCGGGTGGTAGGCCAGGTTCGGCTTGTGGATGCTCAGGCACGTCCGCAACGGGTTCGTCCAGCTGACCGGCTTGTTCAGGTCGTGCGGCAGCCCCCAGCCGTAGAAGCGCTCCGGATGGGCCTTCGCCTCGTCGATGACGCTCTGCGGCAGCTTCTGGAGGGCGACCCAGCAGACGCAGATGTTCGCCAGCGGCGTGCCCGTCGGCGTGGCGGACGGCGGCGGGGTGACGGTCCGCGTCGCCGTCCCGCCGGGCGTCGGCGTGCCCTGCGGGGTCGAGGTCGGCCCGCCGTTCGTTGCGCTCGGGCTCGGCGTCGGCGTTTGGAGGAACGGCGTCGCCGTCGGCGTCACGCTGGGCGGCACAGGCGTCGATGTTTGGAGGACGGATGTCGCCGTCGGCGTCACGGTGGCCGGCACGGGCGTCGGTGTGGGCGTCTGGAGGAAGGGCGTCGGCGTCGCGGTCGGCGGACCGAGCGGCGTCGGGGTCGGCGACGGCGGCAACGGCGTCGGCGTCGCGCTTGGCGGGCCGGACGATGTCGGTGTCGACGTCGGAGGATCGAGCGGCGTCGGTGTCGCCGACGGCAGGATCGGTGTGGCCGTCGGCGGCGCGGGCGTCGGCGTCGGCGTCGCGCTCGGCGGGCCGGGCGATGTCGGTGTCGACGTCGGCGGGTCGACCGGCGTCGGCGTCGGTGGCAACGGCGTCGGCGTGGCGCTCGGCGGACCGAAAGGCGTCGGTGTCGGCGACGGCGGGACGGGCGTGGCCGTCGGCGGGTCGATCGGTGGCGTCGGTGTCGGCGGGACGGGCGTCGACGTCGACTGCACCGGCGTCGATGTCGGCGGCACCGGCGTGGCCGTCGGCGGCACCGGCGTCGACGTCGGCGGGCCAAGCGGCGTGGCCGACGGCGGGACGAGCGTCGCTGTCGACTGTACCGGCGTCGACGTCGGCGGGACGGGCGTCGATGTCGGCGGCCCAATCGGTGTTGTCGGCGTCGGCGGGACGGGTGTCGGAGTCGGCGGCACCGGCGTGGCCGTCGGCGGCACCGGCGTCGATGTCGGCGGGCCGATCGGCGTGGGCGACGGCGGGACGGGCGTCGATGTCGACTGTACCGGCGTGGGCGTCGGCGGGACAGGCGTCGACGTCGGCGGCTGCACCGGCGTCGCTGTCGGCGGGACAGGCGTCGACGTCGGCGGGCCAATCGGCGTGGGCGACGGCGGGACAGGCGTCGACGTGGGTGGCACGGGGGTCGCGGTCGGCGGCGGCGGGGTGGCGGGTGTCGTCAGCGGGCCGGCGACGCAGTTGCTCAGGTAGGCCGTGTTCGGCAGGCCGCAGCGGCCCGAATGGGCCACGTAGGCGTCCGTGTCGCCGTCGTTGTCGAGGTCGCCGGTGACGACGGCCTGGCTCGTGAAGTCGCCGATCCGCCAGCCGGCGTCGCGGAACGTGCCGTCGCCGTTGCCGAGCCAGACGGTGTCGTGGCGATCGACGGGGCAGGCGACGGGGCACGTGACGCCGGGGACTTTGGCGTACGAGGCGTTGGCGGCGAAGACATCCATGAAGCCGTCGCAGTTGAAGTCGCCGAGGGCGACGCCGAACGTGTTCTCCATGCCCAGACGCTGGCCGGAATCGACGAACCGGCCGCGGCCGTCGTTCAGCCAGACCTCGTTGGGCGCGCCGCAGATCGCCGACAGGCCGACGAACGCGTCGAGGTCGCCGTCGCCGTCGAAGTCGTACAGCGCTGCGTCGAACGCATAGCCGGCACCGAGGCGTTGGCCGGAATCGGCGAAGAAGCCGCGGCCGTCGTTGAACATCACGCGGTTGCCGTTCTCGCCGGCGTGGATGCCCTCGCATGTCTCGAACACATCCAGATCGCCGTCGCCGTCCAGATCGTACAGCTCGATGTCCTCGGTGTTCGGGCCGTTGCCGCCCGCGTGCGGCGCGCCGAGCCGTTGGCCCGTGTCGGTAAAGCGCACGACGCCGCCGGACGTGTCGTTGCGGTAGACGTAGTCGACGTCCGTGTTGCCGAAGTAGGCGTCCAGATCGCCGTCGCCGTCGAGGTCGCCGAGGCGAACGGTCATCGTCCGCGAGTTGCTGAGCCGCAGGCCGCTGTCCGTGAACCGGCCGCGGCCGTCGTTCAGCCAGACCTCGCTGACCGGGGAGCCCCCGACCGGCTCAAAGTTCGCCACGACGGCGTCGAGGTCGCCGTCGCGGTCGACGTCGCCCAGGTCGACGCCGCGCGTGTCGGCGTTGCCGAGGCGCTGGCCGCTGTCGGCGAACGCGCCCTTGCCGTTGCCGAACCAGACCGTGTTCGGCGCGCGGGTCGCAGGGTCGACGTTCGTCGGGAAGCCGCGGTCGCACGCCGTCCGGCCGGTCGGGTATGGGTCCTCGTTGCCCCGGTTGCCGACGAAGGCGTCCAGGATGCCGTCGCCGTTCAGGTCGCCCAGACGCGCGTCCATCGAGCGCTCGAAGCCCTGGCGCAGGGCGGGGATGTCGCGCTCGATCTGCTCGTGCCAGGCGCGGCCGGCGCCGTCGTTGATCCAGATCTCGGGCGGCGAGCCCTCCTCGAAGCGGCAGACCGCGTCCGGCGCCGGGCCGTAGTTCGGGACGAAGGCGTCCATGTCACCGTCGCGGTCGAAGTCGCCTAGCGCGACCTCCCAGCTGTTCTCCCAGCCGAGCCGCTGGCCCGAGTCGGTGAACCGGCCCCGGCCGTTGTTCCACCAGACCTCGTTCGCCGCGCCGCAGATGTTCGAGTTGGCGATAAATGCGTCGAGGTCGCCGTCGCCGTCGAAGTCGTGCAGCGAGACGCCGAAGCTGAACGCGTTGCCGAGGCGCTGCTGCGTGTCGACGTAGCGCATTCGGCCTGGGCTGGCGGGGTCGGGTTCGGCCAGGAATACGTCGTTGACGGTCTCGCCTGGCCACCCTCCGGCACGCGTGTGCGTGCCGCCGTTCACCGCCAGGATGTCGAGATCCCCGTCGCCGTCGAGGTCCCCGACCGCGGCATCCTGCGTCGCTGGGCCGTCGCCGCAGTCGTGGATCTCGCCGAGGCGCTGGCCGCTGTCGGTGAACACGCCCTTGCCGTCGTTCCAATAGACGTGATCGTAACCCGTGTTCGCCTTGACGAGATCGAGGTCGCCGTCCTTGTCGAGGTCGACGAGGACGACGGCGTTCGTTCGGATCGACCCGATCGGCTGATTGGGCGACAGGGTGAACCGGCCGCGGCCGTCGTTCAGCCAGATGTCGCTCGTGCCGTAGTTGCCGAACACCGCGTCGATGTCGCCGTCGCCGTCGACGTCGCCGGCGGCGACGTCCATCGCGACCTGCCCGCCGAGCTGTTGGCCGGAGTCCGTGAAGCGCCCGCGCCCGTCGTTCAGCCAGAGCCTATTGCCCTCGTTCTTCGGCGGGGCGCCATGGTTCGCGTCCAGCGCGTCCAGATCGCCGTCCGCGTCGACGTCGGCCAGCGCCACGCCCCATGTGCTCTCGGTGCCGAGCCGCTGGCCGGAATCGACGAAGCGCCCCTGCCCGTCGCCGAGCCAGACACGGTTCGCCGGATCGCACGCAAAGCAGTCGGCCAGGACGCCGACGTAGGCGTCGAGATCGCCGTCGCCGTCCAGGTCGCCCAGCGCCACGTCCGCGCCCTTGGAGGACAGGGCGGCGCGCTGGTAGAGGATGTCCTCGCCGACCGCGGTCATCCCGACGGCCGGCGCCTGGGCATGCGCGGTCGGTTCGTGCGCAAGGCCGACGCCCAGCCCGAGCGCAAGGCTCGCGGCCAACGTCGTGATCGTGAGGGACGTGGGCATTCGCCGGCGGTGGGGTGGCCGGGCGGTGGGGCGCATATCGTATTCTCCGTGTCGGTCCGGGCGGGCAGAAGTCGCACGCGCGAACCCGTTGCTGGCCGAGACGAGGCGTGCCAGACGAACGTTCGCGGATTACAACGTTATGACGTGGCCGAAAGGTGCGGGAGCGGCGGCAGACGGGAGACAACAATGCGACAGGCCGGCATCACACCGGCTCGAGCGCCCGCCGTTCCCCCGCCGGCCATTCGACGCGCACGGCGTCGCCCGGTCGAACCTCGCCGCCCGCGACGACGATGCCCATCACCCCGGCCTTGCGCACGACGGCGCCGGCGGCGTCGCGGCCGACGCAGGCGGCCATCAGGCCGGGCCGGACCTTGTCCAGCTGGGAACACGGGCTGCGGAGCCCGGTGACCTCGACGATCGCCTCCGCCCCGAGGTGGAGCCGCGCGCCCTGCGGCAGGCCGAGGAGGTCGATCCCGCGCGTCGTCACGTTCTCGCCCATCTGCCCGGCCACGACGTCGAATCCGGCGGCGCGGAGCTCGTCGTGCAGCTCGGCGTGGATCAGGTGGACCTGGCGCCGGTTCGGCTGATCCGGGTCGCGCGCCACGCGCGAGCGGTGCTTCACGGTCAGGCCATTGTGCGCATCGCCTTCGACGCCGAGGCCGGCGACGAGACGGACGACGGGCTGGTTCGACTTGGCGAGGGTGTGCGTGGCGCTGGCGCTCACGGCGGTGACGGTGCAGTCCATCGGGGTTCGCTCCGCAGGGTGTCACGCGGGGTCGGTCGCTGCCGCGCAAGTGTACGTGCAGTGGGCGCGTCACGTCGACGATCCAAGCGGCCCGTCAAGCGCTTGACCGCTGAACACCTGTTCGGTAGACTCTGCGCCCACAGGCCAATCCAGGAGTCGATCCCGATGCCCAACGCGCTGTCCAAGCTGTCCCCGGTCGCCCGGAGCGGCGTCGCCGTCATCTCCGGCCTGATCGCCGGCGGCCTCGTCGTCGCCCTGGTGGAAGGCGTCAACGTGTTCCTCTTCCCGCCCCCGGCCGGCATGGACTTCAGCAACCCCGAGGCCCTCGGCGCATACACCGCCACGCTGCCGTTCGCCGCGTTCGCCGTCGTCGGCGCCGCCTGGATCCTCGGCGCGATCGCCGGCGGCGCCGTGGCCGGCCGGCTCGGCGGCGCGCGTGCGGACGTGGACGGCGGGATCGTCGGGCTGCTGCTGGCCGTGGCCAGCGTCGCAAACCTGATGAATCCCGGCCTCACGCACCCGGCGTGGATGTGGGCGGCGGCGCTGCTGACCGTGCCGGCGGCGTGGTTTGCGGGGCGATGGGTGAGCGGGCGGAGAAAGTGATCCGCGTCCTGGTAGCCCGTCACATCTCGATTTGCGGACGACGAACCACCGGCAGCTAAAGCTGGCCGGCTGCAGGCGTCCCTGGCGGGCCGCCATGGTGCCCGCCTTCGCGGGCACCCAGAAGTCCGAAGCGCCCGCGAAGGCGGGCGCAATGGCCGAAGGCCACCAGCCGGCCAGCTTTAGCTGCCGGGGGTTCGTCGTCCGCAAATCGAGATGTGACGGGGTACTAGTGTCGGGGGCATGGGCGGAGCGGCACGGGGCTGTGCTCGCGGGGAACGAGCTGGACATCGGGTATCGGCTGGTCGTGGCCGACCTGACCAGCCTTGCATCGAACATGCGTTCTAGCATATCCTTTGGCCTGGCCAGGCGGCTCAGCTCAGTGCTGTCAGGGCTCACAAGAAGCCTCCCTGTGCCCATTCCTTATCGACTTGCCAGAGCCTGGAAGATCGGGCCCGCACGTCACAAGAACGCCGCGAGCGAGGAGAGTCCGTGATGACGAAGTACCTGATCTCGTTCCCGAGCAGCGCGATGGTCTTTCCCGACGAAGATCTCCCGGCCGTATCGGCGGCCGCCCATGCCGTCGTGCGAGAGGCGAAGGCCGCTGGAGTGTGGGTCTTCGGTGGCGGCATCGAGGAGAGCGTGCCACCGGTCATGGTCTCCGGCAACGGAACCGTGACGGAGGCCACCTACCCCCAGACCCGCACCATCGAGGGCGGGTACACGATCCTGGAGTTGCCGTCGCGCGGGGATGCGATCCAGTGGGCTGCCAAGATCGCGGCCGCCTGCCGCTGCGCGCAGGAGCTCCGAGAGTTCATGTACGACCCCGAGTCATGACCCCGGGCAAGCTGGAGGATGAGATGGCAGTCAGCCACGCTGACGCGAAGGACACATCGGAGGCCCAGCTTCGATCCCTGATCGAGAAGTTCGATCCCAAGGACCAGACGCTCATCCGCGCCGTCCGTGCCGCTGTGCGCAAGCGGCTGCCGACCGCCAACGAGCTGTTGTACGACTACAAGAGCCACTTCGTCATCGGCTATTCGCCGACTGAGCGTCCCACGGATGGCATCGCCTCCATCGCTGCGCGCGTCGACGGCGTGCGGCTGTACCTCATGCATGGACCTCAGTTGCCCGACCCGAAGAAGCTGCTGATGGGATCGGGCAAGCAAGCCCGCTTCATCCGGGTGGAGGCGTCCGGGAAGTTGGCGGATCCGGACGTTGAGGCGCTGATCGCCGCTGCGATCGACCTGGCCGAGGTTCCTCTGGCAACCGAGGGGTGTGGCCGGCTCATCGTTCGGACGACTGCCGGGAAGTAGCGGCCTCAGATGGGCGGCCCCGCTCGCTGCCGCCCGGCCGATCGTTGCCCTCAGACGCCCCCCGGCCGCAGGAGCCACCGCACCGCCGGCCCCGTCATCATCGTCGTTGCCAGCGCCATGAGGACCATGACGGCGAACAGCGTCGGCGAGAGGATGCCGAGGTTGAGGCCGACTGCCGCCGTCACCGCGGCAGCCGCCCCAGCTGGATGTGCGCCAGCGCGATCGCGACGGCGTCGGCGGCATCGTCCGGGCGGGGGATGCTGCTGAGCCGCAGCAGTAGCTTGACCATCTCCTGCATCTGCCGCTTGTCCGCCGCGCCGTAGCCCGTCAGCGCCTGCTTCACGACGTTCGGCTTGTACTCCGCGATGTCGAGCCCGGCCTGCGCTGCCGCCAGCAGGATCACACCGCGCGCCTGGCCGACGGTGATGCCGGTCGTGATGTTCGACGAGAAGAACAGCTCCTCGATCGCCACGACGTCCGGCTGCAAGTCGACGATCAGCGACTCCACGGCCGCGTGGATCTCCCGCAGCCGATCGGGCATCGGCGTCGTCGGCGCGGTGCGGATGACGCCGTGTTCGACGAGGACGATCTCGTCGGGGCGCTGTGGCTCGCCGTCGAGGAGGGCATAGCCGGTGGTGGCGGTGCCGGGGTCGATGCCTAGGACGCGCATGGATCAGCCGTCCATCGGCGCACATCGTCCATCGGCGCACCGAACCCGTCGTGTAGGGGCACGGCATGCCGTGCCCAATTCGTGGGGAACACGTGGTCCGTCGGAGGGCACGGCATGCCGTGCCCCTACGCAGCGGAGACGTGTGGCCAATGACATGCGAGATGTGACGGGATCGTAGGGGTAACGGTCACGCGGTTCACCGCCGGGAGCCCTGCCCGCCCTCACGCCGCGTCGAACGCCGCCGCCGCCTCGTCGCTGATATTCAGGTTGGACCAGACGCGGTCGACATCGTCCAGGCTCTCGAGCTTGTCGATGAACTTCAGGATCTGGAGCGTGTCCGGCACGTCGAGCTCGACCATGACGGACGGGATCATCGCCAGCTCGGCCTCGGTGGTGTCGTAGCCGGCGGCCGCGAGGGCATTCTTCACGCGTGCGAAGTCCTCGACCTCGGTGTAGACCGTGACGACATCGTCGTCCGCCTCGACGTCGACGGCGCCGGCGTCGATCGCCGCCATCGTCACGACCTCGGGATCGAGGCCGTCGGCCGGAATGGCGATCGTGCCGCGCTGCGCGAACTGCCACGCCACGCTGTTGGACTCGCCGATGCTGCACGAATGGCGGGAGAAGACGCTGCGGACCTCGCCGACCGTACGGGTGCGGTTGTCCGTCGTGCAGTCGACGAGGACGGCGACGCCGTTCATCGCGTAGCCCTCGTAGATCACGCGCTCGACGATGATCGACCCGCCCTCACCGGTGCCGCGGGCGATCGCGCGGTCGATGTTGTCCTTGGGCATGTTGCCGGCCCGCGCCTTGTCCATCGCCAGGCGCAGGTTGAAGTTCATGTCCGGATTCCCGCCGCCCTCCCGGGCCGCAACGGTGATCGCACGCGCCAGCTTGGTGAAGCCGGCGCCGCGCGCCTTGTCGTTGCGCTCCTTCTTATGCTTGATGTTCGCCCATTTGGAGTGACCGGACATGGCTTGAACCTCCCGAAGAACGATCGACGGGGGATTTTACGGTGGGGGGGGGCAGTTGCCAAGGTTGATGCCAAGGTTGATGCCGACGCGGATTGACGACGTGCGGCACGGGCGACGCATGCGTCGCCCCTACGTGTCGTCGTTCACCCACGCCAAATCGTCGTCCCGGCCGTCCTCATCCCCATCCCCGCCACCATTTCCCCCGTCATCCCCACCCCCCCGTGCCCCGAACACCCGCGGCCTTCCCCCCTCGCGCCGCCCGACCGACGACACGTACCCTTCCCCCGCCAGCCGCTCCAACAGCTCGCGCGCCTTGCTGAACGGCACCTTGAGCCGCCGCTGCAGCAACGACGCGTTCACGCCCGACTCGCGCTCCGCCACGGCGACGGCGGCCTGGTAGAGGTCCTCGTCGGGGTCCTCGCCCGGGATCAGGTCGAGCCACGGCGGGAGGCGGCCGGGGGCGGGCCAGGCGCCGGACGACCAGAAGGCCATGAGCCGCGACTGCTCGTCGTCGCTGATGAAGGCGCCTTGAATCCGGCGGGGCCGGGGCGCGTCCGGTGCCTGGAAGAGCATGTCGCCGCGGCCGAGGAGCGCCTCGGCACCCGGCGTGTCCAGGATGACGCGCGAGTCCGTGGCGCTGGCGACGGCGAAAGCGATGCGGGCCGGGAAGTTCGCCTTGATCGTCCCGGTCAGCACGTCCGTCGACGGGCGCTGCGTGGCGACGATCAGGTGCAGGCCGACGGCGCGCGCCTTCTGGGCGATCCGGACGAGTTCGGGTTCGACGTCGGCGCCGAGCTGGAGGATGAGGTCGGCCAGCTCGTCGATGACGGTGACGATCACGGGCTCCGGCGGCGTGCCGGCCGGCAGCGCGCGGTTGTAGGCCTTGAGGTCGCGCACACCGACGCGTGCGAGCGCCTCGTAGCGACGCTCCATCTCCGCCACGAGCCAGCGCAGTGCCCCGACGACCTCCGGCGCGTCCGTGATCGCCGGCGCCAGCAGATGCGGCGCCTTGCCCCAGCGCGAGAGCTCGACGCGCTTCGGGTCCACGAGCACGAGCCGCAGGCTCTCGGGCGTGTTCCGGAACAGCAGGCACGCCAGGATCGTGTTCAACCCGACGCTCTTGCCGCTGCCCGTCGAGCCGGCGATGAGGAGATGCGGCAGCCGCGCCAGGTCGGCGACGGCGACCGCCCCGGCGACATCCCGACCGAGCGCGATCAGGAGGGGGTTGTCGCGCGCCGCCTGACGATACGTCCGGTCCTGGAGCAAGGCGCGCAGCCCGACGGCGGCCGTCTCGGCGTTCGGCACCTCGATCCCGACCATCGCCCGCCCCGGGATCGGCGCCTCGATGCGGATCGTCGGTGCGGCGAGCGCCAGCGCGAGGTCGTGCTTGAGCTGCGCGATCCGCGCCACCGGCACCCGCCGTTTCTCGCCGCCCCGCTCGACGTACCCCGGCACGACGCCGAACCGCGTCACCGTCGGCCCGACCTCGATGTCGACGACTTCGGACGGCACGCCAAGCGAGGCGAGCGTCGCCTCGATCTTGCGCCCCGTCGCCCGCAGGCCGTCGGCGTCCGTCGCGACACCGGTCGCCTCGTCCAGGAGGGAGAGCTCGGGCAGCGCGTCGCCGCGAACGACACGGCGGATCCCGCTGTCCGCGGCGGCAGAGCCCATGGCGCTGCGGATCTTCAGGGGGCGCGTGGGGGGGGCGGGAGGCGGGGCGGAGGGGGGGGGCGTGCCATGGGCGGGTCTGAGACCCGCCCCTACGCGGGGGGATGACGGTGCGGTGGGGTCCGTCGGCGGGGTCGTAGGGGAGGCGGACGTGCGGGTGCCGGTCGGCGGTGCCGACGTCGGATGCGCCGTGGTCGGCTGCACGGACGGCCCTTGGCCCGCACCGGAACGTGGCGCAGGAGCGGATCTCAGACGTGCACCACTCGCCTCCTCCGCCGACAACGTGCCCGGCGCCTGCTGTGCCGGCGCCCCGTGCGGCCCGCTCGTCGATGCCGGGTTTCCGCCCGACCGAATGCCGCCGGCCGGCGGGAGGGCCACCTGTCGCCCAGCCGCCGCCGGTGGCTTGGGCGGCGTCCAATCGGCTTCGGCTTCGTCTTCGTCCTCGTCGTCGCGCCCGCCGGCCACCGTGTCCAGGTAGGCCGCCACCGCCGCGCCGCCCGAGAATGCAAGCAGCGTCGCCGCGACGCCGACGACCATCCAGAGCGCGACGGCACCCAGCTGGCCGGCCAGCCGGCGCGCGCCGAACAGCATCGCCCAGCCGAGGCCGCCGCCTGCCCCCCAGTCGCCCGGCGCATCGCTGCCGGTGGCGGCCGACAGCAGCGCCAGCGCAGACAGTGCACCGACCTCCGCCGCCAGCGCCCGCCCCCACGGCACGTCGATCAGCGGCGCGTTGCGGCGGCGGACGAGCCAGACGCCGGCCACGACGGCTGCCAGCGCCACCGGCAGCGCGCCGAGGCCGAAACCGGCGCGCAGCGTGCGATAGGGCGTCGTCCAGGCGGTGAACAGGGACACGAGCGGCACGCCGCCGATCACGACGAGCGCAGCGCCGAGGCATCCGAGCGCGGGCGGCCGCCCAGCGACGCTCGGCGGAGCGCCGCCCGGTGCCATGCTGCCCGGTGCACCACGGCCCGGCGCTACCCCGCCCGGCGCAGAGCGGGGCGGTTGGACAGCCGGCGGTGTGGCGGCGGACGGGCGCATCGTGGTCCGGCGGCGTTCAGTCGGCCTGGAAGAACATGTCGGCCAAGGCACGGCCGAACGCACCGCTGACGAACTGCGGCGCGATGCCGAGGGCCACGATCAGCACGATGAGTACGATGACCGCGCGCTCGCCCCCGACGTCGCGGCCTTCCGGCACACCGGCCGTGTCGAGCGGCGCGTCCCAGCGACGGACCGCGGTGGCGAAGAGCAGCGCGCTGGCCGAGAGGAGCGCCAGATGGGCCGGCGTGCCGAAGGGGACTTGCACCGCCGTTCCACCGGCCTCACCGGCCAGCTTCTGGAGGATCCGCCACAAGCCGGGGAAGCCGGCCAGCCCGGGCGTCCCGGCCAGCGTCAGGAGCGCCACAGCGGAGGCTGCCCGCTGGCGCAGGCCGGTCACACGGCGGCCGACGCCAAGCAGCACGAGCGCCAGCACCCGCGCGAACAGCATGAGCACGACGCCGAGCGCCGCCGCGCGCGACTGCGTGCCGAGACCGACGATCAACATGCCGCTGTTGGCCACGATGGCGTACACGAGCCAGTCGTCGGGATCCTCGATGCGGGCGGAGAGGGCCAGCCAAGCACCGAGGCAGGCCGAGACGGCGCCGCCGAAGACGAGCGGCGCCGTCGCGGTGGCGGTCAGCCACTTGAGGTCCTCGAGCGTCCGCAGCAGGAGCGCGAAGCCGGCCGTCTGGACGAGCGTCAGGACGCCGAAGAGCATCGTGCGCGGCGCGCCGCTGGCAAGGGTCAGCACCCAGGCATGCATCGGGATCAGGCCGAGCAGGAGGGCGAACGCCGGCACGACGAGGGCCAGGACGAGGTGCTCCAGGTCGCCCTTGTCCACGGCGGAGGGTCGGAGCTCGGCCAGTCGGTAGGCCGACAGCAGGAGTGGGATGACGAGCGCCAGGAGGGCGGCGTAGCGCAAGACCGCGCCCATCGCCGCGCCGCGCTCGCCCTCGGGAAGGCCGAAGGCCCAGAGCAGGGCCGCGGCCACGAACGCGATCAGGCCGATCGGCAGGCTGTTGATCAGGAGCGCGGCCGACAGACCGGCCATGCTGGTCCATGCCACCGGCAGCCAGCGGGTGACGGTATCCGGTGGCGCGCGGTGAAGGCCCATGACCAAGCCGAGCATCGCCAGCGCCTCGAGCTGGATGCCGAGCTGGGCGATGCGCGTCATCTCGAGCGCGCGGAGACCGATCAACGGCACCGTGGCGTCGACGACGGCCAGCGTCGCGGCGGCCACAAGGACGAGCGCCACGACGGTGCTCATCCGGAGCGCCTGCGCCGCACGCAGCCGAACGCTCATGCCGGCCGCGGCCAGCGGCAGCAGCAGCGTGGCCACGAGGAGCAGCAGACCGGTCACGCGCCGCGCACCCGCGCCGCCGGCTGCCTGCCGGCAGGATCACCGCACCACGCACACGTGCCCAACTCACACCACCTCAGGCTGGACGCTGGCGGCGTCGCCGCGCGCAGGCTCGTTCGGCGTACCGCCGGACAGCGGCGATTGGCCGATGAAGAACGACGCCACGATCGTGAACAGGAGCTGGAGTCCGGCCAGACCGCCCGACACCAACAGACCGGCATCGAGCGACGCATAGATCGCCTCGCTGCCGATCAGCGCCAACAGCACCGAGGCCGCCAGCTGGAGGGCGCTGCCGGCGAAGACCGTGCCGATCACCCCACCACTCGCCAGGACGATGCCGATCCGCAGGACGCCGGCCCCGACGTACGGTGCGAGCACGCCGGGCTGCATCCCCAACCCGACGAGCGCGACAATGGCCAGCGCCAATGCCGGCACGAGCCGGTCGCTGCGCACGCGGCCGGCCGTGCCCGGCACCTGCCGGAGCCGCCGTGCCGTCGACACGATTTGCCGATCGATCCGCCGTTCCGTCCGCGGATCCGTCCGCGGACCCAGGGGCGCCTGCAGGATCGACAGAGACAACATCGTCACGACGATCAGGCCGACGATCAGCTTGATGGCTGCGATGACGCCCCGCGCTCCGCCGTCCCCGCCGAACACGACGACGGCGCCGAGCACGTAGGCGGCGCCGAGTCCGCCGAGCGTCAGCGCCGGGGCACGGGGCAGGATAACGGTGGCGATGATCCCGATGGCGAGCGCCAGCAGCGCGATCTGGCCGACCGGCGGCCACGCCGGAGCCGGGCGTGCCGCATCCCCGCCCACGAGGGCGACGCTTGTGGCGACGACCGCAAGCAGCGTGAGGGCCAACGATCGACGCCCGGCGACGAGCCCGCTCCTGAGCTGGAGGATCGCGCCGCTGCGGACGAGGACGCGACCGGTGGCGTTGATCGGCTCGCGGAGGCGGAGGGCACGGCGCGTGCGCTGGCTGCGATCGCGCATCCCGGTGCGGACCTGCAGCCGACGTGCCAGCCAGCCGATCGCCGGCCCGGCGACGATGAGCAGGAGGACGCTCGGCCGGGCCGTGATCAGGCGCATCGGGTCGGGCACGTCGCCGCCGGAGGCCGCGACGATCGGGCCGAGCCAGCGAAATGCCAGGCCGAGGCCGAGGCTGAGCGCGACGAGGACGAGCGGCACGGCGACGGCGGCGGACGAGGCGCGGCGCGCGCGAGGACTGGGCAGCCAGTTCGGGTGATCGGGCGCGACGAGCAGCGCGCTCATCGCCATCACCCAGATCAGCGGACCGAACGCTTGGCGTTCGACGAGCTGGTGGTAGACCGTCCAGCGGCCGACGAAGCCCAGCGTCGGCGGCAGCCCGACGAGGCTTGCCCATGCGCCGAAGCGCACGAGCCGGACCGCGCGCCCGGCGCCAAGGCCCTCAGCAGCGTAGCGGGCGCCGAAGATCAGGGCCAGATCGACCATCAGGACGAACGCGACGGCCTGCCCGGCCGGATCGACGAGGCCGATCGCCAGCATGGCTAGGCCGGCATGTGCCGTGACGGTCCAGTCGAGAGCGGCGGCGCGCTCGCGGGCGAAGAACGCCAGGAGCGCGCCGAACGTCAGCGCCACGAGGCCCGGCCCGAGCGTAGCGGCCGACATCCCGGCCTCGGAGCGCGATGGGGTGATCACCTGCAGCGCCATCGCCAGACCGGCCACGGTCGGCGCGAGGCGAATGCCGATCGCCTGCCACACGGCGGCCGGACGGCTGCGCGGGACGGACCACCAAAGCGGGTACATTCCGGCGCGGACGAGGCTGGCGGCCTCCAGGTAGAAGCGCCGCGTGCCGGTCAGGCCGGCAAGGAGCATGAACAGGCCGGCCTGCCCTGCCAGCAGCCCCTGCCGGCCCCCGCCGACGACGGCGAGCGTCGCGTCGAGGACGATCCAGCCGAACACGAGCCCGAGCCGCTCCGTGCCGGCCGCCGCCATCAGCGCCGCGGCGGCGCAGACCGCCAGCGGCGCGGCCGCCGTACCCTCTTCGGCCAATGCCCGCAGCGCGGCGACGAGGCCCAGAAGGCCGATCACGGTGAGCGCGATCGCCACGAGGGCGTTCGACTCGAGCGCCGGGCCGTCGCCGTCGAGCCATGGCGACAGGATGAGGCGGACGGGCGGCGTCCCGCGCAGGCCGAGCGCCGCGAGGGCCAGTGCGGAACCGACCGCCGCCGTCGCTGCGGCGACCGGCGCGAGGCGGCGCAGGCGATCAGCCAGCGCCGGATTGCGCAGCGGCCACGGGAAGGCGGCGACGAGCGCGGCGATCCCGAGCAGAACCGGCGGGGCGGCGAGGAGGGCTCGGATCATCGAGGGCCGAACGTCATCCGCCGCGCGGACGGGGAACGCCCGTGGCCGGATCCTCGTGCGCCGTCACGGTGCCTCGCCGCGCATCACCATGCGGAACGTGCTCGCGGCGTGCTGCAGGGCACCGATCGCCCGCGTGAAGACGGCCTTGAAGTCCTCCGGCGGATCGACGTAGATCTCGACGGCCGCGATCGTGTCCGTCTCGTCCGGGCGGACGTAGACCTTGGCCACCTTCGTCGTCGCCGTCGCGTGGTTGGCGGCGGCCCTGGCCCGCAGGAGCTCGTCCGGGTTTTCGATCGACCAGAAGTTCGGGTAGACGACGCGAAAGTACGCCGCATCGTCGGCGTCGACATCGATGTAGTAGAGGCCGCCCTCGACCTTGAAGACGACGTCGCCGTCGTTGTCGACGGTCGGGCGATAGCCCTCGCCGCCCAGGAAGTCCATGTACAGTTCGGCCGGTCCGCTCACCCTCAACCCTCCTCTGACGACCGATCGTCGTTCGCGCGGCCAGGTCCGCACTGCCGCGTCCGCACGACGCACGGCACGGAGCGGATGGCCCCGGCCAGCATCGCGCCCGGATCATAGCGCGACTGCCCTCCGGTGCGGTACCCGGTGGCGGCGATCCGCCGTGCGGAGCCCGTCCGCGAGCCGGGCACGGCGGCGGACGAGCCTCCGGCCGACCGCACCTCACCGCTCTTCCGCCCACCACCCATGCCGCCCGGGCGGGCAGCGGATCGCCGCCGCGATCACCGCGTAGATCCGGCGGAGGTCCTCGGCGTCGGGCGCGTACGCGTACAGCGCCGGGTCGCTGGCGATCGCCTCGAGCAGCGCACCGTCCAGCGCACCAGGTGCGCCGACGCCGACGGCGTGGATGCGCACGCCGCGCGTGCGGACCTCGGCCGCGGCGAGCAGCACCGCGTCGGTCGTCACCCCGCTCGGCAGGCCGTCCGTGAGGAGGACGACGACGTCGGCGCGGCCGGCGGACGGCGGGCCGTCCGCGGTGACGGCGGCAGCGGCCTGGCGGAGTGCCAGGTCCAACCGCGTGCCGGCGTCCAGCCGCTGCGGCAACCCGTCGAGCGCCGCACCGAGCACGGTCGCGTCGGCGGACAGCTCGGCGGCGGTGAACGCGAGCCGGTTGAAGCCGACGACTGCGGCGCGGTCGCCGGGCGCACCATCGGCGCCGGGGGCGAGCTGGAGCAGCCCGACGAACGTCCGCGCCGCCTCGATGGCCGCATCGAGCTTGGTGCGGCCCCCTCGGCCGAGCTGCAGCATGCTCTGGGAGACGTCGATGGCCAGCGCGACATCGACGCGTGGCTTCGGGCAGTCCTCGCGGAGGGAGAGCGGCAGGTAGATCGGCACGGGCACGCGCGTGGCGGTGGCTGTCGGCGTGGTGGTAGCGGTGGCCGTCGGGGTCGCTGTCGGCGTCGGCGTGCGGGTCCGGGTGGGCGTGTGCGTGGCGGTCGGCACGGGCGTCGCGGTGGCGGTCGGCGTGTCGGACGGCACCGGGGTCGGCGTGGCCGTCGGCGTCGGCGGCGGGGGGAGGGCCAGGGACGGGCCGATGAAGCAGAGGTGCTCGGCGTTGCCGTCGTCGCTTTGCGCCACCGTGTCGTCGTCGCCGACGACGACGAGCATCCGGGCGACGGGCGCGCCGAGCGCCGCCCCGAAACCGATCCAGCGCGTCGTGCCATTGCCGCAGCCCTCGAACGTGTCGTCGGCGGGCGATCCGCAGCGGCGCTGGTCGGCCGTTGTCGGCTCGAGGCGGATGTCGGCACCGATCCGGTTGCCGCGCGCGTCGATGAGCCGCAGCACGGCCGCCGTGCCGCGGCCGTCCGTGCGCGTCTCGACGTCACCGAACCAGGCGCCGAACGCGACGGCCGGCGGCGCAAACGTGAACAGGAGCCCGTTCCGACTGTCCGTCTCGCCGGCCGCCTCGTTGTAGTACGCTGCCCTCGCCTGGTAGCGGGACTCCGGCTTGGGCGCGCCGCCCTGCATCGTCGCCGACGTCCCCGATGCGGCGCCGCCCTGCGTCCCGGCCGCCCGCCCGACGCCGCTCGGTCGGGCCAGGTCGGCGCGCACCACATCCCGCAGCGAGAGCGTGACGCGCTCACCCGCCGGGCCGCGCACGACGACCGGCAGCTGCGCATCGTCGATGCCGCCGACGATCCCGGTCGTCAGCCCGGCCGCGAGCGCCGCCGCGTGCCAATCGTCCGCCAGGTCCGCCACCGCCTGCCGGGACGGCTGGTTGCTGCCGGCGATCTCGGCGCTGACGAACACGCCGGGCGGGAGGGGGATGGGGGTCTGGGCATTCGCACGGGGCACGGCGTCGGAGGCGTGTGCGAGCGCGAGTGCGAGGAGGGCGGCGATCACGCCGCCGGCGCGGATTCGGCGGGCAGGGGTGGCATCGGGGCGCAGTTGGGATGCGGTCATGTCCGGTCTCCGGGGCACCATCGCCCTGGGGGCAACGGATCCATCGCATGCACGGGCCGGCCCATGATGCCGCCGTCGCGCGGCGGCGGGAAGGGTCATTGCGACGTGTTGGCGACAGCTTCCCAGACCATCTCGATCACGTCGTGCGCCCCCATCTCGAGGCTGAACCGCCGCACGGTGCGCACTTTCCGGAAGCCGGCGCCGACAAAAGCGCGTTGGGCGCGTTCGTTGCTGGGGTAGGTGAAGAGCACGATCCGCGTCAAGCCGAGGTCCTCGACGCCGTAGCGTACGAGCGTGCGCACCGTGTCGCGTCCGATGCCCTGCGCCCAGCGGTCGCGTCGGCCGATGACGATGCCGAGCTCGGCGCGGTGCAGGGGTGGATCGAGACGGTAGAGGCCGGCCCGGCCAACGAGCTCGCCTGCAGCGTCGAGGATCACGAAAAGCTGCTCGTGCGGGCCGTTGTGACGCGGCAGCTGAGCCAGGAACAGCGCCTTGAAGTGTTCGAAATCGAGCGTCAACGGCAGCCCGCCGGCCAGCGCGAGCACCTCGTCGTCGCGCGCCCAGCCGTAGAGCGTCCGGAGCTCGTCGTCGCTGAAACCGGCGCCGTACGGGCGCAGCGTGACGTGCGCACCGCGGAGGGTGGGCGTCGGCGGGGCCGCGGGAGGGGTCACAGGACGCACGGCATGCGGATGTCGCACTTGGGGCGGGAGGTGGTCATGGCGCGGGGGACAGGCGGCGGCCCGGCGGGTCGGGATCAGCTGCGCGGGCGCTTGTAGAACGGACGGCGGACGATCCGTGCCGGCACCGCGCGGCCGCGGATGTCGACGGCCACGACGGTGTCCACGGCGCCGTTGGCCGGCGGGACGTAGCCGAGGGCGATCGCCTTGTCGAGCGTCGGCGTCAACGCGCCGCTCGTCACGCGACCGACCGGCTGGCCGTCGACAAGGATGGCCATCCCATCACGGGCGATGCCGCGGTCCTCGAGGACGAGGCCGACGAGCTTGCGCGGCACGCCCTCGGTCGCCTCGCGCCGCAGCCGCTCGATGCCGACGGCGGGTCCGTCGAGGCCTTCCTTGTCCAGCTTCACGAAGCGCGACAGGCCGGCCTCGAGCGCGCTCGTCTCGTCGTCGAGCTCGTGGCCGTAGAGCGGCATGGCGGCCTCGAGGCGCAGGCTGTCGCGCGCGCCGAGGCCGCACGGCTGGATGCCGTGCGGTGCGCCGGCCTCGAGGAGCACGTCCCAGAGGGCCGGGGCGTCGTCGTTGGCCAGCATGATCTCGAAACCGTCCTCGCCGGTGTAGCCGGTGCGGGACACGAGCGCTTGGTAACCGGCGACCGGACCGCGATCGAAGCCGTAGTAGGCCATCGAGCGCACGTCCAGGTCGGTCAGGCCGGCCAGGATGTCGAGCGCCTTGGGTCCTTGCAGGGCGAGCAGGCCGTGCTCGTCGGAGCGGTCGTCCAGCTTGGCGCGGCTGCCGATGCGGCGCAGCTGGTCGAGCAGCCAGACGCGGTCCTTGTCGATCGTGCCGGCGTTCACGACGAGGATGTAGACCTCTTCCTCCAGCCGGTAGACGAGCAGGTCGTCGACGGTGCCGCCGTCGGCGTTCGGGAGCAAGGTGTAGTGCGCCTCGCCGGCCTTCAGCTCGGCGCAGTCGTTCGTGAGGAGCCGCCGCAGCGCGGCGGTCGCGCCCTTCCCGTGGACGACGAACTCGCCCATGTGGCAGACGTCGAACAAGCCGACGGCGGTGCGGACGGCGGTGTGCTCGGCCGGGATGCCGGCGTACCAGACGGGCATGTCCCAGCCGCCGAACTCCGTCATGCGGGCGCCGAGCGCGACGTGCTGGGCATGGAGCGGGGTGCGGTTCACGGGGCGGGCTCCTGTGGATGGGCGGTTGGGCGAGCGGGCCGGGGCATTGTAGCCATAACCGATGGCAGGGGCACGGCATGCCGTGCCCACGCGTCCGCATCGCGCCAACCGATGGCGTCCAAAACGCGTCGGCCCCCTTCCCCCGACAACGGGGGAAGGGGGCCGACGTCGAATCCGCGTGGAGCCGTTCCCGCGCTCGGCGTCTACCGCCCCGCCACCCGCTCCTTGTTCACCACCACCGGCAGCCAGATCGTCCGTCCGTCGAGGCCGGGCACGCGGATCGTGCTGCCGCTGACGCTGGCGCCGAGGTCGCGGGCGCGGCGATCGAGGAGGCGGGCGCTCTGGAGCTGCCACGCCCCGACGAGGTCCGCCGGCTCGGCCGCCGGATCGATCGGCACGACCCGCAGCGTGGCCAGAACGACGCGCTCGCCCGCGATGGCGGGGGCGGGGTCGACCCGCGTCGCGACCATGCGCCACCGGCTGCGGGCACGGACGGCGTCGTTCATGGCCTGGAAGCTGTCGTCGCCCCAGACAGCGCCGAGCTCGGCCTGCGCGCCGGGGACGATCGGCTGGGCGTCGAGCACCCGGACCTTGGCCGGATCGAAGCCCAGGACGATGTCCGCACCGTACAGGTCGCGGACGCCCGTCGCGACGATCTCGATGGCGATGCTGCCGTCCTCCTGCTGCGTGGACTGCACGCTGAAGCGGTCGTCCGGGGCGACGGTGTCCAGCGGGTCGCGCAGCCAGCGCAGATCGTTGCCCGCGCCGCGCAGCATGAGGTCGAGCATGGCCGGCGCCACCGAGGTGGCGGTCATGCCCCAGACCGTCGGACCGGCCTGATCGAGGTTGGCGCCCACCAGGACGAGGTCGGTGCGGTTGATCGCGCCGTCGCCGTTGACGTCCGACCAGAGGCGATCCGGGTTGGCGGCCATCGTCACCGCGATCCGGCGAGCGTCGTCGAGATCGATCGCGCCGTCGCCGTCCTGGTCGAGGGTGAACGTTCGGCTGTCCCAGCCCGCGGCCGCGCCGGCCAGCACGAGGTCGACGACGTCGACCTCGTGGTTGCGGTTGATGTCGCCGCCGATCAGCGTGAGGTCGGGCAGCTCGGTCGGTGCGCCGGCCTGGATGGTCACGGCGCGCTCCGCCGGCACGTACCCGCCCTGCCAGGCGCCGACGGTCCGGACGCCGGGCCGCATGCCGCAGATGTGGAACGCCCCGCGCCGATCGCTCTGGCCGACGGGCAGGCCGTCGATGCTGAGAATGGCGCCGCCGTGCTTCGCGCGACCCTCCATGAGCAGCTGGCCGTCGATGCAGCCGGTGGCGGCCGCGGTCATGGACGGTGCCATGAGCGGCTCCTCCGCCGCGGCCAGGGCGATCCACGGGCCGCCCCGGCTGCTGCGCGCATAGACCCGGAACGCGTACGGGATGCCCGGCGGCAACGGCTTGGACTGCCAGTGCTGGACCGTACCGACGCCCGCCTTGGTGGCGCTGGACACGATGGCGATCGGCACCCATGCGCCGTCGCCGCTGCGGCTCTCGATGACGAACGCGTCCTCGACGCGGGTCGCGTCGCGCCACGCGAGCACGGCCTCGTGTTGTGCGTTCAGCTCGGCGGTCATGCCGCCGGAGAGCACATCCGCGAGCCCATCGCTCGACGCGGCAACCGCCTGCCAGCGCCCGTCGCCGCCGTCCGACGCCATGGCCAGCGGCGGCGACCCCTCGAGCGTGAAGCGCTGGACGGAGTCGACGTTGTTGGCCTGGTTCGGGTCGTTGTTGTCGGCGAAGGTGATGGCGGTGTTGAAGACCGACACACCGGGCCCGGCGTTCGGGTCGAGCAGCACGCGGATCGTGAAGCTGTGGTCGCCGCCGTTCGGCAGGTTGGGCAGCGAGCAGCTGACGACGCCGCTGCCGAGATCGGTGCAGCTGGCAGGAGCCGAAGCCGACACGTAGGTCGTGACGGGCGACAGGATGTCGATGAGTCGGAGGTTCACCGCGGTGCCGGGACCCGTGTTCGAGATCGTGAACGTGTAGTCGAACTCGCTCCCGACCTGCGGCAGCGGGAACTGGGTGTCCTTGTCGAGCTTGAGATCGACGTCGGGCAGCGCCGTCGCGGTCGCGGTCACCGTCGGCGTTTGGGTGGCCGTCGAGGTGGCGGTCGAGGTCGAGGTCTGGGTGGCGGTCGACGTCGAGGTCGACGTCGACGTCGAGGTGGCGGTCTCGGTGGCCGTGGCCGTGACGGTGGCGGTCGACGTCTCCGTCGGCGTCGGGGTGATCGTCGACGTGCCCGTGGCCGTCGCCGTCTCGGTCGCCGTCGTCGTGGCGGTCGGCGTCGCCGTGGCGGTCGGCGTCGTCGTGGCGGTGGCGGTCGACGTCGAGGTCGATGTGCCGGTCGCCGTCGCGGTCGTGGTCGCCGTCGCAGTCGACGTGCCGGTCGCGGTCGTGGTCGCGGTCGACGTCTCCGTCGGCGTGGGCGTGATCGTCGGCGTGGGCGTGATCGTCGACGTGGCGGTGCTCGTCGCCGTCGAGGTCGCGGTGCCTGTGGTCGTTGCCGTCGAGCTGGCGGTGCTGGTCGAGGTCGCGGTGCTTGTCGAGGTCGTCGTGGAGGTCGCGGTCGTCGTCGGGGTCGACGTCGGCCCTTCCGTCGCGGTGGCGGTGGCCGTGGCCGTGGCGGTGGCCGTGGCGGTGGCGGTCGGCGTCGGTGACGGGCCATCCGTCGCGGTCGGGGTGCTGGTCGAGGTCGCGGTCGACGTCGAAGTCGAAGTGCGCGTGGCCGTGCTCGTCTCCGTCGCGGTCGCCGTGGAGGTCGTCGTCGACGTCGAGGTCGTGGTGGCGGTCGACGTCGAGGTCGCAGTCGTCGTCGCGGTCGCCGTCGACGTGCGCGTGGCGGTGCTCGTGCTCGTCGGCGTGTCCGACGGCGTCGGCGTGCTCGTCGACGTAGCGGTGCGCGTCGATGTCGCGGTCGGCGTCCGGGTGGCCGTGTTCGTCGGTGTGCTGGACGGGGTGGATGTCGGCGTGACCGTCGACGTGCGTGTCGGCGTGGAAGTGCTCGTGGATGTGGAAGTGCTCGTGGACGTGGAGGTGCTTGTCGGTGTCGATGTCCGCGTCGGCGTCGACGTCCGCGTCGATGTGCTCGTGCTCGTGGGCGTCGGCGTCGGGTCGGTCACCTCGATGTCCTCGATGTCCGTATTGTCACCGGGCGTCGAGTCGAAGCCGCCCGAGACGTACGCGGTCGCGATGTTCGAGAGCACGGTGCCGGCCGGCACGCCGGGGTCGACCTGGACCGTGAGCGTGAACGCCCCGTTGCCGCCCGCCGCGATCGGTCCGACGGTGCACGTGTACTGCTGCGGGTCGGACACGGACTGGACGCACGTGTCGCTGTCGGCCACGTAGGTCAGGCCGGCTTCCAGCGTGTCGACGACGACCGCCGTCGCGGCGTCCGGACCGGCGTTGTGGACGTTGATCGTGTAGATGACGAGCGCGCCCGGCACCGGGAACGGGTTGTTGGCGGTCTTGGTGACCGAGAGGTTCGCCCGGACGAACGGCAGCGTCACCGGCACCGGGTTGATGTACGGGTCGTCCGTGTTCGCCGGGTCGTAGAAGATCTTGACGCGCGCATCGAGGGCCGGATCGCACTCGGCGTCGAAGTACGGGACGATCGTGGCGGCGTCCGGATCGGACGGCGCCGGCGGGTTCAGGCGGTTGACCGGCGGGATGATGCCGGACGGCGGCGCCCACGTGTTGGCGGCGGCCAGGATGTCGGCGTGGTCGATGTCGGGGATGTCGTCCTCGGCGAACGGCCCCGGCGCGTTGCGGGTGCAGCCGTAGAAGGCCAGGCGGCTGATCGGCGAGCGCCAGTTCATCGTCAGCAGGTATTGCTGGCCAATGGGGACGTTGACCTCGGTGAAGTGGTGCGGAACGACTTCGGTCTGATGGGTCTGCCACCCGTCGCGCGTCCGGACGGCCTCGAGCGACGGCAGGGAGGCGGCGTCGTAGTACGTCTCGCGCAACTCGGTGAGCAGGCGCGTCTCGTCCGTCTCCTCGATGATCGTCTCCCGCAGCGGTGCGGCGGCGGCCAGCGTGCCGACGCAGCTGTCGAACCGGTCCTGGTCCGCGAACTCGCTCGCCGGCAGGCGCTCGATGTCGGTCGCAATCGTGTGCGGCAGGTTGAACGGCGGCAGGACGCTCATCAGCGGCGGCTGGCCGCCGAGGAAGTAGCCCTGCTGGAAGAGCGAGTCCTGCGGGTTGAAGTAGTTGCCCTTCGGCACCGGCGTTCGGATCGTGAGGAAGCCGAAGAGGTCGTTGCACAGCCCGACCGTGCCGCCGGCGTACGTCATGACGGCGACGACGTTGTACTCGTGGCCGTCGACGTAGAAGCGCTTGAGGTACCACGGATCGCCGGGCGTCAGATCGTGCTGGCTGGCGTTGTTGTCGATCGCGCTCCAGGTGTGGCCGAGCGCACGGCCGACGGAGACCGTGGCCTGCCGCAGCGTCGGGTTCACGTCCTCGACGAACAGGAACCAGGCGCCGTCGACCTGGCCGAAGTTGCTGTCGCCGGGGCTCAGCACCGTGACGCTGGTCTGGAAGCGGTCGACGATGACGAGGTCGCCGATCTGGAGCGTGCGCGGGCCGCCGATCAGCTCCGGGCGGGCATTGGCGATCGAGCCGCCGGTGAAGAAGAAGCGCATCGTGATGATCCCGACCGGGCTGACGCTCTGGAGCGTGCCGAGGTGGTCGAGGAACATCGCGCTGTCGGTTTCCGACGTCGCCGGGTCGACATCGATCACGACGCTCTGCGCGCTGAGGACGACCATCTCGTTGCCGTTCAGGGCCGTGCAGTCCTCATCGATCGCATCGATGAGCGCGTCACCGTCGAAGTCGGCGATCGGGCCGGGCAGCGGCGCCACCGGGAAGCCGGGCGGCGGCGGCGGGCGGTTCGCCTGCCAGGTGGTGTCGAAGAAGTCGTTGACGGTCTGCTCGGAGTGGATGACCGCCGCTTCCTGCTCGCCGTCGAAGTTCGCGTCGAAGTTCGTCAGGCCGAAGCCGAACTGGCCGCCGGCCGGCAACGAGCCGTTCGCGTTCGGCTTGGGCAGCTCGGACGCGCCGGTGCCGATCGGGAACGCCATGCGGCTCGTGCCGGGCGGGACGCCGATGGGCGTGTCGAACACGTCCATCATCACGTAGCTGAACTCCTGGACGACGGCTGGGAACGCAAGGTCCCGATCACAGTCGTCGGCCTCGCGGATCTTCGTGACGTAGTTCGGATCGTAGTACAGGCGGTGGTAGACCTTTTCCCGCGCGTTCTGGGCGTCGTTGGAGATCTGCTGGTAGAGGAAGCGCAGGTCCTCGCCGAAGTTTTGGAACTCGTCGAGATAGCTCGGGTTGAACGTGAGCGTATCGACATCCGGCGCGTGCGGGTGCTGCGGGTTGAACGGGGCGAACGGATCCGTGTACGGCAGCACCTCGACCGGGTAGTTCGCCCCGCCGAACGTGTCGGTGATCGCCGCAAGGTCGCCCGGACCGAAGACGATGCCGGGGCGGTCGAGGACCGAGCCGCAATCGTCGGGGCACGCGGCGAACCCGCCGTACACGCGGACACCGCGGCCGTTCAGGCTCATCTTGCGGTTGTCGTCCGGATCGAACTCGAAGCTCACGCGGCGTGTGGCGCCGTAGCCTGTCGGCGGATCGCCGGCGATGATGCCCTGCGTGTCCGTCAGGTCGGTGGTCAGGTCGGCCGGCGGGAACGGCGGGACATTGCTGGAGACCGGGCCGTCCGGCATCGTCCACGTTCGGTAGCGGGCGGTGCGCGTCGTGAAGCCGGAGGTGACGTAGTAGTTGTCGGGATCGCAGCCGAGGCCGGCGCTGTCCGGTTGGTTGGGCAGGTAGAACTCGGTGTAGTGCCACGGCCGGGTGAAGATCTGCTCGTTGTAGAAGAACGGGTCGACGGCGCCGAGATCGGGCCCGACGATGTCGTTCGTGGCGCCGACCTTTTCCTTCAGCTGGCCGACGAAGCTCGGGTTCGTGGTCTCCTCGGTGTAGAACCAGCGCGTGGCGAGCAGTTCGGCCTGGCTGTCGTACGGACCGACGGGGTGGTCCGGGAAGCGGCCGAAGTACGGCAGCGGATCCTCGGCGTTCATGATCGGCGGCACGGGACCGATCGGACCGCCCATGTAGAGGATGTCGGGCCGCGGCAGCGGGCCGTCGGCCGGATCGAACGGGCACGGGTCGAACGGGTCGAGCGGGTTCACATCCTCGAGGATCGTGTGCTCGTGGTTGAACGGCGGCGGGAGCGCGAGCGGCTCCTCGGGCGAATACGGTTCGAGGCGGACGGAATGCTGTTCGATCGTCACCGCCACCTTGGGCAGCGGCGCGCGCAGCGTGATGTACTGGAACGAGGTGGGGCTGCAGCTCATGAGGGCGACGACGTTGTACTCGTGGCCGTCGACGTAGAAGCGCTTGAGGAAGTATGGGCCGCCGGCCGAGAAGTTCGCCTGGTTCGCCGCGTTCTCCATCGACGCGCACGGCGCGCCGAGCGCCCGGCCGATCATGAGCGACGCGGAGCGATCCACCTGGTCGACCGACAGCACGTGCACGAACCACGCGCCGCGCGGCACGACGCCGAGATTGCTGCCGCCGGCGCCGATCGGCGTGACGACCGGCCCGTTCTCCCCGGCCAGGACCGCCGAGCCGACGCCGACCGAACGCACGGCGATCAGGCGAGGCACGAGGTCGCCGGTGTACCAGATCTCCAGCGTCGCCGAGCCGCTGCCGGCGGTGCGCACGCGGACGAAGTGGTCGAGGAACTGGAACGTCTGGCCGGGGCCGATGGACTGCGTGTCGAGCGTGAAGACCGCCAGCTCGTCGCAGTCGAGCGGGATGCCGTTGGGGTTGATGTTGTCCACGAGGCCGTCGCCGTCGAAGTCGATCGTCAGGCCGAGCTCGGCGGCGAGTGTGGCCTCGGAGTGGACGCGGACCTGGTCGAGCGTGCCGTCGAAGTTGGCGTCCAGGCTCGTGAGGCCGCGCCCGGTCAGCGGACCGGCCGGGTTCAGTTGGTCGTCGAACGTTCCGACCGGGAAGACGATGCTCGTCTGGCCCGCGGTGCCGCATGCCGGCCGCGGGGCGGAGTCGTCGAGGTTGGCGCCGGTGGGGTTGGCGCGCGGCAGCTCGTTGTCGAGCAGCATGTACGTCATCTCGGTCATGATCGCCGGATACCACTCGTCGGCGTTCGTCGGGAGCGGGTTGGCCGGCGCATCCGGGATGCCGTCCAGGTTGTTGTCCGTCAGGCAATCGTCGCTGTTCAGGTCCTTGTCCAGGTGCGTCGGCTCGTACCAGTGCCGCAGCCAGACCTTCTCGGAGCCGTTGATGCCGCCGGCTCGGATGTTCGAGACCGCCGAGATCTCGTCCGGCCCGCCGAGGCAGTTCCACTCGGCCTGCAGCGCCGGATCGTTCAACCGTTCCGAGATCCAGGCCGGGTTCCACGTGACGTAGTCGAACGGCGGGGCTTGGTCGGACAGCGGGCTGAACGGGCCGCGTGGATCGGTGTACGGCCGGTCCTCGGGCACGTTGCCCGTGTTCGGGTCGATGACGGCGTTGTCGCCCGCCGAAGCGGCGCCGTTGCCGCCGGGGTTGTTGCAGTTCGAGCAGACGCTGGTGTTGCCGTAGAGGCGCAGCGTCGACAGGTTGGACGATTGGGCGAGGGGGGCTTGCGCGGGGGCGGCGGCGGGGGCGGCGGCCGGTGCGGCCATCGGCGATTGAGATGGAGCGGCCTGCACCTGGCCGGAGCGCACGCCGAGCGCCATCGCCGCGAGGACGATGAAGACGGCAACGAGGGATTGGGCGATGCGCGCGATGGGCAGGGTACCCAAATGCGGCCGCAGGCATGTTTGGAGCCTGGGAGAAGTTGCAGCGATCGGGACGATGCTGCGGGACGCGACCACAGGGCGGGGGGAGCGGTCACGGCGGTAACAAGACATCCTCGACTCCATGACGAGAGCGCTTGCAGGCGTGCCCCGTGGGGAGGGGGCGGGCTATGCAGCTGTTTTGGGGCGAACACTCGGGCGCGGCCGACGGATCCACCGCGCAAGCGGACGACCGCCGATCGTAGCCACGTCTGCGCGGAACGGCAAGCGGCCCCGGCGGGACGATGCCGGCAACCACGTCGACGACCAGCCACCATGGCGCTGGCCCGGTTGATCGACGACAACCGCCGCTGCCACTACGACGAAGTTACGCTTCGTTCGATACTGTAACCTTTGCGTTAAGCGACGCAGGGCGACCCGGGCACCGGCATCGGGCCCGGGAATGGGGATGCCCCGTGCGTGTCGACACGCACGGGGCATCCGGACTTCGATGTGGTTTCGGAAGGCGGTCCGACCCGCGGCAGGGATCCTCCGAACTTGGACGGCGACCTTACGATGTCACGGTCCGCCTTCGGTCTCGCCGTCCGCCTCCTCGCGCCGCGGCCGGGTCGTGGCGGGGAGAGCGGCCGCTGGCGGCAGCGCACCCGCCGGCGCATCGGCGGCGACGAGCGGCAGCGCGTTCGGGTCGCCGACGAGCGGCACGCCGACGAACGGCGGCGGCCAGTCGGTGGGCGGCGGGAGGATCCCCTGCCGCCAGCACTCGGCGGCCTCGTAGATCTCCTGTCCGGTGAGCAGCGGCGGATCGTCCTCGTCGAACGGCCCGGGCGCCTCGCGGGTACAGCCGTAGAACAGCAGCTGGTTGTGCGCCGATCGCCAGTTGAGCGTCAACAGGTACTGCTGGCCCGGCGGGACCACGAGCTCGGTGAAGCGGCCGGGGGTTAGAAGCGTCTGATGCGTCTCCCAGCCGTACCGGTCGCGTGCCTCCGCACCCTCGACGGTGCCGTCGTTGTACGTCTCGCGCAGCTCCGTTCCGAACCGCAGCTCGTCGGCCTCGCTGCGGATGCGGACGTCCAACGGTCCGGCGGCCGCAAGCTCACCGACACACGGTCCGAACGTGTCGACGTCCTGGAAGTCCGCCGCCGGCAGGCGTCGGACGTCGACGGCGATCGTATGGTCGACGTTGTACGGCGGCATGACGGAGATCTGCGCCGGCTGCCCGCCGAGGAAGTAGCCCTGCTGGAACAGCGAGTCCTGCGGGTTGAAGTAGTTGCCCTTCGGCACCGGCGTGCGAATCGTGATGAACGCGAAGCCCTCGTTGCACGTCGCCGGGTCGGTCGGGTCGGTGCCGGGCAGCGGCTGCGTCATCAGGGCGACGACGTTGTACTCATGGCCGTCGACGTAGAAGCGCTTCAGGTACCACGGGTCGCCCGGGAAGAGGTCGTGCCCGCCGGCGCCGTTGTCGATGGCCGAGTGGCTGCCGCCCAGGGCGCGGCCGATCGTCACGGTGACCGACTCGCCGCTCGGCGCAACGTCTTCGACGAACAGGAACCACGCGCCGTCTAGGTCGCCGAGGTTGTCCGAGCCGGGTGCGAGGATCCGCACGCGGCTCTGGTGCCGGTCCACGACGGCGACCGAGCCGATCGACAGGGTCTGGATTCCGCGGACCGGCTCCGGGCGGGCGCTGCCGATCGTTCCGCCGGTGAAGTAGAAGCGGAACTGCGCGCTGGCACCCGGCGTGACGTTCTCGAGCACGGCCAGGTGATCCAGCGCCATGACGCTGTCCGTCGCGTGGCTCGTGGCCGGGTCGCGGTCGAGCGTGACGCTCTGAACGGTGAACACCGCCATCTCGTTGCCGTTCAAGGCCACGCAGTCCTCGTCGAGGTCGTCGATGACGCCGTCCCCGTCGAAGTCCACGACGGGACCGGCGACGGGCGGCGGCGGGAAGCCGGGGATCGTCGGGCGGTTCGCCTGCCACGTCGCGTCGAAGAACGCGTTGACCGACGCCTCGCTCTCGATCGCCATCGGCTCGGGCATGCCGTCGAAGTTGGCGTCGAATGTCGTCAGGCCGAAGCCGAAGTTGCCGCCGGCCGGGATCACGCCGCCCGGATTGGGCTTGGGCAGCTCGTTGGCCCGCGTGCCCATCGGGAACGCCAGACGGCTCGAGCCCGGCGGGACCGCCACCGGCGTGTCGGTGGTGTCCATCATCAGGTAGGTGTACTCCTGGACGACGGCCTGGAACGACAGGTCGGCGTCACAGTTGCCGGTCTGCCGGATCTTCGTGATGTAGTCGGGTTGGTACCAGGCACGCTGATACACCTTCTGCCGGGCGTTCTGGCCGTCGTTGGAGATGCCGCGATAGAGCTCGACCAAGGCCTCGCCGAAGTTGCGGAACTCGTCGAGGTAGGCCGGATTGAACGTGAGCGAGTCCGCGCGCGGCGCGTCGGGGGCCTGCGGGTTGAAGACCGAGAACGGATCGGTGTACGGCGGCACCTCGACCGGATAGCCGGCGACGTCCGTCGTGACGGTCAGATCGCCCGCCCCGCTCTGCAGCGCCGCGCGGGATGCGGCACCGTCGCACACGAGGTCGTCCTGGCAGACCGGCAGGCCGCCGTAGATTCGGACGCCGCTGCTGCTCGTGAACAGCTGCTCGGCCGCGTCGGGATCGAACTCGAAGCTCGCGCGCCGCGGCGAACCGTACGTGCCCGTGACCGGATCGAAGCCGGTGGCGTCCGTCGTCAGGTCGGGCGGCGTCGGCGGCACCTGGGCGGGCACCGGGCCGTCGGGCATCGTCCACTGGCGCCAGCGCGCGGTGGGGTTGATGAACCCGCTCGTCACGTAGTAGTTGTCCGGATCGCACGCCGTCGGGCCGCCGCCGGGCGCGGCCTGGTCCGGCAGCGCGAACTCCGTGTAGTGCCACGGCTGGATGAAGATCCGCTCGTTGTAGAAGAAGGCGTCCGGCACATCGGGGTTCGGGTCGCACTGCGCGTCGAAGCGCCGTGCGCCGTACTTCTCGGCCAGCTCGCCGACGAAGGCCGGGTTCGTGTCCTCCTCGGTGTACAGCCAGTGGCTCGACCGGAAGCCGGCACCGGAGCCGAGGCTGTACGGGCCGACGGGGTTGAGCGGGTCCCGTCCGGTGTACGTGCCGCCGTCGCCCGCCCCGAGGACCGGCGGCAGCGGGCCGACCGGGCCGCCCGTGTAGAGGATGTCGGGCCGATCCGACGGATCCTGGGCCGTCGGCGCCGGGCACTCGGCCAGCGAGGCGACGGCGACGACGTCTTCGAGGACGGTGTGCTCGTGGTTGAACGGCGGCGGGAGCGGCAGCGCCCGGTTCGGACCGTACGCCTGCAGCCGCACGGAGTGCTGCTCGATCGTCACCGGAACCTTGGGCACCGGCGCGCGCAGCGTGATGTACTGCAGGCTGTCGGCATCGCACGTCATGAGCGCGACGACGTTGTACTCGTGGCCGTCGACGTAGAAGCGCTTGAGGAACCACGGGCCGCCGGCGCTGCGGTTCGCCACGTTCGGCAACCGCTCCATGCTGGCGCACGGGGCGCCGAGCGCGCGCCCGACGGTCAGGGTAGCCGTGCCGTCGCCGCTGTCCACCGACTGGACCGCGACGAACCACGGGCCGATCGGCACGACGCCGAGGTTGCCGCCGCCCGCCGGGATGACCTGCGCCGGGCCTACGTCGCCCGCCAGCGCCACGCCGCCGGTGCCGACCGACACCGTCGCGACGAGCCGCGGCACGAGGTCACCGGTGTACCAGATGCGGAGCGACGCCGAGTTGCTCGACACGGACTGCACGGTGACGTAGTGGTCGAGGAACTGCATCGGCTGGTTGCGGCCGATCGTCGCGCTGTCCGTGTGCAGGACGACCATCTCGTCGCACGACAGCGCCAGGCCGTCGGTGTCGATGCTGTCGACGACGCCATCGCCGTCGAAGTCGAGCGTGACGCCGAGATCCGTCCCCAGCGTGAACTCGCTGGCGACGTTCACCATGTCGATCGCACCGTCGAAGTTGACATCGAGGCTGGTGAGACCGTACCCGACGGCGGGGCCGGCCGGGTTCGTCTCGGCCGTCGCGACGCCGACCGGGAACACGATCCGGGACTGACCGGCCGGCGCACAGGCCGGGCGCGGGGCCGAATCGTCCAGCCTGCTCGGCGCCGGATCGGGTTGCGGCACGTCGTTCGTGAGGACCATGTACGTCAGCTCGGTCATGATCGCCGGATACCACTCGTCGATCGACGTCGCCTGCGGGTTGACCGGTGCGTCGGGCCGGCCGTCGTCGGGCACGCTGCCGTTCGTCAGGCAGTCGTCGGCGTTGAGGTCCTTGTCGAGGTGGGTCGGCTCGTACCAGTGCCGCAGCCAGACCTTCTCGGATCCGTTCACCCCACCGACGCGGATGTTCGTATGGGCGCTGACCTCGTCGGCGCCCGTCGCGCAGCCCCAGCCGGCGAGGGCCGCCGGGTCGTTGAGCCGCTCGGAGATCCAGGCCGGATCCCACGTCACGAAGTCCTGCTCGGGTGCCTCGCCCGACTGCGGGTTGAAAGGTCCCTCCGGGTCCGTGTACGGCGGATCTTCCGGCACCCGCCCGGTGAACGGATCGACGACGTCGTTCGAACCAGCCGAGGCGCGGCGGTTGCCCTCGCCGCTCACGACGCTGTTGCAGACCGTGGTCAGGCCGTACAGCCGGATCGTCGGCAGGTTGGCGGTGCCGCGTCGATTGACGTAGATATCGTCCGGATCCGCCGGGTCATAGAAGACCTTCACGCGCGACGTGCCGTCCAACGACACATCGCCGAACTCGATCACGCTGTCCGACCCGAGCGTGACGGTCACCGCCACGGCGTTGGCCGTGGTGGAGACGTAGCCCATCGGATCCGTCTCGCTGACCGTGTAGTCCCCGGGCGGCACGTCGGTGAAGAGGTACTCGCCGTTGATGTCCGTGACGGCCGTGGCGCCGTTCGACAGCTGCACGATGACGCCGGGGATCGGGACCTCGCCCGGATCACGCACCGTGTCGCGGTCGAGGTCCTCCCAGACGATGCCGCGAATCGTGCCGCCGGTGGGCACGCCGGGGCGATCGCCGAAGTTCGCGGTTCCAGCGCCGCCGGCCGGCAGCGCCACCGCCACGACGTTGGGGGTGGTGGAGGCGTAGCCGGGAAGGTCGGTCTCGGCCACGAAGTACATGCCCGGCATCAACATTGTGAACAGGTAGTCACCGTTGCCGTCCGTCAACGTGACCGATCCGTTCGATAGCGTGACGAGCACGCCCGCCAGACCCGGCTCGCCCGGGTCGATCACGCCGTCGCCGTTCGTGTCCTCCCAAACCGTCCCGCTGATGCTCCCCGGGATGGGCGTCGGCGTCGGCGTCCGCGTAACGGTCGGCGTGGCTGTGATCGTGGGCGTCTGGGTGATCGTCGGCGTCGGCGTCCGCGTCGAAGTGTTCGTCGGCGTCACGGTATTCGTCGTCGTCGCCGTGTTCGTGGGCGTATTCGTCGACGTGTTGGTGGGCGTGTTCGTCGGCGTGTCCGTCGGCGTCGCGGTGTTCGTCGCCGTCGACGTGTTGGTGGGCGTCGCCGTGGTCGTCGGCGTGTTCGTCGACGTGCTGGTGGGCGTGTTCGTCGGCGTATCCGTCGGCGTGCTCGTCGCCGTGCTCGTCGCCGTGCTGGTGGGCGTGTTCGTCGCCGTGTTCGTCGGCGTCGGCGTGTTCGTCGCCGTGCTCGTGGGCGTGTCGGTCGGGGCATCGAACTGCACGGGCGTCGGGTCGTTCTCGCCGGCTTCGTTCGCGTTGCCGTCGCCGTCCGGATCGGGGTTCGTCCCGTCATCGGACACGTCGCTCACCAGCATCCCGCCCGGGCTCATCCCTGTGGCGGTCGCTTGGTTGTCGTACGGCCCAAGGTTCGCGCCCGGCGTCACGGTGACCACGAGGGCGATGCTGCCGCTGGCACCGACGGCCAGCGTGTCGGTCCCAACCAGCAGGTTGATATCGGTGGAGCCGTCGTAGCCGACGTTCTCCGCCAGGCTCGCGCTAACGACGCTTACCACGCTGAACGACGTCGCCCCGGCGAAGGTCGTGGCCAGATCGTCCGTGACCTGAACGTTGGCCAGCGGCACGTCACCCAGGTTCTCGACGCCGAACAGGTACGTGAGCGTGAAGCTGCCGTCCCCGTTGTTCACGTTCGACATGAGGCTCTTCGCCACGCCGATCGCCGGCGCCTCGCCAAGCGTCACCGGCGTCGGGTCGTTCTCACCCGGCTCGTTCGGATTGCCGTCGCCGTCCGGATCCGGGTCCGTCCCCGCATCCGACACGTCGTTCACCGGCGTGCCGCCCGGGCTCGTGCCCGTGGCCGTCGCCTGGTTGTTGTACGGGCCGAGGTTCGCGCCAGGTGTCACCGTCACGTTGATCGTGATCGTCCCGCTGGCTCCGACCGCCAGGCTGTCCGTCCCGGCGAGTACGTTCGTGTCGCCCGCGCCGTTGTAGCCGGCGTTGACCGTGAAGTCGCCGCTGACCGCGCTCACGCCGCCGAACGACGTGGCCCCGGCGAACGTCGCCGCCAGGTTGTCCACGACCTGAACGCCCGACAGCGCCACATCGCCCAGGTTCTCGACGAACAGGCTGTAGCTGAACGTGTACGTCCCGTTCCCGTTGTTCACCGTCGACGTGACG
>JADYYS010000023.1 GCA_020853525.1 Ardenticatenales bacterium | reverse complement strand
GCTCGCGCGCCAGCGACGGTTTGCCCTGGTTGCCTGGTAAGGTGCGATGCGGAAGGGGAGACTCGAACTCCCACCCTCTTAACGAGGACTAGGCCCTCAACCTAGCGCGTCTGCCAATTCCGCCACTCCCGCGAGTGGGTCCCTGACGATCCGTACCCTGACGATCCGTACCTCTTGCTGAACAGAACCCATGCCGAGGGCGAGACTCGAACTCGCACGAGCTTACGCTCACAGCGTTCTGAGCACTGCGCGTCTGCCAATTCCGCCACCCCGGCTTCACCGAACCAGACCGGTCAAACCCACACCTGCATCACGCAGGATCCGCATCACCCGGTACGCAGTGCGCACCGGACCCACTTCGCACAGTGTCCACTTCGCACAGTATCCCCGGGAGGACTCGAACCTCCGGCCTTCTGGACCGCAACCAGACGCTCTAATCCACTGAGCTACGGGGACCGACCTGGCCACCACATGGTGACGACAGGAAGGGTAAGATAACACGCGGACAGCGGTCGGTCAAGCCTGTACCGCGACGGACCGGGCGCATTGACGGTCCGAGGCGCTCCCCCTACAATCGCGCAGCGGCCGGCGACCGACCGCCCCGAGTGCGTCGCCAGCTCGATGAGCCGTTTCACGCCGTACGTCAGTCCGACGTGCGCGCCCCTCGCATGGAGCAGACAATCGTGGCGAAGCAGACGCGGGCCGGGGTCTCGTGGCCGCTGGTGGGGATCGTTGTCCTCTTGGCAATCTTCTTCCTCGGCGGGCTGTTCTGGTTGCTTTCCCCCAAGGATCTGCAGGAACCGCTCATCCAGACGTTCACAGAGGACGCCCCGCTGCCGTTCGGGACCACCGAGGACGGGCACCCCTATCTGGGCAATGCCGATGCGCCGGTGACGGTCTACGAGTTCGCCGACTTCCAGTGCCCGCACTGCAAGCAGCACAACGACGTGTTCGCGCGCGAGTTCGAGAAGACGTTCATCACGCCGGGCAAGGCCAAGCTGGTCTGGGTGACGTTCCCGTTCATGGGCGACGGTACCGAGAGCGACGAATCCGTGCTCGCTTCGATGGCCGGCTACTGCGGCCTGGAGCAGGGCAAGTTCTGGGAAGTGCACGACTGGCTTTTCGAGAATCAGGGACCGGCCGCCAACCAGGGTCAGTTCAACAAGGACCGGCTCCGCAAGATCGCCGAGCGCGTGTCGCTCGACATGACGAAGTGGGATGCATGCATGGACGCCTCGGCGACGCGCGACAAGGCGCTGGCCGACAAGGCCAAGGCGCAGGAGCAGGGCGTGGCGAGCACGCCTTCGTTCATGGTCGGCGAGACGATCGTCGAAGGGACCGGCACCGAGAAGATGGCCGAGCTGGCGGCCGTCATCGACAAGCCGGCGCAGTAGCACCGTGGGCGCGTCCGACACGGTCGGGCGCTCCGGGGCAACGTTCCGTTGACTGCACGCGATGCCGCCGCCGCCTCTCCTCCGCGCCATGCGCAGGCGGCGGCCATCGCGCGCGGCCGGGCGCTGTTCAATCGGGCCGACTTCTGGGCGAGCCACGAGGCATGGGAGGCCGCTTGGCGCACGGCGGCCGAACCCGAGCGCAGCGGCCTGCAGGGCTTGATCCAGGCGGCGGCCGCGCTGCACAAGTTCGTCGTTCAGAACAACCCATCCGGCGCGGTCCGGCTGATCGATCGGGCGCTCGAAGGCATGTCCGCCGTCGGTCCGACCGGCCTCGGACTGGACCTGGCGGCACTCTCCAGTGAGCTGCGGGAGTGGCGCCGCCGGCTGTCCGACGGCCCGCCGTCCGATGCGAGCATCATCGGCTTGCCGCATCTCGAGCGTGCAGCCGCGCCGCCGGGAGGCCTGCAGCCCGCGCCGCTGAGCGTCGAGGCCATCGATGTCAGGATCGTCGAAGATGGCCGTCGTCGTGCCCTGCTCGTCGCCGTGGCCGCCGACGGTCACGTCGGGTGGGGAGAGAGCGTCGTGCCGTGGAGTGAACACGGTGTCTTCGATGCGATGTGCAGTTCCCTCGCCCCTGCCTTGTTGACCGAGTCCGTCGGCTCGCCGGCCGAGCTGAGCGTCGTCTGGCGCGGCGTCGCCGCCGAAGGGCGCGCCGCAGCGGCGCTCGAGATGGCGGTGTGGGATCTCTTCGCCCGGCGGTTGGGGGTGCCGCTCCATGTCGCGCTCGGCTCCGCAGCCCGGCCCGTGGCGGTGGCGCAGCGTATCCACGGCGTGACCGCCGCCGCCCTGGCCGACGGCATCGGCCGCGCGCGTGCGGCGGGCTTCACGGCCGTCCACCTGCCGGCGCGGCCGAACGCGGATCAGCGGCTGCTGCCTGCGCTCGTGCCGGAACTGCACGATCTCACGTTCGCGTTTGATCTGGACGGTGCCTATCGGCTGGCCGACGTCCATGCGCTCGCCGCGCTGGACCGCCTGGCGCCGTCCTTCCTCCACCGTCCGTTTCCTGACTGGGCGGTGGCGGACATCGTGCGGCTTCGGCGCTGGCTGGGCAGCCCGATCTCCATCGGCAACGTCGTCGGCGCCGAAGCGCTCGCCAACGCCTTCGAGCTCGGCGCGGCGGCGATCGCACACGTCGACCCGACCACGATCGGCCTATCCGAAGCCGGGCTGGTGCTGGAGACGGCGCGCGGCCACGGTGTCGACGCCTGGGTCGGCACGCCCTCCGTCACGCCGGTCGCGGCACGCGCCGCACTCGCCCTCGCCATGGCCCCCGGCGCGACGTTGCCGTGCGCGCCGGGCGACGGCTTCGGGCGCTGGGGGGCCGAGCGCATCGTCGATGGCCGGTGGTCCGCACCGGACGGCGCCGGCACGGCCGTCGATCCGCCGCCCGAGTGGTTGGCGGTCCACGAGGTGCGGCACGAGCGGCTGCAGGCCTAGGGGGGGACGATCGAACCCTTGGCGCGCGTCATCGATGACCGTGATCCGGGGACCGAACCCCCCGGCGCGTTCATGACGAAGCCCGACTTTGCAGGCTGGAGGGGCAGCCGCGCGGCTGTCGCATGGCCGGCGGCGCTTGTCATGGCCGTTGTGTTCCAGGGCTGCGCGATGCCGAACGAAGCCGCCGATCGGCCGCCCGTCCTCGGCGTGAACCTCGACGTTGCGCCCGCGGCGCTGGCGAGCGCGGTCGTCACCAGCGCCGGTATCGGCGATGCGCTGCGGGTCCGGCTGGATTGGGCGGCGGTGGAGTCCACGCGCGGCACGTACGACTGGTCGGCATGGGACGAGGCGGCCGGCGCAATGCGTGCCGACGGCCGGCGGGCGCTCGTCGCGGTCGACACCGCCCCGGCGTGGGCGCGCCATGACCCGCCGTGGCCGCCGGCATGGTGGGTGCCGTGCGAGGAGGAAGCGAGGACGGGGCCGGAAGGGATGCCGCCGACGGAAGCGGCCGACCTGGCGCGCTTCCTCGGCGCGTTCGTCGCCCGCTATCGGGAGGTGCTGCTGGGCATCGAGGTCTGGCGCGAGCCGAACTCCGTGCCGCATTGGCGCCGCACCGGGCCGGACCCGGACGGGTACGCCGAACTGCTCGTCGCGGCCGGGCGGGCGGTTCGGGCGGCGGCGCCCGAGGTATGGGTGGTCTCGGCCGGCCTGACCCCGACGACGGATGTCGGTCCGTGTCACATGTCGGACTACGTCTACCTCGACCGATTGGCGCGAACCGGAGCGCTCGAGACGGTCGACGCCGTCGGCGTCGTGATCAGCAGCTTCGAGCGTTCCGTCACCGACCCGGCCGTGGACCGCGAGGTCCTGAACGCCCGCCGCGCTGAGTTGCTGCGGCGCGTCCTCGTCCGCCACGGCATCCGGCGGCCGATCTGGATCGTGGCGGCGATCCGTGGCGACGACCACACGCCCGGCGACAGGAACGGTGACGACGCTGTCGGTGACGACGGGGTGGCCGACGGCGGTGTGGCCGACGGCGGGAACCCGGAGTCATCGCCCGATCCCGACACCGCCCGTGCCGCCTGGTTCGGCGCGGTCTGGGGCATGGCGCGCGCCGACTGGCCGTGGCTCGGCGCGATGTTCGTCGGCACCGTCGCCGCATCGAACGCGCCGGTCGTGGAACGCGCCGATCAGCGGCTGCGGCTCGTCGCGGAGGACGGCCGGCCGACTGCGCTCGGCGTCGCGGTGCGGCAGGCGACGACGGGCGCCGCCCTCCCGGCGGCGCCTCCCTCGGACGACGATCGCACGATCGCCGCGTCGTCCGCACGCCCCCCCGTCGGATCGGCGCGCATCGTCCGGCCGTGGCCCGAGCGGCCGGTGCGCGGGGCGCTGCTCGGCGTGCTCGCCATCGCCGGCGCCGGTGCTGCGGGCGCGGCGATCGCGTGGGGGACGCGTCGGTCGTTCGTCCGGCGTGCGGCGCGCCGGTTCGCCGCGGTGATGGAAGATCCGACGTATGACGCGAGACGTGGCCCGAGGTGGCGCGCGCCGGGGTTCGGCCGCGCCGTGCTCGCCGCGCTCCTCGTGGCCGACGGTGTCGTCGGCTGGCCGCTCAATGCACCGCTCGTGCCGGCGATCGTGGTCGCGGCCACGGTCTGGCCGATGGCGGCGGTCTGGCTCGTCGCCGCGGCGGCACCATTCTACTTCGCGGCCTACGCGCTGCACCTCGCCCCGGCGCTCGGGCCCAAGGCGGTCGGGCCGGTCGAGCTGCTGATCGCCGTGACGGTCGCGGGTGCCGTCGCGCGCCGGCTGCTCGATCGCGCGGCCGCTCTGCCCGCACCGCGCACGCCGCGTGGGAACGCGGGGGGCGAAGACGAGACGAGCGGGATCTTCGCGGCAGGCAAGTGGCAGTGCCGTCCCCTTCACCCCGCTGATGTCGGCGTCATCCTCCTCGTCGCCTGGTCGGCGCTGAGCCCGCTGTGGGCCGAGGAGCCGGCGGTGGCACTGCGCGAATGGCGGACGGTGATCGTGGAGCCGGCGGCCTTCTACGCCGTCCTGCGCCTCTGGCCGAATCGACGAGCGGCCGCTGCATCGGCATGGAACGGCGTCGTCGCCGGGGCCACGATGGCGGCGCTGTGGGGGCTGGCCGGCGTCGCGGGCCATGCCTTGGGCTGGGGCGCGGGGGCGGTCGCGGCCGAAGGCGTCGTGCGCGCCCAGGGCCCGTACAACTCACCGAACAACCTGGCGTTGATCTTGGGACGGGTCTGTCTCGGGCTGGCTTCCGGCTGGGTGTTCGCGCAAGCAGCGACAACGTCCGGTCGGCGGCGCGATGTGGCACGGGACGATGAGGCAGGCGCCTCCGATGGGAGCGGCGGCGGCGAGAGCGCTGGTGCCAGCGGCAGCGGCGGGAACGGTGACGGCGGCAAGGGCCGCGGCGGCGGTGCGCTGACGCGTCGCGCGATGCTCGGCTGGGCGGCGTTCGTCGCCTGCACCGCCGCGCTGCTGGGCACGTTCAGCCGCGGGACCGTCCTCGTCGGCCTGCCGGCGGCCGCGCTCTGGCTCGGTGTGCTGGCTGCCCGCGGCCGCCTCGCACGACGCGCGGTCCGATGGATGGCGGTGGCGGCCGTCGGTGTGACGCTCGCCCTTGCGCCGTTCGCCCGCACCGAGCGCGTGGCCGGCGCCCTGGCGATGCAGCCGGGCACGACGCTCTACTACCGCGTGCGGCTGTGGCAGTCGGCGGTGCGGATGGGGCTCGACCATCCCGTGCTCGGCGTCGGATTGGACAACTTCATGGGCCTGTACCGGGACCGCTACGTGCAGCGCGACGTGATCCAGGAGCGCTTCCTGAGCCATCCGCACAACGTCGCCCTCGACTGGTGGACCCGCCTCGGGCTGCCGGGTGCCGTGCTTCTGGCAGCCTGGCTCGTGTGGTTCGCCCGCTCGGCCGTGCGCGTCGTGATCGCCGGGCCGGGCACGGACCGCACGTGGGCGGCGGTCGGCGCCGGCACGCTCGTCTACGGGCTGGCGCACGGGCTGTTGGACAACAGCTTCTTCCTGGTCGATCTGGCGGTGTACACCTGGGTGTCCCAGGCGCTGATCCTCGCCGCTCTCGAGCCGACCCGGGCCGAAACGATACGAGTGGGCCCACCAGGATTCGAACCTGGGACCAACCGGTTATGAGCCGGCCGCTCTAACCGCTGAGCTATAGGCCCGCGCCGAGCTGTCCGGATGGTGGACGACGGCCTCGACGTGAGCGGGTGGCGGGAATCGAACCCGCACCATCAGCTTGGAAGGCTGGAGCTCTACCATTGAGCTACACCCGCAGCGGCCACGGCCGACCGAAGTCGGCCGTGCTGTCGGGGCGAGAGGATTCGAACCTCCGGCCTCAGCGTCCCAAACGCTGCGCGCTACCGGACTGCGCCACGCCCCGTGTGGCGGCGATTATAGGGGCTGGGACAGGAGGCCGCCAATCGCCCGCTACACTGCATCAGGGCCTCCGCGACGGCCAGTCCAGGTTGGCGCATGCGATCGAGCGGGCCACCTGGGCGTAGATTGCCGTCAGCTGATCAGGGTCGGGGGCCTCGAAGAAGTCCGTCGGCGACGTGGCGACGGCCCGCAGCAGTGCGTAGTCCAGCTCGGTCGGGCTGCCCATGCCGATGACGAACAGGCGCGACACGTTCGGCTTCACGCGATCCGCCTGGGCCAGAATGGCCTGATCCTCGATCTCACTCTCCCCATCCGTCAGCAGCACGACGGCGCGCGTGTTCGCCGGCAGGAGGCGCGGGCCGGTGAGTTCGTCGAATGCGACGCTCAGGCCAAGGTCGACGCGCGTGCCGGCCGCCGTTTGCAGGCCGGTGAGCGCGGCGACGAGGAGGGACTTGTCGCCGGTCAGCTCCTGAACCAGCGTCGCCTCGCGGTTGAACGCCACGAGCGCCGCCCGATCGGCCGGGCGCATCCGCTCGACGAGCACCGCTGCTGCGGCGACGGCCGCCTGCAGGCGCGTCGGTCCGTCAGGTCGGGCAAGCTCGTTCATGCTGCCCGAGTTGTCCATCACGATGATCACGTCCGTGCCGATATCGGCGCTCTCGCACGACTGGCGCAGGGTGAGCGGCAGGAAGATCGGCATCGGGACCGGCGTCTGGGTCGGACGGGGCGTGGCGGTCGGGAACGGCGTGAACGTCGGCGTGACGGTCGGATCGATGTCCAGCACCGAGACCTCGGGCACCGGAAAGCGCAGCTGCCCCGGCCGCGCGAGGCCGTCGATGAACGTGGCGCTCGCCTGCACGTTCGTCGGCTGCTTCCCACGCGCCGTCGGTTCGACGGTGTACGCCAGCCGGATGCCGCCGAAGGGCACGTCGGTCAGGTCCCACGACAGCGTCTGGCCGTTCACACGCGGTGCCGGGCCGGCAACGGTGGCGATGAACCGCATGCCGGCCGGCAACTCGTCCGTGATGTGGACCTCGCGCGCCAGCACATCCGCCGTCAGCCGGTTGGCGATCTCGGCGTAGATCGCGTTCAGCGTGTCCGTGGACGCGATGATGAACGCATCCTCGGGCGTCGACGCGGCCAGCGTCATCAGCATCGGATCGACGTCGCCGAAGCCGATCGTGAAGATCTGCGCCCCCTGCAGCTTGGCCGCGGCGGCCGCGTCGAGCGTCTCATCCGGCCCGCGGCTCGGCCGTCCGTCCGTCAACAGGATGATCACCGGCTTCGCGTCGTCGCGGCGGCGCGCCCCGAACAGTTCGGCCGCGGCAACGTCGATGGCTCGGGCGATGTCCGTGCCGCCGAGCGGTTGCAGCGCGGCGATCGCCGCGCGCGCCGCCGTCGGGTCGTTGGAGAGCGGCTGGACGAGGGACGCCGTGTTGTTGAATGCCACGACGGCCACGCGGTCCTCGCTGAAGTCGATCCCACCCAGGAAGGCCGTCGCGGCCTGGCGCGTGGCCGTGATCCCGTTGTTCTCGGTCATCGAGAACGAGCGGTCGATCGCCAGGACGATATCGGCCCGCGGCAGCGTGTTCGGGCACTCGCCGCCGACGAGGAGCTCGACGGTGACGCGTCCGCCCAGCCGCAGGCTCTCCGGCGAGGCGCGTTTGTCCCCTCGCACGCGGCATGCCCCGCCGCGCGCCAGGGGCGGCTCGGCCGGTGCGCCCGGATCGCGTTCCCAGACGCGCACCGTGTTCGCGGCGCGGTCGAGGGTGTACACCCGCCCAGCCGCGTCGACCGCCAGATCCACGACATCCACGCCGTTGGCGGAGAACGCGCCGACGTCCCACGCGGCCAACGCCGTGCCGTCCTGGGCCAGCTTCCAGACGATGCCGTCCGTCGTCAGGACGTGCGGCCGCCCGGACGCGTCGAGGGCAATGCGCGTCGGGATGCCGTCGATGGGCAGCACGCCCGTGCGCACTTCGTTCTCGTACACCTCGACGGTGTGTGCGGTGCGGTTCACGGCGAACAGCCGGATGGGCGCACCCGGCGCCGCCTGGTGGCTGGCCACGTCCCAGAAGAGCTCCCATGGCTGGCCGGCCGCCCGCAGCGGGAAGCCGCCCGCCGGCAACAGCGTGCTGGTCAGCCCGACATCGCGGGCGAAGGCATACGCGCCGTCCGCGGCGGTGAGGCGGGTCCCGGTCGGCTGAACGGTCAGGCCCGTGACCCACCACCGCCGCCCGGATGGGCCGAGCTGAAGCGTGGCCAGCAGCTGGCCGGCCGGGCCAAGGCGGTGCATCCGCCCGAGTTCGGCGACGACGAGACCTCCGTCCGTCAGGCCGCCGATGTCCACCGCCGGCTGCGGGAGGTCGAGCTGCCGCACCGCACGCCCGTCGGCTCCGAAGGCCTGCACGCGCGGCCAGGCATCCGCCACCCAGATCTGGCCGTCCGGCGCGGCGTGGATCGCCGCCGGACGGTTCAAACGGCCGAGCGGATAGCCGGTGAGGCGCCAGCTGGTGGCCGCCGCGCTCTCCCGCGGCCGCCACGGGAAGCGGACGATGCCGTGGAACTGGGTGGCCACGCGCGCGGCCGTGGCGTACACGCCGTAGCGCGACGCGACGGCCATCGCCTGCAACCCGTCGAAGTACAGCGCTGCGCTCGACTGGTCCTTGCCGCTCTCGAACCAGTAGATCACGTCCGCCGCCATCACGTACAGGTCGCCGCGCTCGTCGAGCGCGGCGTCGAGCGGCGCGCGGGCTACGGCCTGACGCGCCACCTCGCGGCCCGTCCCGTCGTGCACCGTGACGATCCCGGCGCCGGCCTGCGCCACGACGATCCGCCCGTCGTTCGTGATCATCACGCCGCGCGGCTGCGCGAGCCCGGTCACTCGACCGGTGGGCTGACCAGCGGCGTCGAACAGGAGAACCTCGCCCTTGGACGGTTCGCTGACCGCCAAGCGTCCGCCGCCGAACGCGATGCCGAACGGTGCGACGAGGGCGCCGCCGGTCCACTGGGCGGACGGCGTGCCGTCCGTGTCGAAGACCAGCACGGCGCTCTTGCCCGGGTCGGTAACGTACACCTTGCCATTGCCGACGGCGATGTCGCGCGGATCCTTGAAGTCAGCGGCCCCTTCGCCCTTGCGCCCGAACGCGCGGATGAAAGCGCCGTCCGTCGTGAAGGACTGGATCCGTCCGTTGCCGCGGTCGACGACCCAGACCTCGCCGGCGGAACCGCCGGCGGCCACGTCGATGCCGCCCGGGTCCAGGAGCGATCCGGGCGCGCCGACGCCCGCACCGGACCACGTGTCCGCCAAGCGGTACGCTTCGCTCAACGCCGGGCCCTGCGCATGTACGGCGGCCCGAGGCGCATCGTTTGGGGATGCGAAGAGCGCGACGGCACCGACGGCACCGATGCCGACGAGTGCGGCCAGGAGCGCACGCAGTTGAGGAGAGCGGTCGGACAGGCGCATCGTCAGGACTCCACGATCGTCGGCGGTCCCGCATTCTACTCCGTATCGTCCGAACCTCCGGCCCGTCACCGCCGGGCGCAGGGCAGCTCGTGGGCGATGTCGCGGTAGATGCGGGCGAGGTCTTCGGCATCGGGCGCCAGGACGAGCTGGGATGGCGCGGTCACGATGCGCCCGAGGAGCACCGGGTCGACGTCGTCGCCGAGACCGATGGCGTACACCACGGCGCCGGTCGAGCGCAGCTCGGCGGCGCGGGCGACGACGTCGTCCTCGGTTGTGCCGGACGGTTTGCCGTCCGTCAGGACGATGACCGCGCGCACCAGATCCGGCACGGCCGGCACGGTGGACACGGCCTGTGACGCTTCGGCCAGCCCGAGGTCGAGCCGCGTGCCGATGCCGGGCGCGAGTGTGGCCAGCGCGTCGATGAGCGCGCCGCGGTCGGACGTGAACGGCTGCACGGTCGCGGCCGTGCTGTCGAATCGGACGACGGACGCGCGGTCCTTGTCCAGGTCGAGGATGTCGATCATCGCGCGGGCCGCACCGACGGCCGCGTCGAGCTTGCTGCGGCCGGCGCGCGTCAACGCCGTCATGCTGGATGACGTGTCGAGGACGAGCGCGACGGCGAGCGGGGCGTGGCTCTTCTCGCACCGCTCGTTGGCCAGCACCGGCAGGTAGATCGGCGCCGGAACGCGTGTTGCGGTCGGCGTCGGAGTCGGCAACGGCGTGTCGGTCGGCGTCGGGGTGGCGCTCGGCGTGACGCCCGGCAGCGGCGACGGGGTTGCGGTCGGGGCGACGACCTCGACGGTGGGCACCGGGAACGCGATCCGCCCGCGCGCGCCCAGGCCGTCGACACCCTCCCCGGCGGCGGTGACGTTCGTCGGATGAATGCCCGTCTGGGTCGGCTCGAGGAGATAGGTGAGGTCGAGGCCGGCGAGCGGCACGTCGGCCAGCTGCCAGACGAGCCGGCGGCCGTCGAAGGCTGCCGCGGGGTTCGCCGAGCCGTCGATGTAGCGCATGTTCGACGGCACTTCGTCGACGATCGTGAGGCTGCGGAACAGAACCGTCGCCGCAAGGCGCTGCGCGATGTCCCGATAGATCGCGGCGAGCTCGTCCGCGCCGGGGGCGAATGCATAGTCCGACGGGGCGGAGGCGATGTCGCGCAGGAGCGGCTCGTTGACGCCCATGCCGAATCCGATCGTGAAGATCCGTGCACCTTCGAGCTTCGTCAGCTGGGCTTCGCGCATCGCGTTCATGGCGTCCGATCCGCCGTCCGTCAGGAGGATGACGACGGCGTTGGCCTGCGGACGCCGCCGCGGGCCGGTCAGCTCCCGCCGTGCCGCCCCGACCGCCCGGGCGATGTCCGTGCCGCCGCCGGCCTGCAACCCGGTGATCGCCGCCTCGACCGTCACCGGATTTCCGGTCAACGGCACCTCGAGGACGGCGTCCTGGTTGAACGAGACGAGGGCGATGCGCGTGTCGACGATGTCGATCGCATCGAGGAACGCGATGGCGGCTGCCTTGGCGGCATCGAGACTCGGTCCGACCATCGAGCCGGACACGTCGAGCACGAGGGCGATGTCGTTGGCGGTCCGCGTCGCCGGGCACGTGCCCTCGACGTGCAGCGTGACCGTCGTCTGCTCGCCGAGGACGAGCCGGTCCGGCGCCGCCCGCTTGTCGCCGCCGGGCGCGCAGCTGGGCTCGAACGTCGGCAGGTCGGCCGGGCGCAGCAGGGGATCCGGCGCCCAAGCCGTCACCTCGTTGCGCCCGTTGTCGACGACGAGCACCCGGCCCCGCGCGTCGACGCTCAGGTCGGCCGGCGCCGAGCTGTCGTCGCCCGCAGCGGCCACGGACCACGCGGCCACGAGCGTGCCGTCGGGTCGGTAGCGCCACACCCAACCGAAGCGGTTGAGAACGTAGGCGTCGCCTGCGGGATCGGACGCCACCCGCAGGGGCTGGCCGGGCACCGGCCATGCCGCCTCGACGGTGAGCCGGTCGGCGTGGCGACGTTCGAGCGTGCCGGCGCTGCGGTTGACGGTCCACCAGACGCCGGCGCCCGGCGCGAAGTCCCAGAGCGCCGCGAACGCCCCGGGCCCGGGCTGAAACGTCGTCTCGCCGGCCGGCGTGCCGTCGGCGCCGAACCGCAGGAAACGCTGACGACCGAGATCGAGCACCGTTACGGCACCGGTCCCGCCGTCGACGTCGACGGCGCGGGCCCACGGGTACTCGGTGCCCTGCGGCAGGTTGCGGCGCCACGTGGGCGTCCCGTCCACGCCCAGCCGTTCGACGCGCGTGTCGCGCACCAGCACGAGCCCGTCGTCCAGGACGCTGACGTCGTTCACGTCGCCCACCGGGCTCTGGTCGATCGGCTGCCCGTCGAGGTCGAATCGCTGTGCGCGGCGCCAGCGATCGACGACGGTGATCGTGCTGCGGCCGGCGATGATGGAGGGGCGATCGAGCAGGCCGAGCGGCGCCGGCACGGTGCCCCACTCGTCCAGCAGCTGGGTGCCCCGCCAGAGCCGTACGCCGTGGAGCGGCCGGTTGTCGTCGCGCACCGTTGCCAGGACGGTGCCGTCGCGGGCGACGGCCACTCCGGTCGCGCCCGGTGCGGCGAGCCGGATGCCGCGCTCCGGCAGCCCGGGCGTCAGGTCGCGACCGACGACGGCGTCCGGCCTCGTCGTTGAACCGGTTTCCGTGGACCAGACGGTGCCGTTCGGGCCGGCGACGACGTCGTGCGGGCTGGCGCCGGCCGGCAGCGGGCCGGTCGAGTCGATCGGAACGCCGGACGGATCGAACATCGTCAGGCGCTGGTTGCCGGTGTTGGCGACGACGACACGCCCGTCGGGGAGGACGGTCAGGCCTTCGGGGCGATTCAGTAGGTCCCCGTTGCCGAAGCGCCCGATTGTCCCGAGGCGCGCCCCGTTGGCGCTGAACCACGCCACCTGACTCGTGCGGTTCTCGGTCACGAACACGGCGCGCCCGTCCGCGGACGTGGCCACGCCGTGCGGGCCGCCCAGCCCGGTCCACTGGCTGCGGTACACGCCGTCGATGCTGAACACGGCGATGCGATCGTGGCCGTTGTCCGCGACGTACACGCGTCCGCCGCTGATCGCGGCGCCGGTGGGGTTGCTCAGGCCGCCCGGCGGGGGGCCTGCCGCGCCGATCGTCGCGAGGTAGCGCCCGTCGCGGGCGAAGACCTGAACGCGGTCGTTGCCGCTGTCGACGACGAGCACCGTGTCGTCGAACGGGTCGACGGTGATGCCGGTCGGGCGCTGGAACGCGGTGGGCGGCAACGGCTGGGCCTGCGACGCCCAGGTGGCGACGCGGACCCACGCCTCGCGTTGCTGGCCGGACTGAACGATCGGCCGCGCCCCCGCCGGGGCGCGGCCGATCGAAACCGTCCAAGCGGCGAGAAGTACGACGGCGCACGTGCGGCGCCAGGGCCGTCCTTCTGCCTTCATCGTCTAGCTCATGGTCGGTCGCGCGGGCACGGGATCAACGCCGCGATCTCACGATAGATCAGCTCGAGGTCGTCCGTGGTCGGCGCTTGTCGGAAGTTTGCCGGCGTCGTCGCGATCTCGCGCAACAGCACCGTGTCGACGTCCGCGCCGAGGCCGACCGTGAACACGGCGACGTCGGCGGCCCGCAGCTGTGCGGCCAGCGCCACGACGCGCGCCCGGTCGCCGTTGTTCACGCCGTCCGTCACGAGGACGAGCGACCGCGTGCTGCCCGGCCGGCGGCGCGGGCTGTTCAGCTCATCGAGCGCCGCCTGGAGCGCCTCGTCGATGTGCGTTCCCGTGCCTTGCAGCGTGGGCAGGCGATCGAGCGCCGCGTCGATCGTCGGACGATCACCGGTCAGCTCGGCGAGCACCGTGGCCGTACGGCTGAACGCGATGACGGTCGCCTGGTCGCTCGTGCCGTCCGACCGCAGCTGCAGGAGGCCCGCCATCGTCTTGGCGGCGACGATGGCTGCCTGCAACTTCGTCTGCGTACCGCCGGCCGTACCGCTCATCGACGTCGAAGCGTCGACGACGAGCGCGATGTCGACCCGCTGCAGCTCCGGCGGACACGGGTCGGGCGTGGCCGTCGGCAGCGGTTCCGGCCAGCGGTTGAGCGCGATCGGGAAGTAGCGCGCTTCCGGGGTCGGCGTGTTCGTGGGCGTCGACGTCGGCGTGCTCGTCGAGGTCGGCGTGTTCGTCGGCGTGTTCGTCGGCGTCGCGGTCGGTGCCAGGACGTCGACATAGGCCGACGGGAAGAGCATGTTGCCGTCGATTCCGGACGACTCGTGCCACGCCGCCCACGCGTCCTGGCTGATCGGCAGCGTGCCGGCCTCCAGCGGACGGACGGTGTAGGTGAGCGTCATCCTCTCGGAGACGGTCACGAGGTCGGTCACGTCGATGCCTGTGGCCGGCGAGATGACGGAATGGGCCCAATGCCAGTCGGTCGTGGTCAGAGGCAGCATCGGGTGGACGCCCCACCACTCCATGTGCGGATCCTTCCGCACCGAAAGGGCGGGTGACGGCGAGCCGTCGACGAGCGCCATCTCCGGGGCGAGGGTGTCGCGGATGAGGAGCTGGTCCATGTTCGTCGGGATCGTAACGGCCAGGGTGGATTGATAGAGCCCGATCAGCTGCTTGAGCTCGCGCTGGGTGAACTTGTAGCGACCATCGGTCGCCAGCTGATCAAGCCTTCGCTTCCAACCGCCGCGTCCGATGAACACCGTGACGACTTCGATGTCCCGGCCGACCTTCGCCCGGTTGAGATCGCGAGAGCAGAAGCCGCCGTCGGACAGGATCAGGATGACCTTGCGACGGACGGGCTCGCCCTCGGCGCTCCTCGGGCGCTTGTTCAGCTCGGTCTCCGCGGCGCGCAAGCCGAGGTCGATCCGCGACAGTCCCTCGCCCTTAAGTCGGTTGCCGCTCGATCCGACCTTCTTGCCGAGCTCACCGTCGTGGAGCGTAAGGATCGTTCGGCCCCGGCTGCCGAAGGCGGCGAGGCCGAGGCGCAGGACGCCCGACTCGATGTCGCCGCTGATCACCGGGTCCTTGACGAAGTCGCGTATGAAGATCGAAACCTCGCGAAGAAGGTCCTCGCTGCCGGCCGGCTCCGGGTCCGTCAGATCCGAACCGCCCGGTTCGCGCGTCGGCACCGGGATGCCGGGCTGCGGCTTGGGCTCCGTCGTCCGCGTCGGGAACGGATCCTGCAACGGTGCACCGTCGTTCACCAATGGCGGCGGCGGCAACTTCTCGGTCGGCGTCGCCTTCGGTTCGAGCGTGGGGCGGATACCGCCGCCGCCCGGCGGGGTCTCGATGCAGCCTGGCGGCTCCGTGTTGTCACGGCCGACCCCTGGACCGCCGCCCCCGGGGTTGCCCGAACCGGGGGTGGCGCTGGGCTCCGGCGTGCGTTCAATGGGCGGCGTGACCCGCGGGTCGAGCGTCGCGCCGGGCGTCGGCAGGCGGCCGCCCCTGTCCTCGGCACGCGTCATCGAGTTCGACTCGTCGGCCAGAATGACGATGTCGATCGGCGCGCGCTTGGCGACACAAGTCTGGGTGAAGACCATCGTGACATCGGCGCTCTGGCCAAGGATGATCTCGCCGGGTTCGACCGATTTGTACGTGGCGGCCGAACACTGGTTGGCAGGCAGCGTGACCCCGGCCTGCTTCGCCGGCGAGGCATGGGTCAACGCTGCCATCGACAAGAACAACACACCGAGTGGGGCGGCTAGCAGCCCCCAAAGACGAACGTGGCGCATCGATCATCGACTCCTTGTGACGTGCCGACGCGCATCGGCCTCACCGTCCTGGTGCTGCAAGCATTTGGAGGCGCGTCAACACAGATGGCCGGTCGCCCGTATCGACCGGCTCCCCCTTCTGATGGAGATTATAGGTGGACGCGAGCGCGATGCGAACCACGTCTGCACATTTGCCCGTCACCGGGCTGCGCGGAACCGGGGCCGCCCGAACCAATGCAACGACGGAGGGCCGACCCTGTCACCAGGGTCGGCCCTCCGATACACGTCCGGTGGACGACTCGGCTACGCGTTCATGCGTGCCGAGGCAGTCCGATCAGTCGCTCGGCCCATCAGGCGGCCACGGCTGGCCCCAGTCGTGGCGACCGCTGCAGGAGAACGTGTCGGCGATCTGAGCGTAGATGCTCTGAATGCGATCGCCGCGCGGCTCGATGAAGCTCATGCTCGGGCGCGATGCACAGGTCTGGAGCAGCGATGGCAGCACCCGATCGATCAGCTCGGGCGCATCGGCCCGACCGAACCCGATCGTGTAGACCGTGATGCCGGCGTCCTTTGCCCGCTGGGCGGCATCGATGACCGTGCCCTCCTGGTTGCCCGTCACCGGATGGATCGGCACGCGGTTGGGCAAGCCGTCCGTCAGCATGACCATGATCGGCGTGCTGTAGCTGTGGCGCAGGGCCGGCGGCAACGCCTCCATGCCCTTGTCGAACGCCTTGTCCAGGCGCGTGCCTTCCTTCTGGCGCCGCTCGAGGTGGTCGAGGGCGGCCAGGATCGAGGCGCGGTTGTTGGTCAGCTTGGCTTCGATCCAGGCGTCGTCGTTGAATCCGACGATGGCGACCTGATCGTGGTGCCCGAGGTGGTCCGGCGTCAGACGCAGCATGTTGACGAACGCCTTGGCGGCGCTGATCACGGCGGCCTTCTTCTGTCCGCCGTCCTCGCTCGGTCGGTTCATGCTCGTCGACATGTCGATGACGAGCGCGACGTCGATGAACTCGTCTTCGCAGTACTCTTTGACCGAGATCGGCAGGTAGATCGGTCCCGGCCGCGGGGTCGGAGTGACCGTCGGTGTGTTCGTCGGCGTGACCGTCGGGCCGACCGTGTTCGTCGGGGTCGGGGTCGGGGTCGGCGGCGGCGGCGGCGGGGCGGTGCTGGTGGCCTGCGGGTCGGCCTTCAGCACGAGCACCCACGGGTCACGGAAGGTGAACTCGCCGCTGCGGTTCTTGTTGTCCGTGTACGTGCCGTACGCGCCGTTGTTCGTCGGGTGGTAGCCAAGCTCGAGCGGGCGCAGCTTGAAGGAGAACGTGACGCCTTCCTTCGGAATGTGCGTCTGGGCCCACTCGAGGTACTCCCAGTTCGCCCCGTGTCCGTTCGGTTCCGGCAGCGCCGAGTTCTCGATGTACTGCATGTTGTCGGGGATGTTGTCGATCACGGTCAGCCGCTTGAGGATGATGTTCTGGAACTGACGGCGGATCGTATCGAAGATCTGCCCGAGCTGGCTGGACTGGCGCGCCTCGAAGAAGTAGCGCGGGCTCGTCGCCGCCGAGCGCATGCACTGCACGTCGCAGCCGCCGCCGACGCAGACCGTGATGACGAGGATGCCCTGTCCCTTGGCCTGACCGGCCGCCGCAATCACCGGCGGGCAACCGGCATTGTTCTCACCGTCCGAGACGACGACCATCACCTCGCGGATCGAGTCGCGGTCGCCGGCGCCCGAGCGGCCGCGGTTCATCACGCCGAGGCCGGTCTTGATCCCGCAGTCGATGCACGTTCCGCCGGCGGCGCCGACGCGCCCGACGCAGCTTGACGCCTGGCTCTCGCGGTTCGTGAGCTGACAGAGCACCTTGGCGGCCGATGCGAAGGAGACAACACCGACCTGGGTGCCTGGGTTGTCCTTCATGTCCAAGCGGTCGATCAGCTCGCGCCCCGCCTTGCGCAGCTGCTGGTTCGGCTCACCGGCCATCGAGCCGGACGAATCCAGCACGAGCACGATGTGCAACGGGAACGACTCGCCGGCGCACAACGCGGTCACGGTCAACGTCACGTCGACCGTTTCACCGAGCAGCACCATCTGCGGATCTGCCGTCTTCTTCTGAATGGCGACGCACGAACTCTTGAGCGTCCCCTGCTGCAGCCCGGCCTGTGCCGGGCTGGCCTTGGCCGGACCCTCATGGACCATCGCCAAGCCTGCAAACGCGATCAGCCCAAGGCCGACCGCCACCCCCATCGATCGTAACCGGCGCATACCCCTCATCTCCTTACTCCCGTCTTCCTGAGCGACCTTCGCCCAACCGTCGGCCACCGGTGCACAGGTGGCCCATCCGAAGAACGAAGCTGCTCGGATCGCCGCGGATCCGCACACGGCTCGCTCGTCCACCACGCGCCTGAAGGGCAAACGCGCAGCCGATCGAGCCGGCGCCACCGCGGAGCGGCGCCTGGGCGGCAGTATAGGCCCGCCGCCAGCAAGTTGTCAACGACTCGTCAGTGTTTGGTCACGTTTGCCGCCGCGCGGCCGTCGTCCTACAGTGCGATGGATCGTGCGACGGGCGATCGGCCGGCCCAACGTCTCCAAAAACGGGCGAGATCGTCTCGATCGGACCGGATTCGGCTATCGCCGTATCCGTTCCAGCGTTAACAACCCGTGGGCGCGCCGTTTCGGACAGGGCGGGGGAAATCGACCGTCGTTGCGGTGCGTGCATGGGCGAGGAACAACCGGCGAGGAACGACCGGCGACGAAACAACGGGCGAGGAACGACTTTCGATCATCCGCGTTCGGGGCCGATCGCGGCCACCGTGCCCCAGGAGCCTCAGAGATGAACGGTCCGGTGATGGACGGAACCTTGCGCGCAATGCGCTCGGGCGTCGTGACGCTGCTCGTCGGTCTGCTGGCGGGGGCCGCGACGGTCGCCGCGCCGGGCCCGAGCGCCGTGCAGGCGCAGGAAGCGCTGCAGTGCACGATCACGGGCACCAAGACGGCATCACCGGCCAAGATCCGCTTGGGTGAGACCGTCGAGATCCGGCTCACGCTGTCCGCGCAGTGCCCGCCGGCCCAGTATCGCTCGGCCGACATGGTCGCCGCGGTGGACACGAGCCTCTCGATGACGAGCGGCGGCAAGCTGGCGGCGGCGCAGGCGGCGGCGCACAAGATGGTCGATAGGCTCGACTTCAGCTTGCAGAAGATGGCGATCCTGAGCTTCTACAGCAGCGCCCGAATGGTCATCGGCCTGTCGAGCGATCCGGCGGCGATCGATGCCGCCATCGACGCGATGCCGATCGACCGCGGCACGAACATCGCCAACGCGATCGACGTGGCGCAGGAGGAGCTGACGCGCAACGGTCGGGCGGACGCCCGGCCCGTGATCATCCTCATCACGGACGGCGCGCCGAACGAGCCCGCCGCCGGACCGGAACAGCAGGCGATCCTCAGCGCCAACGCCGCCAAGGTGGCCGGTACGACGATCTACACGATCGGCCTGGGCAGCGGCGCGGCCGAGACGCTGCTCAAGCAGATCGCCTCCGGCCCCGAGTACTACTACTTCGCGCCGAGCAACGACCAGCTGAACGCGATCTACGAGCAGATCGCGCTTGTCGTCGCCAACTTCACCGTGCGCAGCGTCGGACTCGGGGACGATCTCGGCGTGAACGGGCCGTTCGTCGCCGGATCCGGTTCACCGGCGCCGGCCGTCGCGGGCGACGTCCTCGGTTGGGCCGTCGACACGCTGACCGAGACGCCGGTCGAGCACGTCTACCAGATCAAGCCGACGAAGGTCGGCATCTACCCGGCCGCCGACCGCACCGCGGCGCGCTACCTCGACATCGACGGCCAGGAGCGTGAGTTCGTCTTCGAGCAGCCGCAGATCGAAGTCCTCGACCCGCCGAACACGCGCGCGTGTTCCGACGGCCGCGGATGGAGCATCAACGTCCACAGCTTCCCGGACAGCGTCGGCGTGTCGTCGGTCCGGCCGCAGGGCTGCAACATCCGGTTCGACTCCGGCGACTGGGCGACGGGCACGACGTACCGCCTTCCGCAGCTCGAGTACGTCCTGACGGACGGAAGCGGCACCAAGGAGCTCTTCCGTGGCTCGGCCGTGCAGGGCCCCGGCCGCGTCGACGAGTTCCTGCCGATCCGCGTCTGCCAGGCGCCGCCCTACAAGCTGCGCCTCGTGACGACCGAACTTGCGGGCTACCAGTTGTGCCCGAACGCCTGGCGCGAGCGCACGATCACGCTGCGCGACTTCCGCCCGGTGAACTTCCGGAACACGCTGCTGCGGTTCGGGTTCTACCGCTAGTACTCTGTCACTGCAGAGTCTACGGATGCCTACCTCTGTCGGATACCCGAAGCGTGTCCAGTGACAGAGTACTAGAGGCGCTTCGGAGCGGACCGATGCCGTTCCGAACCGAACAACTTGGAACGGCCCGAGCCATCGATGGCGCTCGACATCCGCCAGCGACGGTTGATGTCGGTCCGCCTCAGCTGTTGTCCTGTTGGCCGAGCTTGAGCACGGCCAGGAAGGCGTCTTGCGGGATATCGACGTTGCCGAGGCGCTTCATGCGCTTCTTGCCGGCTTTCTGCTTCTCGAGCAGCTTGCGCTTGCGCGTGATGTCGCCGCCATAGCACTTCGCAAGGACGTCCTTGCGCAACGCCTGGACCGTCTGGCGGGCGATGATCCGTGTGCCGATCGCGGCCTGGATGGGCACCTTGAACATCTGGCGGGGGATGACGTCCTTGAGCCGGCGCGTGAGCGCCTCGCCGATGCCGTACGCCTTGTCGCGGTGGATGATCAACGACAGCGCATCGACGGCCTTCTCGTTGAGCAGGACGTCGAGCTTGACGAGATCGCCGGTCCGATAGACATCGAATTGGTAGTCCATCGAGGCGTAGCCGCGCGTCCGGCTCTTCAACTGGTCGTAGAACTCGGTGATCAGCTCACCGAGCGGGATCTGGAAGTGCATCATGACGCGACCCTCGCTCGGGTACTCCATCGCGTCGAACAGACCGCGCCGCTCCGTCACGAGGTCGATGATCGGGCCGATGTACGTGCTCGGCGCCCAGATCGTCAGCCGCATCCACGGCTCCTCGATCTCGTCGATCTGCGTGGCCTCGGGCAACGCCGCCGGGTTGTCGACCTCGATGATGTCGCCGCTATTGAGCAGCACGCGATAGATGACGGACGGCGCGGTCTGGAGCAGATCGAGGTCGTACTCGCGTTCGAGGCGCTCCTGGACGATCTCCATGTGGAAGAGGCCGAGGTAGCCGCACCGGAATCCGGGGCCGAGCGCGACCGAACTCTCCGGCTCGATGACGAGCGCCGCGTCGTTCAGGCGCAGCTTGTCGAGCGCATCCCGGAGCGCCTCGTAGTCCTCGGTTTCGGTCGGGTAAAGACCGGCGAAGACCATCGGCTTGGCGGCGCTGTAGCCGGGCAGCGCTTCGGTGGCCGGATTCAGCGCCGTGGTGAGCGTGTCGCCAACCTGGACGTCTCGCAGCGATTTCAGGCCGGTCGCCACGTAGCCGACCTCGCCGACCCCAAGGGATTGGACGGGCCGCATGTCGGGCGCGAACGTCCCGATTTCGATCGGCTCATGCTGCAGCCCGGTGGCGAGCATCTTCAACTGCTGCCGGCCGCCGATTGCGCCGTCCACGACGCGCACGTAGGCGATCACGCCCTTGTAGGTGTCGTAGTGGCTGTCGAAGACGAGCGCCCTGAGGGGCGCATCCGGGTCCCCGCTCGGGGGCGGGATCCGGCGGACGATCGCTTCGAGGACGGCGCCGATGTTCGTCCCTTCCTTGGCCGAGACGCACAGGACGTCCTCGACACTGCAGCCGAGCAGCGCCGCCACCTGTGCGCTCACCGCTTCCGGATCGGCGGCCGGGAGGTCGATCTTGTTGACGACCGGGATGATCTCGAGGTTGTTGTCGAGCGCAAGGTAGAGGTTTGCCAGCGTCTGGGCTTCGATCCCTTGCGTGGCATCGACGATCAGCAGCGCGCCCTCGCAGGCCGCCAGAGCGCGGCTGACCTCGTACGCGAAGTCGACATGGCCCGGCGTGTCGATCAGGTGGAGCACGTACGGTTCGCCGCCGTCGATGCTGTGGCGCATCCGGACGGCGCTGGCCTTGATCGTCACGCCCCGCTCGCGCTCGAGGTCCATGGAGTCGAGTGCCTGTGCCACCATCCGGCGGCCTTCGATCGTGGCCGTCGCCTCGAGCAGCCGATCGGCCAGCGTGCTCTTGCCGTGGTCGATGTGCGCGATGATGCAGAAGTTGCGGATGCGCTTGGAGTCGATCATCGGCGACGCTCGGCTTGCGCGCCGGCGGGCCGGCGAAACGTGTCGGGGGAAACGGCGGCCGGTGGCTGCGGACACCCACCTCTGTCGGAAAAGGGTCCCATCACTCGGGCGGGGCGTACCAGGAAGCGCCCGAGTATAGCACAGCGGTCCGCCGGCCGCGACGCGGCGGTGCCGACGGGGCGGACCGTGCAACCGTTTGACGGCCACAAGCGTACACTTGAGCCGGCCGGGACGACCCGCCTTCCCCGGGCTTCCCGTACATTCGGACCATGCAGGCAATCTGACCATGCAGGGAAACCTGACCACAGAAGGAGTTGCAGGCGATGAGTGAGCAAACGCCGGTCGACAGCGGCCCCGAGACGCCACCGGTCCAGACGCCGGGCGAACGACTGTCCGCGGCGGCCGACAAGATCGTCCACGAAGCGCAGACGCGGCTTGACAAGGCCACCGCCGTCGCTGGCGATGCGTTCGAGCGCCTGAGCGACGAGGCGGAGGACGTGCGCGAGCGAGCCGGTCAGTCTGCGGAGAACGTCGTCGACGAGCTGCGCGGGATCGGCAGCCGCCTCGCCGCGGCGTTGCAGGCCGCTGCCTCGACGCCGGAAGCCGAGAACCTGAAGGGCGACATCCGCGAGGGCGCGCAGCGCCTCGTCAACGAGCTGCAGGCGGTGATCAAGGCGTCGCCGATCGGCAAGATGGGCGGCCGGACCGACGCGGCCGCCGACGGCGGGGATACGGACGTTCCGGCCGTCGAGGGCGTGGCCGACGTGCCGTCCACGCCGTCCGCCCAGCGCATGGCGACGACGGTGCGCGCCGAGCTGGCGAATGCGCTCCGCGGACTCAACCGCGCGCTCGATCGTCTGGCCGGCCAGCTTCAGCCGCCGGCCGCCGTCGTCGATGTTGCGGCTCAGCCCGCACCGAGCGGCGCTTCCGACGATGCGCCGACCGCCTGACGGGCGCCGGGCGGTGCCGGGCGGCGGACGATGAGCGACGCGGCCGGCGATCGCGCGACGGCCTGTGCCGCGGCGTGGCGCAAGTACCCGGCGCTCGCGAACGTCCAGCCGACCGTTCGGACGGAAGGCGACGGCTCGGTCTTCACGTTCAAGTCGGCGCGTGCCGCCGGTGGCTCCGGCCCGCCGGTGGCGCTCGTCGTCCGCGTGACCGTCGGGCCGGACGGGCGGGTGCGGCGCGTGGTCGCGGCTCGCTAGCGACCGCGCCCGCGCCGCTCCGTTCGCACGAAGCGCCAGGCGCCGTCGCGGACCGTCCGCGCGGCATGGCCGCGGGCGACCAGCCAATCCAGCAGGGCGATCGTCGCGGTCAGAGCGCGGCCGGCGTCGTGGGCGCCGCCGGCCATGCCGCGTCTCGTGCACACGTCCCAGGCGGTCAGCGGCTCGGCCGATAGCACGTGCCGGACGGATTGCAGCGCCAGTCGTGACTCGGCCAGGCGGCGGGCCACGAGGACCCGCGGCGCGCGGATCGGTTCGCCGTGGCCGGGCAGCCAGAGGTTGACCGGCCGTCGAGCCAAGATACGCCACGCCTCCACGAGCCGGGCGAGTTGCGGTGCACGCACGCCCCCCGGCCCGGTCGGAACGATGTCCGCAAGCGTCGATCGCCGCCGATCGATCAAGTCGCCGGTGATCGCCGTCGCCCGTTGCGTGTGGACGAGGACGAGATGGTCCGCGCTGTGGCCGCCGGTGTGGTGAGCAGACCACGACAGCAGGCCTTCTGGATCGTCGGCGCGCGGGTCGAGCGGCTCCCCGTCGGCCAGCGCCGCGCATGCGGACGGGGACACGCCGAGCGGCTCTTCGGCCAGCTCGGCCGCCAGTCGCGCATGCCATCCGTCCGCCGACGACCCAGCCAGATCCGCCGGCATGCCGGCCGCGGCGGCTGCGCGGAGCGCGCGATCGAGGCGCTGCGCGGCCGCCGCCGACGGGTCGGCCAACGCGGGAAGCGCGTCGGGATGGGCGAGGATGTGCGCACCGCTGTCGGCCTGAATGCGTGCCGTCAGCCCGGCGTGGCCCCCGTGCGCGTGCGTGAGGACGATGCGCCGGATGTCGTGCAGTCCCAAGCTCAGCGCGGCCATGGCGTCGCGCACGGCGGCGTACGCCGCATCCGTCGCCGGACCGGGATCGACGAGCACGACCGGCGGCCCCGGGATCAGCCAGGCGTTGCGCGGCTCGGATCCCCTCGGCGCCGGGACGACGATGCGAACGACGGAGGAGCGCTCCGCGGACGGGGCGGGTCTCGGCACGCGTTCCAGCAGGCTGCCGTCAGTCGGGTGCCGCTTCGACCGCCGACGAGCCGACCGCCGACCCAGGCCGAGCATCGGACGTTTGGCTGTCCTCACCGGCCAAGGCGCGGCTCTTCAACAAGATCTCCCAGCGCCCGCGCTGCACGACGTCGCCGGACGTGTTCATGAGCTTGATGCCGAACGTCACGAGCCCGCCGCCCAGCGCGCGGGCCATGCGAGCCTCGAGAACGTCGATCTCCAGGAACACGGTGTCGCCGGCGAAGACCGGTTTGCGAAACTTCCAGTCGAGGCCGAGGAAGGCCAGCGTCGTGCCGTCGATGATGTTCATCCGTGCGGCGAGTCCGGTGGCAATCGACAGGCCGAGCACGCCGTGCGCGATGCGCCGACCGAACGGCGTCGTCGCGGCATAGCTGTCGTCGGTGTGCAGGGGGTTGTAGTCGCCGGAAAGGCCGGCGAACGCCATGATGTCGTGGTCCGTCACGGTCCGCGACGGGCTGCGGCCGCTGAAGCCGGCCGAAAAGTCCTCGAACCACATGCCTTGCGGCCCTTCGACGCGCATCTCGGTCTCGCGGTTGGGTGGCGCGGTCGCCTCGCCGGCCTGACTGGGCCGTGGATTGTAGGCACGACCCGGTGGCGCCGCAACCGCGCGCGTCGCGGCCGCGGGGCCTAGAATCAGGCGATGACGAAACACGTGACGGCGGGCCGGCACGAGGCGGCGACGAGGATCGGACTGCGTCGGGCGGCGGTGGTTGCTGTCGTCTGGATGGCCGGCCTTGCGGCGTGCACGGCTCCGACCGCCGAACACGGCGTACGACGTGCGTTGCCGACCGTGACGACGGCCGGCGCGCCCGTGCCGGCTTATGCGGCGGATCCGGCTGCCGGTGCGCGGCGCTACGGCGAGCACTGCACCGCCTGCCACGGCGCCGACGGCGCCGGCGATGGACCGCTGTCCGCCGGACTGCAACCACCGCCGCCGGACTGGACCGCGGACGATGCGCTGCAGCACCGATCGCCGGCCGTCCTGTTCCAAGCGATTCGCCGGGGCGTGCTCGGGTCGTCCATGAAACGCTTCGACCACCTTCTCGATCCGCCCGCCACGTGGGATGTCGTGTTCCACGTGTGGCAGCTGCGGGTCGAGCCGGAGATGCTGCGCCGCGGGGCGAGAGACTATGCGCGCGACTGTGCGGCGTGCCACGGGACGGCGGGCGTGCCGGACGCGACCGCCCGGACGCCATCACTCGTCCGGCCAGACTGGGTCCGACTGACGCGGTCGCAGCTCGTCGATCTACTGGTGCGCAGCCACCCCGAATCCAGCGCACGCACCGCGGGCACCACCGATCGAGGGTCGGATGTCGCCGCGATCGCCGAGCACCTCTGGTCGTTCCTCACGACGGCACCGGAATCGTCCGATCCTTCGGCTGGCGTGCCGTGACACACGGTACGCCCGGGCGCTTCAATGACGGGTCCGAAGGGAGCCGCCTCGCCGGGGCCGGCCGGGGACGTGCCGGCATGCAAGTCGCGCTGTCGGTGGCGATCATGCTCGCCGGTGTCGGATGGCGGCACATCGCGCAGGCCCGCATGGCCGCTGACGAGCCCACGTCGTGCACCGCGACCGCGCAACGATCGGTCGCGCCGAGCCCGGTGACCGTCGGCACCCGCGTCACCGTCACGGCGGTGATTCGGATCGCGTGCCCGGAGGTGCCCGGCCCGGTGGATGTCGCGCTGGCGATCGATCGGTCGGCGTCGATGCGCGGCGCGTCGCTGGCCTTCGCCAAGGCAGCCGCCGGCGCGTTCGTCGATCGGGTCGAGCTCGGCCGGACGCGGGTCGCGCTCGTCGCGTTCGACGACACGGCGACCGTCCTCGTGCCGCTGTCGAGCATCCGCAGTCGCCTGCACAGCGCGATCGCGCGGATCGAGGTGCCGCCGGCGGCCGGGACCGATATCGTCCGGGCGCTCCGTGCGGCCGGGCAGGAGCTGGCCGCCGGCGCGGACGACGGCCGGACGGGCCGCGTTCAGGCGATCGTCCTGCTGTCGGACGGCGTGAACAACCGCGGTCCCGATGCGGTCCGACAGCAGGCGGCCGTCCAGCGCGGGAACGACGTCCATCTGACGACTGTGGCGCTCGGCCGGCGCGCCGATGCAGCGCTGCTGGCCGCGATCGCCGCGACGCCATCCGACCACTGGCGCGTTTCGACGGCGGAGGACCTGGCCGGCGTCTACATCCGGATCGCGGAACGGCTGCAGCGGCTGGGCGTGCGGCAGCTGGCGATCGATGACCGGATCGGCGCGACGCTGTCCGCCTGGCCTGGCTCGGCGGTGCCGGAGGGTACCCAGGTGGGTGACGCGCAGCGCTGGACGATCCCTGCCGCGGCGGGCGAGCCGATCACGATCACATACGGCCTCGCACCGAGCGCGACCGGCCGTTGGCCGGTCAGCGCTTTCACCGTCGCCACGTTCGAGGATGCGCTCGGCCGCCCGGGCTCGGTCGCGATCCCGATCCCGGTGCTCGACGTCGTCGCCGAGATGCCGTCGCCCACCGCGGTTCCGAGCGTCACGCCGACGGCCTCGGCATCACCGACGCGCCGGCTGACGGGGTCCGCCACGCCGGCAACGCCCGCCACCCCGGCGGCGACGCCGACCGCAACGACGACCCGCATCCCGACGCCCTCGACGCCTGCCGGCGCCGCACGCATCTACCTCCCGATCGCCCTTGCCGGCGGGTGTCTGCCCGGTGCGGCACCGCTCGACCTCGTCGTCGTCCTGGATGCATCGACGACGATGGAAGGCATGACGGCAAGCGGGCGACGCAAGCTCGACGTGGCTGTCGAGGGCATCCGCCGGCTCGTCGACGGCCTCGACGGTCGCCGAGATGTCCGGGTGGCGTTCGTCCGGTTCGATGCCGCGGCATCGATCTGGATCGCGCTCACAGGCGATCTGCAGGCAGTGCGGGCGGCCCTGACGGCGCCGATCGACGCCGAACAGGGCTCGCGGATCGATCTCGGGCTCCGCGCGGCGGCCGAACAGCTCGGCCCGCCCGATGCCGCTCGGCGACGCGCCGTCGTGCTCGTAAGCGATGGGCAGGTGTTCGGCGCCACCGAGCAGGATGTGCTCGATGCCGCGGCGGCACTCGGCCAGGCCGGTGCCGAGCGCTTCGCCGTGGCGGTCGGCCCCTATGCCGCGCTGGCGCTCCTGCAGGCCGTGACCGGCGCGCCCGAACGCGTCTTCGATGCGGGCGACGGCGATGCCTTCGTGCGCGCGTTCCGCGCGGTCGGCGGCGCGCTGCCGTGCCCGTAGCCCGGTGTTTGCCTGCCCGGTGCGCGATGCGTCCCTTCTTGCGCCCCGGCGCCGTCGATGGCTGCCCGTAACCCGGCGTCGTCCATACGGGTGCCGTGCGGTGCCGCGGCGTTGCGGTCGCGGGGGTGGTCTGCTACACTCGCGCGGCTTTGCGCCAGGCGACCCGACGCCACCCCAACATCGGCCGCGTGATGCGGCCTGCAGAGCGCCGACGAAGACCTCGCGGCAGGGAACTGGGCACCGGCGGCTCGACGTCATCGCCCCGCGATTCCCTGCCGGCCGGGATTCTCAGGCCTCGTAGGAGCGCGCGCCTTGGTCGAGGACCCCACGACCGCCCCAACCGAGCCTTCAGCCCGGCTGCGCACCAACGCCACGGGGTGGGGGTTCGACGCGCCGCGGCTGCGGCGGATGCTGGCCAACGAGGCCGACATGTCGTTCAAACGGCGGGCGGAAGCGGTGTACGACTTCCTGCGGATCGGGCCGGACGACCGCGTGTTGGACATGGGCTGCGGGCGCGGCTTCTACCTGAAGTTCACGCGCGACCTCTACCCGATGGCCGATGTCGTCGGCGTCGAACTCGATCGACCGCTGCTGCACACGGCGCGTGCACAGGTGCCGGGCGCGCGGGTCGTGAACGGCAACGTGTACACCCTGCCGTTCGCCGACGGCGCGTTCACGCGGATCCTGTTCTCCGAGGTCATCGAGCACATCCCGGACGACCGCGCCGCGCTCGCCGAGTTGGCGCGCGTCCTGGCTCCGGGCGGCCGGCTGGCGATCACCACGCCCAATGCCGATTACCCGTTTGCATGGGATCCCATCAACAAGGTACTCGAGGCGACGATCGGCCGTCCCATCCGCCGCGGCGTCCTGTCCGGGATCTGGGCGAACCACGAGCGGCTTTACACGCCCGAGGATCTGGCGGCCAAGGTGGCCGAGGCCGGACTGATCGTGGAAGAGGTGCGGTTCTTCACTCGTTTCGCGTTCCCGTTCATCCACAACCTGGTGTACGGCCTCGGCAAGGAGCTCCTCGTCGCCGGCCGCCTGCCTGCGTCGATGGCCGCCGCCGCCGACCGCTTCGACACCTCGTCCGATGCGGGCGGATGGCGGAACCCGATCCGCTGGGGACTGGCCGCCTTCAACGCGGTCGACCGCCTGAACGATGTCCTGCCGCCCCGAGCCGACGAGCCGTTCCTCATCATCGGCCTGTGCGCCCGCAAGCCGGACGGGGCGGCGCAACGGTGAACGCGCGCGACGCCCGGGCGGCGACGACGTTCGGCCTCGTGGTCGGCGCACTGATGCTGGCGCTGTACGCGCAAGCCGTGATCGACCGCGTTCCGTTCGCCGCATGGGGCAGCCCGGACCCGGGCGCGGCGATCCGCCGCGGCGGGATGTGGTTCGTCGTGGCGGCGGTGTGCTGGGCGGTCGCGCTTTGGCGTCTGCCGGATGCGGGCGACGTCCAGGCGCCGCCCGACGCGCCGCTCGAGGCGCCGCCCGACGCGCCGCCCGAGGCCGCGCCCGCCCTGTCCGGCCGCCGGCTCCGGTTGTTCCTCATCGGCATCGCCGCGGTGCTCGCAACGACGGTCGTCATGCCGTTGCTCGTGGCGCCCGGCAGCGGCGGGCTCGCGATCCTTCGCTACAAGGAGGACGTTCCGGGATGGCCGTGGCGTTCGAACAACGTGCTGACATGGCCCGGCCTCGTCCTGTGGGGCGTCGGCACGGCGTGCGTCGTGGCGGCCCTGCGCGCCGAGACGGGCCGGGCCCGCGGTGCGCCGCCGACCGGCCGTGCCGCCTGGATCGCCGCGCACCGGCCGGCGCGCTGGCCCGTGCGCCAGCTCGTCGCCGGCGGCGTCGTGCTGGCCGTCGCGGCCGTGCTTCGGCTGTGGGACCTGGACCGCCTGCCGCTCGACATGTCGAGCGATCACACCGAGAAGCTCCTCGACATCTGGGACGTGATCGGCGGTGCGCGCCCGGTCTTCCTCGACCAGAACGCCGGACGCGAGCCCCTCCAGTTCTACCTCACCGCGTTCCTCGTCAAGCTCGGTCTTCCGTTCGGGTTCTGGACGCAGAAGTTCGGCATGCAGCTCGTGTCGATCGCCACCGTGCCCCTCATGTTCGTCGCCGGCAAGCGGATCGCCGGGGCGCGCGTCGGGTGGCTCGCCGCGGCCGTCCTGGCGCTGGCGCCGTGGCACATCCAGATCTCGCGCGCGGCGATGCGGATCGCGTGGTCCCCGTTCTTCAGCACGCTGACGCTGGCCTGTCTGATCCTCGCGCTGTCGACGGGCCGCCGGAACGCCTGGCTGGCGCTCGGCATCGCGCTCGGCGCCGGCATGTACGGCTACACCGGCTTTCGGCCGATGGCGATCGTCGTCGGCATGGCGGTGGGGGTGCACGTGGCCCACGCGCTGTGGCGCGGGCCGCGCGCTGTCGCCGACGGGCTGCGCGCGGCGGCACCCCTGCTGGCGAACGCGGCGGCGGCGGCGCTCGTCTCGCTCCTCGTCGCCGCGCCGCTCATCCGGTACGCCGTCGACCGGCCCGAGTTCTGGGCGCGAACGCTCACCCGCATGGCGGGCGACGAGGCGGCCGCTCTGCCCCCGCTGGCGGGCCTTCTCGCGCCCGTGCCGGTCGTCGGGCGGACCGTCGCGCTGCTGATGGACCCGCGGTTCTGGCGGAACACGGGCCAGGCGATGGGCATGGCCAACTTCACCGCCGACAGCGCGTGGATCCACAGCCCGCCCGGCCGGCCCGGGCTCGAGACCATCGGCGGCGCGCTCCTCGTCCTGGGCGCCGTCACGGCCCTGGTCTGGGCGGTGCGGCGGCGGCACTGGCGGGCCGGTCTCGTGCTGGCGGCCGTGCCGCCGATGCTCCTGGCCAGCATCCTGGCGCTGGCCTACCCGATCGAAGTGCCGCACCTGGCCCGTGCGGCCGGCGCCCTGCCGTTCGTGGCGGTGCTGTGCGCGCTTCCGCTGGCGGTCCTGGTGGCCTCGGCCGACCATGCGTTCGGCTGGGCGGGCCGAGCGGCGGCATGGGCGCTCGTCGCCGTGCTCTTCGTCGGGATGGACCGCAACACGGCCAAGCGCTACTTCGTCGAGTACCGTGAGAACTACGACCGATCGTCGCAGAACACCTCGGACGGGGTCGCCGTCGTGCGGACGTTCCTCGCCGACGGAGGGGCGCTGGACCGCGTCTTCCTCGTGGGGTGGTCGAACGGCTGGGACTACCGCGTCATCGGCCTCAGCTTCGGCCAACCGGACTGGAACGGGCTGCTGTGGGGCGTCGCCCCCGACGGCTCGGACGCGGTCAACCAGGCCGACGACCATGTGGCCGATCCCGAGCGCCAACTCTATCTCGTCGCCGGCCCGCGGGCCGAGGCGAACATCGCCTATCTGCGTGAACTGTTCCCGGGCGCCGTCGTCGCGCCCGGGGCGGCCCGATCGCCCGACAAGCCGTTCTGGACCGTCGTCGTGCCGGCGGACCCCGCCCGCGGCGGGTTGGAGCCAAACGTCGTGCCCGCGGAGCCAAGCCCATGATCGATGCGCCCGACCCGATGACGCCGGTGCCTGCGCCCGCCGTCACGCAGCGCCCCGGCAGGCTGGCCGCCCTCGCCCGGCGCATCCGCCGCCTGGACGACGCGACGACGGCCGTCGCGCTCGTCGGGATCATCCTGTGCGGGTTCCACTTGCGGACCGTCGGCATCGACTGGGACGCCGGGCAGCATCTCCACCCGGACGAGCGCTTCCTGACGGACGTCGCCAGCTCGCTGGCGATGCCGAACGACCTCCTCCACTATCTCGACACGGACACTTCGACGCTGAACCCACGGAACATGGGCAAGGCGTTCTTCTCGTACGGCACGTGGCCGATCACGATCGCCCGGGTGATGGCCGATGCGAACGGGCCGCTCGGCCTCGGCATGACCGACTTTTCGAGCGTCTACATCGTCGGCCGCTACATGAGCGCGCTGCTCGACCTGCTGACCGTGCTCCTCGTCTTCGGGCTCGGCGCCGTCCTGTACGACCGCCGCGTCGGGCTGTTGGCCGCGCTGTTCACGTCCTTCACGGCATTCCACATCCAGCAGGCGCACTTCTTCACGGTGGACGCCGCGCTCACGACGTTCGTCACGCTGACCCTGTTCGGACTCGCCCTCGCGATTCGCCGTGAATCGTGGTGGCCGATCGTCCTTGCCGGCGTCGGGCTCGGCATGGCGCTGGGCAGCAAGATCACGGTGTTCCTGCTGATCCCCGTGGCGATCCTGGCGATCGCCGCCGGCGAGCTGCGCCACGCGCGGCTGCTCGGGCTCGATCGGGACGCTTCCTGGCGTCGGCTGTACGTCGCGGCGGGCAAGGTGGCCGTCCTGGGCCTCGTCAGCTACGTCGCGCTTCGATTTGCCCAGCCCGACATGTGGGCCGGACCCGGCTGGCCGAACGTCGTCGGCAATTCGACCCGGCTGACCGAGGTGACGACCGAGGTCATGGGTCTGGCGCCCGACACCTGGACGGCGCTGCGCACGATCATCCCCGACGGCTTGGAGAAGTACGTCCTGCCCGACCCGCGCTGGTTGGGCAACATGGAGCGCATCAAGAGCCAGGTGACCGGATTCGGGATGGACTGGCCGCCGAACCACCAATGGTGGGGTCGGATGGCCTACGTCTTCCCGTGGCGGAACATGGTCTTGTGGGGCATGGGGCCGGCGCTCGGACTTGCCGCCTGGCTCGGCTGGCTGGCGGCCGGGGTGGCGATCTGGCGCGGGCGGCGGCGGCACCTCTTGCTGTGGCTCTGGGTGACGATCTACTTCGGTTACACCGGCATCCAGTGGGGCAAGACGATGCGCTACGGGCTGCCGATCTACCCGGCGCTCGCCGTGCTGGCCGGGTGGGGCCTGGTGGCGTGGCTTGACCGCGCCCGGGCGACGGCCGCTGCCGGTGCAACGGACGCCGATGTCCACGCCGGTGCACCCGACGCTGCGGGCGCCGCCGACGCCGCCGACGCCGCCGCCGTTCGCCGTGGGCGGGTCCCCGGCCCGCTCGCTGCTCGTGCCGCCGTCGCCGCGCTCGCCGTCGTCGTGGTCGGCACCGTGGCGTGGGGGTTCATGTTCTCCCGGCTGTACACGCGCCATCACAGCCGCGTCGCGGGCAGCCACTGGGTCTACCACAACCTGCCGACGGCCGTCGGCGTGCGGATCAGCGCCGATGCCCAGGGTCTGTATGCCGGCCCGTGGCTGCCGGCGCAGGCGCCGGGCGCGTTGCGGACGGTCGGCGGCATCGAGTGGCCGCTCGACGCGGCGTGGGCCGGGCCGATGCGGCTGCTGCTGCCGGACGAGTCGTGGCAGCAGCGCCACACCGGCGATCAGTACGGCGCCAGGCCCGATCTCTGGACGCCCAAGCGCGGCAGCCTCGAGGATGTCGAGTCGCTGCCGGCGGTCACGGTCGATGCGGTGCGGCTCGCGTACGCCCGGGGCAGCGCCGGCGGGGAACGGACGGTGCGCGTCGTGCTCTCGAGCGGCGCGTCGCTCGGGGCGGGCGGCGTGCCGGAGCGGGCGGTGGCGCAGGGCCGTCTCGCGGTCGGCATCGGCGCCGAGCCGGCCGACGTCGTCGTGCCGCTCGACGCGCCGATCGACCTTCGCCTTGGTCAGGAGATCTATGTCTGGGTCGCCGTCGACGGCGGTCCGGTGACCGTCCGGCCCGCGCGCCTGGCATACGAGACCGGTTGGGACGACATCGTCCCGGACGGCATGTACGGCTACGGCGGCTACGACGATGCGAAGACGGACTGGGCGGACGGCCTGTTCGGCGTCACGCAGCTGGAGATGTACGGTGAGGACTACCCGGACTGGCTGAACCAGACGATCGAGCAGATCGGGCAGCTGGACTACTGGGTGTCGTCGTCGAATCGCGTGTACGGCGCGGTGGCCCAGCTGCCGATGCGCTATCCGGCGACGATCGCGTTCTACCAGGACGTGCTGTTCGGCGAGACGCAAGGCTGGCAGCACATCGCCGCGATCCGCTCGTTCCCGAACCTCGGGCCGCTGGCGGTGGACGATCAGGGGGCCGAGGAGGCCTACCACGTCTACGACCACCCGGCCGTCGACGTCTTCAAGCGGCCGGAGCCGTTCGACGGCGCAGCGCTGCGCGCCTACCTGGCGCCCCTCAACGCGGCGCGGCACTGGTCCTTCCCGCCGGTCTCGCCGAACCCGATCACCCGGTTCCTCGATGCGATCCTCGGCCGGATTCCGGTCGATCGGGTCGCGCCGATCGCCGATGCGCCGGGCGAGCCGGCGGCCGCGGGGCTCAAGAACAAGACGGTCGACGCGATCCTCCTGTCCGAACCGCGCGCCGCCCGGCAGCGAGACGGCGGCACGTGGCGCGCCATGTTCCATGTCGACAGTCCCATCAACCGCTTTCCGGCGCTGGCCGTCCTGCTGTGGTACGCCGTCCTGACGCTCCTCGGTCTCGCCGCGTTCCCGCTCGTGGCCGTTGCGCTGCCGCGCCTGCCGGACCGCGGCTGGTCGGTGGCGCGGACCGCCGGACTGCTGCTCACGAGCTACGTCTCGTGGCTGGCCGCCTCGACGGACTTCATCCCGAACACCTGGCTGCTGCTCGTCGCGTCGGCGCTCGCCGTCGCGCTGCTTTCGGCACTTGTCGCCCGCTGGGCCGGCTTCCGTCCGCTGGCGTGGTTCAAGGACAACCGCGAGGCCGTCCTCGGCGTCGAGCTCGTCTTCCTGGCGGTCTTCGCCGTCTTCCTCGGCATCCGCTACGGCAACCCGGATCTGTGGCACACGTCCAAGGGCGGCGAGAAGCCGATGGACTTTGCCTACCTGAACGCCGTGCTGCGGAGCGTCCACTACCCGCCGTACGACCCGTGGTTCAGCGGCAGCAAGCTGAACTACTACTACTACGGCTTCGTGTTCATCGGCACGCTGATCAAGCTGACGCGCATCGTGCCGTGGCTGGCCTACAACCTGGCGATTCCGACGCTGGCCGCGATGACCGCGGCCGGGGTGTACGGGATCGTCGTCGGCTGGGCTGGGCGCCTTGACGTGCGGACGGGACGCGCGAGGCGGTCCGGCGTCGTCGCGGCGATCATGGCTGTCCTGATGGGCAACCTCTATCAGGCGCCCTGGATGGCGGCGCGGCTGGCGGAATTCGGACCGCAGTCGCGGGGCGGGGCCGTCGAACGGCTGTCGTCGGTCCTGGACAACTGGGGTTCGGTCGGCGGCATGGCGCGGGCATTCGTCGGGCTGTGGGACGTCGTTTCCCAACCGCTGCAGAACCTCCCGATCCCGCTCGACTGGTGGTACTGGAACGCATCGCGCGCGATCCCGTCCGTCAGCGGCGACGTCCAGCCGATCACGGAGTTCCCGTTCTTCACGTTCCTCTACGCCGACCTGCACGCCCACATGATGGCGATGCCGATCGCGGTGCTGGCGTGCGCCGTGGCTCTCGGCTGGGCGTTGCCCGGCCGCGCCCCGTCCTTCCGCCTGCCGTGGCCGGCGCCCGAGTCCGCCGTCCGCATGGCGCTCGGCGCGCTGGCGATCGGCGCGCTCTGGCCGACGAACACGTGGGACTACCCGACGTACGGCCTGATCGCCGCCGGCGCGATCGCGCTCGGCGCCTTCGCCCGGACGCGCCGGCTGGACGCCGCCTGGCTGGGGCTCGTGGCGGCCACCGGCGGCCTGCTGCTCGGCCTGAGCCTGCTCTTCTTCCTGCCGTACCACCTGAACTACATCACCCCGTACTCGGAGTTCAAGCCCTGGATCGGCTTCCGGACGCCGACGAGCGCGTACCTCACGATCCACGGGATCTTCCTGTTCGCCCTGGTCAGCTTCGGCGCGGCGGAGGTCACGGCATCTCTCCGTCGCCGCGACGAGGGGCGCGCCTTCCTCGGCCGCACCATCGTGCTGGCGGCGGCCGCCGCCGCCGGCGCGCTGTTGCTCTGGCGCTGGTCGCTCCGGACGTTCCAGGCCGATCTGCCGGCCGAAGTGCCGCGGCCCGAGCTGCTCATGCCGCTCCTCGTCCTCGGCCTCGTCGTCCTCGGCCTGTCGATGGTGTTGCGGCGGACGGCACGCCAGGGCGCGCGTCTGCTCGGCTGGTACGTCGCCGTCGGCGCACTGCTGACGGGCTTCGTGGAGTACGTCGTGTTGAGCGGCGACATCGGCCGGATGAACACCGTCTTCAAGTTCTACATCCACGTCTGGATCCTGTGGTCGATCGGCGCCGGCGTCGCGCTGGCGGCGTTCCTCGAGTGGCTCGTCCGACGCCCGAACATCGAGTGGCGCTGGCTGTGGCGGGGGACGATGGCGGTGCTCGTGTGCTGCGGGCTCGTCTATACGATCACCGCCGCCCGCGCGAAGATCGAGGACCGCTTCCCGGCCGACCGTTCGATCCCCGAGGCGGACATGGCCGCGCTCCATCGTCCCGGGCTGTCCGGCATCGACTACATGGCGCACGCCGCCTACATCGAGTACGACGAGCACAGCCCGCAGGCGCCGCACCTGCTCGAGCTCCGCGCCGACCACGAGGCGATCCAGTGGTTGCTCGCCAACGTCGACGGCACGCCGACGATCCTCGAGGGCACGTGGCCGATCAACTACCACTGGGGTTCGCGGATCAGCATCTACACCGGCCTGCCGACGGTCATCGGCTGGGACTGGCACCAGCGGCAGCAGAAGGCGGCGATCACGAACGATCCCGTCGGCAACCGGATGCGCGACGTCGAGACGATCTATGGTTCGACGGACGCCGCGGAGGCGCGGCGCCTGTTGTGCACGTACGGGGTCGAGCTGATCATCGTCGGCCAGCTCGAGACGATGCGCTACGACGCTGCCGGCCTGGACAAGTTCGCGCGCTGGTCGCAGGCGGGGGAGATCGAAGCGGTGTTCCAGAACGAACATGTGACGATCTACCGGCGCCCCCTGGATCCCGCCGGTGCACCGTGCGGCGCGGCGGAACCGGCCCCGGCGGCCGCGCCATGACGACGGTTGTCGGCCAGGCGCTGGCATGGTGGGCGGCGACGACCGTCGTCGGCATCGCCGCCGCGCCGATCGCGCGGACGCTGCTGCCGACGCTGCCCGACCGCGGGCTGGCCTTCGCGCGACCGCTCGGGCTGCTCCTCGTCGGCTACACGTGGTGGTTCCTCGTGACGGCCGGCGTGCTGCCGAACTCGCGCGTCGGCGTGATCGTCGCGCTCGCGCTCGTCGGCGGCGGCGGGGCGGCGCTCGTGGCGCGGGACGTGCCCGGCTGGCTGGCCGAGCTGCGCGCGCGGCGGCGGCTGCTCGTCGGCCTCGAGACGCTGTACCTCGTCGCTCTCGTGCTGTGGGCGTTGTACCGCGCGTTCTATCCCGACATCACGGAGTCGGGCGGCGAGAAGATGATGGAGATGGCGTTCCTCTCGGCCATCGACAAGAGCCCGGACTTCCCGCCGAACGACCCGTGGATGAGCGGCCACAGCATCAGCTATTACTACTTCGGCTACCTGATCGCCGCGATGCTCGTGAAGCTGACCGGCCTCTCGCGCTTCGTCGCCTACAACCTCGTCGTGCCGATGACGTGGGCGATGACGCTGGCCGCCGCGTTCAGCCTCGGCTGGGCGCTGTCCGTCCTCACGCCCGGCACGACGCGCCGCCTGCGGATCCTGGCCGGCGCGACGACGGCGGCGATGCTGGCCGTCGCCGGCAACCTCGCCGGCTACCTCGAGCTGGCCTACATGCGCGGCTGGCTGCCGGCCCGCGCCTTCGACTTCATGAACATCCGGAACCTCACCGTGGTCGCCGACGCGTGCGGTGAGCCCGGCAGCGGCTACGGCATGGGCGGCATCTTCCCGTCGCGGTTCATGTGGTGGTGGCGCACGTCGCGCGTCATCCGGGACGGCTGCAAGGACGTCATCCAGGAGTACCCGTTCTTCAGTTTCCTCCTGGCGGACGTCCACCCGCACCTCATGACGCTGCCCTACGCCCTCCTCGCCCTGGCGATCGGCCTTGCGCTCCTCCTCGGGGCCGGCGAGCGTTGGACGGACCAACGGTTCCGGGCGCCGATGTGGTGGCTCGTGCCGCTGTGCATCGGCGCCCTCGGCTTCCTGAACACGTGGGACCTGCCGACGTACGGGCTCGTCACGGGCGCTTGCTGGTCCCTGTGGCGGCTGCGGCAGGGCGGCAGGGGCGCTTCGGTGCTGGCGGACATCGGGGTCTTCGGCGTCTGGCTGCTCGGCCTGGCGATCGTGCTCTATCTGCCGTTCTACCTTGCGTTCGACACCCAGGCGTCCGGGATCGGCATGGCGCTCCACACGTCGCGGCTGGATCATTGGTCCGTGCACTTCCTGCCCCTGGCGTTCCTGGCGGCCACCGTCGTGACGCTGCGCCTTCGCACGACGGCCGGCGCGCGCGGTCCGACGCGTGCCCTCACCGCCGTCGCCGTCACCACGGGCGCCGTCGCGGCCTGGAGCATCGTCGTCCCGCGCTGGGCGGCGGCCGGCGCCGAAACGCATTGGACGCCCCTCACCCCGGTGCTCGTCGTCGGCCTCGCCGCCGTCGCACTGATCGCCCTGTTCGCCGACGGACGCTACGCCGTGCGGCTCGGCGTTGGCGCCGACGTCGACGCGAACGAGGACGCCGAGGACCGGGCGGTGGACAACGCCGCGGACGCCGCCGCGGACGACACCGGCCACGCCGCCGCCGCATTTGCGCTCGTGTGCATCGCCGTCGGCCTGGCGATGGCGGCGCTGCCCGAGTTCATCTATCTGAAGGACGTGTTCAACGACCGGATGAACACCATCTTCAAGTTCTTCTTCCAGGCGTGGGTGCTGTTGAGCATCGGCGGCGGCTACGCGTTGACGGCCGTCTGGGCGCGCGCGCGGATGCGGCCGGCGGGCGGCGGCCGAACGGCGGGCGGCGCCCGGCAGCGGGTGCCGAACCCGGGCGCCGGTCGCCTCGTCTGGACGGCCGCCTTCGTCGTCCTGGCCGCGATGGTCCTCTACACCCCCGTCGCCGCCGTGTTCAACCGCACGGACGGGCTCGGCTGGGTGGCCTTCCGGAGCGGCGGCTACCGGGCGTGGTCGGACCGGCTCCACCTGGACGGCATCCGGTACTGGGAACAGCAGAACCCCGACGATCTGGCGGCCGGACGCTGGCTGGACGCGAATGCGGTCGGCACGCCGCGGATCCTGGAGGCCGCCACGGGCGCCTACAACCTCGCCGGTCGGATCGCGATGCTCACCGGCTTCCCGACGGTGTTGGGCAACGACAACCACGAGGCGCAGTGGGGGCGCACCCCAGAACAGATCCGGCTGCGCATCGACGACGTCGCCGCCTTTTACGCCCAAATGCCGGCGGGCGCGATGAAGGAAATGCTCGACAAGTACGCCGTGCGCTATGTCATCGTCGGGGCGTGGGAGCGCACGAAGTATCCGGACATGGGCCCGGACATCGACGACCGGCTGGCGACGTTCATGACGCCGGCATTCCGATCGGGCCAGACAACGGTCTGGGCCCTCAACCCTGATCCGCAGTAGCACGCAAGATGGACGCAGAGATGGACGATGTGACGGACATGAAGGACGACGAGACGACGGCGACGGGCGACGCCGAGGGAGGGGCGACGGGCGCCGTCGATGCCGCAGACGAGCGCGTGCCGCACGGCGTCGACGGCATCGCCGACGCCCCGGCCGAAACCGCCGCACCGCCGCGCCGTGTCCGCACCGGCCCGACCGTGCGCGAACGGCTGGGCGGCTGGCGTTGGGACTGGGAGACCGTCGGCTGGGCGCTCGTGCTCGTCGCCGCGGTGGCCACGCGCCTCTACCTCCTCGGCAAGCGCGGCATGTCGCACGACGAGAGCCTGCACACGTTCTACTCGTGGCAGCTGGCCGTCGGCAAGGGCTACCGTCACGACCCGATGATGCACGGTCCGATCCTCTATCACTGGACCGCGCTCATGTACCTCCTGTTCGGCGTGAGCGACTTCACGGCGCGGCTCTTCGGAGCGGTGTCGGGCATCGTGCTCGTCGCCACGCCCCTCCTCCTGCGCAAGTGGCTCGGCCGACTGGGCGCGCTCTTCGCCGGCATCCTCCTGCTCCTCTCTCCGAGCGTGATGATGTACTCGCGCTACATCCGCCACGACATCCCGGTCGAGCTTGCGACCGTGCTCATGCTCATCGGTTTCGTCCGCTATCTGGACGATCGGCAGCCGAAGTGGATCGTGACCGCGTTCGTCGGCGGCCTGATCGGCATCACGTCCGCCGAAATGTCCTACATCACCGGCTTCATGCTCGTCGCGTTCATCGCCCTCGCGCTCTGGGTGGAGTCGGCCGGGCGCCGGAACGACGACTGGCTGCTTTGGGCGCAGCGCTTCGGCCTCGCGCTCGCGCTCGGGCTCGGCGGCTTCGCCGTGCGCACGTTCGCCAAGTCGGCGGCGATGGGCGCCGGGACGCCGGCGGAGGCCACGCTGCTGCCGTGGCAGGTCGCGGCGATCGGCGTCGCGCTCGTCATCGCCCTCGGCGTCGCCGTGCCGCTCGTGGCGCAAGCGCTCGGTGTCCGATCGACGCCGGGCTGGCGGTCGCCGATGGGCTACGGTCTCGCCCTCATCGGCGCCGGCGCGGTGCTCCTCTTGGTCCTCGACCCGGCGGCGACGGCCGGTTCGTTCAACTGGTACATGGCCAAGGTGGCCATCAGCCTGCTGGTCGCCGGTGCGCCCGTCGTGGCCATCGCCGCGGTCGGATCGTTCATCGAACTGCCGGCCGCCGCCGGCCGCCTCGGGCTGCTCGTGAGCGGCGCCGTCGCGGCCCTCTTCTATATCGTCGTCGCCGAAGGGTTGATCCATCACGGCGTGACGACGGCCTTCGACAGCGCGTACTACGCCTGGCAGATCGCGGCCGCGGCGGCGCTCATCGCGCTCGCGGTCTGGGCGGTCACCATGCTGCCGCGCGACCGGGTCTGGGCGCTGCTGACCGTCTTCGGCTTGGCCGCTTTGGTGTTCGACCTGGCCGTGCAGTACGGCGCCGACGCCGGGCGATTTGCCGGCTTCCGGCAGCAGGCGTCCATCGTCGGCGGCGTCGGGATCGCGCTTGGGTTCGCGGCGCTGGCGCTGGAGGTGCAGGGTCGGCTGAGCGGCGGCGCCCGCGCCGTCGCGCGCTGGACGAACGCGCTCTGGCCGCTGCTCCTCGGCGTGTCCATCGGCCTCGCGGCGTTCGCGGCGACGACGTTCGGCATGGCGGACGTCGCGCACCTGACGAAGACGGCCGAGCCGCTGGCCGTCGGAGCCGGCGTGCTGCTGGCGTTGGCCGTCGGCGCGGCGCTCTTGCACGCCGCCCGGCCGAAGCCCACGGTCCTCGGGCAGCTGAACGGGCTGCCGTACGAGGGACTGCTCGTCGGCATCGTGATCTTCGTCGTGCTCTACATCGCCCTTTTCACGACGTGGTTCCAGGAGACGGACCTGGCGAACGGCTTCGCCCGGTCGCTCCAGTACTGGTGGGGCCAGCACGATGTCCAGCGCGGCGGGCAGCCGTGGTACTTCTACATCCTCGTCATCGGCCCGCTCTACGAGTGGCTGCCGATGATCCTGTGCCTGTGCGCCTTGGCGGTGTACGGCCGCTGGCCGGCGCTCCGCTTCCATCGCGGCAACGACTCGGGCGATCCGCTGTCGCCGTCGCCGGCGGCGTGGGTCTTCGTGCCGATGGTCGTCGTATGGATGCTCGGCGTATGGTGGATCTTCAGCTGGGCCGGCGAGAAGATGCCGTGGCTGATCACGCACATGGCCGTGCCGATGTGCCTGCTCGGTGCCCGGTTCGTGGCCGACGTGATGGCCGGGATCGACGTGGCGGCGTGGCGCGCCAAGGGCTGGCAGCTGACCGCGATGACGGTGGCGGCGCTGGCGCTGCTGGCCGGCCTCGTCGCGCGCACGACGTCGCTGGCCGCGGCCGAGGCCTCGCGGCCGGCGGCCGTCGGCTGGGGCGTGGCGGTGGTGATCGTCATCGCGCTCGTCGTCGGTGTGCGCACCGTCGGCGCCGGCCTGGTGTCCGCGCAGCGGCGAAAGGCCGTCGTCGTCGGTGCGATGCTGTTCGGACTCGTGGTGAGCGCGGGCTACGCGCTGCAGGCCAACTTCAAGAACAGTGAGCTCGGGACGGAGTACCTGGTGTATGCGCACGGCACGCCGGACGACAAGGAGATCTACGACCTCCTGAAGCGGATGGACACCGCGCGCCCCGACGAGCCGCTCAAGCTCGGCTTCGACAACGAGGTGAGCTGGCCGTACACGTGGTACTTCCGCAACATCTGCCCGCCCCGCGCTCGCGGTCTCGCGGCCGACCTCCTGTGCCTGCTCGGCCAGGGCTGCCCGGCGGCCGACACGTGCAGCGACTGGCGCCAGGACCCGAAGTACCTGGCCGAGGGCAAGACCGTCGACGTGGCCGGCTTGAAGGAGCTGGACGCGGTCCTCGTCGGCTCGCCGAACTACGGCAACTTCGAGCCCTACCTGCGCAAGGACTTCGTGGCGGTCGAGGTCAACCGGATGTACTGGCCGAACGAGGGCTACAAGGGCCTCACGTGGCCGCGGATCCGCGAGACGTTCGTGAACCCGGACCTGCGGGCGAACCTGCTGCGGATCATCTTCCACCGCGAGTACGTGACGGATCCCGCCGCGCGGCCGCTCGTCCCGAAGTCGCTGGACGACTGGTTCTACCACGCCAAGATGAAGCTCTGGGTGAAGAAGTCCTCGGCCCAGGCGCTCGCCGCGACGGGGCAGAGCTGGCCGGACTGGATGACGGACGTCGAGGTGGCGCAGGCGCCCGACCACAGCGTGCCGTTCAACGTCGACCAGGCGTTCAGCGAGGCAAACGGCGTGCCGTTCAGCGCGCCCAAGGACATCGCGCTCGCGCCGGACGGCAGCCTGTACGTGCTGGACCACGGCAACAAGCGGATCGCCCATCTGGCGGAGGACGGGACGACGATCGCGGTGATCGACACGCCCGTCCTGCAGTACGGCGAGAAGGACGCCGATCTGCAGCCGAGCGCCTGGGGCATCGGCGTCGGCGCGGACGGCTCGGTGTACGTGGCGGACACCTGGAACAACCGGATCCTGCTCTACCGGGACGACCGCTGGACGGAGAAGTCGTTCGGCATCGGCGGCGTGCCGGAGGGCGGGGCGGACAAGGACCTGGACAAGCTCTTCGGACCGCGCGACGTGGCCGTCGGGCCCGGCGGCGAGATCTTCTTCACGGACACGGGCAACAAGCGGATCATCGTCCTCGACCCGGCGATGGCCGCCGTGCGGTCGATCGGCAAGGAGGGTCCGGCGGCGGGCGAGTTCAACGAGCCGGTGGCCGTGGCGTTCGACCCGGCGACGGGCGAGATGGTCGTGGCCGACCTCTGGAACCTGCGCGTGCAGGTGTTCAGCAAGGACCTCCTGCCCGTGCGCGAGTGGGCCGTCGACGGTTGGGGAAGCAAGGAAGCCGCCCACAAGGGCTATGTGGCGGTCGGCCCGAACAGCACGGTCCTCGTGACCGACCCGCAGGGCGCGCGCGTCTGGATCTACGATTCGACGGGCAAGATCCTCGGCACGCTCGACCTCGAAAACGACCCCATCGGCCTGATGCAGCCCATCGGCATCGCGGTGAGCGCGACGGGCGAGATCTATGTCGCCAGCTCCGAGAAGAACGTCGTGTCCCGCTATGACTGGCCGGAGAGCTTGCGTGCAGCGGCGGGGCTCTCGGACGACGGGCCACCGCCGCTCGTCCCAGGCGAGGGGACGCCGTCGGACGGGGCCGCGACCGCGGGCACCGCAACCGCATCGACGACACCGCCGACGCCGACGCCCGCCGTCGCGACGCCGTCGCCGAGCCCGACGGCGGGCGATGTCGGGGACGCGGGCGGGGGGAGCGGGTCGCCGCTGCCGAGCCCGACGCTCGGACAGGCGGCGAAACCGTAGGGCTTGCCGCTCAGGTGAACCGCGCGTCGTGACCTGCCAACGACCCGGTGATACAATCCCCCGCGGCCCGCGCCGGACCCGTGCGCGGGCCGCGGCATGTCTGGCCGCCGCACGCCAACCCGCCGGACCGTCCACGGTCCGGTTCGCCACCGCGAGGGAACATGGACCTCTTCGAATACCAAGCCAAGCGTCTCTTCGGCGCCCACGGCATCCCGGTGAAGCTGGGCGAGGTCGCCCGCACGCCGGACGAAGCCCGCGCTGCGGCGGAGCGGATCGGCTGCCCGGTCGTCGTCAAGGCCCAAGTCCTGACGGGCGGCCGCGGCAAGGCCGGCGGCGTGAAGCTCGCCGCAACGCCCGACGACGCGGCCGAGAAGGCGCGCACGATCCTCGGGCTCGACATCAAGGGCCACACGGTCAAGCTCGTTCTCGTCGATCCCGCGGTCGACATCGCCACCGAGATCTACGTCGCCATCACCTTGGATCGTGCGGCGCGCCGCGCGCTGATCATGGCCTCCGCCGAGGGCGGCATGGACATCGAGCAGGTGGCGGTCGAGAAGCCCGAGGCGATCGTCCGCGTCCATATCGACCCGGCCGTCGGGCTGCAGCCGTACCAGCTGCGGCAGCTCGCGTTCGGCATCGGCCTGCCCGCGCCGCACCATGCCGCCTTCGCCGACCTCGTCACGCGCCTCCACAACGTCTTCGAGGCCGCGGACGCGACGCTGGCCGAGGTGAACCCGCTGATCCTGACGACCGCCGGCGAGATGCTGGCCCTCGACGGCAAGGTGACCGTCGACGCGAGCGCGCTGTATCGCCAGGGCGCGCTGGCGGCCGACCGCTACGACGGCGACTTGACGGACGCCGAGCGCGCCGCCCGCGACGCCGGGCTGAACTACGTCGATCTCGACGGCTCGATCGGCTGTCTCGTGAACGGCGCCGGGCTGGCGATGGCTTCCATGGACGTGATCAAGCTCTTCGGCGGCGAGCCCGCGAACTTTCTGGACATCGGCGGCGGGGCCCAGGCGGACAAGGTCGAAAAGGCCCTGCGGATCATCCTGGCGGACGCGCGTGTGAAGGCCGTCCTCATCAACATCTTCGGCGGCATCACGCGCGGCGACGAGGTCGCCCGCGGGATCGTCGCCGCGCTCGGCAACATTGCCACCGACGTCCCGTTCGTCGTCCGCATCGTCGGCACGAACGCCGAGGCGGCGCAGACGATCCTGGCCGACGCCAAGCTCCACTCCGGGGCCACACTCGCCGAAGCGGCGCAGAAGGCCGTCCAGCTGGCGGCCGAACGGGGGGCAGCATGAGCATCTACGTCGACGCGTCGTCACGCGTCCTGGTCCAGGGGATCACCGGCCGCGAGGGCGCGTTCCACACCGGGCACATGGTGAAGAGCGGCACGAACGTCGTCGCCGGCGTCACGCCCGGCAAAGGCGGGCAGGCGCTGGAGGGCGATCTGGCGGGCGTGCCGATGTTCAACACCGTCCGGGATGCCGTCAAGGCCACCGGTGCCGACGTCAGCTGCATCTTCGTCCCGGCCAAGTTCGCCGCCGACGCCGTCCTCGAAGCGGCCGATGCCGGGATCGCCGTCATCGTCACGATCACCGAGGGCGTGCCGGTCCACGACATGATCCGCGTCACGAACTCGGTGCGCAGCCGCGGGATCACGATGATCGGCCCGAACTGCCCCGGCATGATCACGCCCGGCGGCGCGAAGGTCGGCATCATCCCGGCCAACATCTGCACGCCGGGTCCGGTCGGCGTCGTCAGCCGATCCGGCACGCTGACCTACGAGGTGCTCCACGCGCTGACGAGCCGCGGCATCGGCCAGACGACGGCCGTCGGCATCGGCGGCGATCCCGTGCAGGGCACGAAGTTCGTCGATGTCCTGGCCCGCTTCCAGGCGGATCCGGCCACCGAGCTCATCGTCATGATCGGCGAGATCGGCGGCACGGACGAGGAAGCGGCGGCGGCGTTCGTCGCCGCGAACGTCACGAAGCCGGTCGTCGGCTTCATCGCCGGCCAGACCGCGCCGCCCGGCAAGACGATGGGCCACGCCGGGGCGATCATCTCCGGCGGCAAGGGCACCGCGGCCGAGAAGATCCGGGCGCTGCAGGCAGCCGGCATTGCGGTGGCGCGCCATCCGGATGAGATCGCGGAGATCGTCGCGGGCCAATTGGGGCGATAATCCACGCCGATGCGCCATCGCGAACCGATCACGCCCCTCACCGCCGCCCGCGCCGTCCTCGCCGCGCGCAACGTGCCCGGCTGGCTGGTCGGCGGTGCGGTACGGGACGCGTTGCTCGGGCGGCCGTTGAACGACGTCGACATCGTCGTCCCCGGTGATGCCGTCGGGCTGGCCCGCGCCATCGCCCGCGCGTCCGGTGGCGCGTTCGTCCCGCTCGCGCCCGACCGCGGCATCGCGCGCGTCGTCTGGCCGCGTGGACAGGGGACGGCCGAAGGCGATCCGGCGTTCTGGGTCGGCGTCGACGGCATGGCCGCGGACGCGATCCTCGACCTGACGGAGTTCGTCGGCGGCACGTTGGCGTCCGACCTGGCGGCGCGCGACTTCACGATCAATGCGCTGGCCGTGCCGCTCGATGAGGCGTACGACGACGACGCGCCCGGTGCCGCCGTCGACCGATCCATCGTCCGTGCCCGCACGATCGACCTCGCCGGCGGCCTCGCCGACCTCGACGCGCGGATCGTCCGCATGGTCAGCGTCGCCGCGCTTGACGCCGACCCGATCCGCCTGCTGCGCGGTCCGCGCATCGCCGCCGAGCTCGGCTTCACGCTCGAGGACGGGACGGCCGCCGCCATCACGTCGCGCGCCGGCCTGCTCGACCGCCCGGCGCGCGAGCGCGTGCGCGACGAGCTGATGCGGCTGCTGGCCGTCGACGACGCGGCCGATTGGATCGCGCGCCTCGAGTCGCTCGGCCTGCTCGTCGTCGTCCTGCCCGAGGTCGCGGCATGTCGCGGCGTCGGCGCGCCGGGTGCCGACGTCCTCGATCACTCCCTGACCGTGCTCGACTTCGCGTGCCGCATGACCCGGCGTGCCGCAGCAGCCGCCGCGCACGATCGGACGGGCACCGCGCCGTCCGACCTGCCGCCCGAGATCGACCGCCTCATCGACCGCCGCCGCGACGCGTTCGCCGCGCACTTCGGCCGGCGGGTCGGCGGCCGGCCGTGGGCCGTGTGGTGGCGACTCGCCGCGCTGCTCCATGACATCGGCAAGCCCGCATCCGCGGTATGGGATGACGCGGCCGAGCGCTGGCGCTTCCGGGGCCACGACGAGCTGGGCGCCGATATGGCGCTCGAGGTCGCACAACGTCTGCGCCTCGGCCAGGACGAGGCCCGGCGCGTCGTCGCCGTCGTGCGCCACCACCTGCGCCCGCTGGCGCTGGCTGATGTCCCGCTGAGCCGACGCGCGACCTATCGCTTCTTCCAAGCCACCGGCGACGCCGGCGTCGACACGGCGCTGCACGCCCTGGCCGACCGCGCCAGCAAGGGCGAGCCCGGACACGCCGACCTGGCGCGCGTTTCCGAGACCGTCGCGGAGCTGCTGAACGCCTGGTACGACGCCCCGAACGTCGCCGTCGCCCCGCCGCCCCTGCTCACCGGCGACGACGTGATGGCGGAGTTCCGCCTGCCGCCCGGACCGCGTCTTGGTGCACTGCTGGCCGGGCTGCGCGAGGCCCAGGCGGCAGGGGACGTCGGGACGGTCGAGGCGGCGCGGGCGTGGGTGGAGCGGGCGTTGGGGTCGGAGCGGTAGCGGGCCAGCTTCGGGCCCACGCCGCCTACCCACTCAACCCATGATCACCCGCCGCCGCGCCACCACCACCAGCGTCATGCCCTTGCCCGTGCCCCGAAACCAGTGGTCCACCCGCAACAGCCACGGCATGACCACCGTGTACGCCCGATACGCGCCGCTGTCGCCGATCGCCCCGAACGTGTGGGGCTGCCCGCTTCGCCGGAGTGCACGATCGTACGTGCGCATGACGAATCGCTGGAACGGGAACCCCTCGGTGCCGATCTCCAGCACATCGAAGTCCCACAGCAGCGCGCGCAACTCGTCGGCCGTGAAGCGCGTCACGTGGCCGGCATACGTGTCCATGGCGGTCCACAGCCGGCGATCGTGCGGTGTCGTGAGGATCAGGATCCCGCCGGGTCGGAGCACGTGCCGGGCGTACGCGACGACGCGCTCGGGCGCCGTAACGTGCTCGATGACCTCCGAGCACACCGCCAGCGGGAAGCGGTCGATCCACGCGGAGGGCGGATCGGCCGTCGCGTCGCCGACGACGAACTTCGTCCGGGTCGCATGGCCGCGCGCGTCCGCCGTCGCTCCCGCCAGCTCCACCGCCCGCGCCGACGGGTCGACGCCGACGACGGCATAGCCCGCCTCGGCCAGCGCGAGGGACGTCCGGCCGACGCCGCAGCCGATGTCGATCGCCGCACCGTCGAAGTCGCGGGCGGACGTGCCGCCGACGGCCGTCGGCGGGGGACCCGGCAGCGGCGCGTGGCGGCGAGCGGCTGCGACGATCGTGCGCGTCAGGTGGCGCAGGAGCGGATCGCGGTGCTGGCTGTCGAGCAGGCTGTCCGTCGGGGCGTCGTAGATCTCCATGTGGCCGGTCGGGTCGGTGTGGGGGGCGACATCGGGCGTCGTCATGCGTGCACCACCGATGACTGCGCGCCGCACAGCTCGACGAACCACCGGTGCAGCCGGTCGTCACCCGTCAGCTCCGGATGGAAGGCCGTCGCCAGCAGCCGGCCCTGCCGGACCATGACGATCCGATCGTCGTCCAGCGCGGCCAGCACGTCCACGCCTGGGCCGGCGGCGGAGATCGCCGGGGCGCGGATGAAGACGGCGCGGAACGGACCGCCTTCGAGGCCGGCGATCGTGACGTCGGTCTCGAACGAAAAGACCTGCGGCCCGAAGGCGTTGCGCTCGACGACGACATCCAGCGCGCCGATCAGCGGCTGCGCGTGACCGGCGTCGCGCGCCAGAAGGATCAGCCCGGCGCACGTGCCCCACACCGCACCGCCCTGGTCGACATAACGCCGCAACGCGTCCAGCACGCCGTCCTCGCGCGCGATCAGGCCGATCGCCGTCGACTCGCCGCCGGGCAGGACGATCCCGTCGAGGCCGTCGATCTCGGCCGCGCGACGCACCGGCACGGCCTCGGCGCCGCAGCGCGACAGGGCGGCGAGGTGCTCCGCGACGTCGCCTTGGATGGCCAGCACGCCGACGCGCGGTCGGGCGGGGTGCGCCGACGTCGATCCCGCCACCGTCACCATCCGCGCGTCGCCAGCCGGTCCGCTTCGGGGATCATCGTCGCCTGCTGACCCCGCATCGGCGCGCCGATGCCGCGGCTGACCTCCGCAAGGACGGCCGGATCGCCGTAATGGGCGGTGGCCCGGACGATCGCGGCGGCGGCCCGGTCCGGATGTTCGCTCTTGAAGATCCCCGAGCCGACGAACACGCCGTCGACGCCGAGCTGCATCATGAGCGCCGCGTCCGCCGGCGTGGCGATGCCGCCGGCCGCGAAGTTCACGACCGGCAGATGACCGGTCTCGGCCACGACGCGCAACAGATCGATCGGCGCCCCGAGGTCCTTGGCGGCGGCCACGAGCTGCTCGCTGCCGAGCGTCGTCAGGCGCCGCATCTCGCCGATGACGGACCGGGCGTGGCGGACCGCTTCCACGATATCGCCCGTGCCGGCCTCGCCCTTCGTGCGGATCATCGCGGCGCCCTCGCTGACGCGGCGCAGCGCCTCGCCCAGGTTGCGGCAGCCGCACACGAACGGCACCGTGAAGCCGTGCTTGTCGATGTGATGCGCGTCGTCGGCCGGGGTGAGCACCTCGCTCTCGTCGATGTAGTCGACGCCGAGCTGCTGGAGGATCTGGGCCTCCACGAAGTGGCCGATCCGGGCCTTGGCCATGACCGGGATCGTCACCGTCCGGATGATCTCCTCGATCTTCTCGATGGCCGCCATGCGCGCCACCCCGCCTTCGGCGCGGATGTCGGACGGCACCCGCTCCAGGGCCATCACCGCCACCGCGCCGGCGTCCTCGGCAATCCGGGCCTGCTCCGCCGTCGTCACGTCCATGATGACGCCGCCCTTGAGCATCTGCGCCATGCCGCTCTTCACCCGCCACGTTCCGGTCTCACGTTCCACCCGACCACCTCCTGGCGGCTGCACCGCATCTGGCATCGCACGCGCCGCGCCCTCATTCCACCGCCGCTTCCGCTGCCGGGCGGCCGGATCGGGCGCCCAAAGTGTGCCATGGCCGCGCGCCGTCCCCCAAGCCGACGGCGCAAAGGCTTGACCCACGCCCGACGGGCTACTTATAATCGCCCGCCGCAGGGGCGCCGAACCGTTTTCGAATCGGCGCCCGAATCCTCACGGGTGCCCGACGCCGCCGGTCGATCGAGCCGGTTTGCTTCATGCCCCATCCGCTGTCCGTGCCGAGGTGCCTTCATGCGCGAGCGAACGCTCATCTGGTCGGTGGTGATCTTCATACTGGCCACGATCGCGGTGGTCGCCAACCTCGACCTCGTCGTGTCCGGCTACAAGCATCCTCCGGCGCTGCTGCGACTCCTGCAGCCCCATCTTGAGCCCGCCCGCCGCTCGCTGCACCTGCGCGAGGGTCTGGACCTGAAGGGCGGCCTGCAGGTGCTCCTCCAGGCGGAGCAGCAGGGGGCGGTCCCGGTGACGGCCGAACTGCTTGAGCGTGCCAAGGCCATCATCGAGAACCGCGTGAACGGCCTCGGCGTGACCGAGCCCGTCGTCCAGACACAGGGCGAGGACAAGATCGTCGTCGAGCTGCCGGGCGTCAGCGATCCGGACCAGGCGATCCAGACGATCGGCAAGACGGCGCTCCTCGAGTTCATCTACAGCGGCACCGAGGCGCTCGCGCCCTCCACCATCGTCGAAACGACGAACCCGCTGACGATCGACCTCCTGCCGGAAGGCTACCAGGAGCCGTACCTCGGCAATCCGGACAACCCGGCGCGCGACTTTCCGGAGTCGTGGGTCAAGCCCGAAGACGTCGTCATGCCGGGCCGCGGCGTCAACCCGACGCGCCTGGCGCCGACGCCCGACGCGAACGCCACGGCGGCAAGCGCCGCCACGCCGATCACCGGGACGTCGCCGACGACGACCACGGCATCGACGGATGAAGTGACGGCCACCGAAGGCGTGACGGCCACCGACGGAACCACGGCGACGACCGGCACCACCGCGACGCTCCCGACGACGTCCACCGCCGCCGCCGACGCCACTACGCCGGTGACCGCCACGGACGCCTTGACCGCCACCGAGCCGATCTCGACCGGCATCATCGCCTCCGACGAGACGCTCTACCCGACCGTCCTGACCGGCGACGAGCTCGCATCGGCCTCCGTCACGCTCGACGAGAACCTGCAGTACGCCGTCTCGTTCCAGGTGAAGTCGAGCGCCGCGGCGCGGATGCAGCGCTTCACGTCGCAGCATCTCCAGAAGGTCATGCCGATCATCCTCGACAACGCCGTGATCAGCTCGCCCACGCTGCAGGGCGCGATCGGTGCGGAGGGCCAGATCACGGGCCAGTTCACGAAGGCCGATGCCGAGTCGCTGGCGGCCCAGATCAACTCCGGATCGCTGCCGCTCAAGCTGAAGGTCGTCGGTCAGACCGCCATCGGCCCGACGCTCGGCAGCTCGGCGATCTCTTCGGCGGTGAACGGCGGTGTGCTCGGGCTGCTCATCGTCATGCTCTTCATGCTCTTGTACTACCGGGTGCCCGGCATCGTCGCCAACGTCGCGCTCCTGCTGTACACCCTGTTCTCGCTGACGATCTTCCGGATGCTGCCCGTCACGCTCACGCTCGCCGGCATCGCCGGCTTCGTGCTCTCGATCGGCATGGCCGTCGACGCGAACATCCTGATCTTCGAACGGATGAAAGAGGAGCTGCGGGCCGGCCGACGGATCGCCAAGGCGATGGAGAGCGGCTTCGAGCGCGCCTGGCCAAGCATCCGTGACTCGAACGCGAGCACGCTCATCACGTGCGTCATCCTCTTCTGGTTCGGCAACCAGTTCGGCGCGAGCATCGTCAAGGGCTTCGCCGTGACGCTGGCGCTGGGCGTGCTGACCTCCATGTTCACGGCCATCATCGTCACCCGCCTCCTGTTGAAGGCCTCCCACAGCCTCGGCCTGCACGAGGGCGACGACGGTGTCGGCGTCCTGGAAAGCAGCCGCCTGCGGGCGATGTTCGGCATCTAGGATGCCGCACGTAAAGGTCGACGATTGGATGACCCGCGATCCGCGTACGTGCACGCCTGACGCCAGCGTCGCGGCGGCGCGGGCGCGGATGGAGCGGGACGACGTGAACAGCCTGCTCGTCGTCGACGTGGACGGCAACCTGCACGGCGTCGTGACGTGGACGGACATCCTCGCGGCGTGGCCGTCGCCGTTCGACGACCTCGAGCCGGCCGAGGTGCGCGAGCTGATGGCGCGCGTCGGGGTGGCGGAGATCATGAGCCGCGACATCGCCTCGGTCGAGCCCGACGCCACGATCTCGGAAGCCGTCAACCTGATGTTCGAGCGGAAGATCAGCCTGCTGCCCGTCCTCGAGGGCGGGCGGGTCGTCGGCATCCTGACGAACGCCGACCTGCGCCAAGGCCTCGTGCGCGTCCTGTCCGAACGAGCCGGCGGCGTGGATTGAGCGGCGACGTTCCGCCCGACCGCGCCGTACAGGTTTCGCATCTCGTCAAGCACTACGGCGCAAGCGTCGCCGTCGACGACCTCTCGTTCGATGTCCGGTCCGGCGAGATCTTCGGCCTGCTCGGCCCGAACGGCGCCGGCAAGACCTCGACGATCCGCATGCTCCTCGGCCTGCTCGTGCCCACGGACGGCGAGATCGAGGTGCTCGGCGCGCGCGACGTGCGGAGCGTCCTGCCGCGCATCGGCTACCTGCCGGAGGAGCGCGGCCTGTACCGCGACGTGCGGGTCGACGACTGCCTGGTCTATCTCGCCGGCCTGAAGGGCGTGCCGCGCGCCGAGGCGCGGCGCCGGATCACGGTCGGCCTCGCGGCGCTCGACCTGCCGGGCATCGAGCGCCGCGTGATCAAGACGCTCTCGCGCGGCCAGCAGCAGAAGGTCCAGTTCCTGGCCACCGTCGTCCACCGCCCGGAGCTCCTGATCATCGACGAGCCGTTCAGCGGCCTCGATCCGGTGAACACACGCGTGCTGCGCGACTTCCTGCTCGGCCTGCGCGCCGCGGGCACGACGATCGTCATGTGCACGCACCAGATGAACCGGATCGAGGAGCTGTGCGATCGGCTGCTCATGCTGCAGGGCGGGCGGAGCGTTCTGTACGGCGGCGTGCAGGCGATCCGGCGCGCCCATTCCGGCGACCGCGTGCGCGTCGTCCTCGCCGATGAGGCGACCGCGTCGGCGCGGCTGGCCGACCTGCCGGGCGTGGCCGAGGCCGTGCCGGGCGCGGACGGCGTCATGCTCCGCCTCGCCCCGACCACGACGCATGCGGCGCTCCTCGCGTCGCTGGCCGCGCAGCCGGAGCTGGCCGTCCAGCGATTCGAGGTCTACCTGCCGTCGCTCGAGGAGATCTTCCTCAAGGTCGCCGGCGACGACGATCCGACCGCCGATCCGACCGGCGATCCGACCGACGATCCGACCGACGAAACGGGCGCCGCCGCGTGATCCGCGCCGCCGGTCGCGTGGCGCGCTTCGAGTACATGCGCCACGTGCGCTCCAAGCAGTTCCTCGGCACGACGTTCGGGATGCCGGTGTTCATGCTGCTCATCGGCGGCTTTGCAGCTTGGTCGGGCAGCACGGCGCAGAACGCCACCGCCCACCCTTGGGGCTACGTCGCTGCCGGCCTGCCGCCGGCCGCGGCCGACGTGCTGGCGGCCACCGATCTCCGTCCGTTCACCGACGTCAAGACGGCGGCCGCCGCGCTGGCCGCCGGCACCGTCGGCGGCTACGCGGCGCACGACGGGGCGCTCGGCTTCCGGGTGACGGCATGGGAGCCGCTGCCGGACGGCGTGTCCGATTCGCTGTCGGAAGCGATCCGCGCCGAGGCGCTGTCCGCTGCACCGCCCGCGTTGCGCGCCGCCTTCGACGAGCCGGCGACGATCGTCTATGCCCTGGCCGCCGCCCCGGACCACGTCCGCTCAGCCGACACGCTGTGGGCGACGCTGGCCGTCGCCTTCGCCGTGCCGCTCGCCCTCACGTTGGCCGTCCTGTTCAGCACGACGCTCCTCGTCACGGCCGTGGCGGAGGAGAAGGCGAACCGGCTGATCGAATGCCTGGCCACGTCGGTGGCGCCGCTGGCCCTCGTCGGCGGCAAGGTGGTCGGGCTCGGCCTCCTGGCGCTGACGCAGCTCGGCATCTGGGCGGCCGGCGCCGCCGCGGCGGCCGTCGTGGGCCTGCGGCTGGGCGTGCCGGGTGCGACGGTGGCGGCCATGCCGTGGCCGACGGTGGCGCTTGCCGGGATCTGGCTCATCGGCGGCTACCTGGTGCAGGCGGCGCTCGTCGTCGGCCTCGGCATCGCGATCGGTGAGCCGCGCGAGGCCCAGCAGGTGGCCGGGTTCGCCAGCCTGGGGCTCGTCCTGCCGTTCAGCCTGGCCGGTCTCCTGGTGTTCCGCCCCGCCAGCCCGGCCGCCGTCTGGCTGTCGATTCTCCCGCTGACGTCGCCGGTGGCCATGCCCATCCGGCTCCTGCTCTCGGCCGTGCCGCTCCAGCAGGCCGTCCTCTCGGCCGCCCTCCTGGCCCTCACGGCCGTCCTCGCGCTCTGGGCCGCCGGCGCCGTCTTCCGCTGGGCGATGCTCCGCCCTCCGATCCGGTGGCGTCGCCGCGTCAATGCGGCCCTGCCGTGACTCTCCCGCGCTGGCCCCGCGTCGCGACGATCGCCGGGCGTGAGTTCGCCTGGCACCTGCGCCGCAAGTCGTTCCTCCTCACGACCTTCGGCCTGCCGGTCGTCGGGCTCATCGTCGGCGGAGCGACGCTGATGGTCGGCACCGGCGTGGCGGTCGAGGTCGGTGCCGCGGTCGGGCGGGCGCTCGAAGTGGACGAGCTGCGCCGCAGCGCCGACGCGCCGCGGATCGGTTGGGTGGATGCGGCCGACGGCGGCGCCGACGACGCGGCCGCGCCCGCCGCCGACGACGCGTTTCGCGCGTTCGCCGACGTCGACGATGCGGGTGTGGCGCTGGCGGCCGGCGAGGTCGACAGCGTCTTCGTCGTGCCGTCCGACTACCCGCGCCGCCACGACGTCGTCCGCCTCGCGCGCTCGTGGGCGCCGCCGAGCGGCGATGTCGGCGCCGTGACGGACCGGCTCCGCCTGCGCGTCTGGCCGGACGCGCCGCCCGCGGTGACCGCGGCCATGGTGCGCCCGCAGCAGCGGATCGACGTCGACCTCGTTGCGCCGCCGGCGAACGTGGCGGCCGAGGCCGAAGCGGCCGCCGGCGCGGACGACCCGTCCCGGCTCATGCTCGTCCTGGCCGTCGGTTTGCTGCTCTACACCACGATCTTCACGGCGTCGTCGTACCTCATGCAGAGCGTGACGACCGAGAAGGAGAACCGCGTCATCGAGGTCCTGCTGACGTCCGTGTCGCCGCTCGAGCTTCTGGTGGGCAAGGTGACCGGCCTCGGCATGCTCGGCGGGCTCCAGCTGCTGATCTGGGGCGGCTTCGGACTGCTGTCGCTGAACGTCGGCGCCGTGTTCATCGCCGCCGCGGCCACGATCCGCTTCGGTCCGACGGTGCTGATGCTGGCGGCGGTGTACTTTCTGTTCGGCTACCTGTTCTACGCCAGCCTGATGGGCGCGGTCGGTGCGCTCGTGCCGTCGTTCCAGGAGAGCGGACCGCTGACGTTCGTCGTGCTGCTGCCCGCCTGGTTGCCGTTCTTCGTGCTCGAGCTGCTCATGCGCCAACCCAACGGCACCCTCGGCCGCGCGCTGAGCCTCTTCCCGCCCACGGCGCCGCTCGTGATGATGCTGCGCCTGTCCAGCGGACCGGTGCCGGCGTGGGAGGTCGCCCTCAGCCTGGCGCTGCTCATCGCCGGCGCGGCCGCCGTGCTCGCGCTGGCAGCGCGCGTCTTCGCGACGAATCAGCTGCTGGCCGGGGAGGCGTTCAACCTGCGGCGGGGCGTGGCGGTGCTGATGGGGCGATCCTGACGCGGCGGACCCGACCACCTTGCCCGCCTCCGCCCCCTGTGGTAGCATCGCCCGGTTCGTTCGACCCGCGCCAGGGAGTCCGTGCGTCATGTTCGACATCATCGGCAAGCGATACTGGTTCATCGCGTTCTCGGCACTCATCCTCGTGCCGGGTTTGATCAGCATCGTCCTGAACGGCATCCCGGTGTCGATCGACTACAAGGGCGGTACGGTCTACTACATGGAGTTCGATGCCGGCACCGCGGTGACGGACGCCGACGTCAGCGCGGTGTACGCAGCGCAGGGTTTCGAGGACGCCCAGGTCGTGACCGTCGTCGCCAAAGAGGGTGCCGCGCCGGGGTTCCAGGTACGATCGACCGAGATCCTGCCGGAGGGCAAGGCCGCGCTCGATGCGGCCCTGGTGACGGCGATCGGCCCGCACAAGACGCTGCGCTTCGAGTCCGTCGGCGCGTCCGTCGGGCGGCTCGTCACGCAGAACGCGACGCTGGCGGTGCTGTTCTCGGCGATCATGATCTGCCTGTACCTTACGGTGCAGTTCCGGCATCTCCAGCACCCTCTGCGCTACGGCGTCGCCGCCATCGTCGCGCTCCTGCACGATGTGCTGCTGGTGCTCGGGGTTGCGTCGCTCATGGGCCACTTCTTCGGCTGGGAGGTCGACGCGCTCTTCCTGACCGCGCTGTTGACCGTCATCGGCTTCTCGGTCCATGACTCGATCGTCGTGTTCGACCGCATTCGCGAGAACAGCGGCCGGCTGCGCGGGATGGCCTACGACCGGATCGTCAACCATTCCATCGTTCAGACGCTCGACCGGTCGATCAACACGCAGCTCACGGCGCTCTTCACGCTCGTGGCCATCTACGTGTTCAGCACCGGCCAGCTGCAGCGCTTCCTCTTCTGGCTGATCATCGGCCTGATCAGCGGGACGTACTCGTCCATCGCCAACGCGGCCCCCATCCTCGTGATCTGGGCGAACCGCGAGTGGAAGAGCTGGTTCGGGCGCGGCAAGGACGATTCGCTCGTCACGGCCGGTTGATCGTCGCCGCCTCCGCCATCGGACGGCCCGCACCCCCGTGCGTTCGCCGGCCGGGGCACGTCGCTTGCTGAGCGCGCGGCCATGAACACCACCAACGAAGCGGCACCCGACGGCGACTGGATGATCGAGGCGACCGACCTCGTCAAGCGTTACGGCACGTTCGAGGCGCTGAACGGCATGACGCTGCGCGTCGGCCGAGGCGAGATCTTCGGCTTCCTCGGCCCGAACGGCGCCGGGAAGACGACGACGATCCGCATCCTCACCGGCCTCCTCCAGCCCACGTCCGGCCGCGCCCGGATCGGCGGCCACGACCTGGCGACGGACCCGCTCGCGGCGCGCGCGATCATGTCGTTCATCCCCGACACGCCCTATCTGTACGAGAAGCTGACGGCCCGCGAGTACATCCACTTCGTGGCCGGCCTCTACAAGACGCCGCCCGACATCGCCGCGCGGCGGATGGAGGAGCTGCTCGAGGTCTTCGAGCTGGCCGACCGCGCGGACGACCTGATCGAGGGCTACTCGCACGGGATGCGGCAGAAGACGGTGATGATCGCCGCCCTCGTCCACGATCCGCAGGTGCTGTTCCTGGACGAGCCGACGGTCGGCCTCGACCCGCGCTCGGCCAAGCTCATGCGCGACGTCTACCGCCAGCTGGCGGCCCGCGGCGCGACGATCTTCCTGTCGACGCACATCCTCGAGATCGCCGAGCGGATGTGCGACCGGATCGGCATCGTCCAGAACGGCAAGCTCATCGCGCTCGGGACGATGGACGAGCTGCGACGGCTGGCTGCGCAGAACACGTCGCTCGAGGACATCTTCCTCGAGCTGACGGGCGGCGCCGCGTTCGCCGAGATCGCCCGGGTCCTGGCGTGAGCGCCGCCACGGGCGACGCCGCCGTCCCCCCCGGCAGCGCCCCGCGGCCGCCGCGGCCTTCCCGGCCCGCGCAACCGGCGTTCGGCTGGCTCGTTCGCTCCCGGTGGTGGATCGCCTGGAACACGATCACGCGCGGCGCGCGCTGGCGGCGGCTGACGTACGCCATCGTGCTCGGCGGGCTCGTCGTCATCGGTGCCGCGGCGGCGGTGATGGGCGGGTTCGCGACGTGGTTCCTGCGGGACTTCACGGCCCGGGATCTCACGCCGGAGCAGATCGCGCTGGGCATCGACGCGCGCGCGGCCACCGACGTCATCCTCGCCACCTCGCTGTCCGGCGCGATGCTCCTCGTGGTGATGGTCGGCTTCACCGTGGCGCTGGCGTCACTGTACCTGGCGCGCGACCTGGACATGCTCCTCGTGTCGCCGGTGTCCCGCCGGGCCGTCTTCGCCAGCAAGCTCCTCGGCGGCATCCTGCCCGGCTTCGCGCTCGTCGGCATCCTGACCGTGCTGCCGCTCATCGGCCACGGCATCGCCAACGATTACGGCATGGCCTACTGGTCGGCGCTGGTGGTGGCGATGCTCCTGCTGCCCATCCTGCCGACGGCCTTCGGCGCGGTGGCGGTCGTCCTGATCGTCCGGCGGATGCCGGCGCACCGGCTCGGCGAGATCGTCGGGCTGATCGTCGTGGCGATGACGATGGCGATCGTCCTCCTGCTCGGCAGCGCGAACAGGCTGCAGGAGACGATGAACTTCCGCGAGATCCTGGACTATCTCGGCCGCGTGCGGCACCCGTACTCGCCGGCGGAGTGGCTGACGCGCTTCGTGGCCGCCGCCGGGCGGCACGACGTGCGGACCGCGCTGACGTGGCTGCTGATCAACGTCGGCGTCTCGATCGCGGCGCTCGTGCCGCTGTACCTCGTCTCGGACCGCCTCTATCAGGACGGCTGGATCCGGATGCAGTCCGCCAACCTACGGAAGTCCATCCGCCGCGGCATCCTGTGGTGGCAACGGCCGGAGCGGGCCGCCGACCTCGGGCGGCCGTCGGGCGTGCTGGCCTGGCTGTCGCCGCCGGTCGTGGCCGTCGTGCGCAAGGACGCCCGGTTGCTGCCGCGCGACCTGACGAACTCCGCGCAGATCCTCTCGCCGCTGGCGTTCGGCGTGTTCTTCATCGTCCAGCAGATCCTCTACCCGCTGCGGATCGGCGGCGGCGACAGCGGCACGGCCTTCACGCAGCCCGTCCTGACGATGTTCGCGGCGTTCGTCGCCAGCGGCGTTGCGGCGATGGTCTTTTCGCGCGTCGCCCTGACGGGCCTGAGCGTCGAGGGCAAGCACTTCTGGATCATCCAGAGCTCGCCGATCAGCCCGCGCCAGCTCGTCCTCGCCAAGTTCGTCGTGGCGCTCCTGCCGTACGGCGTCCTGTCCGGCGCGCTGATCGTTCTGTTCGAGGGCGCTCGCCTGATCCGCACCGCGGTCGACGCTCAGCTGAGCTTGACGGCAGCGCTCGGCCTCGTCGACGTTCCGATCCTCCTGTACGCCTGGTTCGTCTCCATCGTCGTCGGCGCCGGCGTCGTGGCCGTGAGCCTGGCGATCGGGACGGCGCGGCCGAACCTGAAGTGGGACAGTCCGCACGAGATGATGACGCCGGACGTCGGCTGCCTGTCGATCATCTTCTACGGCCTGTACGCCGTGATCGCGCTGTTCGCCCTGGCCGTGCCGGGCGCGATCAGCCGCTTCCCGACCCTCGAACACGTCTGGCTCTACTGGCTGGCCGGCCTGACGATCGGCCTCGGCACGACGGCCGCGGTCGTGGGCGGCAGCCTATGGCTGGCGGCGCACGAGGTGCCGCACATCGACGGGTGACGGGCGCGGCACGCGGCAGCTGACCTTCCCCGCGGCGGCTACCCCTCCCGCGACTGCCGCGGATCCAGAATGTCCCGCACCGTGTCGCCGATCAGGTTCCAGGCGAGCGAGAACAGGACGAGCGCGATGCCCGGGTACACCACGATGTACCAGTCGCGGCCGATCGTCGGGATGACGTTGCGGGCGGAGGCGATCATCTGGCCCCAGTCGGCGTAGCCCTTCGGGACGCCGAGGCCGAAGAAGGCCAGCGCGGCGAACGACTGGACGACCGTTCCGATGTCCAGCGACGCCACGACGAGGACCGGGAAGATGCTGTTCGGCAGGATGTGCTGGAGGATGATCCGGCCGTCGCCGGCGCCGAGCGCACGCGATGCGGCGACGTAGTCGCGCTCCTTCACGGACAGGATGTCGGCGCGCACGAGGCGCGCATAGCCCATCCAGCCGAACGCGACGAGCGGGATGATCGCGGGCGCGATGGAGTTCGGGCCCATCAGGTCTTCCAGCCAGTCGCCGCCGCCGCCGCGCAGGACGGTGGCCAACGTGAGCGCGGCGAGCAGGTATGGGAAGGCTTGGAAGATCTCGACGATCCGCATGAGGACCTCGTCGATCCAGCCGCCGTAATAGGCGGCGATCGAGCCGACCGTCAGTCCGAGGACGAGCGCGAGGAAGATGATCGTCACGCCGGCCTTGAAGGCGGTGCGCGTGCCCCAGATCACGCCGTAATAGATGTCGTTGCGCTGCGGCGTGAGCCCGAAGCGATGGGCGGCGCTGGGGGCCTCGGGCTCGGTCTTGAAGCCGTAGCGGGGCACTTTGTAGACGTGCTGCTGGCATGTGATCTTCTGGTCGGGCGGGCAGGGCGCCAGCACCGGGGCCGCGAGCGCAATGGCGCCGAACGCGATGAGCAGCAGCGTGCCGAGGATGGACGCCGGCGTGCCGAGCAGGCGGCCGACGACGTAGCGCACGGAACGCCGGTTGACGGCACGATGGGGCGGCGGATCGACCTGCTTGTCGTGTGCGTCCGCCAACGCTCTCTCGCGCGCGATCTTTTCGTCGTCTGGCACCGGCGTCGTCCTTGGCTGGCAGCGGCGTGCGGCGGGCAGTCCTGCAGGAGGGCTACCCCAACCGAATTCGCGGGTCGATCGTGGCGTACAGAATGTCGACGACGAGGTTGCCGAGAATCAGGATGACGCCCTCGAAGAGGACGAAGCCGAGCACCGTCACGACGTCGAGGTTGGCCGCGGCGGCAACGAAGCGCTTGCCGACGCCGGGCAGGTTGTAGACCGTCTCGGTGATCGCGGCGCCGTTCAGCAGCGCCACGAGCATCAGCCCGCCGACCGTCACGACCGGCAGCAGCGCGTTCGGACGCGCGTGCTTGCGGACCACGGTTCGGTATGACAGACCCTTCGAGAGTGCCGTGCGGATGTAGTCCTGGCGCAGCGTGTCGAGCATGCTCGACCGCGTCACGCGCAGCAGGACCGCGCAGTTCAAGGCGGCCAGCGATGTCACGGGCAGCACGAGGTGATGCAGCGCATCGAGGAAGACGGCCACGTTCCCGCGCAGCAGCGCGTCCAGCGTGTACATCCCGGTCACGGGCGCCCAGCCGGCGCGCCATGCCGCGCTGTCGACGAGCGCCTGGTTCGTCAGCGACAGCCGATCGCCCGGCGGGAACCAGCGCAGCCGCGCCGCGAAGAACATGAGCAAGAGGAGCGCGAACACGAAGAGCGGCAAGCTCGTGCCGATGATCGACACGACGCGCAGGATCTGGTCCGGCCACTTGTTGTGGTTCAGCGCCGCCAGGATCCCGAGCCAGATCCCGAGGGCGATCAGCGGGATCGTCGACAGGAGCGCCAGCTCGAGCGTCGCGGGGAAGAGGCGGACGAACATTTCGAAGACCGGCTCGCCGCCCGTCTTCGAGAATCCCAGATTGCCGCGCGCGACGTTCGACAGCCAGTGGAAGTACTGGACATAGATCGGCTTGTCGAGCCCATGCTGCACGATGAGCCGTTCGATGTTCTCCTGCGATGCGACCTCGCGCGTGTACATCGCCACGCGCTGCCCCGGGGAGAGCTGCGAGAGCATCGCGAAGATGAGGATCGTCACGCCGAGCAGGATGATCGGCAGGATCAGCAGCCGGCGGATGATGTAGCTCGTCATGGAGGCACGCTCACACGGTGCGCGGTGCGGGGCGGGCGAACGGACGTCGCCCGGCGTCGCGGGAGTCGAGGCGGTCCGGGCGGTCGGGGCTGTCGGGGCGGCGATGTGGTCCCGGAAGGCAGCGCAGCCGTCGCGCTGCAAGCGGCGAACGACGGCTGCGCTGCCCTGGGCTCACGCCTCGATCAACCGGACCCTACGGCTGCTTGGACAGCCCGTAGTAGTACTCCTCGGGGATCAGCGGGTTGGCGAACCAGCCCTTCAGCTCCTTGCGCTGGTAGTGGCGGCCGGTGGCCTGGTAGAGGAAGATGTCGATCGCGTTGTCGTACGCCTGCTGCTGGAGCTGCGCATAGATCTCGGCGCGCTTCGCCGGGTCGGCCTCGGTGACGCCCTGGTCGATCAGCGCGTCGAAGCCGGCCTGCATGTCAGCGGGGAAGCTCTGCGCGCGGCCGTAGGCGCCGGCGCTGTGCATGAACGGGTGGACCCAGTTGGAGGCGTCCATGTAGTCGGCCGACCAGCCCGAGATCGAGATCGGCAGCTGCTCGAGGCGGCGCGCCTCGAGGAACGTGGCCCACTCCAGCGACTGGACCTCGATGACGTACTTGTCGCTGACGGTGGCGACGTTGGCCGCCAGGATCTCGGCCGCCGTGCGGCGCGCCTCGTTGCCCTCGTTGTAGGCCAGCGTCATCTTGAAGCCCTTCTCGCCGACCTGACCGCCCCAGGCCTTGGCCAGGTGCTCGCCGCACTTGTCGGGGTCGAGCATGTAGACGGGCGAGGTGTCGCTGAAGCCCGCCAGGCCGGCGATGATCGGCCCGCGCGCCCGCACGGCCTCGCCCTGCAGCCCGTCGCGGATCATCGTCTCCCAGTCGAAGCAGTAGTTGAAGCCCTGGCGGACGTCGAGATCCGTGAAGAAGTCCGTCGGGATGCCGTCGCCGAGCTGGCCCGAGCCGATGAACGGGCTGTCCTTGGCGATGTCGAACGTGAACATCGCCGCCGTCATCTGGGCCAGCGGGTAGCCGACGAACGCCTGCAGGATGCCGTCGGCCGCGCCCGGCGTCGACGGCGCCATCGCGTCGCCGCCGTTGTAGGTGACGCTGACCATGTCTTCGACGGCCGTCACCTGGTCGCGCGGCACGTCGACGACGTCCGCCTCCCCGGCCTGGAGCTTGGCCAGGCGGGTCGGCCACTCATCGACCTTCTGGAACACGACGCGCTTGAGGGCCGGCGGGCCGGACGGGCCGCCCTCCCACATGGGCTCGGTGCGCCAGTAGGACTCGTTGGCCACCAGGACGATCTCCTGGCCATGCTTCCAACTCTCGAGCTTGTAGGGACCGGTGCCGTTGGCCACCTCGAACAGCTTCGACTCCTGGGCGTCGGGACCGTTCCACGCCGTCCAAGTGGCCTCGCCGGCGTCGTTCTTGCACTTCCCGTCCCAGTCGCCCTGCTCGACCATCCACTCCTGGTCCATCGCCCCGCCCCACGGCTGGGCCAGGAGCTGCATGAACCACGGCGTGGCGGTCTTCAGCTTGATCGTCACGGTCTTGGCGGCATCGTCCGCCGTGACGGCCGCCATCACTTCTTCGCACAGCGCGATGGACACGTCCGCCGGCACGTCGGCCAGCGTCGCGCCCTCCTTCGTGACGTTGGCGCGCCCGAGGGCCTCGCCCATGAGCGAGCTCGTTCCCAGGACGGGCTCGAGGTAGAGGGCCATCGGCCCGTCGACGCGGTCCTGGAGCATCGCCCGCTGCAGGCTGTAGGCGATGTCGTGCGGCTCGAGCGTGCCGCCGGCGTGGAAGGTGACGCCGTCGCGGATGTTGAACGTGTAGGTCAGGCCGTCCTCGGACGTCTGCCACTCCGTGGCCAGGACCGGGATGAACGCGTCGTACTTCTCGCGGTTGTAGAAGACGAGGCTGTCATAGAGGTTCATCTCGAACATCGAGCCCGTCGTCTCGTATGTCCAGGCCGGATCCAAGCTCTCGGGCTCGCCGATGCTGACGTGGACGAGCGTATCCGCCGGGACCTTGGACGCATTGGCGGCGCCGGCGTCCGTCGTCTCGGTGACGACCGCCGTGGCGTCGCCGGCCGGCTGGCCGGAGTCGGCGCCGGGCTCGGCGCTGTCGCCGCAGGCACCGACGCCGACGGCGAGCAACAGGGCGGCTGCGGCCGCAATGGATGAGCGCAACGGTGATTTCACTTCAGTTCCTCCTCGGACAGTATGGGTCGACGGGTTATACGGGGGCCGACGCCGACCCGTTCACGGGCGACGTCGTGGCCGGGTGGCGATCGATGTTCTGGGCGCGGTCCGGCGCGGCGCCGCGCGCGTCGCGGCCGTGACGATCCAGCAGCCGCCCGAGCAGCACGGCGCGGGCGCACGACTCGGCCCGCTCGAGGCCGTCGTAGGCGTGCGCCAGGTCGCGGCCGATGACGACGATGCCGTGCCGAGGGATGAGGATGGCGGCGGCGAAGGCGAAGATGCGACCGCGGGCGCCGGCGGCGAAGGCGCGAATCGCCTCGACCTCGTCGATCGCGTCGTCGCCTGGACCTCCTGCGACCTCGACGCGGCCGAGCACCTCGGCGGCCAGCGTCACGGGCGGGATCGCCCGACCGGCCGCGGCGAACACGAGGGCGTGGGGGGCGTGGGCGTGGACGACCGCGCCGGCCTCGGGCGCGGCGGCGTAGGCGGCCAGGTGCACGTCCAAGTCGCGCGACGGCTCGTTGTAGCCATCGACGCGCCTGCCGGCGAGGTTGAACCGCATGATGTCGCTCGAAGACAGGTCCCAGTGCCAGCGGTGACCGGCGTAGCGCGGCGTCATGTAGATGTCATCGCCGTCGCGCACGCTGATGTTCCCGCCTGCCACGTCCGTCATCCCCCGAGCGAGCATCGTCTGTCCGACACGCGCGATGGCGCGGGCCGGTTCGTCGAGCACGGCGGGGGGTGGCATAGGGGCGATGATACCACGGGGGTGAGGGGGGGCAAGGCGTCTCTCCCGATCGGCTCTCCCGTACAATCGACCGATGTCTTCCCGCGTGGTCCGCCGTCTCCCCATCGCCGCCGCGATCCTCGCCTATCTGCTCCTCGGCGCCGCCTACGCCCGCACCGTCCCGCCGTGGGAGGCGCCGGACGAGCCGTGGCATGCGGCGTATGCGGTGGCGCTGGCGGACGGCCGCCTGCCGACGGCCGACGAGACGTACGAGCACCACCACCCGCCGCTGGCGTATGCGTGGTATGCCCTCGGCATCCGACTCGCGGGCATCCGGGCGCTGCCGCTGGGCGATTCGAACCCGCGCTACCCGTTCGCGGCGGCGGCGCTCAGCCATCCGCCGGGCGATCCGCTGGTCGGGCGTGTGGCGTTTATTCGCACGTGGGGGGCGTTGTTGGCCGTGCTGACGGTGCCGTTGACGTTCGCCGCGGCACGGGTTGCGGGCTGGCGAGGCGGCGCGGCGGCGGCGCCGGCGGTGCTCGTCGCGGTGTGGCCGCAGTTCGTCTTCACGGGGCATACGGTGTCCAACGACGGGTTGGCGACGGCCGCGGGGGCGGTGCTCCTCTTTGGGTTGGTTCGGGCGGTTGTTGCGCGGTCGGATAGGTCGGATATGTCATATGGGTCATATGGGTCATATTGGTCGTATGCGTCGGCCATATGGCGCAGCGTCGGCGTGCGATCATTGCGCTTCGCCGCCGGTGCCGCGTTCGTCGGCGCGGCGTTGGCCGTTGCCACGAAGTTGAACGCGGCCGTGCTGGTGCCCGTGGTGGTGGGTGTGGGGGCGATCGCGTCCGTCCGTCACGGGCGACGGCGCGCATCCGGCCTCGCCGCTGCCGCCGCTGCCGCCGCTGCCTTGGCCGGGGCCGGCGCCGCGCTTGCGTGCCTCGCCCTCGTCGCACCGACCGCGCTGCGCTCCTTGGCCGCCCAGGTGCTCGTTCGCAGCGCGCGCTCGGCCGCGGCACTGCCGCCGGCGTTCGCGGCCGACACGCTCACGAGCTTCTGGGCGCGCTTCGGCTGGGCCAACGTCGACGTCCCGCCGGTGCTGCTCGACCCGGTCGTCCTCGCGGCCGTGCTGGCGGCGGCCTGCCTGCCGCTCGTGGCCCGTCGCCAGCGCGCCAGCGTGTTGGCCGCTGCGGCGCTGGCGGCCACGGCCGTCGCGGCGTTCATCGTCAGCGCGCTGGCCGATCCACAGCCGCAGGGCCGGCTGCTGCTTCCGGCGCTGCCGGCCGCCGCGCTGCTCCTCACGGCGGGTTGGGCGGCGCTGCCCGTCGGTCGCCGGCGAGGGATGGCGGCCGCTGCCGCGCTGGGCGTCGGCCTCGCGACGCACGTGGGGATGCTGGGCGTTGTGCTGCCGCGCGCGTATCCGCCGGATCCGCCGACCGAGGTCGGCGCGACGATCGTCCGCCATCTGCCCACCGGATGGCGCGTCGTGGCAACCGTCACCGAGGGCGCGCCGGCGGTGCAGGCGGCGCTGGCGCGGATGGACGGGCTGCGGCGGATCGAGGTGCCGATTGTGGTGCAGGCGGCGGGGCGGGTGCGGCTGAGCGTTAACCGGGAAGGGGCAGACGGCGCGGACGAAGCGCAGGATTTGCCGGTGGGAGGCAAGTGGCTACCCGTCGCGGTCACGCGCGAACGTCCGTGGTACGGCGAGGCGCGGCCGCGGCCGGTGTGGGTAGGTGTGGATGTCGACAAGGATGGGGCCCTGGCCGCGAACGGGGGCGTGCGTGAGGGCGACGGGTTCACGTTGACGATCGAGGCGGCGGATGGGGCGGCGGTCGCGGTGTGGGGCGGGGAGGGGGGTGAGGGGGCGGGGTTGCGCAGCGCGGCGTTGAACACGGACGGGGCGGTGTGGTTGATGCGGAACGAGGTCTATCGTCCGTGAGACACGGCCTTGCGCCGACGTGTCGCCCGACGAGCTGAACGCGCAGCTGCAGACGTTCGTCGACGCGCCGTTGACGTCGGGCGGTCACGCCTGTCCGTTTCGCGTGCAGTGCCGGTTTCAGACGCTTTCCGGCCACGCGGCAACTCGGCAGCGGCCAGCGGGGCAGCGATCATCACGCCGCCCAGCGGCCGGTCCGCGTCGGCCAGCGAGACGTCGGTGGCATCGGCACGCCCCTGCATCCAGTACGCCCGGGGAGCCATTGACACCCTCACACAATGAATGCACGATGCGATTGTTCAACATGGTTGCACCTGACCACTGCCCTGGCCCTGCCGGCCGAGGAGGACGCCGGGATGTCCGTACGCATGATCGAGACCGCCGTCGGCGGCCTCAAGGTTCGCGTCGAGGGCGACGCGCCGGGCCGGGCGACCGCGGTGCTGTGGCACAGCCTGTTCGTCGACGAGCGGACGTGGGATCGGGTTGTACCCGACCTCGCCCAGGACAGGCGGCTGGTCATCATCACCGGCCCGGGACACGGCGCCAGCGGCGACCCCGGCCGCCGCTACACCATGGAGGACTGCGCCGAAGCCGCCATCGCCGTGCTCAACGCCTGCGCAATCACCGACCCGGTCGACTGGGTCGGCAACGCGTGGGGAGGCCACGTCGGGCTCGTCCTGGCGGCGCGACGACCCGAGCTGGTCCGCACCCTCATCACCGCGGGCACGCCCGTCCACCCCTACAAGCTGCCAGCGCGGTTGCAGATGCAACTGGGAATGCTGCCGCTCTACCGACTCGTCGGACCGGTCGGCTCTCTCACCACCGCGGTCGTCGAAGCGCTGCTGTCGGAGTCGACCCGAGCCCACGACGCAGCCGCCACCGGCCTGGTGCGGGAGTGCTTCACGGGATCCGACCGGGCACGCATGGCCAACGCGGTCGTGTCCATCTCGCTGAGGCGCGAGGATCTCACCCCCCTGCTGGGCTCGGTGCACGCGCCCACCCTGTTCCTCACCGGCTCCGCGCACCCTGACTGGTCGCCCGAGCAGGCGCGGGCCGCGGCCGCCCGGCTGCCCCAAGGATCCAGCGCCGTCGTGGACGACGCTGCCTACCTCCTGCCGCTCGAGGCGCCGACCGCTTTCAACCGCTTGGTGCGCCAGTTCTGGGCGCAGCCCACCACCCCAGGGGGGTTCGCAACGCGCTCGTTCTGACCCAACTCAAACGCTGACGCTGCCGTCTTGACCAACCCACCCGTGAATGAACCAAGGCAGCCCTATACACGTAAGCCACCCGCTTCCAGGTGACGGCGCGGGGCGGCCGCGGCCGGGGCGTGAGGGCGGCAAGCGGGAAGGCTACGCTCCGTCCATGCCCGCGGTGATCGGCGACGGCCCAAACCCCTTGACGATCAGCCAGACGCCCAGCGAGAACTCCCAGATCGCGATCGGCAGTGCGGCCAGCCCCGCTTGCGCGGACATGGCCGGCCAGACGCCGAACAGGATGGCGGCATTCGACGACGTGAGCAGCGCTGCGCCGATGAGCCCGAGCACGGGCAGCCACCGCGGCACGAGGCGCGAACGGTACATCAGCGTGCCCAGCAGCAGGCCGTTCACGGCCGGAATCAGGCTCTGACTGACGAAGAACGTCCGGTCGTACAGGGCGGCCAGCGCCTGCCCGGCGATCAACGCTTCGTCCCCGGCGCCCGCCCGGCGCAACGTCACGATCGTCAGGAGGCTGGCGACGCCGGCGAAGATCAGGGTGCCCTCCAGGACCCGCGCGCTGACGAGGCCCAGCGCCATCCCTTCGTTCTGCCGCTTGAGCACCGGGTACAGCGTGACGGCGGTGCCGATGCCGGCGAGGGCGACGATGATCTCCAGGACGCCGCCGAAGAGGACGCCGCCGTCCGGGCCGGAGCCGACGATGAAGTTCGGATCGTGCACCGGTCCGTAGAGGGCGAGGGTCGGGATCGAGACGAAGGTGAGGACGTAGAACAGGCCGGCAACAAGTGCGGTCTTCCGCAGCGAGGTCATCGGGGTGCGTGTCGTTGTTGGGGTTGGGATGGCGGTCGTTGTCATGACGTGCTCCGTGGGGGGATGGGGTTCTCTTCCGGCATCATGTCCGGCATCTTGAATCCCTTGAAGAACAGCCAGAACGGCAGGAGGATGATCTCGAACAGTGCGACCGGCGCGGCCGTGATCGTGGCGCCGCAGCCCGGCGAGGCGTCCACGAGGTCGAACGTCATGACTGCGCCCTCGACGATCCGTGTGGTCAGGTAGTCGACCGCCAGGACCTCGTCGAGCTTCGGCTGCAGCGGGTACGCGAACACGGCGATGCCGCGGTGATCAGGAAGAGGGTGGCGATGACGATTTCGGGTCGAGGACGGTGTTGCTGACGTTTCGGATCGGTATGCTAATAGATGGCGAGTCGGCGATGCGTACTGTTACAGTTGCGACAATTTCTGTAACGCTCCATGCAAATCACAGGCAGTTCTCCAAAGGGTGTTGGCGACCTTCTCTGAATGGATGTCGAGGGTGCAGTGTACTCCTGTTTGAGCATTCGTGGGCGACTGTTGGCGGAATGGTGGCGGGCACCGCGGATTGGAGACCGGGGAACGGCGACCTGGCGGCTGGCGGTGATGGGGGCGGGGCGAGTTCTTGGGGCTCTTCATCAGGGCCGGTGGATGGAAGGGGTGCGAAGGGGTCGAGAGGCGTGATTCGACCCTTCGAGAGGCCATGTGCTAACATTGTGACCACATGGAGCACGAATGAAGACGCGACTCATCCGCATCGGCAACTCAAGGGGTGTGCGTATCCCAAAGCCGCTCATCGAACAGGCGGGCTTGGGCGACGACGTCGAGCTTCGGGTCACCGACGGCGCGATCGTGGTGGCGCGCCTGCGGCGGCCGCGAGAGCGCTGGGCGGAGGCCGCGGCGGAGTTGGCCGCTCTCGGTGACTTCGGGCTCCTCGACCCGCCGACGGCCACGCGCTTCGATGACGAGGAATGGGAGTGGTAGTCGATGGCACCCCGCGGCGTGGGGATGTGTACGTCGTTGAACTCGATCCGACGCGCGGCAGCGAGATCCGCAAGACGCGGCCTTGCGCCGTCGTGTCGCCCGACGAGTTGAACGCGCAACTGCGAACGTTCATCGTCGCTCCGTTGACGTCGGGCGGCCACGGCTATCCATTTCGCGTGCCGTGTCGGTTTCAAGGGCGCGCTGGCCACATCGTCCTCGACCAGATCCGTACTGTGGATCGCGAGCGGCTGAAGGAGCGGCTTGGGCGCGTTCCGGCGCGGACGATGGAGGCGGTGCTTGAGGTGTTGCAGGAGATGTTCGCACCCTAGGACTCGCGTCGAGTCGATAGGTTCGATGCTGCGCACCTAAGATCGCCGCGACGGCCGCGAGCCTTCTCGGAACGTAGTGTCAATTACAGGCGAATCAAGACGATGTCGCCAGCCACTGTGTACTGCAACGTCGGGGTCTGGGGCGCGCCGTTCTCCACGGACCACCGCCGGACGCCATCGGTTACGTACCGACTCGCGTCGGACACGGTCACGAAGCCCTTCTGATCGAAATCGGCCCGGCCGCCGAGCGCTTCCAAGAGGAATTCGCTGAACACCCCGTGTCCCGTATCCGTTCGCTCCCATGACTTCTGACCCTGTTTGCATGAGGCCAGCACAGCCATCCCTTCTGCCTGCTCAAACACTCGTCGAATAAAGTCGACGGTCATCGTGCCGGCATCGCGCCCACTACCGATAGCCGCTCCTGCGTGGCACGCATCCAGGATGATCACCTTGGCTCGCGCCGGTGAGCGCTCCATCACGGTCCGTATGTGCGCCATGCCGATCGCGGTGTCCGACAGGGCCGGCAATCGAGCGTCACTCGGGACGAGAAAACTCTCTCCATGCTCCTCGACGCCATGTCCGCTGAAGTGCAGGAGGATGAGGTCATCGGCGGCAGCAACCTGCGCCAACGACGCAAGTTCGGCGAGGATGTTGGCTCGCGTGGGTTCGCGACCCAGCGTGGCGTCCGTCAAGACGCGGACCGCGTCGTAGTGACCACTCAGCACTTGGCCCAGCGCAACAACATCGCCGACCGCGGCTCTAAGGTTAGGGATGTTCGGATCGTGATAGTCGTTGATCCCGACCAATACGGCCCACGAATGGCCGCTGTTCAAGACGTACTGCGACACGGGTGGCGGAATGACGGGTGCAGGCCGAGCGGGCTCAAGCGGGGCCAGTTCGTTCAACCATGCTGCCATTCGCTGCGAGCAGTCTCCGTCCGCGCCGAACTCGACAATCTGTATATGACTGCGGGCGAGCTCGAGGCGGCGTGCTTCCGTCGCCTCGCACAGCAGGGCGTATCCGGTGCGCATGAACGGACCAAGCTGGCTCATCACCTCGCCGACGATCCGATTGAAGTATGGATCGGCCTGGCTCATACCAAGGTAAAGCATGTCGCGGCGCCCGAGCTCCGTCTCAAGCAGCTTGAACATCTGCGGTCGCTGGAGGTAAAGCTCGTCAAACTGTTGCCTGGCAAGGACGAGCGTATCAGGTTGGTCGAGATTCCCACGGAGCTTGACGATCGTGACACAGTCGGAATCCGCGCCGGCGAAAGGAATTTCCTGGTCCCTGACGACCACCCGCACGCGCATCCCGGCCTCGCGGTACGCCAGTTCGAGCAGGTTGTCGATGTTCGTCGTGAACACCGTGCCAATGGGCAGGCGTGCCAGCGCACGATGCGCTTCGGTCGGCGCGATGCCGATGGTGTCAAATTGTTCCTTGACGTAGGCAATCAGACTGTGCAGTCCTCGCTTGTTGATGTACGCCTGCGCCGCGTCGACGAGTGCCTCGCCCGTGACCCACTGCTCCGGCGCGACATCGATCTGGGCACGAGTCGCCAGCTCGGCAATCAAGCTGTACCAACTAGGAAGGCCGGCATCCACTGAGAGGCCGGCGCACACGAAGGCTGCCCCATTGCCGGAGGCAAGTCCTGCCTTCAGGTCCACGTATGGATCACCTTGGCTGTGGACATTCATGGAAAAAGCTGCAATCGTTCTTGCCTAGAATCGGACTTGATGAGCAGGAATTCGCAGCACGGCGAGCGCGAGAATCGTGATGCAGACAATTACGAAGCCCAGGTGAAATCCGCGCGTGTACTGACTCCAAATGCGTTGTGCTAGTCGGCCGCACTGGCGAATGACGAAAAGCGCGCCATATGAGAGCGCGAAAGTCGACGCCATGGAAATGACAATAAGTCCTACAAAGTCCGAAGTCACGATCTCGCCCAGGCTTGATGCACGCCAGTCGATAATCCGCCACAACCAGAACATGATCAACAAACCAAGACTCGCACCCATGCCACGTCCGCCAGAAATGAGCGATCCAAGCCCTTGCTGGCGGGCTGTCTCGCGAACCACGTAGTAGCCCAGCGTGCTGGTGACGACACTGTTCAAGCAAAGCAAGAACGCGGTCCGCACCAGTGCTCGCGCCTCATGAAATTGGTCTTGGCCAAGAACTTCCACCCCAACCTCAGCCACCGCCACTGCGGCCAACAAGAGTGCTCCGCGGCGGGAGAACGCCGCAGCGTAGACCTTCGAGATGTACGACAGCGCCAACCGGAGGTAGCGCCCCTTTCTCTTTGTACGAAGCGACATCATGATGCGCTGCAGCTCACTCCTCATTTCGGTCATTGCGCCGAACCGGCGTTCTGGATACTCGGCGCGGGCACGATCGATCAGGACATCGATTGCCTCACCGTATTGTGGGTACAGCTCACCGATCATCTGCTTCGTCCCCACCCCCGGTGGCCGTCCCGCCAACATTTGATAGAGGATGGTGCCAAGCGCGTACACGTCGCTGCGTTCATCGCCGGTCTCACCCGCGCGCTGCTCCGGCGGTTGGTACTCCAAGCCCAATCGTGCCATGCTCCGCAATGACGGGTGAATCAACCGCACAAGGCGCGCGAAACCATAGTTGATGAGGACAGCCCCTTCGGTGCCGATGACAATGTTCTCGGGCCGCAGGTCTAGATGTGGCACTCCCTGTTCTTGGCCACTCTCCAGAGCCTCGGCAACCTCGTCAGCGATTCCTAGGGCATTGCGCAACGACAAGCGTGGGGCCATGTCCAGCCGTTGCTGAAGGGTCACACCTTCATGAAGCTCCGTCACCAGATAGCTTCGGCCACGGTACCGATCATGGCCCAGCACTGTGTCGATGCGCGGGCCGTGCAGTCTACCAACCAGGTCTACCCACCGATCCAGTGCCTCTGTTTGCAGGGCTACCGCTCGTCTCAGTATTGTGACCGTGACCGAACGTTGCGCGACTGCATCCTCCACGTAGTAGCGGACGCCAACATCGGACTGCCCTAGAATCTTTCGGATTTGCATATGAGCGGGTAGAAAGGCCTGCTCGGGCGCCACGTGTATCAGATCGGAATACACATCTTCTGCCAGATTGAAGTCGCCTGTCTCAATCAGGAGGAAGTACAGGCTGAGACGCGCATCGATAAGGCTAGGTGTTCGGCTGATCGCCTCCTCGAAGTGTTCCCGCGCACGATCCGGATTGCCCTCCGCCCATTCAATGTTGCCTAGTTGCAGTAGGATGTGCCCCGAGCTGACGACGTTGTCCGCACCATTGCTTGGCGGCGTGTGGTCGTGATTGTCTGCACGCACCAGTCCCACTTCTGCGATCGCCTCGCGTAAGCAGACCAGACCGTTACTATTCGGTATGGGAAGCGACCTGTTTGCATCTGGCGAGGGCATGCCCAATTGTCGCGCGAACGTTTCAATTACCTGAAGGCGGCCAAGCCGCTCCTTACTGCTGATCAACGGGGGCTCATCGTAGGCGGTGGCTCCCAGCACGGGCACATTTCGCCTGCGCGTCAGTTGGTCGGCGAGCTCGACAAGGACACCGAGGGGATCCGAATCAAGGATTGAGGCATTTCGTTCCCGCCAGAATTGCGCATCCGCATCCTCCGACTCGGTAGGCACCAAGTAAGCGCGCGGTGTGTCGCTTCCTGTCTTCGACCTCAAACTGAAGTAGAACTCGCGAAAGTACCAGTCGTTCAATGAGTGTCCCACGAACAGCAGCGTGTGCGAATCGGCACGGTCGCGCAGGGAGAGCGCGAGCTTGGATTCGTTTCTCAGTACTTGCCAGCACTCATCTTCGGTCAAACGAAGCGTGCTCGGCTGGGACACGACGCCGTAGAGCAGGACGACGGACCGCTCCGCGCTGAAGTTAAGTGTTCCGTCCGGCAAGACACCGGACACACCAACGCTGTTGTGTTGGAACGCCTGGAGCAGCAGTCCATCCTGCGCCGTGCAGACGATCAGCGGCAATGGCAATCGCGCCAACACATGCTGGGCAGCTGAAGGCCGATACTCGGCGTTGCTCAACCGGCTGGAGACATACTCTTTCAGGGCATGAGAACCTCTGCGGTTCGCATAGAACTGAGCACACGAAGGTAGTGAGTAGTTGTCAAGCTGGCTTCCGAGTCGTGTGGCCAGTTCCAGCGCAAGGAGCGCCGATCCGGGCGGTCCAAGTCGGTCAGCGGCAGGAGCGGAAATCCCAGGGCCGGCGAATACAATGCACCGACCACGTTCCACTTGCTCAATAAATTCGATGGGCAGCACATTATCTCCATCTTTCCTCGCCACGATGATGGTTCCTACGGACAGTTGGACTGATTCAAGAGACAAACGACATACACATCCCATGCGCTGATGTACGAGACGATCTCGGTGACACCAGTCAGGTTCGTATAAGTCGCCGCGACCGCAGGGATCTGCTTGCCTATGACTGGCGCCCCTGTTGTGGTCGTACCGCTGATCGTTGCTCCGATAAACGTCTCATTGGCCTGGTACCAATAGTCTACTACGTAGTCCCCAGGAGCAATCGTCACGTTGTTCGGAAGGCTCATGGTTTGATGGACCTTCATTACCGCGGCGCTTGCGAAGAACGAATTGCCGCCAACCTGGCTCTTCGCACGTGCATAGTCTTGCCAAAATGAGCCGATGGGCGCGCCGGTGAATTCGGCATGGCACCCGCTAGGGCTCGCCACAGGAACCGCACACAGGTCGATCTGCCGTTCACTTTCGGCCTCGCTGATTGTGCGGTCCAAATCGACGGTGTCGGAGTCCAACCAACCGGCAGCCATGGTTACCGAAATGGTCTCGCTCAGCTGATCAACCAGTTCGCCATACATCGCCTCATGTTGGGAGCGAACGGCAAGCGGTGATTCCGGAGGCGCCACTGCGCAGTACCGAGCGATGCCCGTTCCGGCGATCGCCTGGGTCCGATCGACGTAGAAGCACACGGAATCAGAACTGATCGCGGAAAGTATCGGCGGAGCCGGCTGCTCTGACACATGCTGCGGATTCTTGATCATGGTGGTCCGGTTGAACGCGACCGGAAGGCTTGCGCCCGTCACGAGGCGGATCAATCGTCCCGAGACCTGTGCCGCCTCGTCCTGCAAAT
>JADYYS010000022.1 GCA_020853525.1 Ardenticatenales bacterium | reverse complement strand
GGGGCGGCGGCCTGAGGCCGCCGCCCCCCGTGCTTGACCCTCACCCGCTCCCCCGTCAGAATGACCATCTCCGCGCCCGCGACGCCATGTCGGGCGCGATTTTTTCGCCCTCGCCCGTTCGGAGTCCACCCCATGTCCACCCCCACCCCCGTCGTCATCCTCGGCACCGGCCGCATCGGCACGCTCGTCACGCAGCTGCTGGCCGCCAGCGGCGACTACGCCGTGACCGCCGTCGACGTCAGCCCCCGCGCGGCCGAGGCGGCCATCCGCGGGGCGGACGACGCCGTCGTGCCCAACGCGCGGGCCGTGGCCGCGGACTTCGGCCGGCCGGACGTGCTGGCGGAGGTCGTGGCCGGGCAGGCGTACGTCGTCAGCTGCGCGCCGTACTTCGCCAACGTCGGCATCGCCGAGGCGGCTTCACGCGCGGGTGCGCACTACCTCGACCTGACGGAGGACGTGAAGGTCACGCAGGCGGTGCGCCGTCTGGCGGACGGGGCGGCCACGGCGTTCATTCCACAGTGCGGGCTGGCGCCGGGCTTCATCAGCATCGTCGCCGGCCACCTGACGCGCGACTTCGAAACGCTGAAGAGCGTGAAGCTGCGCGTCGGCGCGCTGCCGATCTACCCGAACAACCGCCTGAAGTACAACCTGACCTGGAGCACGGACGGCCTGATCAACGAGTACGGCAACCCGTGCGAGGCGATCGTCGGCGGCGCGACCGTCGAGCTCAAGCCCCTGGAGGGCTACGAGCGCTTCAGCCTGGACGGCGTGGAGTACGAGGCGTTCAACACGTCGGGCGGGCTGGGGACGCTGTGCGAGACGCTGACGGGTCGGGTGCAGGACCTGGACTACAAGACGATCCGCTACCCCGGCCACCGCGACATCGTGGCGCTCCTGATGAACGACCTCGGTCTGAACGAGGACCGGGCGACGTTCAAGCGGATCCTCGAGGCGAGCGTCCCGCACACGTACCAGGACGTCGTCGTCGTCACGGTCAGCGTGGTCGGCCGGCGGCGGGGCGAGCTGGCGCAGGAGACCATCGCGCGCAAGATCTACGCAGGCGACGTGCTGGGCCGCCGCTGGGGCGCGATCCAGCTGACGACGGCCAGCGGCCTGTGCGCCGTCCTCGACCTGCATCGCGCGGGGCGGCTGCCGGCGTGCGGGTTCGTGCGCCAGGAGGACGTGGCGTATGCGGACTTCATGGCGAATCGGTTCGGGCGCCACTATGATGCGGGTCACATGGTGTGGGAGGTGGACGTCTAACGACGCAACATCGACGGCGACGGCCACGCGCATCGTCGATCGTCGGTCTCGGCACCGGGCATTGGCCGCCGTCTCGAACCGCACCGATCATCGCCCCATTCAACACGCAGGGAGCCCACCGATGGCCAGTCCGTCCTCCAACGACAAAGACGTCCAGATCCTCAAAGGCACCGGGGCCGTCGTCATCGTCCAGAGCGGCGGCGACGCGGGCGCGGCGGCGAAGGCGGCCAGGGCTGCGGGTGGGGGCGGCGGAGAGGACGACAAGCCGCCACGGGATGAGGATGGCCACAAGGTCTCGCAGCACAGCGTGATGATCGGCGGCAAGAGCATCGCCTACAGCGCCCGCGCCGGGACGATGACGTTGCGCGACGACGGAAAGGATGCCAAGGCGACCGTCTTCTTCGTGGCCTACACGCGCGACGGTGGCGCCGACGCGGCGTCGCGCCCGATCACGTACGCCTTCAACGGCGGGCCGGGCTCGTCGTCCGTCTGGCTGCACCTTGGCCTTCTCGGCCCGCGCCGGATCACGATGCCGGACGACGCGACGCTCCCGCCGCCGCCGTACGCGCTGCAGGACAACGGCTACAGCATCCTCGACGTGAGCGACGTCGTCTTCATCGACCCGGTTTCGACGGGCTTCAGTCGCGCGGCCGAGGGCGAGGACGCCAAGCTCTTCCATGGCGTCTCCGAGGACGTGAAGTGGATGGCCGAGTTCATCCGCCTCTACGCCACCCGCAACGGCCGGTGGGGATCGCCGACGTACCTCGCCGGCGAGAGCTACGGCACCACGCGGGCCGCGGCCCTCGCGGCGCACCTGCAGGACCGCCATGGCTTCTACCTCAGCGGCCTCATGCTGATCAGCAGCATCCTCGACTTCAGCACCGCCTACTTCGTCCCCGGCCACGACCTGCCGTACATCCTCTACGTCCCGACGTACACCGCCACGGCCCACTACCACCGCGCGCTGCCGAAGGATCTCCAGGCCAGGCCGCTGCGCGACGTCCTGGACGAGGTCGAGGCGTTCGCGATCGGCGACTATGCGACGGCGCTCCTGCAAGGCGACCGGCTGGACGCGGCGACGGCCGACGACATCGCCGAGCGATTGGCGCGCTACACCGGCCTCGGCGTGGACTACGTCCGCAGCGCCAACCTGCGCCTCCGGATCGGCCGCTTCTGCAAGGAGCTCCTGCGCAGTCGGCGGATGACCGTCGGCCGTCTGGACAGCCGCTACACCGGCCACGACACGGACGCCGCCGGCGAGGCCTTCGAACACGACCCGAGCTACGCCGCGATCCTCGGCCCCTACACCGCCACGCTGAACGACTACATCCGCCGCGAGCTCGGCTACGAGAGCGACGTGCCGTACGAGATCCTCACGGACAAGGTCCACCCCTGGAAGTACGACACCGCCGAGAACCGCTTCCTCAGCGTCGCCGGCGACCTGCGCGCGGCGATGACGAAGAACCCGCACCTGCGGGTATACGTCGCCAACGGCTACCACGACCTGGCGACGCCGTACTTCGCGACGCGGCACACGTTCGACCACCTGGGGTTGGAGCCGCATCTGCGGGGCAACGTGCGGATGGGGTACTTTGAGGCGGGGCACATGATGTATGTGCTGGAGTCGGCGCTTGGGGGGTTGAAGGCGGACTTGGCGGCGTTCGTGGGGGGTGGAGCGTAGGCGGATCCAAGGGGTCGTGCGTTCGCGCCGAAGCAACGCGGATGTCCGAACAACGGTGGCTGAGTCACTCCGTACAAACCGTGACCATCACCTCATCCAACGACCACGTCGTCCGCTCGACGGAGTCCTCCGTGACCCGGATCCGGACCTCGGCCGTGCCAAACTGGGCGTACGCCAGCTCGCGCGGGTCGGTCACGTGGTGTTCCTGCACCGCCCATCCCCGGTTGGCCTGGTAGCTGTCGAAGTTCAAAAACGTCATATAGGGGAGGGCGGTCTCACCGAAGATTTCGGCCGTGAAGTAGTCGCCGAAGCGTGCGTAAAGTGGATTCCAATTGGATCCGCGCCATGCGGCCGACACGTGCACGGCGGTGACGGTCTTCCCCGCCGCCCACGGGAAGCGAGGGGAACGGACGATGATTCCGAACGGTCTGTCGGCCACGTTCATCTGCAGCGCGTACGCCCCCGCGAACGCGCCGCCTCTCACCCGCTTCACGTCCCCCCCGTCCGCCTGCCAAGCCTCGCTCTCGAAGCCCTCCTCGATGGCGATGCGGCACCCCGCCGACGTGGGCTCCGCGCGGACGAGCGAGGGCAGATAGACGCGATGGGGTGACGCGTCCTGGGCGTCGGCGGCGCCGGCCCGCGTCGACGATGCCAGCACGACCAGCACAACCGCATGGACAAGGCAGCGCACGCGCGCCGTGTGCATCGTGCGGTTGGCGTCGATGATCCGGCGGGTGCGGTCGTTCGACGGCGAAGCCGGGGATGTGGGAATCGGGGACATCTCGCACCTCCGGTGGTCGGCCGCGATGTATACGACGGACGGACCATACGACAGTCCATCGCGGACCCCGGTTCCATTGGGACCGAACATCCACTCCACTCCACTCCACCCCGCGCCGTCCCGCCCTTATGGGCACAACAACGTCCGCCCCAACTCCTCATATACCGTTCGCAGGTCCTCCACCGCCGGCGCGAACCGGTAGTCGGAGGGCTCGGACGCGACCTCGCGCAGCAGCCCTTCGCCCACCTGGGCGCCGTACCCGACGACGAACACGCGCGCGCCGGTGTCGCGAAGCGCGGGCAGCACGGCCCGCACCGGATCGGCCGGTCCGTTCTACAGACCGTCGGACAGCAGGACGATCACCGGCAGCGCCAGCGCCCGCGGATCGCCCGCGACGACGTCGATCGCCGCCTGCAGCCCGCGGTCGATGCGCGTGCCGCGGCCAGGCGTGAGCGCCGCCAGGGCCAACTCGGCCGCCCGGCGGTCGCCGGAAAGCGGGGCGGCGACGCGCGCCTCGGCGTCGAAGGCGACGACGGCGACACGGTCGCGGGCCGGGTCCATACGTTCCAGGAACACGAGCGCGGCTTCGGCCGCCACTTCCAGCTTCGTGCGCACGCCGTCGGCAGCCGGCGCGGCCATCGAGCTCGAGACGTCGTGGACCAGCACCAGGTCCAGCGGGCGGCTCCAGGAGGTGCACTGCTGGCGGACGGCGAACGGCAGGTAGACCCGTCGGGTCGTGACCACTTCCACCCGCGGCACCGGGAAGCGCAGCAGCCCCGTGCCCCCCCGCACGTCGCGCCACACCACCTCGGCCTCGACGTTCGTCGGCCACGTGCCGACTTCCTCGGGCACGACGTCGTACGTCAGCGTGAAGCGCGTACCGGTCGGCCGCGGCGTCAGCGTCCAGGTGAGCGTGCGCGTCGCCGCGTCCCACGCGGCCGGCGGCACGGCGCTGCCCGCCACGAAGCGCATGTTCGCCGGCACCACATCGCGCACCGTGAGCGTGTCGAACGGATCGGCCTCGACCAGCCACGCCCCGACGCCGTCGATCACGTCCCTGGCCCGCTCCGGCGACGGATCGAGGTGCAGGTGATCCGCGCCCAACATCGCCGCGAGGTCGGCGCGCACGGCGGCCGTGAACTCCGGCGTCGTCACGATCAGCGCATGCACGTCGATGCCGTCCGCGCGGGCCGCCGCGATGCTGGGCCGCGGGTCGTCCTTGAACACCCCGTCGCTGACGATGACGATCGCCCGTCGCGCGTCCGCCGCGCGGCGCGGGCCGTTCAGCTCGGCGTGCGCCAGATCGACGCCGGCGCCCATCCGCGTGTCGCCGTCCGCCTGCACGCGCAGGATCCGGCTGCGCATGTCGGCCAGGTCGTCCGACAGCACCATCTGCAAGGCGGCACCGTCCCCGAACGTCACGAGGCCGACGTCGACGACGGATGGGTCGAGGGCCCCCAGAAGCGGCACCAGGACGCGCCGCGCGCGCTCGAGGGCGCCGGGCGGCACGGTCACGTACTGGTGGCCGTCGTTCATCGACCACGACGTGTCGACGACGAACAGGATCTGTTCGGGCACCGGTGTCTTCGGACATTCGCCCTCGACGGTGAGCATGACGGTCACCGGCGCACCGAGCGGCACGCGCCCCGGCGAGGCGGTCTTGTCGACATCGACCAGACAGTGTTGCGGGTCGGGCGACGGCGGCAGCGTCGTGGGCGGCGGCACGGACATCTCGAACCGCCAGATGCCGGCCGCTTCGATGACGTCCTGCGCGCGGTCGACGAGCGATCCGACGTTTACGCGGCTGTAGGTCACGTACACGCTGCCGTCCGGCCCGGCGGTGATGTCCGTGCCATCGGCCCGCTTGGCGCCGGTCGCGCCCGGCATCCGCCACGCCGCGCGGAGCACGCCGTCCGTCGTGTAGCGCAGACCCCACCCGCCCCGCCCGAGGATCACGATGTCGCCATCGATCGTCATGTCCAGGCGCTGCGGTCCGTCGTGCGCGCGCCACTCGCCCAGGTCGTCCCCGGCGAGCGATCGGACGAGGACGCGGTTGCGGCCGGTATCGGCGATGTAGACGCGGCCGCCGCCGACGGTCAGGTCGGATGCGGCGACGGCCCGCCCGCCGGCAGCGACCGGCCAGTTCCCGATCGCCCGGCCATCGGGCGCCCACACGACGACGCGTGAACCGGCGGCATCGAGCGCCACGACGGCCGTTTCATCCGCGTCGACGGCGATCAGGCGAACGCCGGGCAGGCCGGTGAACCACGCGGGTTCGATCAAGCTCGACCGCAACCAGATACCGCCCGGCGTGGCGGCGTACACCCGCTCACCCACCGCCGCGATGTCCTCGGGTGCGCCGCGGTCGCCGTTGGCGGCCCCGAGCGCCCAGTCGCCGGACCCCTGGTGGACCCAGTGGCCGATCAGCCGCCCGTCGAGCGTCCAGCGCTGGACCGCGTTGTACCGGCCCTGGACGTCGACCGTCCGTTCGGGCGACGAGGACGCGTTGCCGGCGAGGTTGGCCCCTTCCAGGATCGAGACGCCTTCGGGGCCGGCGGATATGGCGCGCGGCCGCACCGGACCGGTCAGCGCGGGCACGTCGCCGTACGCCAGACCCGTCGGCGTCGTGTCCGCCGTACCGTCCGCCGCCCCGGGGATGCCGAGGCGCACCGGGCCGAGCGTGAACGGGTCGTTGCCCTGCCACGCCGCCAGGATGGCACCGTCGGGCGCCACGTCGATCGAGATGCCGCTCAGGTTGCCGGCGGAGCGGTGGCCGACGCCGGGCAGGAGCGCGGCAGGCACATATCGCACGTCGGGCCCGTTGCCCGGCAGCGCGCCGACACTGAGAATGTCGTTGTCCTGCCAACGCTCCGTCACGAACACCGTGCCGTCGCGAACGGCGAGGTCGTCGTGACCGCCGTTCAGCGGCACGACGGCGTCGAGCGCCAGGGCGGCGTTCAATGTCACGGCGATGTGCCGGCTGCACGGCAGTTCGGACTGCGTGACGGCGGCCGGTCGATCCGCTGCCACCGGCGGTCGAACGGATGACGGCCTCGCCGACCCGGCGCCCGACGGCCGCGGCGTGGCCGTCGGGCGGGGCGTGCCGGGTGTTACGGGCGGCAGCTCGCGCGGCGGGCAGGACCGCGCCGCGTAGACGAGCGCGGTGAGCCGACCATCGCTCGCCGCATCGAGGCGCGTGATGTAGTACTCGTAGCCCCACTCGGGCGGATCGATGCCCAGGCCGGCGAACGGGATCCGCCGGGTCGCCCGGCCAGCCGGATCGATCACGACGATGTCCTCTTCCATCGCCACCACGATTCGGCCGTCGGGGAGCGCGGCCACGTCGTTGCCTTCGTGGCCGGGGAAGTCCCAGCTGCCGCGCAGCCGACCGTCCGGCTCGAGCAAGAGGACCCGGTCGGTTTCCGTCAGGCGGCCGGGTCCCAGTCCGAGGACGGCCAGCGCGCCGTCCCACGCCGCATCGATCCGCCGGGCATTGACGCCCGTGGGAGCGAGCTCCACCACACGCTGCAGCGTGCCGTCCGGCGCGATCACGTGCAGCGCCTGTCGCCGCTGGCCGGCGCCCCAATCCGCCGCGGCGTCCCGCACCGCGGCGTCCAGGACGAACACCGTACCGTCCACGCCGGACGAGAGGTCAAGGGGCTGGCGGACCAGCGCCAGGGATCCGCTGTACGGCACGTCGAACCAGTCGCCCGTGAGCCGGTACGTCAACGTCGTCGTCCCCGGCGCGGGCTCGGCGGTCGGCGGCGGTGCGGTCTGTGCCGCCGCGCGGCCGCCGGCAAGGGCGACAGCCAGGACGGGCGCGGCGGCCAGGACGACGGCGGCACGGCGGACTACGGACATAGGAGCGTCCTCCCCACGCCATCATACACCGCCCGCAAGTCCTCCACGGCCGGCGCGAACCGATAGTCCGTCGGCGCTGTGGCGATCTCCCGCAGTAGCGCTTCCGCCTCGGCATTGCCGCCGGCGCCGCCGCCCGTGCCGCCTGTGCCGCCGTAGCCCACGACGAACACGCGCGCCCCGGTGTCCCGCAGCTGCGGCAGAAGCGCCCGCACCGGATCGGCCGGTCCGTTCTGCAGACCGTCGGACAGCAGGACGATCACCGGCAGCGCCAGCGCCCGCGGATCGCCCGCGACGATGTCGATCGCCGCCTGCAGCCCGCGGTCGATCCGCGTGCCGTAGCCCGGGCGCATGGACGCCAGCGCCGCCACGGCCGTCCGGCGGTCGTTGGACAGCGGCGCGACGACGGTCGCCTCGGCGTCGAACGCCACGACGCCGATCCGGTCGCGCGCCGGGTTCATCCGTTCGAGGAAGATCAACGCCGCTTCGGCCGCCACCTCGAGCTTGGTGCGGACGCCGTCGGCGGACGGTTCGGCCATCGAGCTCGAGATGTCGTGGACCAGCACCAGGTCCAGCGGACGGCTCCAGGCGGTGCACTGCTGGCGGACGGCGAACGGCAGGTAGATCCGGCCCGGCGTCACGCGCACGCGGGGCACCGGGAACGCCAGCCGCCCCGACGCGCCGCGCCCGTCCAGCCACGTCACGTCCGCCTTCACGTTCGTCGGGTGCTCGCCGACCTCGAGCGGCACGGCGCGGAACGACAGCGTCACGGGCGCCCCCGGCGGCTGCGGGCCGAGCTGCCACGTGAGCGTGCGCGCTGCGGCGTCCCACACGGCCGACGGGACCGCCGAGTCCGGCACGTAGCGCAGGTTGGCCGGCACTTCGTCCGTGACGGTCAGCGACGCGAACTGCCGCGTCTCGTCGCGGTAGACGCGCAGCGCGTCGATCAGATCGTGTGCCGTGTCGAGGGACGGGTCGACGAAGAGGCGGTTCGGATCGCCCAGCAACGTGACGAGCGATTGGCGGTAGTCCGCCGTGAACTCGGGCGTCGACATCACCAGGGCATACACGGCGATCCCCGCTGCGTGCGCCGCCGCGATCGCCGGCGCCGGATCGTCCTTGAACACGCCGTCGGAGACGATCAGGATGCTCGGCCGTGCATCCACCGCCCGGCGCGGCCCGAGCAGCTCCTGGCGCGCCAGATCGATGCCGGCCCCCATCCGGGTGTCGCCGTCCGCCACGGCGCGCACGATCCGCGTACGCATGTCCGGAAGATCGTCCGACAGAACGGTCTCCAGCGCCGCCCCGTCGCCGAACGTCACGAGGCCGACGTCGACGACATCCGGGCTGAGGGACGCCAGGAGCGGCAGCACGATCGTGCGCGCCCTGTCCAGGGCGCTCGGCGGTTCGGTCCAACTCTGATAGCCGTCGTTCATGGACCACGACGTGTCAAGGACGATCATGATCTGTTGCGGCAGCGGCTCCTTCGGGCAATCGGCCGACACCTCCAGCCGCACCGTGATCTCCTCGCCCAGACGCACCGCCTCCGGTGCGGCCTTCTTGTTCACCTGCACGAGGCACGCCCGGACGTTCGGCTCGGCCGGCGCACGGTCGGCCGCCGTCGGCACGAACACCCAGACGCCCGCCTGCTCGATCCGGTCGCCCCGCCGGCTGCGGTCGTCCGCCGTCGGCCGCGTCGCGCCCAGCCACGTCACGTACACCTTTCCGTCGGCGTCGGCCGTGATGTCGTTGCCCAGCGCCGGCTTGACCGCCGTGGCGCCCGGCATCCGCCACGCGGCAAGCAACGCCCCCGCCGCGCTGTAGCGCAAGCCCCAGCCGCCGCGCCCGAGGACCACGACATCCCCGTCGGGCGTCGCGTCGATCCGCAGCGGTCCGTCGTGCGTGCCGAACTCGCCCACCGGCGCGCCGTCCAGATCCCGGACGAGGATCCGGTTGCGTCCCTGGTCCGCCAGGAACACCCGCGCGCCGGAGAGGGCGATGTCCGCCGGAGCGCACGGCGGAAGACCGGGGCCGTTGACCGGCCAGTGCGCCGTCGCCGCGCCGTCGGAAGCGAAGACGCGGACGGAGCCGTCCGCGGCGTCCAGAACGGCCACGTGGTCCGCATCGGCGTCGCCGGCGACGAGCTGTGCGTCGTTCATCCGGATCACCCAATCCGGCGCCAGCCGGTCCACGCGGCGCCACACCGCGCCGGGCGTGATCGTGTAGACGGCGTCGTCCGTCCCGCCGATGTCCACCGGCACGCCGTACGGCGACCAGTCCAGCTGGCCGCGGACATGCGCGTGCGAACCGAAGTGCGTCCAGCTGTCGACGAACCGGCCATCGCTTGCGTACCGCTGCAGACCGCCGACGGCACGTCGGGCGTCGACGGCGGTGCGAACGCCGCTCTCGTCGTTGTACGCCCGGTACGGCGCCTCGTACACCACGATCTCGTCGCCCGCCACGGTCACCGCCGCCGGCCGGCGCGGACCGTACGGCAGCGGCTCGGCGTGCACGCCCAACGCGACGGGGCGCGGACGGCCGGGCGGCCACGGCGAGGTCATCGGTGTCGATGACGGCAGGCCGAGGTCGGCCGCGCCGTGATAGAAGTGGTCCGTGCCCGGCCACGCGGCCAGGATCCGTCCGCTGTAGGCCATCGCAAGACGGACGGGCATCGCGGCGGGCACGGACGCGAAGACGTCGGGTCCGAGCGAGCGTTGGAGAGGGATGGAAGCCACGGGCAGCGCGCCGGGTCCATACGTGCTGACCGCGAACACCGGCCGGTACGTGGTCTCCACCGTGCTGATGTAGCCCTCGGACGCCCCGGCGGCGACGTCCATGATCCAGGCGCCCGGCCGGCCCTTCCGCTCCGCACCGCCGTCGGGCGCCAGGACGAGCACTTCGTGGCGGCGGTCGACGACTGCGCTCGCCGCGACGCCGAGTGTGCCGGCGGGGCCGGCGGCGTCCGCACGACACACCTCGACACGACGCGCCTCGACGAGCGTCGTGGTCGCTTCGATCGTGCTCCCCTGCCCCTCGGCGACCGTGTCGAGTGCGGCCAGCCGCGGCCGCGGGGTCGGGGTCGGCGTCGGTGTGGCCGTCGGCCGGGGGTCGGGCGTGACCTGGCAGGTGCACTCGGCCACCTGGTGGATGTAGACCCGGCCGTCGGCGGCGACGTCGATGTTTACGAGCTGGGCCGTCCAGACCCCGCCGGGCGGCGCGGACGGCGTCGGCAGCGCGATGCTCGGGTCGACAACGTTCGTCTCCTTGCCGTCCGCGCCGTACCACCGCAACCGCCTAGCGTCGGCGACGACGATCCGGCCGTCCGGCGCGACGGCGACGTCGCGGGCATTGTCCGAGACCGGGAAGTCACGCACGAGCCGGCCGGCGGCATCGTAGCGCAGCACGGCGGCGTTGTTCCCGTCATTCAGCTGCGCCAGCACCGCCACGCCGCCGTCCGGCGCGGCGTCGAGCCGGATCGCGTTGCGGTTCGGCGTGGTCAGAAGGAGCCGCGTCGGCGGCACGCCGTTCGGCCAGAGGACGTGAACGACCGGGCTCGACGACTCGCCGCCGTTCGCCGGGTCGGGCTGCACGTTCGCCATGTCCAGCACGTAGATCCGGCCGTCGGGCGCGGCGCTGATGTCGATCGGTGCGTAGAAGAGGGCGGCCGGCCCGGTCTCCGTCGGCCCGCTGTACGACACGTCCTGCCACGTCGCGCTCAAGCTGTACGTGAGGGCCGTCGTGCCGGGCGCAGGCGGAACGGTGCCGGGCTGCGCGGCGGCGGGAACGACGGACAGCAGCGCGCCGACGAGAAACGTCGCGCCAAGGGCGAGGGATCGGCACCACGCGAGGCGGACGGCGGAGCGGGTGGGGTGGCGGCGGTTCATGGGTCCTCCGAGGTCTTGTGCGTTGGGCGCCGGCCGGCGAACGGCGTTCGCCGCGGCGGGCTGCAGGGCTGTGATGGGCTGAAGGGATGCAGCGGGCTGAAGGAATGCAGCGGGCTGAAGGAATGCAGCGGGCTGAAGGGCTGTAACAACGGGGGCGCGAAAACGGCGACAGCCAAGATGGGCCGGCAGGATGCGCCGGCACGGGAGGGCGTCGGGAAAGATGTGTAACCGGAAGGTGACGTAGGGTCGGAGGGAGAACGGTCTCCGGACGATGGCGATCCGGGCCAGGGCGCATGGGCGCCCCGGCCCGGCTCCCCCCCGCCCGGACTC
>JADYYS010000021.1 GCA_020853525.1 Ardenticatenales bacterium | reverse complement strand
TGGTCCCGGCCGATGGCCCGTCGCCGTAGAGCATCTGGAAGTACTCCACGACCTCTCGTTTGGAGAGCAGCAGCCGACCCGTCAGCAATGCCACCAAGGCATGGACCCGCGGTCCGAACCGGCTGCTCGTCACTCCCGGCGGCGGCTTGCCGCTCGTCGTATGCCCGCATGCCAGGCAGCGAAGTCGGTGGATCTGATACTCCACCACCTCAAGCAGCTGCGGCGGGATCTTGTGGACTTGGTATCGCAACGGGTGAGGATCCTCACCCGACAACGGTGCCTTGCACCGTTCGCATTCCACTTCACGGCAAGGGATCACGCGATCGACCTCGGCCGTCGGCACCAGCGATCGACTGTGACCCTTGTGACCAGGCTGGCCGCCTCGACCAATCTTTCGCGGCCGACCTCGGCCTCGCTTCTCCCCTCCGCCGGCTCCTGGCCCGTCGCTCGACGGCGGCTTCGACGTGTTGCCCGAGTTCTGGCCCAGCCGTTCCTCGAGCGCGCTGACCTTCGCCTCCAAACGCACGATCGTCTCTGCCTGGCTCAACACCAAGCGGATCAGATCCTCCCGCGTCAGGGCCGCAAGCGCCTCTGCTGTCATGCCGCCCAGGCTATCAGGCCTTCGCCGATCGGGCAACCGGCTGAACGCTTACCTTCATGACGATCTGTCGCGTCCGTGCGAACAACGCTGAGGCGCGCATCTCCGCCATGCGGGCCAACGGGTGGAAGCCCGAGACCGTCGCCTCGGTCACGCGGAGCGCCGCGCCAACCGTTGTGGAGGCCGATACCAACGAAACCGGAACCAACCTCGAAGACCTCGCCGGCGACCAGATCGCCCAGCTCATCATGGCCCGCTTCAAAGGCCACGGCCTCACACGGCTCGTGGAGGCCCTCCTGAAGGCCCAGGGCTATACCACGTACCTCAGCCCAGAAGGCGCTGACGGTGGCGCGGACATCCTGGCCGGCGCCGGACCGCTCGGCTTCGGTCGGCCGCGGCTGTGCGTCGAAGTGAAGTCGGAGACGTCGGCTATCGACCGATCGACCGTGGACAAGCTGATCGGTGCGGTCACCAAGTTTGGCGCCGATGAAGGGCTCTTCGTCTCGTGGAGCGGTTTCAGGACGACCGTGCCGAAGGAACTCGCCAGCAGCTTCTTCCGTGTCCGGCTGTGGTCCCAGAAGGAACTGCTCGAAGCCCTGTACGCCCACTACGACGCCTTGGATGACGACATCAAGGCCGAACTGCCGCTCAAGCGGATCTGGACAGTGGTGGTGCAGGAGCAGGAGTGACGGGTTGCGCGGCGATTGCCAGACACTGCATCGCGTCGCCGGCGTGTTGACGTGAGTATCCGATCGGATACACTCCTGTGAGCCATGAAGGAAACGATCACCGCATTCGACGCCAGCGTCTACCTCGACAGCGAGGAGGCCATCGCCGAGTACCTTACGGCCGCCCTCGAGGACGACGATCCTGCGCTGTTCCTCGCCGCCGTCGGCGACGTGGCTAAGGCGTGCGGCATGATGCAGATCGCCCGCGATGCCGGCCTGGGCCGCGAGAGCCTGTACAAAGCACTCGCGCCGGGCGCCAAGCCGCGTTACGACACCGTGCTCAAAGTGCTGCGGGCGATGGGAGTCAAGCTCACGGTAAGCGCCTAAGTCCAGCCCTGTCGCCCAAACGTCGTCGGCGATGGTCGGCTCGCTCGTGTCGATGACCACCCCGCCGCTCAGCGCGGGTGCCGCCGCCCGATCGCAACACACCCCTCGGAACCCGACCCATTCCACGCACGTACGCCTCCTGGCGCTGCCCTAGCCCGTACGCCGCGCCATCGCACCACACGCCCAACGCAAGCAGGAGCTGAACCCCATGGACGTCGTCACCAAGCTCGAACGGCTGAACGAACTGCACCGCTCCGGTGCTCTGACCGCGGACGAATTCGGGGCGGCGAAGGCCGCTATTCTCGCCGGCCGGCCGTCGGCCGAGGCGGTGTTGGACGGCGGCGTCGGCGATCCGGGCTCCGGGTCGGCGCCGCGACACGTGGGGTCCGGGTACGATCGCGCGCCGGAGCAGATGCGCGCCTACGAGGCGTCGGCGCGTTCGGGCCGCAAAATTGCCAGCCTCGTCTGCCTGATCATCGGCGCCTTCTGGATTCTGTTCGCGCTCGCCGGAGCCAAGCAGGCGCGGTCGTTCATCGACGCGATGCCGGCCGCACCTTCTTGGGCCGGAATGCCCGGCACGTTCGGTGACATGACCATTACGGATGCCAGCGGCCAGCCGATCCAGGTTAGCCCTCCGGAAAGCATCGACCAGCCGATACGCCGTTCGATGAAGGCCGGTATCAGCCAGACGGCCGGCCTGAACGTGCTCATCGGCCTCGTGTTCGTCGTCGCCGGCGTGTGGCTGGGACTTGGGGGGCGCCGACAGCCGGCCAGCGTCGAAGCCGGCTAGCCGCCGGCGAACGACCCCGTGCTATCGTCGGCTTCGCGTTTGTTCCCATCCGCAGTGACCTCAGGACCCCCCATGCCCCCCACCTTCCGCAAAGCCGCTCCCGCCGACGCCCTCCTCCTCGCGCGGATGCGCTGGGACTTCCGCGCCGAGGGCGGCGAGGTGCCGGTCGAGACGTTCGATGCGTTCGAGCGGCGGTTCCTGGCGCACTTCATCACGGGCGTGGCCGACGGGACGTGGACGCGCTGGATCGCCGAGGCGGACGGGTTGATCGTGAGCACGATGTCCGTGCACAAGATCGCGCCGGTGCCGCGGCCGTGCCGGTTGACGGACCAGTGGGGGTACGTGACGGACTGCTACACCGTGCCGGCCTACCGGAACCAGGGCGTTGGCGCCGCGCTCTTGGCGCACGTCATCGCATGGGCGCGGGAGCAGGACTTCGAGGAGCTGATCGTCTCGCCGGCCGAGCGGGCGAAGCCGTTCTACGAGCGGGCGGGGTTCGGGGTGGACGATGACTTCCTGTTGCTGCGGCTGCGGGGGGACGAGGAGGCGGTGCCGGTGGGTGGTTCGACCTCCAAGTCCGTTACCGAGCGCGTCCGGGACGATATCATGGGCCTATGACATCATCGCCCTATGACATCATCGCCCTATGACAACATCGGCCGATGACCCGAGCGCATCGACGCGTTGCGCACCTATCGTGACCGTGCCTGACGGCGCGATCGATGCCCGTATCTGGCAGCCGCCGCCGCAGGACCTCGTCCTCGCGCCGGGCGACGTCCACGTCTGGCGCATCGAGCTGGATCTGCCGGGCGTCGATGTCGCCGCGCTCAACGCCCTCGTCCTCGCCCCCGACGAGCGGCTGCGCGTGGCGCGCTTCCGCCGCCCGATCGACGGAGTGCGCTTCTGCGTGGCGCGGGCGCGGCTGCGGCAGGTGCTGGCGCGATATGCGGGGTGTGCGCCGGGCGATGTCGCGTTCGTCGTGGACGACCTCGGCAAGCCGCACCTGGCGACGGGCATCGACCGGGCCGATGGCCTCGCCACTGCCGACCTCGCGTTCAACCTCAGCCACTCGGGCGGCCTCGCCCTCGTCGCCGTAGCGCGCGGCTGCCGCGTCGGGGTCGACGTCGAGACCGGGCGCGGCCACAACGACCTGGCGGCGATCGCGGTGCGGTACTTCTCGCCGGTCGAGCAGACCTATCTGGCCGGGCAATCGGCTGACGGCTGGCGCGACGCGTTCTTCACGCTCTGGACGGCCAAGGAAGCGTACACCAAGGCGATCGGCGCCGGTTTGTCGGCGGGCTTCACGCGCTTCGACGTCGACGTCCATGCGGATGGATCGCTGTCGCTCGGCGGCACGATCGCCGACGCCGACGACACCTCGACCGGTGCGTGGTCCGTGCGGCGTCTGACGCCCGGCCCCGGGTACTGCGGCGCGCTGGCCGTCGATCGACCAAGCCCGTCGCTGGCCTGCTGGCGATGGACTGCGTGACGCCCCGCACGATGAACCCGTACACCGCGCACCTGCAGTCGCTGCTGCCGCCCGGCCGTGGCGACGACATCGTCCTGGCCGAGTTCGTCGCCGGCTGGGACCGCGTCGAGGCGTTCGTCATCCGCGTCTTCCGCGCCAACATCGCCGACGGTGCGGATGCATCCGAGTGGGACGAACTGCGCCGTGCGCTCGCCGCGCGATACGCCGCGTTCGCCGACACCCTCGCCGTTTACTGGCCGCACGCCCTCGTCGCGGGCGAGCGCTGCACCGCCGACCCCTTCCGCGCGGTGCTCGACGTCGCGACGGCATCATCTCTTGTCGCCAACCGGACGGCCATGCAAACGCTGCCGGCGGCGCGCGAAACGTTGAACCGCTGGCTGGTGGTGCTGGCGGACGACGCCGTCGACCCGCCCGTCACCCCGCCCGCAGCGCCGCCTGCACCAGCTCGTCCAACTTCTGAAGGAACTTCGACCGGTCCCGCGGCGTGAACGGCGGCGGGCCGCCCGTCATCACGCCACCCTCGCGCAGGCTGGTCAGCAGGTCGCGCGTCGCCAGCGCGTCGCCGACGTCGTCGGGCGTGAACACGCGGCCGCGGGGGCTGAGGGCGCGGGCGCCGGCGGCGACGCAGCGCGAGGCGAGCGGGATGTCGGCCGTCACGACGATGTCCCGGCTGCCGACGTGCTCGGCGATCCAATCGTCGGCCGTGTCGAGTCCGCTCCGGACGACGACGCGCTCGACGCCTTCCATCGGGGGGCCGCCGAGCTGGGTGTTGGCGACGAGGATCACCTTCAGCCCGTACCGCCGCCCGACGCGATGGACCTCGTTCTTCACGGGGCAGCCGTCGGCGTCGACGACGAGCGTCGGGGGCGGGAGGTCGGGCGGTGTGCCGTGGTCGTCGGGTGCCATAGGGCGATTGTAGGGGCTTCGCCCGCGTTCGCCCCCACTTGCCCCACTCCCTCCCCCCACTTACAGTACCCGCCCCATGAACCTGGTCACCCTCGAGCACATCGCCAAGCAGTTCAGCGAGCGCGTCCTGCTGGACGATGTCGACCTGCGCCTGAACACGGGCGACCGGATCGGCCTCATCGGCATCAACGGCAGCGGGAAGACGACGCTGCTGCGGATCGTGGCCGGCATCGAGCGTCCCGATGCCGGGACGGTGACGGTGTGGGGCGGTGTGCGGGTCGCCTACCTGCCGCAGGAACCGGTCCTCGATCCGGCCCACACCGTTCTGGAGGCGGTGTACGCCGGCGACGCGCCGCTCTTGTCGCTGCTGCGCGACTACCATGCGGCCACGGTCGCGCTCGGCGCGGCGCCCGATGAGGCGGCCGGGCAGGCGCGGTTGTCGCGCTTGGCGGCGGAGCTCGATCGCACGTCGGGCTGGGCGGCGGAGGCCGAGGCCAAGGCGGTGCTCCATCGGCTCGGCATCACCGACGTCGATGCCCGCGTCGGCACGCTGAGCGGTGGGCAGCAGAAGCGGGTCGCGCTGGCCAAGGCGCTCATCGACCCGGCGGACCTGCTGGTGCTCGACGAGCCGACGAACCACGTGGACGCGGAGACGATCGCCTGGCTGGAGCAGTACCTGCTGCGCAGCCCGCGCGCCCTGCTGATGGTCACGCACGACCGCTACTTCCTCGACCGCGTGGCGAACCGCATCCTCGAGCTGGATCGGCGGCAGCTGGTGAGCTATCCCGGCAGCTACCGCCACTACCTCGAGCAGCGCAGCCAGCGCCATGAGCGGCTGGCGAAGATGGAGGACACGCGCCGCGGGCAGCTGCGGCGCGAACTGGAGTGGCTGCGGCGCGGCGCCAAGGCGCGCAGCACGAAGCAGAAGGCGCGCATCCAGCGGGTCGAAGAGATGCAGCAGATTCAGTACGACAGCGGCGAGGACCGCGTCGCGCTGGCGCTGGCCGGCCGGCGGCTCGGCAAGCAGGTGCTGGCGGCCACCGGGATCGGCAAGGCGTTCGACGGCCGCACCGTCCTGTCCGGCATCGACCTGAGCCTCGGTCCCGGCGACCGGATCGGGATCATCGGTCCGAACGGCGCCGGAAAGAGCACGCTGCTCGACATCCTGGCCGGCGTGCTCGAAGCCTCTGAGGGCGACATAAAGTGGGGCGAAACCGTTGCCGTCGGCTACTTTGACCAGCGGAGCGCGGCGCTGCGCGACGACATGAAGGTGATCGACTACATCGACCAGGAGGCGCCCGTCATCCGGATGGCGGACGGATCGCAGGTGACGTCCTCACGGATGCTGGAGTGGCTGCTCTTCCCGGGACCGCAACAGCACGCCCAGATCGGCAGCCTGTCCGGCGGCGAGCGGCGGCGGCTCTATCTGCTCCGCACGCTGATCCACCGCCCGAACGTCCTCCTGCTGGACGAGCCGACGAACGACCTCGACATCGAGACCCTTGGCGTCCTCGAGTCGTTTCTCGACACGTTCACCGGCACGGTCATCGTCGTGAGCCACGACCGCTACTTCCTCGACCGCGTCGTGGACCAGCTGGCGGTGCTGGAGGACGGGCGGCTGCACGCGGGCTACCCGACGCCGTTCGAGACCTTCCTGCGGATGCGCGGCGAGCAGCGCGCCGCCGCCACGCCCACGGCGCTGCCGACGTCGAAGGCGCGGGCGAACCAGGTCACGGCCGTCGTCACGGGCACGGTGCGCAAGCGCACGTGGAAGGAGTCCCGCGAACTCGAGGACCTCGAGGCGCGGATCGCCGACCTCGAGACCCGCCAGCATGCGCTGACCACGGAGATCGCGACGGCCGGCAGCGACTTCACCCGCCTGCAGGCGCTGACGGACGACCTCGCCGCCGTCGGCGCGACCCTCGACGCAGCCACGGAGCGGTGGTTGGCGTTGAGCGAGATGGCGGGGTGACATACTCTTGCAGGGGACACGTCGGGGATCAACCGGGGATGGTCTCCAACGAGCACCCGTCCATCGGCGCCTCGGCGTTCGGCCGGGCGAAGATGCCGGGGTACGGCTCGATGGACGCGTGGCGGTCGGGATCGGCCAGGAGGTGGCGGTCGCAGATGGCGAACAGCTCCGCGTGCGTCATGGCGCGCCGCATCTCGTAGAGGAACGCCCCGGTCGGATCGACGCTTTGGCCGACGAAGTTCAGGTACTTCTTGAGCTTGTGGACGTGGGCCGTGCGGGACGCAGTGGGCGACTCGGTCTCGCCGTAGAGGCGATCGATGTACGCGCGAGTCTCGGCGAGCGTGACGGGCGTGATGGGGCGGCCGGCGAGCGCCTCGCGCGTCTGGCGGAAGATCCACGGGTTGCGGATGGCGTGGCGGCCGATCATGACGCCGGCGGCGCCGGTCAGGGCGAGGACCTCGACGGCCTTGGCAGGCGAGTGGATGTCGCCGTTCGCGAGGACCGGACAGCGCACCGTGCGGACCGCCTGCGCGATGAGGTCGTAGCGGACGCCGGGGCGGTACATCTCGGCGACGGTCCGGCCGTGGACGGTCAGCAGATCGATGCCGTGCTTGTTGACGAGGGCGAGGATGCGCTCGAAGGGCTCGGTGTTGTCGAAGCCGACGCGCATCTTGACGGTGAAGCGACCCGGCACGGCGTCGCGCAGCGCGCCGAGCAGCGCGTCGACCTTGTCCGGATCGCGCAGCAGCCCGCCGCCGACGTTCTTCTTGTAGATCTTCGGCGCCGGACAGCCCATGTTCAGGTCGATGCCGGCCACGGGGTAGGCGGAGAGGGCCTTGGCGGTGCGCACCATCGACGGGATGTGCTCGCCGATGAGCTGCGCGAAGACCGGGCGGCCGGTGCCGTGGTCCGTGATCGAGCGCAGGATGTGCGGTTCGAGGCACGAGACCTCGTGGACGCGGAAGTACTCCGTGAAGAAGTAGTCCGGCGCGCCGTAGTGGGCCATGACGCGCATGAACGGCAGGTGGGTGACGTCCTGCATCGGGGCCAGGGCGGTGAGGCCTTGGCCGGGGATGTGGCCGGGGGGCAGGCCGCGCGCGACGACGTCGGCGGGCGCCGGCGGGCGTGCCGACGGGGTGGTGACGTACGATTCGACAGGGTGCATGGCAGGAGTATACCGGGCTCGCGGGGCGTACTGTACACTTCGCCGCGTTGCCCGGGAGACCCGCCCGGCATCCGGTAGTCCGCACCTTCCCCAACACGTTGTTCGCAGCCATCGGGAGCACACACCATGTCGCATCGCCCCATCCTCCGGCTCGTCGCGCTCACGCCGCTGCTCGTCGCGCTCCTGCCCCGGTTCACCGCGCATGCCGACCAGCGCATCTACCTCCCGTTCGCCTTCGGCCCGGCCTGCAACTTCGCGTCTCCGCCGCACGGCCCGACGCCCGGCCCGCTGCCGACGCTTGCGGCACGGCGCTGGCAACACCTGCGGCCGGCGAACGATGTCCAGGCGATGGCGCTCGATCCGCGCACGGGCGATGTGTGGTCCGTTGGAATCGACGGGGTCGCCAAGCGGTCGCGCGATGGGGTGTCGAGGACGTCCTTCACCGCGGCGGAAGGAATGGGCGCGGGTATGGGACGGGACATCGCGGTGGCGCAGGACGGCACCGTGTGGGTAACCGACGGCGATTTGTGGCGCCGGCGGCCGGACGGGCGGTGGGTGGCGATCGAGACGCCGGTCATCGCCGAGCATGTCGCGGTGGACCGCTCCGGAGGCATCTGGGTGGGCGGGAGTTCCGGCGCGGCGCGGCTCGGGGGCGAGTGCGGGTGGGAGTCGCCGGTGCGGGGGTTCCCCTTCGTGTCGACTGCATCCGTGACCGACATCCTTGCGGCGGCGAACGGCGACGTCTGGGTTGCGACGGAAGGCCGCGGGGCGGTGCCGACCGGCGTCGCCGTTCGACGCGCGGACGGGCGATGGGAGTCGTTCGATTCGGCGGACGGGCTGCGGATCGAACTTGGGCCCATTCCGATGTTGGCCGAGCGCCGGGATGGGCAGATCTGGGCGCTGTACAGCACCCAAAAGTACTCGGACGCGTTGGAGCGGATGGTCGCGTTCGCCGACGTCCTCGGCAACATCGGCCGATGGTCGCCGGCATCGATGGACGGGGTCAGGCTCGGCGCCAACGAGACCGGACTCCATGCGATCGCCTTCGATCGCGCCGGCCGACCGTGGTTCGGAGGCAGGAGCGGGATCTATGTCCCGGACGACGACGATTCCGGTCGATGGAACTTCGAGGTTCCCGGACGGGGAGTGGCATGGGCGTCGGGATTCATCTTGGACGCGGACGGCGTCGCCTGGGTCGGATCGGGCACGATCGCGCGACGACTGCCGGACGGCACGTGGCGTGAGGAGTGGATCGGCGGTCCGGAGTTCGCACGCGCCGTGGCCGTGGACGGCGCCGGAGTCTGGATGGACACGAAGCGTCTGGGGGCCGACGGCAAGTGGCAGGACTGGAGCGAAGGTGCTCCGCCGTTGCTCCGCGAGATCAACGACATCGCCCTCGCGCCCGACGGGGTCTGGTTTGCGACGGAGAACGGCATCGCGCACCGCACGCCGGACGGTGCGTGGACGCACTTCACCGCGCCCGACGCGCTCGGCGGCGGCAACGTCAGCCGCATCGTCGCCGCCGCCGACGGCTCGGTGTGGGCCGTCGCCCAGGGGATGAGCACGGAGGTGTTCGTGACCCGGAATCGTCCGGACGGGCGTTGGGAGCCGCATTCCGCGGCCACCGGTCTGCCGAGCGGCGGCGTGCGGGACGTGGCGATCGGGGGCGACGGCGCCGTGTGGGTGGGCATCGAGGACGGGGCCACGCGGCATGTCGCATCCTTGCAGCCCGACGGCAGCTGGACGGACGTCGCCATGCCGGTCGATCTCCGGACCGGGGGGATCCCGCAGATGGTCGGCGACGCATCGGGCGCCCTCTGGCTGTTCAGCACCGAGCACGGCCTCGTCCGCCGCGCCGCCGACGGCACGTGGGACGCATTCGCCGGTCAGCCGATCGTCGATCTCAGCCTGCGCGACCCGAGCGACCGGCCGCACGTGCCCATCCTGGCCATCGGCCCCGACGGCAGCGCCTGGATCGGCGGCCGCAGCGGCGAGGTGAGGGTGCGGCGGCCGGACGGCGCGTGGCGGTCGCTCATGCTGCTGGACTTGTCGAGGGCACGCGACATCGCGATCGGGCCGGACGGGAGGGGGTGGATGACGATGGGGGATGGGGGGAGTCCGCGGGTGGTGGAGGTGGGGCCGTAGCGCACCAGTCGGGACTATGGTTGCCGCACGTTCAAGCTGAGACCGCCCTTCGCCGGAGTGTGCCTTGGAACGCAGCGCGGACTGGCTCGGTTAGGCCATGGGCAACCCGGCGCGCTGCCCCGACGCCCATCCGTCGGGCTCGCCGCGCGACCTCTACAGCCTGACCGAGGCCCAACGCCTGGTGGAACATGCACGGTCCATCGTCCAACTCTGTACAGATCTTCTATCGGCCGCATAGCCGCTCGGACATTGTGGCGCTGCTCCGCGAGCGGCTGCCAGCGTTGGCGGCTGTGCTGCCGCTGCAGCGGATGGTGCTCTTCGGTTCGACGGCGCACGAGCGGCACACGGTGGCGAGTGACATCGACTTGCTTGTTGTTTATCGAGGGGAACCACGGCCCGATGCCTACGTGCTCGTTCGCGAGGTGCTCGATATCCGCGGTGTTGAGCCGCACTGCTATGCGTCGTCGGAGGTCGCGGCCATGGAAAAGGTTCTGGCGCGCATGACGGCCGGCGGGATCGAATTGCCTCTCGGCTAGGGCACGTCGCGCCCCGCGAACGGCAGCACCACAACACCCTCCCGTGTCTCCACCACCCGCACCATCGGCCGCGCCCCCGTCGCCGCAAAGTCCACGCGCAGCCAGTCGCCGTCCGCGTCGAGCGCGCGGCGCACCGTCGTCGCCGCCGCCATCGCCGAATCTCCCGCGAGAACGACGGGCGGCTGGCCGTGCGGCCCGATGAACGTCATGCCGCCGCGGACGGCCAGCGACAGCCGCCGCAGGACCGACGTCGCGCCCGCACCGCCTTCCGCGCCGCCGGCCCCGCCGCCCGACGCCGCGCTCGCCAACGGCGCACCCGCCCGCCGCTCGGCGCGCAGCGAGAAGCCGGTGGCCGCGAGGCCCGGCGCCGGCGGTTGGCCCTGCCAGTCGAGGTCGAGGTGGCGACCGGGAATCCACTGCGCCGCGACCGGGCCGTCGAGCAGGCCGCCGTCGCGGTAGTACTGGACGTGCCAGCCGATCTCCGGCGCCGGGCCGAAGACGACGACGCGGTCGGCTTCGCGGTCGGCCACCCAGAGCGTGCCGTCGTCGGCGATGGAGAGGCCGGACGGCCGTCGCAAGGCAGTGCTGGGCGGGCCGTCGCCGCGCCAGGCGGCGAGGAACGTGCCGTCGGGGGCGAAGGCTTGGAGGCGGCGGTTACCGGTGTCGGCGACGATGACGGTGCCGTCCGGGAGGACGGCGACGCCTTCGGGCGAGTCGAGCTGGCCGTCGGCGGTGCCTCGGGTGCCGGTGCCGAGCGCGCCGAGCGGCGTGCCGTCGAACGCGAAGTGGGCGGCGCGGTGATTGAGGGTGTCGGCCACCCACAGCGTGCCGTCGGGCGCGGCGGCGATCTGGTGAGGTGCCCAAAGCGGGGCGCCCCCCGGCCCGATGAACCACTCGTGCTCGAAGGTGCCGTTCCACGCGAAGCGTGCGATCCGGTGGCCGACGGCATCGGCCACGAAGAGGCGAGGGGCGCCGTCCTGGCCGTTCAGCACGGCGACGCCGCGCGGGGCGTCCAGGCCGCCGGGGCCGCTGCGCGCCGTCCGCCACACCCGGGCAATCGTGCTGTCGGCGGCGAGGCGAACGGTCCAGCCCGTCGATACGTCGGCGACGAACAGGCCACCGTCCGGTGCGGCGACGACGGTCGAGGGGTTGGGACTCAACGAAGCATGCGGGCCGACAACGGGCAGCGACCACGTGCGCACCTTCTGCAGTGCACCGTCGAGCTCGTAGGCGATTTCGTCCGCAAGCGAAAGTGTCGGATCGTCGCCCCACTGGGTCTCGTTGTGGACGCCCGACACAATGACCCGACCGTCCGACGACACCGACACGTCGTTCCCGTAGAAGTGGGCGTTCGGTCCAACCTTTAGCTGCGTCGCCGCCACCACCGCGCCGCCCGGCTCGAACACGACGAGCCGGCTCGCCCCGTGGCGGTCCGCGGCGAGAAAGCCCGTCGCCACGGACAGCCAGCGTCCGTCCGGCAGCACCGCAGCGCCCCGCACGTACTTGAGGTCCTCGTACTCCGCCGTTGTGCCGAGCCATGCCCCGTCTGCCGCGAGGTGCACGAGGCGCGCCCGGTCGCGGTCGGCGACGACGAGCGTCCCGTCCGCCGCGACGGCGAGGCCGCTCGGGCGGACGACTCGCTCGTCCAGCGGCCATGATGCGGTCACGCGGCCGTCGCTGTCGAGGCGGACGAACCGGCGCGCGACGTCGTCGAGCGCCACGAAACCGCCGTCCGGGGCGCGCGCGATGCGCACGCTGCCGGCCACACCGGCCACCGGGCCCGGCAGCCGGAGCGCTTCGGCGCCCCAGACCGCTTCGATCCGCCCGGCGCCGTCCGCGCGGAGGAGCCGGTGCTGCGCGCCGTCTGCGAGCACGAGGCCGCCGTCTTCGAGCGGCAGCAGCCCGGTCACCCGCCCGAGCTCGGGTGGGTTCGCGCCCATGTCGCCCCAGGATCGGCCGAGCGAGCCGTCCGTGCCCGCAAGCTGAATGCGGCCGGCGCTCGTCGCGGCCACGACACCGCCGTCCGGCGCCGGGGCGACGGCCGACGGTGCGCGCAGGCGATCCGGTCCGCAGCCCGCCGCGGCGACGCCGCCCCGCGGTTGGCCGGACCGGTCGGCGAAGGCGAGCCGGTCATGGCCGGTGTCCGCGACGACGATGCCGCCGCCCACCGCGGCCACGGCCGAGGGCGCATCGAAGGCGAGGTCGCCGTCCGGCCCGCGCGCGGCGTAACCGAGGACCGTCGTCGGCCCGAGGCCCGGGCGGTCGACGACGAAGCGGCGGTTGCCGGTGTCCGCGACGGCGAGGCGCCCGTCCTCACCTTCGTCCATGCCCTCCGGCGCGACCACTTCGTCGTCGCCGCATCCGACGGGCGCGCGGGCGGTCACCGCTCCGTCCCGCCCGATGCGCAGGATGCCGGCCGCGCCCATCGCGACGAGCACGGCGCCGTCCCGCGTCGCCTCGAGCGCGGTCGGCGTGCGCCATACGCCGGCCGTTTGGGGCAGCGGCACCCGTGTCGTAACGGTGGCGCCGGTCGGGTCGAGCCAGATGATCTGGGCGTTCAAGGTGTCGAGCGCGGCGACCGAGCCGTCCGGGCCTGTGGACAGCGCGCCGAAGCCGCCGGCGCGATCGGACTGTGCGACCACCCCCAGGTACCGGCCGGTCGGGTCGAAGCGCACGATCCGCGCCGTGCGTCCCCACCCGTCGGCGTCCGAGACGACGACGCTGCCGTCGCCGGCCTCGGCCACGTCGACCGGCGCCACGAGACCGCCGTCGGCGGCTGCCGGGCCGCCGACGACGGCCACGAAGGCGCCGACCGGATCGAAACGCTGAACGCGCGCGTTGCCGGTGTCCGCGACGAGGATCGCACCGTCCTGCGTCCGGGCGAGGCCGCGCGGCCCTTCCATCCGCCCCGGCGCGCTGCCGACGCCGCCCCAGGCTCGGATCTCGGCTCCGTCCGCGCCGCGCTGCATCACGCGGGCCGAGCGGGCGTCGAGCGTGTACAAGCTGCCGTCCGCCCCGAACGCCACGTCCGCCGGATGGGCCGCCGCGCCGGCGTCACCGCCGAGCACGGACGCCTGGCGGTGCAACGTGCCGTCGGGGCCGAGGAGGGCGATCGTGGTTCGGTAGAGGCCGCCGGAGAGCTGATCGGACTGGGCGACGTGGAACGACCCGTCGGCGCGGACGGCGAGGGCCGTCGGGGACTCGGGCAGGCGGTCGCGGTCGATGATCGTTCGGCGCGCGCCGGACAGATCGAGCGACTCGATCCGCGGACCACTGCCGGCGACATGCTGGCCGATGAGCAGCGAGCCGTCCGGATGCCGGGCCAGGCTGAGCGGGTTGCAGAGGGTATCCTGAGGTACCCCCGAGAACGGACTGCCAGATCCGAACACACAGGCCGGAAGACCGTACGGCCCGGCGGTGGTGCTGCCGTCCGGCGCGAGCGCGCGGAGCGTGAGGGCTTCGATGTCGCCGACCCAGACCCGACCGGCCCCATCCACGGCAATCCGATCGGCCACCACCGGCCAATCGCCCTGCGGCGTGCCGTCCGGGGCGAAGGCGCGCAGCCGGCCCGGGTTCGGCGTCGCGACGTAGAGCGTGCCGTTCGGTCCGATGGCCATGGACCACGTCGGCGCGCTGCCGGACGTGGCGCAGCCGGCGGCGGCGGACGGATCGGCGCCCAGAACGCAGGTGGCCCCGAGGAACGCACCCCAAGCGGTGAAGCGCTGCACACGGCCGTTCGTCGGGTCGGCGACGAGAACGTGGCCGTTCGATCCGACCGCCACGTCGCCCGGAGCGCTCGCCAGCGGGCCGAACTCGCCCGGGCCGGTGCCCACCGTGCCCCATGCCCCGATCATCCGGCCGGCGGCGTCGGAGCGCAGCACCCGCCCGGAGTCGCTGTCGACGACGTAGAGCGTGTCGTCCGGTCCGACCGCCATGGACCGGACGCGGCCCAGCGTCCCGCCGAGCGGCGCATCGCGCCCGACATGGAAGCGATAAGCCGTCGGCAGTCCGGGTCGTGCGTCTTCTGCGGCGACGGAGGCGGCGCGGACGCCGCACAGAAGGACGAGCGCCCCGGCGAGAAGGGCGGCGGGCGCTCGTCCACCGCGGCGAGGGTCTCCGTGACGGCGGCGAACGACGTGCGCATGCGCCGAAAGGCGCGGGAACTGCGAGTTCGTGACGGGGCACATCGCGGGCTCCAACAGTGAGGTGAGGGGTGGTGTCTGCTCCCGTGAGACAGCCGGAGCGCAGCGATCCGTTCCGCGGCACAATGGGGGTAGGCCGGCCATGGGTCGCCGTGACTCGCAAGCGCACACCCCTCGCACCCACCCGCCCTGCAGCACGAGAGGATCTCCGCCATGCACACGCGCGCACCCAATATTGACGCGTCGCGTCGACCGACGACCGAGGCGTTCGCGACGCGACGCAACACCGCGCCGCGCCTGATCCTCGTGGCGATGTCCGCTGCGATCGTCATCAGCGCCGCCCGCTCCGCTCCGCCTGCCGCACACGCCCAGCCCCGCATCGTCCCGGTCCATACCCCCGCCGACCTCACCCGCGCCATCGCCGCCGCCGCCCCCGGCGACGTGATCACCCTCGCCCCCGGCACCTACACCCTCCCCCCCAAGCTCGCCGTCACCCGCCCCGGCACCCCCGACCGCCCGATCACCGTCCGCGCCGCCACGCTCGGCGACGCGCTGCTGCGGTTCACGTCCACCGACGGCAGCTACGTCGAGGGCTTCCTCGTCACCGTGCCCGACTGGCGCTTCGAGAACCTCGACCTCGAGGGCGTGTGCGCGGACGACAGCCGCTGCGAGCACGCGTTCCACATCGTCGGCGAAGCGGAGCGGACGGTCGTCGACGGCTGCCGGCTGCACGCGTTCAACGCGATGATCAAGGGCAACGGGCAGGACATGGGCGCGGCGGCCGGCGGCTGGCGCTGGCCGGACGACGTCGTCATCCGCGACACCGAGTTCTTCAGCCCGGCGGGGCGCCGGACGAGCAACCCGGTGACCCCGATCGACGTCGTCGGCGGGCGGCGCTGGCGCGTCGTCGGCAACTTCATCCACGACCACTTCAAGGACGGCGGCGACCGCATCAGCTACGCCGCATTCCTCAAGGGCAACAGCCGCGACGGCGTCTTCGAGCGCAACCTCGTCGTGTGCGAGCTGCTGCACAAGGGCGGCATCCGTCTCGGCCTTTCCTTCGGCGGCGGCGGGTCGAGCCCGGACCGGATCTGCGAGGACGGGACGTGCAGCCCGGAGCACCAAGGCGGCGTGATGCGCAACAACGTCATCGCCCACTGTCCGGCGGACGTCGGCATCTACCTGAACGAGGCGAAGGGGACGCGCATCGAGCACAACACGCTCTTCGGCACGGCCGGGATCGACGTCCGCTTCGCCGCCTCGGACGCCGATATCACCGGCAACCTCGTCCAAGGGCGCATCCGCGAGCGCGACGGCGGGAAGGCACGCATCGCCGACACGCTGCAAGGCACCGCGGCCGACTTCCGCGCCTGGTTCCGCAACCCCGACGCGCGCGACTTCACGCTGAAGGACGGCAGCGCGATCGTCGACCAAGCCCGGACGATCCCCGGCCTCGTCGACGACTGGTGCGGCAGCGCGCGCGACGACGCCCGGCCCGACATCGGCGCGTTCGAGTACCGCGACGGGCGGACGTGCGATACGACCGGGCAGCCGCCGCACCTCGGCGAGCCGGGACCGACGCCGGCGCCGCCCGTGTCGACCGTTTCTGCGACGTCGATTGCGACGACCGTGGCGACATCGACCGCGACGTCGATCCAAACCGCGACCTCGATCCCCGCCGCCGCCGTCCGCATCGCACTGCCCTGGGCGATGCGATCGGGTCGATAGCGAAGCGTCCCCACGTCGGACGACACCTACCGGCGCTACAATCCGCCCCACCCAGGAGCGAACGCATGCGCACCCCCGCCGGCACCGACTGCCGCCACTACTATGAGGACTACAACCGCGGCCGGGCGATCCAGGAGTGCCGGCTGATCAAGGCGAACCGCCGCTCGCTGCCGTGGCAGCCGGGCGACTGCGCCAAGTGCGTCGTGCCGGCGATCCTGCGCGCGAACGCCGGCCGCGAGCTGCGCGTCGACCTGGCCGTCGTCAAGCGGTGGGGGCTGCTGCGACGGCTGCGCGTCGACGCGTACTGCTTGAAGCACGAGATCGAAGTGGCGTCCGCGGAAGCGGGGTGTCCGCGGTGTTCGGCGGAGGAGCGGGGGCGGGCGTAGGCCGGCGCAGCGCCCCGCGAAACCGGTTGGCCCGACCCATGCCGCACGGTATAATGGCGCCGCGCCGGCCGCGCCCTCTGATGTCGGGAGTGTAGGCATGAAGGGACAGTTCGCGTTCTTCAAGGGCCAGATCGTCGGAATCGAGGACGCCAAGATCAGCGTCCGCACGCACGCCCTCAATTACGGCACCGGCTGTTTCGAGGGCATCCGCGGCTACTGGAACGACGAAGAGCAGCAGATGCTGGTCTTCCGACTGCACGAGCACTTCGAGCGGATGATCAAGAGCTGCGCGCTCCTGTTCATGGACCTGCCGTACAGCGCCGACGACCTCAGCCGGATCACGATCGACCTGCTCCGGCGCGAGGGCTACCGCGAGGATGCGTACATCCGACCGCTGGCCTACAAGTCGGACGAGATGATCGGCGTCCGGCTGCACGGCCTCAAGGATGAGATCTCGATCTTCGCCACCCCGTTCGGCCAGTACGTCGACAACGAAGAGGGCGCCCGCGTCATGGTCTCGTCGTGGCGGCGGGTGGACGACAACAGCATGCCGGCCCGCGGCAAGATCACAGGCACGTACGTGAACAGCGCCTTCGCCAAGAGCGAGGCCCTGATGAACGGCTACGACGAGGCGATCGTCCTGAACCAGAACGGCCACGTCTCCGAGGGCAGCGCCGAGAACATCTTCATCGTCCGCGACGGCGTGATCATCACGCCGCCCGTCTTCGACAACATCCTCGAGGGGATCACCCGCTCGACGGTGATGCAGCTGTGCGGCGAGCGCCTCGGGATGCCCGTCCAGGAACGGTCGATCGACCGCAGCGAGCTGTACGGCGCCGACGAGGTGTTCTTCACCGGCACGGGCGTCCAGATCGCCGCCGTCGTCGAGATCGACAAGCGCCGCGTCGGTTCCGGCCGCATGGGTCCTGTGGCGGCCGGGCTGCGGGATCTCTACTTCGACGTCGTCCGCGGCCGCGTGCCGGCGTACCGCCACTGGTGCACGCCGGTCTTCGAGCCCGTCGCCGTGCCGACGCCCGCGTAGGCCGGCGCGTTGCCGAAGGCTGACGACAGACTGCCCCTCGCCGCCGCCGCCGCCGCGCTCCTCGCGGCGGCCGTGCTGTTCGCGCCGGCCCTGACCTGGGTGGCGGAGACGTGGCGCGTGAATCCGTACTACTCGCACGGGCCGCTCGTCGCCGCCGCCGCGGTCATCCTCGCCTGGCGTGCCGCGAGGCGCCTCGGACCCGCCGCGCCGTCGTTCGCGGGCCTTGCGCTCGTCGCGCTGTCCGTCGCCGCCCATGCGCTTGCCGCGCGGTACGCGCTGTGGCCCGCCTCGGCGCTCGCGTTCGTCGGCCTGTTGGCCGGTGCCTGCCTGATCGTCGGCGGGCCTGCGTGGCTGCGCGCGTTCGCCCTCCCGCTGGCGCTTCTCGCCCTGGCGATCCCGCTGCCGTGGGTGGCGCACATCGCCCCGCGCCTTGCCTCCGCCGCCGCCGGTCAAGCTGCCGCCCTCGTCGGCCCGCTCGGCGTCGACGTGATCCACCGCGGCCCGCAGCTCATCGTCGGGGACGGCAGCTACCAGGTCGGGGCGCCGTGCAGCGGCCTGCGCTCGATCGTCGCGCTCGTGACGCTGGCCGTCGGCCTGGCGGGGACGCTGCATGGGCCGCGCGTGCGGCGCTGGTCGCTCGTCGCGCTGGCGGTGCCGCTCGCGCTCGTCGCCAACACCGTTCGGCTCAGCGGGCTGCTCGTGGTGGCGGAAGCCTTCGGCACGGTGCCCGGACTGACGTATTACCACGGGCCGTCGAGCCCGGTGTTGTTCGCGGCGGCGGTGCTGGGGTTGTTGTGGATGGGGAGAGCGATGGGGTGTGATGTCGTCCGATGAGGGCCTCCCGACGCATCGCCGCCGACGCCGGCTCATCGCCGCCGCGGCAGCGATCCTACTGGCCGCCCTCCTCTTCACCCGCACGCGCGACGCGACGCCTCCCCCGCCGGCCCCGCCCGCCGGCGGCCACGTCGTCTTCGCCGACACCGCCGGCTGGTACGGTCGGACGTCCGGCGAGGTCGCGCTGCGGTCGACCGTCGACTGGTCGCTCGGCGCGCTGCCGGCTGCGCTGCCGCTCGACATCGGGGCATGGGTGGGTGAGGATCGGGCCGAGGACCCGGCGGTCGACATCTGGCTGCGCGACCCCGAGGTCTCGATCGCCCGCACCTATCGCCGCGCAGACGGCGCGCTGGTCTGGCTCACGGCGTTCGGCAGCCGGGGCGGGCACAGCTACCATCTGTTCGAGCACACCCCCGAGACGTGCTATCCGCTCGGCGGCTGGGCCATCGAGGCGTTCGACGCGCGCGCCGTGCGGTTGCCGCGCGGGCCGCGACCGCTGTCCGTGAACTTCGGCACCGCGCAGAAGAGCGGCACCAAGGGGGAGCTCGTGTTCCTCTACTTCTACCTGTGGGACCATCCCGGCCGTGACCCCGAGCGCGGCGTGGTGAGCCTGCGCCTTGCGGCGCCGGTGCGCGGCACATCCGCCGAAACGGCCGCGATGCTGACGGACGACTTCCTGCCCAGCCTCTTCCCGGCGACCCTCGCCTGGCGGCGGTTCTAGCGCCCGGGCGGCCGCCACGCCATGTCGTTCCACCCTGTTCGCACGCAGGCGCGTTGGATCGCTCTCGGCCTCGTTGCACTGGGCCTTGCGGGGTGCGGCGGCGTGCTCTACCTGGCGCTGGCGCACGGCGTCGGTCCGCGCACCGTCGGGTGGGGCGCGGCGTTCGTCGTGCTCCTGGCCGCGACGTTCCGGCTGGCGTACTGGAGCTATGGCCTGTTCAACATGCACTACGCCCTCAGCCGCGACGCCCTCGTCATCCGCTGGGCGGCGACGCGCCAGGTGGTGCCGATGGGCGCGATCACGCATGTCGTCAAGGGGCGGCCGTACCAGGCGCCGCTCATCGGCGTACGGGTGGAAGGCTACGAGGTCGGGCACACGACGATCCTTGACGACGCCGGTGAACCGCGGCCGGTTCTGGTGTACGCCACGGTGCCGCCCGAATCGCAGGTCCTCATCATGACCCAGGCGCTGTCGTACGCGATCTCGCCCGCCGACCCGCTCGCCTTCGCCGACGAGTTCGTGCAACGCCGTCGGCTCGGCGCGCGCCAAGTGCTGGAGGAGCGCTCGTTCCCGGCGCCGTGGGCCCGGCTGGGGCTATGGAACGACGGGATATCCGTTGGGCTCCTGCTCGCTGCGGCAGCCGTCCTGGCGTTCGCGTTCGGCTGGCTCGCGTGGCACTATCCCGATCTGCCGACGCGGGTCAGCCTGCGCTTCGCCTACGTCGTCCAGGACGGCGTCGGTTTGACCGCACCCGGCCCGACCGGCCCGAAGAGCGGCGCCTGGCGCCTCCCGACGGTCGGCCTGCTCGCGCTCGTGGCCAATGGCGCGCTCGCCGCGGTGGTTCACGAGCGTGGGTTCGCGATGGCCGCGCGGATGTTGTTGGCGTGCGCCGCGTTCGTCGAGATTGCGCTGGGAATCGTGATGGTCCGTTCCATCCTGTAGGGGCAGGCCCCCGTGCCTGCCCCGTGGGCCGCCGCCCCCCCACCCCACACGGCCCAACCCAATTCCGGACAAATGCGTGTGGGCCGTGGGGGGGGGTGGGGGTACGGCCTACGGGGCAGGCACGGGGGCCTGCCCCTACGGGATCGCATGTCCGTGCCGCATCGAGGTGACGAATGGTCATGAACCGCATCGGCGTCGACGTTGGCTCCACGGCCGACCTCGACGCGCGTCTGGCCGCCGCCGCAGCGGTCGGTGCGCGTTGGGTGCGGATGCGCTTCGTGCTCGACGAACGGCGGGTGGTCGATGAGGCCTTTCTGGCCGCGGCCGGCGGCGCCGTCGATGCCGCCGCGGCCGGACGGCTGCGCGTGCTCGGCGTGATCGACGGCGGACTGACCGTGGCGCCGGATGCCGCGGCGGCGGACGCGTCGGTTGCGCCGGCCGTCGGCGCGGCGTGGCTGGAGGAGCTCGTCGAGCACGCCGCGCTGCTGGCCGGCGCGCTCGGCGATCGCGTACAGGCGTGGGAGATCGTGCCGCTGCCGAACCATGCGCCGGCGGGCCGGGATCCCATCCCGCCGGCACGCTGGGCGGCGCTGCTCGAGGCGGTGGGCGGGGCGGTGCGCGCCGCGGCGCCCGGCGCCACCGTCGTCGCCGGCGGCCTGCTCTGCACACCCGCCGACGACGGGGTGGACTACCTGCGCGCCGCGATCGAAGCCGGCCGCTGGGCGGTCGGGACACCGCCGTTCGATGCGATCGGCATCCAGCTCCGGCTGCTGCCGGACGGCGGCGTCGACGAGGCGGCCGTGGCCGCGGCCGTGGCCGAGCGCACCGGGCGGGTGTGGCGCGCTGCCGCGGCGGCACTCGGCCGTCATGCGGTCGACGTGAAGAGCGTCTGGGCGACCGGCATGTCCTGGGACGCCGACGCCACCGGCGACACCGTGCAGGCCCGCAACCTCTGGACGGCCTTCGACACGCTGACCGCCGACCCGCACGTGGCCACCGTGATCTGGACCGCCCTGACGGACGCCGGCGCCGCGAACGGGCTGTTCGCATCCGTCGATCTCTCGCCCGCGAGCGTCCGCCCGGCGTGGAAGGCGTACCACGACTTCACGCAGTACGCCCGCCAGATCAGCCCGCCGCCGTCCGTCCTGTTCGACCCGACGGCGCCGGCGCTGGTCGGCTTGGACGACGGACCCGACGGCGGCGGAATGGACGACGGCGAGCTGCTCGATGCGGTCGCCGGGGCACCGGTCGGTGTGGGATCATCGCCCCCTGCCGAGGCGCGCGGCGGCCCGGTGCGCTTCCGGGTGCCGACGGTCACGGAGCTGCTCATCGCCGCCGGCGTGCCCGCGTCCGACCTCGACCGCACGCTGGACGCCATCGAGGAGCGCTACGGCAACCGCGACTGGCTCCCGGCCGGCGAGTACAGCCTGGCCGGCGGCGCGCCTCCCGACGTTGCATCCGACGCCGCATCCGACTTCGCTCCTGACCTCGCTCTCGACGCCGCATCCGATCTCGCGCCTGCCCCGCCCGCGGCACCGCCGACGTCGCCCGAGCCCCGCGCGGCCCTGTCGAACCGCCTGTCGAACCGCCTGTCGAACCAGCACATCCTGACCGCGTTCTACCGCGCCGGCGGCGGCTCGTGGTCCCTGCTCCAACGGGCGGGCCTCGACCTCGCCGACCTCGTGTCCCACCGCGACGAACCGTTCGCCGGCCCGGCGATCGCGCAAGCCGACGGCCTGACGATGGAGGAGCGCGCCGCGGTGTTGGGTGAATTGAACGCGGAGGCGTGATGTCGCGCCCGCCGAACCCCGCCCATGATGCCGGCACCGCGTCTCCACCATCCCACCCCCGTGTAGGGGCGACGGCCTGCGGGCGACGCATGCGTCGCCCGCAGGCGGGTGGGATGGCGATGGCCGTGGGTGCCGTCATCCTGGGTGTCCTTGGTTCGGTGGCCGGGGTGGCGGCGGCGCCGGTGGGGATGCACGGCTTGCAGTCGGCGCCGAGTCCGATCGTCGATGTGGATGTGACGGACGACGTGTTCGTGCCGGCGGCGGTGACGGTGACGGTGGGGTCGACGGTGCGGTGGTCGAATCGCGGTGCGCGGTTGCACTCGGTGACGAGCGATGCGGGGTGGTTCAACTGGACGCTGGCACCGGGGCGGGCGCTGCGGGTGCGGTTCCTGTCGACCGGTGAATATCGCTATCACTGCGTCTATCACGGTGCGATGACCGGACGCATCGTCGTCGTGCCCGGCGAGGCCGGTTCGACTCCCACGGCGACGCAACCGCCGAATGCGCCGACGCGACCGTCGACCGTACCGACTCCCGGCCCCGTCGGGCCGCCGGTCGGGCCGGCGCAGGGCGGGGCGATCGTGTTCCAGGACGTGGCGGCGGCGGGCGGGCGGACGGACCTGTTCGTCATCGCTGCCGACGGCACCGGGCGGCGGGCGCTGACGACGACACCGCAGCTGACGGAAGCGCAGCCGCATTGGTCGCCGGATCGGCGCGAGGTGGCGTACACGGCGACGGGCGGGTCAGGCGCGGCGGCGCAGTGGCGCATCGAGGTCGTCGACGTGGCGACGGGCGTTCGGCGGGCGGTGACGAACGGGCCGGCGCACTTCGAGCCGCGCTGGCGGCCGGACGGGGCGTGGATCGCGTACACGGTCATCCAGTACATCACGTCGTCGCAGGGCCAGATCATCGGCGGCAGCGGGATCGCCGTCGTCCGGCCGGACGGCACGGGCGCGCGGCTCTTGTTCTCGGCGACCGGCAGCAGCCAGGTGATCGGCAACCCGTCGTGGTCGCCGGACGGCCGCACGCTGGCGTTCGTCCTGCGCGCCGCCGACGGCGGCAACGGCGCGGACGGCGAGCTCTGGGCGCTGGATCTGGCGACGTCGACGACGCGCCGCCTGTTCGCCCACCCCGGCTGGGACGATGTCCAGCCCGCGTGGTCGCCGGACGGGCGCCGGATCGCGTTCGCGTCCCACGCTTCGTCGGTGGGGCGTCGGCCGTACGCGGTCTGGTTGCTCGACTTGGATACCGGCACGGCCGGCACCGTGGCCACGCACCCCGACTGGTCCCTGTTCCGCCCGTCGTGGTCGCCCGGCGGCGGCTGGATCATCTTCAACGCCGAGATCGCGACGACGCCGAGCCGGGACGTGCGGTTGTATTACGTCCAGGACGGGGGCGGGACGGTGTACGGGCCGCTGACGACGGGGGCGGAGCCGGACTGGGCAGGGGTGACGAGCTTCGAACCACCGCCGCCACCGCTCACACCGGAGCCGACGTCGACGCCGGGTTCCGGCACGGGCACGTCGGAGGCAAGTTCGACGACCACGCCGACCGCGACGTTCCCGCCGCCGCCGCTGACACCGCTGCCGCTGCCGAGCCCGCCGAGCGAGACGTCCGTCCCCGGGCCGCCGCCGACGTTCCCGGTGCCGAGCGAGACGCCCGAACCGCCGACGGCGACGACGGCCCCGACCGAGACGTCGACGGCCACGTCGCTGCCCGACACGCCGACCATGACGCCGTCGCCGGATGCGAGCGCGACGACGCCTGGGGGTGAGGCGACGCCGACGGGCGGGGCGGGCGGGCGGCGGGTGTGGCTGCCGGTGGCGTTCGGCTGACGGCGCGGCGCGGGGTCGTCGTGCGGATCGTCGTGCCGAATCTCGTGCCGATCGTCGCGCGGATCGTCGTCACACCCAAGCGCTCGCAGCGCCCGGTCCGTGGTCAGGTGGACGTGGTCGCGGCCGAGATGGTCCAGGAAGTCGGTGCGCTCGAGGCCGTCCATCACCGGGCCCTTGATCTCGGCCAGATGGAGCTCGACGCCGCCGTCGCGCAGCTCGTGGAGCAGGGATTCGAGGGTGTGCAGCGCGCTCGAGTCGATGAAGTTGACGGCTGAGCCGATGAGAACCAGGTGGCGCACGGCCGGGCGGTCGGCGACGATCTTCAGCAGCGCCTGCTCCAGGAAGCGTGTGTTCGCGAAGAACAGGCTCTCGTCGACGCGGACCGCGACGACGTGCGGCCACGTCGTGACGGCGTGGCGCCGGACGTTGCGGTAGACCTCGCTCTCGCCCAGGCGGCCGACGATGGCGATGTGCGGCCGGCTCGATCGCCACAAGAGGAGCGCCAGCGACGTCCCGACGCCGGCGAAGATCCCGCGCTCGACGCCGAGCGATAGCACCGCGGCGAACGTCATGGCCCAGACGACCGCGTCGCTGCGGTTCGCCCGCCAGATGCGGCGCGGCTCGGCCAGATCGACGAGACCGGCGACGGCGACGATGACCGTCGCGGCCAGCACGGCCTGGGGCAGGAACGCGAAGAGCGGGGTGAAGAAGAGGAGGATGACGGCGATGGCGCCCGCCGTGACGAGCGACGCCGCGCCGCTGACCGCGCCGGCTTGGTCGTTGACGACCGATCGGGCGAAGCCGCCCGTCACCGGGTAGCCGCTGAACAGCCCGGCCGCCAGGTTGGCCGCGCCGAGCGCCACGAGCTCCCGGTTGGGTTCGATCGCCTGGCGGCGCTTGCTGGCCAACGACTTGGCCACCGCGATCGACTCGACGACGCTGACCAGGACGATGGCGGCCGCGGCCGGCAGCAGCGCCGTGACGTCCGCCGCGGTGGCGGTCGGCACGCGCAGCGGCGAGAGGCCGAGCGGGATGGCGCCGACGACGGCCACGCCGGCCGACGCGTCGAGCCTCAGCAGCCACGTCACAAGCGTGCCGAGCACCACGGTGACGAGCGGCGCGGCGCTGACGACGAGCGTCACGGCCAGCGGCCGCAGCCGCGTGCGTCCCAGCGCCGGGCGCAGGCCCTTGCGGAAGCCGACGAGCAGCGCGATCGTCGCGAGGCCGATGGCGAGCGTGGCCGGGTTGGCCCGGCCGAGGTGCGCGGCGGCCTGCGCCAGCACCTGGTGCAGCCGCTCGCCGCCGACGGGCACGCCGAGGATGTGCTTGAGCTGCCCGGCGGCGATGATCAGCGCCGAAGCGCTCGTGAACGCCGCGAGGACCGGGTGGGCGATGAAGTTCAGCAGCTCGCCGAGCCGCAGCACGCCCATGAGCAGCTTGGCCGCGCCGACGAGGAGCGCGAGGACGAGCGCCAGCTCCACGAAGCGCGCCGTGCCCGGCGCCGCCAGGGCGCTCACCCCGCTGTAGACGAGGAGCGACGTGATGGCCACCGGACCGACGGAGAGCTGCCGCGACGTGCCGAGCATGGCGTAGACGGCGAGCGGCAGGACCGAGGCGTACAGCCCGACCTGCGGCGGCAGCCCGGCCAGCTGGGCGTAGGCCATGCTCTGCGGGATGAGCAGGACGGCGGTGACGAGGCCGGCGATGACGTCGCTCGGCAGGTCGGTGCGCCGGTAGTCGCGCAGCCACACCGGCAGCCACGTCGACATCGCGCGGGCCGTCCGGGCGGGCCCGATTGGCCCGGCGAGCGCGGTCATGCGCTGCGCTCGAAGTAGTCGTCGGCGCAGAAGTCGAACGTCTCGATCGCGTCGTCGCCGTAGCCGGCGGCGCGCAGCTCGGCGACGGCCTGGTCGCGCGTCCAGCCGTGGCGGATCTGGCGATAGAGCAGCCAGATGAGGCCGACGCGGCTGGCGGTGCGGCAGTGGAACACCAGGCGGCCGGTATCGGGCGCCTCGACGATGGCCGCGAACGCGTCGATGTGGGCCCGATCGAGTTCGTAGGCCGGCCACGGGCGGTGGAGGTAGCGCAGCCCGGCGGCCGCCGCCGCGCGCCCTTGCTCGGCCGCGCGTGCGCTGTCGCCGCGCAGGTTGAGGACGGTGTCGAAGCCCTCGGCGGCCCAGCGCGCCCAGTCCGCGCGCTGCGGCTGGGCGGCCAGCCGGACCGTCGGCGTCACGTCGTAGCTCTGCGGCGGGGCGGTGGCGGAGCGGTCGGCGAGGGCGGCGCACGGTACGCAAGGTGTGTGCGGATCGGGCGGTGCGAACTGCGTGGGCGGTGCGTACGTCGCGGACGGCGCGTCGGTGATCATGGTGCCTCCCGTCAGCCGCGCTGCGTGGGCAGGCCGGCGCGTGCCCAGGCCTGCATGCCGCCCGTCAGGTTGAGCGCGGTCGTGAAGCCGTGGCGGGCGAGCATCTCCACGGCCAAACCGCTGCGCTGGCCCGAGCGGCACACGCACACGATCGGCACGTCGCGCGGCAGCTCGCTCATCCGTTCGGCGAGGACCGGCAGCGGCAGGAGGCGCGCCGCGGCGATGCGGCCGTCGTGCGCGAACTCGGCGGCCGAGCGGACATCGATCACGTGGAGCGTTTCGCCGTCGTCGAGTCGTTGCTTCAGCTCGGCGACGGAGAGGGCGCCGGCGGCCGGCATGGCCGGGCGGGGCTGGAAGAGACTGCGGAGCATCGTGGCCTCCTGTGGGGCAATCCTGTGGGGCAACGCGTGGGGATGTCGTTGACCGTTCGTGCGGCGACGAAAGGCGAACGGCCGTTGTCGGCGGCTTCAGATGAACAGCGTCACTTTGGCGCGGGCCGCGTCGCCCAGGAACGTGGCCACGCCGCCGGTCTCGAGGCCGTCGATCAGCTCCGCGTCGGTGACGCCGAGCAGCTCGCGCGACATGTCGCACACGACCATCCGGACGCCGAGCTCCTGGGCCAGGCCGAACAGCTCTTCGGGCGAGGAGACGTCATGCTGCTTCATCAGGCGGCGCATGATCTTGGCGCCGGCGCCGAAGTAGTTCATCTGCGACAGGCCGGTCTGACCGAGTCCGCCGGGCAGCATCGCCGTGAAGCCCTGCTCGATGACGTTCTTGCCGGCGAAGACCTTCTGCTTCTTCACCGCGTTCAGGCCCCAGAAGGTGAAGAACATGCTCACCTCCATGCCCATCGCGGCCGCCCCGGTGGCGATGATGAAGGCCGCGATCGCCTTGTCGAGGTCGCCCGAGAACACGACCATGGCCACGCGGTCTTCGGTGGATTGGGACGGGTGGTCTTCGAGGGCGGTGAGGCGCGCTTCGAGGGCGGCCAGGCGGTCGGAGGAGTCGGCGGGGGCGGACATCGACGCGGCGGAAGGCATCGTCGTCGCGGACGGCATCGACGGGGCGGACGGCGACAGCGTGTCGACGGGGCTCATGCGGTGCGCTCCAGGTAGTGGACGTACAGGTCCTGGCCGCCCTCGGCGGTGGTCTCCTGCGCCACGAGGCGGATGTTCTTGGCCGTCGTCGCCCAGCCCTGGAAGTCGGCGATCGAGCCGCGGTCGGTGGCGATGACCTGGAGGACGTGGCCGACGGGCAGGTCGCCGATCGCCTTGCGGCTCTTCACGAGGGGCATCGGGCACTTGGCGCCCTTGACGTCGAGGGTGGCGTCGAAGTGGGTGGACATGGGTGGCTCTCCTTGCGTTTGGGTCGGGTATGGGTGAGAGGAGCGGGAGGGGGAGGTCGATCGGGTCGGCTATGCGCTCAGCGCGCAGATGTTCTTGCCGAGCTCGAGTTCGTCGGCCAGCTGCTCGCCGGCTTCGAGGAGGCCGATGTTCACGCGCTTGATCTGGACGTACTCGGGCGGGAAGACGGGCAGGTGGCCCAGGACGTAGGCGGTGAACTCGGCCAGGTCGCGGTGGCGCAGGGCGTCGTTTGTCGCGGCGACCGCGGCGTAGGGGGCGCTGAAGACACCGTCGGCGCCGGCCTCGTCGAGGGCGCTGAAGTGGGCCGGCAGGATGAGCGTGTGCGGATGGACGATGGCGGGCAGGCGTTCGGTCAGGCTCTCGTAGAGCAGCGGCGTCCAAGCCTCGCCCTTGCCGCCGAGGTCGGGGCGGCCGAAGGAGCGGAGGAAGATGCCGTCGCCGGTGAAGAGTGCGCTCGTGCCGTCGGGGGCGTCGAGGCGGAAGTTGAACTGGCCGAGCGTGTGGCCCGGGAACCAGTGGGCGGTGACGGTCACGGCGCCGATCGGGAACGTCTGGCCATCGTCGAGCGAGGTGTAGGGGATCGTCGCCGGCAGCATGTCGATCGGGTGGATCGCGTCGTAGGCATGGACGTGGTACGGTGCGCCGGTCGCTGCGGCCAGCGCCGGGCCGCCGCTGATGTGGTCGGCGTGGACGTGCGTGTCGAGCACGACCGCGAGCGAGGCGCCTTCGGCGGCGATCGTGTCGTGGTAGACGGCGGTGTGGCGCAGCGGGTCGATCACGGCGGCGGCGCCGTCGCTGACGACGACGAAGCTGAGGTCGCCGCGCGCCGGGCGGGCGATCTGGATGACCTTGCCCCACGCGCCGGCGGCGACGTCTCGCACGTCCACGTGGTTGCCCCAGGCCGGGAAGCCGCCCGCCAGGTAGCTCACCGCCATGCCGCGTGCGGCGAGCAGCTCGGCGACGTACTCCGACGAGCCCTCCTTGGCGCAGACGACGACGACCTCGCGATCCGTCGGGATCGGTGCGGCGGCATCGTCCTCGTCTTCGATGAAGGCGTAGTACGGGATGTTCAGGACGTCGAGCGCCTCGCGGCCCTCGATGCGCATCCGGGCGAACTCGGCGGGGTTCCGGACGTCGACGATCAGGAGCGGTGCATCGGCGAGGAGCTTGGCATACAGCTCGGCGGCGGTGACGACGGCGGGGGCGGCAGGTGCGGTCGTGAGCGGCGCGACTGCGGCGGGCGCGGCGGTGGCAGCGGGTGCGGGCATGAGGCTGAGGTCGGTCATCGGGCCTTCCTTTCGGCGCTTCGGGCCGCGCGCTCGTGGGCGTCGGACGGCCGTGTCGGTGATGCGCCTAAGGTAGTTGCGGGTCGTAAGGGGGGAACAAGGGGATCGTAAGGGTCGTGTAAGGGCAGGGCGTGGGCTGCGACCTCTCCGCGTCACGACCCACTTTGCGGACGATGAACCGCCGGCGGCTGAAGCCGGCCGGCTGGTGGCCTTCGGCCATTGCGCCCGCCTTCGCGGGCGCTTCGGACTTCTGGGTGCCCGCGAAGGCGGGCACCATGGCGACCCGCCAGGGACGCCTGCAGCCGGCCAGCTTCAGCTGCCGG
>JADYYS010000020.1 GCA_020853525.1 Ardenticatenales bacterium | reverse complement strand
GCCGATGGGATCGGCGTGCCCGCCGACGGGGTTCGAGCACTACACGCCGGGCGGGACGGGCGCGACGCCGGACGGGCTTGACGCGTTCGACCGCAAGAACCCGGACGGGACGTGGATCCTGAGCGTGAACGACCAGGTCGGCGGCGACGCCGGGTCGGTGCGCGGCTGGTCCGTGGACATCACGTACCGGTAGTCGTCCACGTCGGATCGAGGCTCGCATCGGACGGTCCTCGTTCGATGTGACGGGAAACGAATACGGCGCTCGCGGCGCCCGGTGCGGCTTCGGCTGCGCCGGGCGCCGTGTCGTCTGGTCCCCGACGGACGGCCGTACTTGCAGAACGACGCCCGAACTCGGTGTTCGGGTGAAAGGTGATCGCCTCGGCCCGCCGCCTGGTGCGTCCCGAATTCGGCGGCCGTCCGTATCTACGGCGCACGCGTGGCGTTATAAGCGCCGGATGAGACCACGCCAACGTAGCGGCGTGGTTGAGCCTTGTTTGTTGGCGCGCGCCAGGCGCGCGTGGCGCCGTTGGGCTTGTCCCGGCTCGCTTGAGCCGATGGCAAGCAGTGATAGAAGGTCTTTCGCGGCCCGTCGGTGGTCGTGGCAACGACATCAAAAGTGGAGCAGCGCAGTGAGTACGATCGAACGCACGATCCAGTGGATGTGCCGGCCAGGCCGCGTGGCGACCCTCGGCCTCCTGACGGCGCTCGTCGTCGCCTCCGGCGGCCGCGGGGCCCCAGTGGCCGCGGCTGAGCCGGTTGGGCCGACGACGAACGTCGCCGGCGGCAACAACCAGGGCGCGGCGAACGCCGAATCGGCGCCCGCCGAGGCCCCGGCGCCGTACGTCACCGCGCCCGACGCGACCGTCGGCCGCGGCATCCCGATGGCCGTGCCGATGGCCGCGCCGATGGGCGAGCAGCGCTTGGCACAGGCCTTCTACCCGTCGTGCCCGCTCAACTTCGAAGGCAGCGCCTTTCCGGCGCTGGCGCCCGGAGATCACGTCATCGACACCGACGCGCTGACGCTCGACGGCAAGCCGATGCCCACTGCGTTCCATTCCGGGGGGATGGCGCTCTTCCCGTTCGCCACGATCACGGTCCCGGCCGGCGTGACGCTGCGCGCTGTCGGCAGCCTGCCGCTGGCGCTCCTGTCGCAAGGCCCGATCGTCATCGGCGGCACGATCCACGTCAACGGCGCCAACGCGACGCCGACGGCGCCGGGCTGCCAGCCCTTCACGCCCTCGCCGGGCGGCGCGGGCGGCGGCGCGGGCGGCCTCGGTGCGGCCAGCCCCGGCCAGGGCGGGCCGGGCGGCGGGCCGGGCGGCGGTAGCGGCGGCATCCCGACGACGGGCGGCGGCGGCGGCGGTGGCTTCGGCGGCGCGGGCGGCACGGGCGGCGGCGGCGCGGCCGGCGGCGGGGCGTACGGCGACCTGTCGACCAACCTGCAGGGCGGCAGCGGCGGCGGCGGCGGGACGCGGACTTCGAGCTGCGCGGCGGCTTCCGGCGGCGGCGGCGGCGGCGGGTTGCTGCTTTCGAGCGCGACGACGATCACGATCAACGCGGGCGGCGCCGTCCAGGCCAACGGCGGCAACGGCGCGTTCAGTGACACCGGCGGCAGCGGCGGCGGCAGCGGCGGCGGCATCACGTTCATCGCCCAGCAGGTGACGAACGGCGGCGCGGTGAGCGCCAACGGCGGTTCGGGCGGTCCGGGCGGTTGCTGCGGCGGCGGCGGCAGCGGCGCCGGTGGCCGGGTGCACATCTCGGCGTTTACGATCACGGCCGGGACGATCTCGGTTGCGGGCGGCGGTCCGACCTCGGGGAACCCCGGCGGCGCCGCTGGCGCGACCGGCGTCGTGACCCAGGACGCCATGGCGATGCTCTACAGCTGCCGCAGCGACATCCGCATCGAGAAGGCCTGCTACGCCCGCCCCAGCGAGGGCTCGCCGACGCAGGACGCCGACGTGGTCATCGCCGGCCAGCAGTGGATCTGTGACATTACGATCTCGAACGACTGGTTCCAGGAAGGGATCCTCAACGCCGCGCTCGGTGCCGACGGCACCGACGCCGACGGCCGCGACTCGACGCAGCAGACGCTGCCCGGCACCTACCTCATCGACCTCAACGTGCGCGACACGTTCCCGGCCGGCGCCCGCTATGTGGCGAACACCGTGAACGAGGTCGACCGCGGCCTGGGCGCGACCGCCGTCTGCACCGCGCCGCCGCTGAACGGCCCCGGCACGATCGACTGCAGCGGCATCGACGTGCCGTACGGCGGCGAAGCCACGTTCCAGCTGGCGTTCACCACGCGGCCCGACTTCGTGGCCGCGAGCCCGATCGGCGAGCTGCCGATCAGCAACACCGCCTGCCTGGTGGGCGTGCTGCCGGTGTTCGACATCGACGACCGCAACAACTGCGACGTCGAGACCGACCTGGTGAAGGACCAGGCGGACCTGCGGATCACGAAGTTCATCGAGAGCACGCACGACCCGATCCGGGCGGGCGAGGTCTTCACGTACACGATCTTCGTCGACAACCTCGGCCCGTCGGTGGCACGGAACGTGACGATCACGGACACGTTCCTTTCCAGCAACAGCGTGTCGATCCAGTCCTGCGCCTTCTCCGTATCCCAGGGCGGCGGCGCGATCACGCAGTTCACCTGCACGACCGGCAACATCGTCTCGACGCAGTTCGGCAGCGACATCGGGACGTTCAGCACGAATCGGCTCGACCCGGTCGGCGTCGTCGGCTCGCCGCCGCCGCCGGGCGGACACCAGGGGCGCATTCGGGCTTCCTTCCGGCTCGTCGCGCGCCAGGGCATGCAGGTGACGAACACAGCCCGGGTGACGGCGCTGACGCCCGACCCGGACACATCGAACAACTTCGTCACCGTGGACCGGCGGGCGATCTCGGTGGCGGACCTGTCCATCACGAAGGCGGCCACGGCCGAGGAGCAGCAGGTCAACCAGCCGGGGTTGATGTTCAACAACGCGATCTTCGGCCAGGTCTTCCCGACGGCGCCGAACTACTTCGCCTCGACGCGCGTCACGGCTGGACGGCGGATTCAGTACACCGTGACGGTGCGGAACAACGGGGTCTCGCCGGCGGAGAACGTCGTGCTGCACGACCGGCTGCCGGTCGGGGTGCAGATCTACCAGGGCAGCTTGGTGGCGACGTACGCCGGCCCGCCGGTGCAAGGGGCCCCGGTGCCGCCCGCGGGCGCGAACTGCGACACCGGCACGCCGGGTGAAGTGACGGACGAGATCCGGTGCGGCATCGGGTCGCTGAACGTCGGCCAGTCGTACACGCTCGTCTTCCAGGTCACGACGGACAGCGCGCTCGAGCCCGGTCTCGTGCTTGAGAACGACGCATGGACGCTGTCCGACACACTGGACGTGAACAACAGCAACAACTTCGCCTTCACGCAGAACACGGTGCTCGCAGCGGCGGACATGGGCGTCGCCAAGAGCGCGGTCGGTCAGGTCGTGACGTCGTACAACGCGGCGCTGCATCAGTTCCTCGTGACGGACACGGCCAACCTGGTGACGGCCGGCAAGATCCTGCGCTACCAGATCCAGGTCCAGAACAACGGGCCGTCGGATGGGCGGAACGTGACGATCCAGGAGAACCTGCCGACGCTGCCGGTGCCGGGTCCGGTGACGTTCCTGCGCGCGTCCGGGGCCGAGTGCCGGCCGGACGCGGTGAACCAGAATCAGCTGTTCTGCGACCTCGGCGACATGGAGGCTGGGGCGCGCGAGACGTTCGACATCTACGTCGTGGTCGACCCGGCCGTGCCGACCGGCACGCAGCTTCTCAACACGGCGACGGCGCTGCAAAGCGGTTCGAACGTCGTGCCGCCGGGCCCGCCGCCGGCGATCCCCGGTGTGGACCCGACGCGGCCGATCACGTGGGACCCGTGCACGGCCTGCGGGCCGATCGGGAGCGCCAACGTGGCGACGAACTTGACCACGGTGAACGCGGTGGCGGACGTTTTCATCACCAAGGTGGACGTGCCGGCCGAAGCGCGACTGGACAAGCAGCAGGAGCCGGACCTGGCGATCGCCGGTCGGGAGCACCGCTACCTGATCACGATCGGCAACGACGGCCCGAGCGTGGCGCTCGGCGTCGGGGCGACGGACACGCTGGACCTGAAGCAGGCCGGGATCCTGGGCGAGCGCTTCCTGCGGTGCGAGCCGTTCGACCTGGACGACCAGGTCACGTGCGCCTTCGCGGCGTTGAACACGGTGACGCTGACGCACCTGCAGGTCGGCAACGAGAACGTCGTGCCGACGGCGGGGACCGGGACGCTCGTGCCGGGCAAGGCATACAGCTTCTACCTGATCACGCAGGTGGATCCGGGCTACGTCCTGGACGGGACGGACCTGCTGGCGACGGACACGGCGAACATCACGACGACGACGACGGATCTGCGGACGCAGAACAACACGGACCGGCACGACACGCTGATCATCGCCGAGGCGGACCTGGCGATCACGAAGGCGGACGACGCGGCCGGGTTCCTGACGTGCGACCCCGTGGCGCCGGGCGGGACGATCACGTACGACCTGACGGTGACGAACAGCGGCCCATCCGACGCGGCCGACGTGTACGTCGTGGACCAGCTGCCGGTGAACTTTGTGGTCGTGGATCCGGCGCTGGTGGACGTGACGGTGTCGCGTGGCGCGGTGGTCGAGGTTCGCGACGACGGACAGATCACGATCCGCGTCGGGAACGACCCGAACAACCTGGGCGTGAACGAGCTCGGGCGGGTGAACGCCGGCAGCGCGCCGGTGACGATCCGGATCACGGTGACGGTGCGCAAGGACGCGGCTTGCGGCCAGCAGGCAGCGAACGCGGCGCGGGTCGAGACGCGGCAGAACAATACGGCGTGGCCGCCGGCGCCGCAGCCGTTCCCGGGCGTGGACGGCGGACCTCGGACGCCGACGGTCGACCCGGTGTTGATCAACAACGCCGTGGTGGAGCGGACGACGATCGAGTGCCCGCGCATCCAGGTGGTCAAGACGGTGTCGTTCGACGGGAAGTGCCCGGGGGTGAACATCAACCCCGGTGTGTTCAACCAGACGGGGCAGGCGGTGACGTTCTGCTTCGAGGTGACGAACACCGGGACGACGTACCTGGACGACATCTTCCTGACGGACACGCTGACGACGCGCTCGGCGGGCGCGACGGAGATCTATACGGCGACGATCACCTCAGGTGCGGACCCGAACATGCCGGTGAAGCCGGGTGAGACGGTGATGCACAAGGTGACGGTGCCGCACCTGTTGAAGGACTGGAGCTGCGGCATCGCGGACGACGTCGTGACGGTGACGGGCAACCCGGTGAACTCGGGTCGGACGGACCTGCCGTGCCTGGACGACGTGACGGACAGTGACGCGGCGCGGATCAACGTGCCGTGCGCGGGCGTGGACTGGCGTCTGCAGCTGCCGATCCTGGCGAACGACAGTTGCGTGGCATCGGTGGAAGTGCAGAACGTGGGCGACGCCGAGACGAAGGCGCTGATGGTGGTGTGGGGCACGCCGGGTGCGTGCCCGCCGCAGTCGGCGGGGCCGCTCAAGGTGGAGTGCACGGGCCTGATCGCACCGGGGAGCACGTGGCACTTCCGGGCGGACCAGATGCCGGTGGGCGCGAACAGCGCGGTGGTGTACTCGCTGTCGACGGACATCGTGACGGACTACCTGGGCCAGAAGCTGCGCTTCGCGGACCTGGCGTGCCTGCGGATCTCGCAGAAGATCATCGGCAACCACGAGTGGTGGCTGCGGTTCGATACGGCGTACCGGACGCAGGACAAGTTCTTCGGCGAGATCGAGCAGTCGGGCGCGCAGTTCACGCTGGACTTCAAGCTGCACCAGGGCGAGCCGATCGCGGCGGTGGTGAACCGTGGGTGCCCGGATGCGGCCGACCCGAACGTGACGAGCTGGGCGGCGTACACGAGCGTGTCGAGCGACCAGGAAGGTGCGCGGGACCCGGTGTACGGCGGGTACACGTACTACACGCCGCTGGTGTTCGCCAACAAGGGCGGGCTGAACAGCATCCTGCACATCCACAACTCGGGCGACGAGTGCAGTTCGATCGAGATCTGGCTGCGGACGCAGGACGTGTGCCTGCGGAACCAGATCGCGGACGTGCTGAACCTGGCGCCTGGGGAGACGGTGTCGTTCGACCCGAGCACGGCGGTGGGGCCGGACTGGCTGGGGAACGCGTGGATCAGCGCGTCGCAGCCTCTGGGCATCGTGGTGGACACGAGGGGAGCGAACCACTTCACGAGCTACAACGGGATCCCGGCGGACGTGTACAGCCTGGACTTCAGCTACGGCAGCGAGGTGAGCTACGCGCCGCTGGTGTACTCGGAGTACCAGGGCTGGGACAGCGCGCTGCAGGTGCAGAACCTGTCGGCGGTGCACGCGGCCAAGGTGAAGGTGTACTTCCTGGACCGCGGCGGGGACATCATCACGACGCTGGTGGACTGGATCTGCGCCCGTGGCAGCCAGACGTACTTCCTGCCGGTGATCGGGAGCCTGCCGGGGAACTGGGTGGGCAGCGCGCGGGCGGAGAGCCAGGAGTGGATCAGCCCTGGGTCGTCGAACGTGCTGGCGGCGCCGATCTCGTCGGTGGTGACGCTGGAGAAGTGGTCGGACCCGGCGCGGACGACGCGGCGTGAGGCGATCGCGTACAACGGGCAGAGCGACTGCCTGCTGTACGACTGGCAGCTGGGTCACGGCGCGGGCGGGACGCAGAGCGGGTCGGCGGTGTTCGCGCTGCCGATGGTGGCGAAGGCGAACCGTGGCGTGACGACGGAGATCGCGATCACGAACCTGGTGCCGAAGCCCGGCTTCACGGACTTCGCGATCTTCGTGTACGACCAGAACCACCTGATCGACTACGTGTGCCAGAAGCTGAACGAGAAGCAGGTGGAGTACATCAACCTGGCGACGTGGGGCTGGATCGACAACGGGTTCTACGGCTCGGCGGTGGTGAGCGCGGTGTTCTGGGAGCACGACGTGTTCGACGGCCGCGGGGTGTTCGAGCGGAACCTGGTGGGCCTCGGGGCCGTGGGTGTGGAGCGGATCGGCGGCGTGCTCGGCGGCGCGGACGTGCCGGGCGACGAGTCGAAGGGCTGGGAGGCGTTCCCGATCTTCGACCACTTCAAGGCGCCGGTCACGCCGAGCTGCCCGGGGGTGCCCGGGGGGTTCGAGGGGCTGTAGGGCTGTAATGGTCCGGTAGACCCACGCGGGTCAACGGGTGACAAGGGCGGGCGATCCATCGGATCGCCCGCCCTTTTCGGTTGCCCCAATCAGCAATATTCCCTATACTCGCACTCGCAACGCGGTTGTCCAAACGTCGCAACCCCATCCCGCAACCGCCGTTCCCCTGCCTCTTACGCCACCCCCAAGCCCAACGAACGGCCCCGCCACCCGCAGGCCGAGGAGCGTACCCGTGCCCGCACCCACCACGTCCGACGTCGTCGCCGAGCTGTCCGCCCAGCCCTACAAGTGGGGCTTCGTCACGGACATCGAGAGCGACACGATCCCGCCGGGCCTGAACGAGGACGTCATCCGCGGCATCTCGGCCAGGAAGGGCGAGCCGGAGTGGCTGCTGGAGTGGCGCCTCAAGGCGTACCGCCACTGGCTGACGATGGCCGAGCCGGACTGGCCGAACGTGACGTGGGAGCGGCCCGACTACCAGGCGATCAGCTACTACGCGGCCCCCAAGAACTTCGACGATCGTCCGAAGAGCCTGGACGATGTCGATCCGAAGCTGCGCGAGACCTACACCAAGCTCGGGATCCCGCTCGAGGAGCAGTTGATCCTGGCGGGCGTGGCGGTCGACGCCGTGTTCGACAGCGTGTCCATCGCGACGACGTTCAAGGACAAGCTGGCGAAGCAGGGAATCCTGTTCGGCTCGATGTCGGAGGCGGTGCGCGAGCATCCCGAGCTGGTCAGGCGCTACCTCGGCACGGTGGTGCCGCCCACGGACAACTTCTTTGCGGCGCTGAACAGCGCGGTGTTCACGGACGGGTCGTTCGTGTACATCCCCAAGGGCGTGCGGTGCCCGTTGGAGCTATCGACCTACTTCCGGATCAATGCGGCGGCCACGGGCCAGTTCGAGCGGACGCTGATCATCGCCGAGGAAGGGTCGTACGTCAGCTACCTCGAAGGCTGCACGGCGCCGATGCGCGACGAGCACCAGCTGCACGCGGCGGTGGTCGAGCTCGTGGCGATGACGGATGCCGAGATCAAGTACTCGACGGTCCAGAACTGGTACCCGGGCGATGCCGAGGGCGTCGGCGGGATCTACAACTTCGTCACGAAGCGCGGCAAGTGCCAGGGCGATCGGAGCAAGATCAGCTGGACGCAGGTCGAGACAGGTTCGGCGATCACATGGAAGTACCCGAGCTGCATCCTGGTGGGCGACGACTCGGTCGGCGAGTTCTACTCCGTGGCCCTGACGAACAACCACCAGCAGGCGGACACGGGTACGAAGATGATCCACCTCGGAAAGCGGACGCGGAGCACGATCATCTCCAAGGGGATCTCGGCGGGCCGTGGGCAGAACACGTACCGCGGCCTGGTCCGGATGGCCAAGGGCGCCGAGGGAGCGCGGAACTACTCGCAGTGCGATTCGATGCTCATCGGAGACCGCTGCGGCGCGCACACGTTCCCGTACATCGAGGTCGGCAACCCGACGGCCAAGGTGGAGCACGAAGCGTCGACGAGCAAGATCGGCGAGGACCAGCTGTTCTACTGTGCGGCGCGGGGGATCAAGGAAGAGGACGCGATCTCGATGATCGTCAATGGGTTCTGCAAGGAGGTCTTCAAGGAGCTCCCGATGGAGTTCGCAGTGGAGGCGCAGAAGTTGTTGGCGGTGAGCTTGGAAGGCAGCGTCGGCTAAGCCATGGCCGTACTTGTCGCGGTGGTCGTCGTGGTCGTGATCATTGTGGTCGTCGTGGCGATCGTGATGGCTGATCGTGACGGCTGAGTAGTCGTGTCGGCGGACCCGCCCGGACCCGGGCAAGTGGTGAATCGTTCGGCTCCTTTGGGGGCTTCTACGGATAAGGATGGGTGAGATGGCCCTGCTCGAGATCAAGAACTTGTGCGTCAGCGTCGATGACAAGCCCATCCTGCGCGGGGTCGATCTGACCGTGAACCCGGGCGAGGTGCACGCGATCATGGGGCCGAACGGCAGCGGCAAGAGCACGCTGGCGCAGGTGCTGGCCGGGCACGACGCCTACACGATCACGGACGGCAGCGTGGCGTTCCGGGGCAAGGATCTGCTCGACCTCAGCGCGAGCGAGCGGGCGGGGGAAGGGATGTTCCTGGCCTTCCAGTACCCGGTCGAGATCCCGGGCGTGTCGAACACGTACTTCCTGCGCGCCGCCTACAACGCGGTGCGCGAGTATCGCGGCGAGCCGCCGCTCGACCCGGTGGCGTTCATCAACTACCTGAAGTCCAAGATGCACATCGTCGGGATGGACCAGGCGATGCTCAAGCGCTCGGTGAACGCCGGGTTCTCGGGCGGTGAGAAGAAGCGCAACGAGATCTTCCAGCTGACGGTCCTCGAACCCGTATTGGCCGTGCTGGACGAGACGGACTCGGGCCTCGACATCGACGCGCTGCGGGTCGTGTCGGACGGCGTGAACGCGATGCGGTCGCCCGACCGTGCGTTCGTCGTCATCACGCACTACCAGCGCCTGCTGGAATACATCGTCCCCGACGTCGTCCACGTGCTCGTCGACGGGCGCATCGTGCGGTCGGGCGGCAAGGAGCTGGCGCTCGAGCTCGAGGACAAGGGCTACGGCTGGTTGGAAGAGGGCAGTGCGGAGTCCCTCGTCGCGGCGGGGCGCTAGGCGATGACGAACGAGACGCGCGACGGCGCGGGAACGACATCCGTTGTGAGGGGATCGACGCCGCGAACCACGACGACACCGGCCGGCGACCGGTTCCTGGCGGATTTCGCCGCCTTGTCGCGCGCCAACGGCCATGCCCCCGCGTGGCTCAACGAGCGCCGTATCGCCGCCGCCGCCCGCTTCGAGGCCGTCGGCCTGCCGACGACGCGACAGGAGGCGTGGCGCAAGACGAACGTGCAGCCGATCGCCCAGGTCGCGTTCGCGAACGCGCCGGCGATGGCCGCGGATTCGGTCGTCGCGACCTCCGCCGCGGCTGCGCTCGATCGACTTGCGCTGCTCGCCCTCGACGGCCACCGCCTCGTGTTCGTGAACGGCGTCTTCGACGCGGCGCGGTCACACGTCGGCGCGCTGCCGGCGGGCGTGCGCGTCGGGACGCTGGAACAGGCATGGCGCGAGGGCGATGCGGCAGTCGCCGCGCACTACGGCCGGCATGCGGACGGGGACGACGCGCCGTTCGCGGCGATCAACACGGCGCTGGCGCATGACGGGGCCGTGATCGTCGTGCCGGACGGCGTGGCGGTCGAGGCGCCGATCCATGTCGTGTTCGCGTGCGCGGGCGGGGAGACGGCGGTGGCGCACCATCCGCGCGTGCTCATCGTGGCCGGTGTCGGCAGCCGGGTGACCGTGATCGAGAGCTACGGCGGGCTCGTGGCGGGCGATGTCTACCTGACGAACGCCGTGAGCGAGGTCGTCGTGGCCGAAGGGGCCGAGGTGGACCACACGAAGCGGCAGCTCGAGAGCGAGGCGGCCTTCCACATGGGCGGCATGCACGTCGTTCAGACGGGCGCGAGCCGCTACGTGAACCACAACGTCGCCCTCGGCGGCCGGATCGTCCGCAACGAGGTGGCCATCCGCATCGACGCCTCCGGCTGCGACACGCTGTTGCACGGGCTGTACATGGGCCACGGGCAGCAGCACATCGACAACCACACCATGCTGGACCACCTGAAGAGCGGCTGCCACAGCTTCGAGCTCTACAAGGGCGTGCTGGACGGGCGCGCGACGGCCGTGTTCACCGGGCGGATCAAGGTCCACCAGGACGCCCAGCAGACGGACGCCGTCCAGGAGAACCGCTGCCTGCTGCTCGCCGACACGGCGACGGTGAATACGCAGCCGCAGCTCGAGATCTTCGCCGACGATGTGAAGTGCACGCATGGTGCGTCCGTCGGCGAGCTGGACGAGACGCAGTTGACGTACCTCAAGGCCCGCGGCATTCCGCCGGCCGCCGCCCACGGCATCCTGACGTACGCCTACGCCAACGAGATCATCGAACGGATTCCGATCGAGTTGGTGCGCGACGAGTTGGAGGGGTTGATCCGGGGGCGGGTGCGGGAGACGCAGCAGCTCGGGGACTGACGGGCGAAGCGCCAACAGCGTCTCGTCCACACCGGGTGACAAGCGTCCGCCCGCTGCGTATGATGCCCGCGGCCGAGATGCAACGCGATCGCCGCCCGGGGGGATGCCGGTGCCGACGACGTGGCCGCCGCCGTCGATCGAAGACTTCAACCGCATCGTGGACATCGTGGCTGCGCTGCCGCGCAACGACACGGCGCACGAGCGGTGCGAGGGGTGCCTGCGCCCGGCATTCACGGGGCGGCCGGGTGCCGACGTCATCCTGTGGATGCGTTGACGGGCGATGGTGACCGGCGCGTCGCGTCCGCGGAGCTGGTGTCCTACTACCTCGAGCGTCGCAGCGAGCTGGCCAAGGGCGTCAACAAGCTCGGTGACTTCCTGACGTTTGCCACGAAGCGGAGGACTGTCAGTGACGGCGCTGATAAGCGGTTGACGCGGATCTGGGCGCAGTGTATTCTGGCCCGCATGGGATTGGAGTTCCTATCCCGTGCTTCGCGCCACACATGCAGATTTATGTGAACTTCGCCAATGACTCTGGTCAGTTGCCCGACCTCATCGGCAAACACCTGCTCTCGACCGCACAGACCGTGTCGGTCCCTATTCTCCGCCAATGCGTGCGCGCCACCAGCTGGGAGTTGAATCCACCACTGCACGATCGACACCAGCGTCACGCGCACACGGCGTCAGTCCTCCGCAGTCGATATCTCCTCACACAACTCGCCTGGCACGAACCATGTCTTGTCTTACAAAGACGTTCCGGGCGGCGAGCCTTTCAAGGTTCCCTTCCATGTCAAGCACAACCATGACCTGTCCCGAGTCTCCTGGCACACGAGAACTCCTGTTCCGTGAGTCGGCGTTCGTTCTCTGGCGCAACTCGGCCTTGATACGCAGTGTAGGACAGCAGGAAGTGGAGGTGCGTCAATGCCACGACCGTCGCTAGGGACGCCGCTGGACGACCTGATCGTGGTGGTGCCCGGCATCCTTGGCAGCCGGCTCGCGCGACGGCTGCAAGACGGCGGTATTGAGGAGGTCTGGGGTACCGGGTTTGGCTCGCTGGTTAAGAATCTCGGAACATTTGGTAGTCGGGTGAAGGGCCTCACGATCCCCGAGGGGGCGGATCCGGCGGCGCCCGGAGACGGCATCCTTGCCACCGGGCTCATCTCGGATGTGGCAATCCTTCCGAACTTCAACGCGATCACCGGATATGACGGTCTCATTGGCCGCCTCCGCAGCCGTATTGCCCAACGGCACGATCAGGTGATCGGGTTCCCATATGACTGGCGCCTGTCCAACCGGACAAGTGGTGCCGCCTTGGCTCGCTTCCTTGAGGCCGAAGTAATCGCGTGGCGACAGCGCTCAGGCAAGCAGTCGGCGAAGGCCATTCTCATCGCGCACTCCATGGGTGGCTTGGTCGCGCGTTGGTGCATCGAGTGCGAGGATGGACATCTGTGGGCGAGCCGGTTGATCACTATCGGCACGCCGTTCAAGGGCGCGGCGAAAGCCCTTGAGGCGCTGGCGAGCGGTGTCCGCTTTCCTCCGTGGGTTGGACCACGCTTTGACGATCTGGTGCACTCGCTACCGTCCGTACGGGAGCTGCTCCCGACGTATGCTTGTGTCCGCACTCCGGGCCGCCGTGAGTTGGCGACTGTGCTCGAGGCCGATGTGCTACCACGAAAGTGGGTGGAGGAGGGGATCGGATTTCACGACGATCTCGCTAAGGCTGTGGCGAATCGCGAGCCCAACCGAACCGACGACCTCATTCCGTTTCGCGGAGGTCTGCAGCCCACGCCAACCACGGCGCTGAAACACTCCGACGGAACCCTGGTCATGGTCGACACCACAGACGCAACCGAGAACGGTCGGGATCAGCGCGGCGATGGTACGGTGCCCCGCGACTCCGCCACACCACCGGAGTGGACGACAGGACTGCTCGCCCTGGCAAAGTCGGTGAGTCAGCGACATGCGTCGATGCAAGTGGCTGACAGTGTCTTCACCGAACTCGAAACGATTCTCACCGACGCCCCCGGCCGCCTTGCAGTACGAGGAGAACTCGCACTCAGCGCACCCTCGACAATTCGTGCTGGCACTCCGTTCGACGTCTTCGCGGAAGCGCCGAAGGGCTCCGCGCTCGTAGCATCGGTCGCAGCAGTCGAGGACCCGCACCGCACGGTAACGAAGATCATGAAGTTGGCTGACGAACGCTGGCGTGCCCGGATGCCGGCGCTGGAAGACGGGTTCTATCAGATCAGTATCAGCGCGCCACCCGGCGCCGGAACCACCGTTGATCCACTGACCGATTACTTGGTGGCGGTGCGTGACGACTGGATGACCGCATGGCGGGAGTGAAGGTCATCTTAGTGGGCAGCGGAGAGTTCGGTCATTGGCCCAAGCTGTATAGAACACCACCGCTCCTGACCCGAGTCGCCAAGTACGCGAGCGCATACTGGCCGCACGCCGAAGTTCTTGACGAGGCATGCGCCGGCTCGTGGGATGCGGATGAGTTACGCACGAAGCTCCCGAAGTGGCTGTGCTCGGCCACGGCTGAAGATGACCTTCTCTTCGTTTGGAGCGGCCACGGACACAAATCGATTAGCCATCATTGGCTAGTCACCTATGACACACCCTCAGCTAACGACAGCGGCATCAGCACAACGAACTCTGTTAGAACCGATGAACTCGCCGCGTGGCTCCTCACCTGTCGGGCCCGCCGGATAGTGGTCATCCTTGACACTTGCTGGGCGGGTGACGGAGGGCAGAACCTTGGCGCTCAACTCGCCGAATCCGCCGCCGCTACCCCCCCGACTGAGGAGAAGCGCTGGCTTCGCGTTGTGTCATCGGCACGCAGGGAAGAGGCCGAAGAGGGCGCCTTCCTCTCGAGCATGCTGGAGATCCTCAACTCGGGCGCGCCACCCGGCAGTCTCGCCAAGGAGCATCGGTGGGAGCGAGACGTCAAAGAGATTACAACAGACCAGCTGTGCGCTGCCGTGAACATCAAATTGAAGGTGGCGAATCACGACCACCAGGCCATCGTGTCGGGTGGCTATGGCGTGCCCGGCGCGTTCTTCCCGATTCGCGGCTCACGAACCGGACTCGAGATCCCGCCAGCAAGCGTCCAGCGACTGACGCGACACTGCACGGGTCTATCGTCTGAAGGTTCCTGGACGGAGGAGCGACTGGCCAATGAACTTCAGAGGCTAGCTCCGGGAGACCAAGACGGACCGGTCGGCTACAGGATCTCCCGGACCGCGATGGCGCTTTCGGCGTGGAATCTCCTCGATGATTTGGTAGGCACTCCAGGTCTGGGCGCTGGTCTTGACGAGGCGTGGAGTGCGATGCTGCCGCCGGTGCAGCGGTCTCGAGCCCCGGAGACGCACTTTGGGTACATTGAGCAAGTAGCCCTATTCTACGACATAGACCAATCAGGTGAGCGACTGGTGGAGTTGGTGGTGCGTACGCTATCCGCGGCCGGCGAGGAACCGGCCACAAAGCGGCTTTACGACTGGGCGAAGAGCCACAGATTGGACGCGAAAGTTGTGGACGACGTCATCATCCGCACCAAAATGCCGCCCACTTCGGCGCGTCTGATTGTCGACTTCAGTCGGAGCGTGCCTGCCGAAGGTGTTCCCCCAGAGTTGGTGAGGGGATTACTGCTGTCACAAGGACAGGTAGAAGGGTGCGAAATTGCGTTCCAGGAACCGGGTGCGGTCGCTCGGGCGATCGGGGAGCTGGTGGATTGGGCAAAGCATAGGGGCTCCACTCCGGACCATGTCGATGTGCTGCTCCCAGTTGACCTATTTTGCGTCGCAAGGCCCGAGGACGCGCAGGTATTGGAGCGCAGGCGCTTTCCTCGAAAGGTTGTTGCTGCTAGACCGGTTGTACTGCATTGGGACCAGCGCCCCCACGATAGCAATTTCGACCAGCTAATAACGTTCGCGAAAGCCATCACTCCAAACGCGGACACGTCCGTGTTATGGGTGGATCCAGCCACAACGACGGGCCAAGAGTTGTTTGACAGGCTGGATGCGGACGACGGCCAGTGCAGTTCGCCTGTCATTGCATTCAGCCGACGACCCGAGGACCCTCTTCTGTTCTTGGCGGCACTTGACCAGCGCCCTTTCGTGTTGTGGGTGGACGACCGGCAGCACGACCAGGAGGCCCTCGTCGATGAAGTGCGCCGACGGTGGGGAGACTTCCCTGTTTGTCTGTACGATGAGTATCGCGACGCGGCGAAAGATAGGCCATCAGATTCTCAACTCCGATGCTTGCGGGCGGTCTGGGACGACGCAGACTGGCTGGTGAAGGTGGTGCCCTTGATACGACGCGTGGATACGCACGCGGCAAGGCTGTAAGGGTGGAGGATCGATCGATGAGCTGGAAGGTCTACAACGGCGATGGCAAACCGCACGACGTCACGCTGCCCGAGCCGCCGCCGTGGCGGCGGTTCCCAATCAAGGGTCCCGACGAAGGTGGCGCGCCGACGTTCAAGCCCACTGCGGAGCTCGTCGAGGCGGTCAATGCGGCAATCTACCTAAGGAGGCCGCTTCTCATCACAGGGCCACCCGGTTCGGGGAAGTCGAGCGTCGCCGAGTCCGTCGCCCACGAGATGCTCCTTGGTCCGGTGCTGAGGTGGCACATCACCTCACGGAGCACGCTCGAGGACGCCATATACCGGTACGACGCGCTGGGTCGCTTGCAGCAGAACCAGATGAAGGGCGAGGATCGCATTGAGGATTTCATCCGACTCGGTCCTCTTGGAACCGCGCTCATGGCACGAGGTCGGCCTCGGGTCCTGCTAATCGATGAGCTCGACAAGAGCGACCTGGACCTGCCAAGTGATCTCCTGAATGTACTCGATCGCGGCGAGTATGTGATTCGGGAGCTGAACCGGATGGAGCGTGACAGTTATGACATTCGCGGCGTGGACAGTGATGAAACGCACGTAATCGTAAAGGGGCGTATCTCTTGCGAGCAGTTCCCGATTGTTCTGATGACCAGTAACGGTGAGCGCGATTTCCCAGGGCCGTTTCTTCGCCGGTCGGTTCGGACCCGTCTAGCACTGCCAGACGTTGAAAGGTTGGTGGCGATCATTGGTGCGCATTTCAGGGACGAGAGCGTGGTGGAACAGCAAATGGAGCTCATCCGGGAGTTTGCCAAGCGCATCGAGTCGGCAGGCGACCGTCAAGCCAGCCTCGCCGTCGACCAGCTCCTCAACGCGGTCTTCATCCTGACCCGCGACGAAGCACCGTCTGGCGATGAGTGGAACCGCATGAAGGAGATGCTGCTGCGTGAACTCGACCGCAGCTGACCTCGCCCGCGTCATCCGAGCACTTAGCGGTGTCATCATCGATGATCTGCCTTTGCGTCCTGAAGACGTGCTGGATGTCGTCTGGTTGGCCGCCGCCCGCGGTCAAGAAGCGACTCGTGTTTCGTCAGATCTGAAGGGCGAAGCTGATGCCTCGTCCAGTACACAGCATCCAGCCAACCCGGCGCCTTCTTCCCAATTTGAAACCTCGCCTGTCACAACCAGCGAACGTGCGGGCCACGCGGAGCCACCTTCCGCTGACGCACTAGGCACCCAGTTGTTCGACAACGGATATGGCTCCCTCGATCTGCCTGGGGCCCGAGCCAGCCTCGTAAGAGTCCGAGCGCCGCGCGCGCTGCGGGACCCGCAGGCACTGGCCCGTTCGCTACGGCCGTTTCGGACGACCGTCTCATCACACAGTCGCCAAGACGTCGATATTGACGCGACGGTCGAGGCGATCGCCACAACAAGGGTCTTCTCGCTCGTGCTTCGACCTGCCCGGGAGCGGCGGTACTCCGTTGACTTGATCGTCGATTCCACACCGTCCATGGCAGTTTGGCAGCCGGCACTAGGTGAGCTGTACACCATCCTTGAGCAGGTGGGAGCGTTCCGTACGGTCACCCGCTGGGAGTTGACATCCGAATCGGGAGAGTCGGAGGTGACCCTTCGCAACTCCCATGGTGATGTGAAGTCACCTAGGTCGCTGCGGGCGGCGGACGGCCGCCGGGTCCTACTGGTGGCGACCGACCTAGTTGCGGACTTCTGGGATCATGCTGAGATTTGGGAGTGGCTACGGACGTGGGCGGCTACTGCACCCGTAGCCCTCCTGGACCCCCTCCCGGTGAAGTTGTGGCGAGCCACCGCCGCAGGAGCGGATCGTGCGGTCGTGTGGTCCGACACCATTGCTGCACCGAACTTCCGGCTTCGATACAAGACTCCGCGATCATGGATGCGCCACGGACGTTCACTTGCAGGCGTCGTCCCATTCCCGATAGTCGGACTCCATGCGAGCCCGATCGGGAAGTGGGCGGCGGTCGTGGCCAATGCGCAGAATTCTGCCTGCCCGGCAGTTCTTCACGACCCCTTGGTGCCGGCCCGGCCGCTGCGTTCTGAGGCGGACAGTGTCGACGATGTTACGCGGGTGAGCACCTTCATGCACCTCGCCACGCCGTTCGCAGCACGCCTTGCTTCACTGGCCGCGCTGTCGCCGTCGACGAGCATCGAGGTGCTGCGTGCGATCCAGGAGGAACTGGTTCCTGAGTCGGCCATCTCAGACCTTGCCGAGGTCGTCGTAAGTGGCCTGTTCGAGTCCGCGCACCGGGAAGGTGACGACGTTCGACTGCAGATGCGCCCCGGGTGCCGGAACGTACTTCTGGAGGCGATCGGGCCGCTCGACCACTGGGACGTCTACGACGCCGTCAGCCGCTCGATCGCACGCCGCTACTCCTCGTTCTCCTCATCTGCATTCCGGGCGGCAGTCTTGGACTCGGAAGGCTCCATTCAACTCCCAGCCGGACTGGAGCCGTTCGCCGAACTGGCGCGGCACGCCGAGAGCGGACTTCCGGGAGTGAGGGTGGCCAGTCGACAGGCGTTGAAGAGAGGTGTTGCGGCCGCGCAGGATGCCACGGAGCCGCCAGCTCTGGGTCCCGACGATCAGACGATGTCCGGACTGACATCGGCCACTATAGAAATGGCAGATCAGGGCGATCTGCGCGAGCACGCCGTCTCGATGGGCAAGGTCGCCGACATCCTTGAGCAGCGAGGCGAAACGGACGGGGCCTTGCGCATCCGCCTTGAGGAGCAGCTACCCGCCTACGAACGTCTGGGCGACGTGCGCTCGCGCGCGGTCACGCTGGGCGACATCGCCCGCATCCGGTCGGCGATGGGTGACTTGGACGGTGCCATGCGCGTGCACGCAGAGCGGCTGGCCATCTTCGACGATCTCGGCGACAGGAGTGGGCGCGCGGTCACGCTGGGCGACATCGCCCACATCCGGTCGGCGGTAGGTGACTTGGACCTTGCCATACGCTTGCACGCTCAGCGGCTGGCGATCTTCGACGATCTCGGCGACAGGAGTGGGCGCGCGGTCACGCTGGGCGACATCGCCCACATCCGGTCGGCGAAGGGCGACATGGACGATGCCATGCGCTTGCACGAGGAGCGGCTGGCGATCTTCGACGCGCTGGGAGACAAGCGCGAACGCGCGGTCACGCTGGGCGACATCGCCCGCATCCGGTCGGAGAAGGGCGACATGGGCGGCGCCATGCGCATGCACGAGGAGCGGCTGGCGATCTTCGACGCGCTGGGAGACAAGCGCGAGCGCGCGGTTACGCTGGGCGACATTGCCCACATCCGGTTGGCGACGGCTGACTTGGTCGGTGCCATGCGCATGCACGAGGAGCGGCTGGCGATCTTCGACGCGCTGGGAGACAAGCGCGAACGCGCGGTCACGCTGGGCGACATCGCCCGCATCCGGTCGGCGAGTGGCGACATGGACGATGCCATGCGCTTGCACGAGGAGCGGCTGGCCATCTTCGACGAACTCGCCGACCAGCGCGAGCGCGCGGTCACGCTGGGCGATATCGCCGACCTCCTGGAACGTCGGGGCGAGACGGGCGAGGCCTTGCGCATCCGCCGCGAGGAGGAGCTGCCCGTCTATGAGCACCTGGGCGACGTGCGTTCGCGCATTGTCACCATGCACAAGATTGCCGACGTCTTGCTGCAGCGGGGCGAGACGGACGAGGCCTTGCGCATCCGCCGCGAGTTGCTCCTCACCCCCGCCCCGTCCCCGGCGGAGAGGCTGTTCGCTGCCAACCAACCACCGTCAGCCGCCCGCCAAGCACTCGACGCCGCTCAACCCAGACCAGCTGCTGCGCTCCAGCCACCGAGCACGGCACCTCACCCACCCCGTCGCAAGTCCCGCCACCTTGTCGGCGAGAACGGCAGCTGGATCGAGTGTGATCTCGACCAGCGCGAGCGCAACCTTATCCTGTTCGTCCACGGCTACACCGGATCGGCCGTGGATACGTGGCAGAGCTTCCCGCACCTGCTGCTCCGCCATGACCAGGGCTTTCACGACGGCTACGACATCGGCGCGTTCGGCTACGACACGAACCTGGTGTTCAACCGCGCGGACCTAGCCACGCTGAGCGAGCAGCTGCGGTCGTTCCTCGAGGCCCATGCGGCGGGTGTCGAGAACGTCTTCCTCGTGACGCACTCGCTCGGCGGCATCGTCGCCCGGGCATACATGGTCGATATCTGTCAGACCCCGCGCCATTCCGCGCTGTACGCGCAACTCCGGCAGGTGCACTTCGTCGCCTCGCCACAAGAGGGCGCGCCGCTACCGGGCCGCTTGGCGCGCTTGCTCAAGCCCATCAACCCGCTGGCCTGGGATCTGCGGCGGGACAGCCCGCTGCTGGCCGAGAGAATCGAGGCGTGGCTCGCGTTCGCCGAAAAGGCGCGCGCAGCCGGGTGGCCGCTGCCGGCGCTCTTCCACTACCTCGGCGGCGAGGATAGGGTAGCCAGCTACAAGCGCTTTGCTTCCGGCCGGCTGGTCGACGCCGAGGACTTCAACGTCGTCGACGGCAACTACACAGCGCTCGCCAAGCCCGTGACCGCCGAGAGCACGGTCTTCAAGCTCGTCACGGCGCGGATCCGCGCGCAGGGCGGTGCCAGCGACGGCGCAGCATAGACGGGTGCGCTCCCGTCCCCGCTCACCCCCGACCTCATGGACGACATCGCCGCCTTCATCGCCCCCCACGCCACGGACACGCGCGGCAGATGCCGCCCCGTTTCCGTGGACACCGAACCGTGCGCTGATCCGCGGCCGGGTGCGCGAGCGCGAGGTGCTGTGGGACGGATCGCCCCCGCCCGCCGATGACACGACGCAGCAACGGCGCGCCCCGGCGATCCGTCGGATTGACTCTCCCGCCCGCACGTGGTTCCATCCGGCCGATGCTCGTCCCATACCGCTCCTACCGCCGTCGCCCGCCAGCGGCCATGCAGCACCGTGCCGCCGCGTTCTTCGCCGCCGTCGCGCGGCGGCGAACCGTGCGCGACTTCGCGACGACCCCGATTCCCGCTGGCGTGATCGAGGACTGCCTGCGTGCCGCCGGCACCGCACCCAGCGGCGCGAACCTCCAGCCCTGGCACTTCGTGGTCATCACGGATCCCGTCATCAGGCGCCAGATCCGCGACGCTGCCGAAGCCGAGGAGGCGGAGTTCTACGCCCACCGCGCGCCGGCCGAGTGGCTGGCCGCCTTGGCGCCGCTGGGCACGGATGCCCGCAAGCCTTTCCTCGAGACGGCGCCGTGCCTCATCGCCATCTTCGTCCAGCCGCGCGGCGTCCTGCCAGACGGCCGTTCGGTCAAGCACTACTACGCCCAGGAGTCGGTGGGTATCGCCACCGGAATCCTGATCACCGCGCTGCACCACGCCGGCCTGGCCACGCTCACCCACACGCCCAGCCCGATGGGCTTCTTGAACACGCTCCTGGATCGCCCGCCCCACGAGCGACCGTTCCTGCTCCTCGTCGTCGGCCGCCCGGCCCGCGACGCGCGCGTGCCGGACATCCGGCGCAAGGGGTTGGAGGAGATCGCGACGTTTCGGTGAGGGGGCGGCATGGCGCGGGAACGGCCCTCGGCTGCCGTGACGCTTCGGGCGTCGGCATGCCGTTGGGCCGGCCGTAGCGAACATCGTGCGCCGGAGGCGCGTCGGTACTACACTCCGTGGCGGTCGACCTGGCGAAGCGCCCCGTGGTTGGCCGGCGAGAACGCGCCCGGCGTCGAATCGCTCGATCACCGCCGTCCAGGCCGCCGCGTACGAGCGACGCCCAACGCAACCCCGAAGGACCCTACGTGACCCGCGGCTACACGATCCCGATCGGCGGTGCCGAGGAGAAGATGCGCACCCCCGCCATCCTGGCGCGCTTCGTCGGGCTCTGCGGCGGCGAGCGGGCGCGCATCGCGGTCGTCCCGACGGCCTCCATGCTGCAAACGACGGGGCGCAAGTACGAGATCGTGTTCCGGCGCCTGAAGGTGGCATCGGTCACCGTGCTGCCGATCGAGACGCGGGCCGATGCGGCGCGGTCCGCGTACGTCGATGCGCTCGACGGGGTGGACGGCGTCTTCCTCACGGGCGGCAACCAGCTGCGCCTGTCGACGACGCTCGGCGGCACGCCGTTCGCCGCGCGGCTGATCGAGCGCCATGCCGGCGCCGGTCTCCACGTCGCCGGCACGTCGGCCGGGGCGGCGGTGATGAGCGAGCACATGATCGCCTTCGGCGACGACGGCGGGACGCCGCGGGCGGACATCGTCACGCTGGCGCCGGGGCTCGGGCTGACGGGGCTCGCGATCATCGACCAGCACTTCCGGCAGCGCGACCGGCTGGGGCGGCTCCTGACGGCGCTGTCCTACAACCCGAGCTTCGTCGGCATCGGCCTCGACGAGGACACGGCGGCCTTCATCGGGCCGGACGACACGATCGTCGTGGCCGGCAGCGGCGCGATCACGGTCGTCGACCCGTCCGAGGTGAGCTACACGTCGATGGACTCGGCGAATCGGTCCGATCCGGTGAGCGTCCTGGACGTCCGGCTGCACATCCTGACGGACGGCGCGCGCTACGACCTGCGGCGTCGGGTGGCGACGCCGCCGCCGGCGGTGGTCGAGCTGCCGCCGTCGGCCGATGCGCTGGATGAACCGGTGGTCAGCCAAGCGAGCACGTAGCCGGCGTCGCGCCCGCGCGGCACCACTACATCGCCGGTCGTGTCACCTTCCGGACCGTGCCGTTGTCAACGGGATCATGTGAGCCGGCGCGGCATGTTGTTCGCTGCCGCAAGGAGGTTGCGTCATGGCCAGGTCGTTCGTCGCCGCCATCGTCGGGATCACGATTGCGATCGAGGCCGCGGCCGCGCCGTGGGCCATCGACCGGAGCGCCGCGCGGGCGCAAGGGGACCCACCCGGCTGGACCCGCGTCGACACCGGCCCGTTCTCCGTCGCGCTCCCGCCGGGGTGGCGATACGAGCCGCTCGAGGGCACGGACTCGTTCGTCGGCTTGCTTGTCGGCGACGGCCTTGAGTTGCAGTTCGACCACGGTGCATATTGGCTGTCGCCGCCGCAGGACGCCACGCGGCACGTGGTGCAGCACGAGCGGATCGACTTCCGCTCGGCGGTCATCCTCCGTCCGCGCGAGCCGCAGGACATCATCGGCATGTTCATCGAACACGCGGATGACTTCGGTGCGTTCGACGGCAGACCGACGCACCTCAGCATCGTCGGACACGTGCCCCTGGGCGAGCAGGACCGGATCACGCAGATCTTCCAGTCGGTCCGCTTCCGGCGGCTGATCGGGGATGGCGGCCGTTGGGTCGAGGTGGCACCGCCGGACGGCTTCGTGTCGCTCATGGATGTCGACTTGCTCCGCGGCAGCGCGCCGTGGGTCGTCGGCGTGCGCTATATCACCACCCCCGGCGTCACCACGGTGACGCTGCTGCCGACGGTATTTCGGCGGACGAAGAGCGGATGGGAGGATCGCGCCCTGCCGGGGGGCGAGGGTGGGGTCGCGTGGGCGGTGGCCGGGGATTGGGCGGTTACGATGCAGGCGCTGTACCACTTCGACGAAGACGACAATCGGTGGCAGCGCGAGCGTACCCCGTCGGAGAACAACCTGCTCATGGATGTCGCGGTGGACCGCAGCTTCGATGCGAGCGGTTGGGCGATCGGCATTCAAGGCGTCATCAAGCTGTCCGGTGCCTCATCGACCGAGATCGACGGCGGCTGGGGCACGGCGAAGGGCATCGGCCTCGACGTGCTGCCGCGCGCGCCCCTTGCCCCTGTCGCCGGGGAGCGGACCGCCGATGCGATGGCCATCAGCGGCGTGGGCGCCGACTTGTTCGATGGTCGATCATGGCAACCCATGCCGTCGCTGCCTTCGACGTTCACGGGCCAGAGCGTCGACATCGTGTCCGGCGACGAGGCCTGGATCGTCTGCGGAGCCAGGGACGGCGGCCCGCTCGGCACCATCCATCACCGCCTCGGCGGCGCCGTGACGATGGCGCCGGAGACCGCCCCGACGACACTGTGGTCCGTCGACCTTCTCTCGCCTGCCGAAGGTTGGGCGGTCGGCGGCGGCACGAACGGCGACGGGCCGGCCGAGCTGTGGCGCTTCCGCGATGGCGCATGGGAACGCCAGCCGTCGCCGTGCGATTGCCTCCTGCGCGCCGTGCAGGCCATGCCGAACGGCGAGGCGTGGGCGGTGGGCTTCGCCCGCGATCCGCTGCTGTCGGTGCCCCACGGCATCGTGCTGCACTACGTGCCTGGCGCGTCCGCGGCGACGCCGGATGCGCGTGCCACAGCCCCGCTTCCGACGGTGACGACGATGACGACAGCGACAGCGACGGTGACGGCGTCCGCAACGCAGCAGATGGGTCACCACCGCGTTTGGTTGCCTTGGGCCTACCAACCCCTCCCGGCGCGCTGAAGCGCGCCTGTCCTCCCCATCGCGGGATGGGGAGGACGGTCTATCCGGAGGCGGACGTTGGATGCCGGCGCTGCCCAAGGTCGAATCGGCGACACCTGCGCCGGCCCTATCGCCCAGGATGGACCCTTTCTCCCGCCCCCGCGGGAGAAAGGTGGCAGCGCCGCAGGCGCTGACGGATAGAGGGAGAGCCCCCTACCGACAGACCACCACCCCCCCCACCCTTCGATAAATCGCCACCAACGCCTCCGGATCCCGCGCCAGCCACAGCGCGTCCGCCCCCCCCGCCACCGCCAGCAGCGTCGGCAGGTCCACGTCGTCGCCGAGGCCGACGACGTAGAGGGCGGCGCCCTTGCTGCGCGCGAACGCGGCGGCGCCCGTGACGCTCTCGCGGGCATCCACCTGAATGCCGTCCGTGAGCAGGACGAGGACCGGGCGGTGGTCGGGGTCGTGGGCCGGGCCGGTCACCTCGTTCGCGCCGGCGACGATGCCGCGGTCGATCCGGGTGCCGCTGCCGGGGCGGATCGTGTCGAGGGCCGCTTCGATAGCGGACCGGCTGCTCGTGAGCGGCTGGACGACGCGGCTGTTGGAGTCGTATGTCACGACGGCTACCTGGCTGCCGCCGGGTCGCGGCGCCAGCAGTTCGACGAACGCTTTCGCGCCGGCGACGGCCTGGGCCAGCTTGTCGCCGGTCATGCTGGACGACGCGTCGATGACGAGCGCGACGTCGGCGAAGCGGTCGGCCGGGAAGCACCAGTTGCGGGCGCTGAAGGGTAGGTAGATCGTCCGGATGTTCGGCGGGATCACGTCGACCACGGCGGGCGGGATCTCGTAGCGCCGCCGTGTGCCGTCGCCGTCCGTGTACTCCGCCCACAGCGCGCTGCTGATCGGCTGGCGGCCATCGGCGGACAGGTGCACGGCGTACGGCAGGGCGACCTCGTCGGCCGTCAGGAACGGGCGCCACCACGTGCGCAGGCCGTCCGGCGCCACGGCCGGCTCGAGGGCGGCGGGCGAAGCCGGCGTTGCAGCCGGTGTCGCTGCCGGCTGCAATCGCTCGTGAACGCGAACGTCCGTGACGCTGAAGGACAGGATGATGGCCGCGATCTTCTGGTAGATCTCGGCCAGCTGCGATGCGTCCGGCGCCGGGTAGTAGTGCGCCGGGGTCGTCGCCACCTGGATCATCGTGTCGTCCGCCGCGTCGGCGCCGAGGCCGATCGTGAAGAACACCGTGCCGAGCGCCTTCGACGCGGCCGCCGCGGCCAGGATGCCTTCCGCGGCGGGCTCGATGCCGTCCGACAGGAGGACGATGACCTTCACGGCGATCGGCCGCCCGGTCTCGACGAACTCGCTGTCAGCCATCCGGATCGCGGCGCCGATCGAAGTGCTGCCCTGCGGTGCGCCCATCTGCCCGAGCGCGCGGATCACGCGGTCGGGGCGATCGGTCAGCGGCTGCGCGACGTACGGATCGCTGTTGAACGGGATGAGGCCGACGCGGTGGCGGCCGAAGTCGACGTTGTTCACGAACTGCTCGACGGCCGCCTTGGCCGCATCGAACTTGCCGCCGTCGTTCATCGAGCCCGAGCGGTCGACGAGCAGCATGATGTCCGCCCGCCCGCGCGCTTCGACCGGGCAGTCGCCGCGCACGCGGAGCACGACGTCCAGCCGCGCGTTCCGCTCGACGGAGCTCGCGGCGGGCACCTGCTCGCCCGTGAACGTGCACATGCCCTGGCCCGCGACGGCCGTGGCGGTGGGCGTCTGGGCGCGCAGGCCCTGGGCGGCCGCGCGGCCGTCCGCATCGCGCGATGCGGCGCATGCGATGGCTGCGACGACGACGGCGAACGCCGGTGCCCAGCGGATGCGGCTCTCGGCCTGTGCGGCTCGTGGATCGTTGTTCGCCATCGGACTCGCCTCGTGGGGTGGGGGATCAACCCGGGCGGGCGCGCTCGGACGAGCACACCGTATATCGACGGGTGATGCGCACAGAACGCTACGCCCCATCCCAACACCATGCAATCCCACCATGCAATCCCCATCCGCAACACAGCAATCCCCGCAATCCCCATCCGCAACACAATATACTGGTCCCGATGCCAACCTACACCCCCGCCCTGCCGCATCCGCCGGCCGAAGACGGCCACCCCGCCGACGACATCCGACTCGGCGACGTCGTCCGCCTGCGCAAACCGCACCCGTGCGGGGCGGACACGTGGCGCATCGTCCGGCTCGGCGCCGAGATCGGACTGCGCTGCACGGGGTGCGATCGAAAGGTCCTGTTGCTGCGGCGCGTGTACCGGCAGCGGTTCGCGGTCCGCCTGTCGCGGGTCGAAGGGACGACCGAACGCTGACGTCGGGGCACCCTCCGTGGGTGCCCTGCGTACGCCGCGCGACGGACACGGGCACCCACGGGGGGGTGTCCCTACGTGCGCCGCGCGACGGACACGGGCACCCACAAGGGGTGCCCCGACAGGCATAACGCCCAACGTGCGCTGGCGCAATGTCGGGCGTGGCAGGTCGACGTATGCTCAACCCAAGTCCACAGCGGGCGATGTGCGCCGATCCCGACGAAGGCAGGGGTACCGACATGAACGATCTCCCACCCATCGAGCCGACGCTCACGATCAATGACGTCGTCGAACGCCACCCCCAGCTCATGCCCGTCCTGGCCGGCCACGGCCTCGACCTCTGCTGCGGCGGCCCGCTGACCCTTCGCCAGGCGGCCGAGCAGCACGGGCTCGACCTCGAAGCGCTCGTGGCCGAGTTGACCGCCGCGCTCGTGACGGATGCGGGCGCCGTGATCCGGTGAGCACCGCCACGCGCGTGTTCGGCCTGACGGCGCTGGCCGCGTTGGCGGGCGCCACGGCGCTTCACGTCGGTGTGCTGGCGGGCGAACAGGTGTTGTGGGCGCCGATGGTCCGGCTGCTGCTGTTCGGCTGGATCACCGGCTTCATTCTGGCCGTTTCCTATCATGCGATGCCCGCCTTCCTGGCGCGCGATTTCCCGTGGCCCGCGCTGTCCACGTCGCACGCCGTGCTCTTCGCCCTGACCACCGCCGCCGCGACCGCCGCCGACCTCGCCCGCCCGACGTTGGTGCCGTGGACGACGGGATTGCAGGCCGCGACCGGCGCGCTGTTCCTCGTGAACGTCATGTCGCTCGTCTTCCACGGCCGTCGCCGTTCGACAGGGCCGAGCGTGACCTTGCCCGCCCAGCGCCAGGTCGATTTGATCGCGTCGCGCGCGACGAGCGCGGCCGGCGCGGCGCTGCCCGTCGGCTTGGCGCTGCTGGCGGCCGCCGAAGCCGGACGGCTGGCGCCGGAGTGGCGGCTCGCGGCCGTGCACTTGGCGACGCTCGGTTGGGTGCTCGGCATGGTCGTCGGCGTCGGCTACCACGTCCTGCCGCGCACGAGCGGCCGGCCGATCCGGTCCGTCGGCCTCGTGCGGCTGCAGCTGACGGCCCATGCGCTGGCGGTGGCGCTGATCGTCCCGGCGCTCGGCTGGGGCCGGCCGAACGTCTTCGTCGCCGGCGGGCTGCTCATGGCGCTGGCGATGGTCCTGTTCGCCGTGGCCGTCCGGCCGTCGCTGGCCGTCCCACGCCGCCCCGACGCGCCGATTGCGCCGGGCTCGATCGAGGTGCGGCGATGACCGGTCCGTCGCGCCTGCTGCTGCGATCCGCGTTCCTGTCGCTGGCGTGCGGGCTGACGCTCGGCGTCCTGTTCACGCTGGACCGTCCGCTCGGCGCCGCGCTCCGGCCGATGCACGTCGAGCTGAACGTCTGGGGCTTCGTGACGCTGATGATCTACGGCGTCGGGCTGTTCATCGTGCCGCGATTCGCCGGCCGGCCGCTCCGCCGGCCGCGACTCGTTCGCGCGGTCGCGATCGCCGCGCCGGCCGGTGTCTTCCTGTCGGCCGCCGGCTGGCTGGCCGCGTGGCAGCGCATGGACATCGCGCGCGGCGCGCTGCTCGCGGGGGGCATCGCGCAGGCGGTGGCGGCGGGAGGGTTCATCGTCCTCATCGGGGAGCTGCTGCTCGCCCGGCGCTGACGTTCGGGCGGCCGCGCGCGGCGCGGGCTGGGGTATCATCGTCTCCTTGCCCTGCCTCCAGCCGCGCCGAACGGGCCACCTGCCATGACCGACCTCGCTCCCAGCCTCTCGCACCCCGCGATTGCGACGTTTCTGACCGTCCTCTACACCCTCGGATTCGGTGTCGTTGCGCTGTTCTCGCTGCGGGCGGCGGTGCATATCGTCCTGTGGTTCCGGACGGGGGCGCGAGGGGCGCGGGCAGGGGTGGATGAAGCCGTTCGGACCGAATCGTCCGATCGGATGCGCTTGACGCACGACCCGCATGGCACCTTCGACTGGGCCGGCCCGTCCGGGACCGTCCCGTACGTGACCGTCCAGCTGCCGATCTACAACGAGCGCCACGTGGCCGCGCGTGTCATCGACGCCGCGTGCGCCCTCCGGTGGCCGCCCGAGCGGTTCGAGGTCCAGGTGGTCGACGACTCCACGGACGACACGCGCGCGGTCGTCGACGAGGCGGCGCGGCGGTGGCGGGCGCGCGGCGTGGACGTGGCGGTGGTGCGGCGGGCGGACCGGCGGGGCTTCAAGGGCGGCGCGCTCGGCGAGGCGATTCTCCAGGCCAAGGGCGACGCGCTGGCCGTGTTCGATGCCGACTTCCGTCCGCCGGCGGACTGGCTGCTGCACGTCCTGCCGTACCTGACGGACGGTGTCGCGGCGGTGCAGACCCGCTGGGGACACCTGAACCGCGAGCAGAACGTGTTGACGCGCGTCCAGGCGCTCAGCTTGGACGGCTACTTCGGCGTCGAGCAGGCCGCGCGCAGCCGCGCCGGGCTGGCGCTTCACTTCAACGGCAGCGCCGGCGTCTGGCGCCGCGCGGCCATCGCCGCCGCCGGCGGCTGGTCGGGCGACACGCTGTGCGAGGACGTCGACCTGAGCTACCGGGCGCAGCTGGCCGGGCTGCGGATCGTCATGCTGCCCCAGCTGGAGGCGCCGGCCGAGCTCCCGGCCACGGTGCTGGCCTTCAAGCGCCAGCAGCACCGCTGGGCCAAGGGCACGGTGCAGTGCTGGCGCCGCCTCGTCGGCCGAATCGTCCGTTCCGACTGGCCGCTGCCCAAGCGCCTGCACGCCGTCGCCAGCCTGTCGACCTACTTCGTCCAGCCGATGCTCGTCCTGCTCTTCCTCGGGGCGCCGCTCTTGGCCGTCTGGCAGCCGCGCTTCCATCCGCTCCTGTTCGCCTTCTCGCTGCTGGCCCTGACGATGCCGGTCCTCGTCGGCCTCGGCCAGTACGGCCTGTCCGGTGATCGACCAGGCTGGTGGCGCCGCCTGCTATGGTACCCGTGCCTCTCGATCGTCGCCGCCGGGATGTCGCTGAACGGCGCGCTGGCCGTGCTGGAGGCGCTGACCGGCGCCGGAGGCGAGTTCGAGCGCACGCCGAAGGTGGGTGAGGGCGGTGATGGCGCCGGCGACGGTGCCGACGACGTCGCGGCCACGGGCGCCTACCGCCTGCCGCTGAACGGCCAGTCCGTGTGCGAGGCCTGCCTGGCAGCCTACGGCTGGATGGGGATCGCCCTATCCGTCGACCGCCACGCCTGGGGCGTCGTCGCCTTCGTCCTGCCGTTCGCGCTCGGCTTCAGCTACATCGCGTGGTGGTCCCTCGTCGAGGGCTTCCCGATCGTCCGCCGTCAGCGACGCCGGCGGTTCGGGCGGGCGCTGTTGTAGGCGTGGCGTACGGGTTATGGTTTGATTTGAGCGATACGTCGTACAACGCGCGATACACGCCAGTGCAACTTGCGATGCAGGCCGTGTAACTGGTGGAACACTGGGGTAGGGTGGCGGCGGTACGGCGGTGAGTTCCGTACGGATGCTACGGAGAGCCCGCAGAGCGGTGTCTCCGCCGGGCCGTGATCTGGCGCAAGAAAAGCTTCGGCACGGACTCGGAGCGGGGGAGCCGATTCGTCGAGCGCATCCTCTCCGTCGTCACGACGCTACAGATCCAGCAGCGCGACGTCTTCGCGTTCCTCGTCCATGCCCGCCAAGCGGCAGTAGCTCACAACGCCCCGCTGTCCCTCACTCCCGGCACGTGAACGGTTTCTTGGATTCTTTCGCAGTGACACCAACACCGCCGACGTTGCCGCAATGAAATCTATCGGCGTTGACGAAGGAGACTTCGTGTATGTTCTGGGATTTCCAATGGCACTCGTGAGTGCCTATCTTCCCTATCAGGGCATAGCAATCAGCCAACAACCACGCAGGCCGCGAATCATCTTTGAGGAACACTCCGGCTTATCTGTTGTGTATCCGATTGATTACATCAATGAGATAATCGCTGCGCGACTGGCCGATCGTCCCGAGAACGAAGCCTAGTCAGCAATCCGATTGATCCAGGGATCAACGTGCATCTAATCACCGATTGAACTGAGAGTTCCTAACAATACCCGGAAGCAACGGCTCGATCACCGCCCACAGTTCATCGCTCACAAGTGGTTTTGCCATGCCCCCATTTTACCTCAATCACGGGTTTTGTTAGGAGCTCTTAAGCAGGTTGTCGCCGCTCTAGGGCAGATTTGCTATGGCCGTCGCACGATCTTCCTCGGTCATGGAGCCTAGCCGCGCACTGACGGCCATTCCGTTTTCGATCCGAAACCACCCAACCACAATTGATGGCCAAACCTCCTTGTCTATTTCCTGCGAATAGCTGTTAGCAAGTCAACAACCACCGGCTGAACGCCGGTGGCTTGGCCCACGACTGAAAGTTGCCAAAATGTCGCCTATGCGGAAGTCCTCATGCCCACACACGTCGCCCCAAGAACTGGCGCTTCAGCTCGGTGTACTCCCGTCCTTCAGCCGCCTGTGCCTCGGCCCGTGAACGGATACCCATTCGTTACAGGAGCCGCTCATGGCCAGCCGACTTCATCCGTCTCGAAAGGATCGGGCGTTGGCGTTGCACCATATGGCGCCGGTGTGACACGAGTGCCATATGCACCAAGCACCGGTAAGTGCCACGTTGGCTCAACATTTACATCCGGTGTCGATGTGGTAAGATCTAGAGTCGCTGTGGGCACCGGATCGGAGAACACAATCCGTGGGCCATACGTATCGCTCAATATCAGCCATGCGACAAAGAGTGCTCCTGCCAGCATTAAGGCGAGACGTGCGAACTTGCTGCCCTTAGTAGTTTGTTGCGACATCTTCGTCTCCTTCTTTCGGGATTTGCGGTGGGTCCAGGTCAAATCTCTCGAGACCGAGGGATCCCCTATGGAGTGGCGGTGGCGGTAGGAGTCGGGGATGGCCTAGTATGAAAGCCGCACGCATCGAAGTCTCCCGGCGGCACATGGTGGTCGCTCCACAACCGTACTCTACCAATCGCAATATCCAATTGATGTTGATAGCGTGGCCCCTTATCCTCATTTAGCACACCCCGTGAGTGCGAGACGGGATAGGAAGGCGGCCATGTCGTCCACCCAAATGCATTATTCAATCGAGCTTTAAGATCTGTGTGATATATCACGCCGAGGTCATTCTTGAAGAAGTTGGTCTCTCCTCCAACTTGAAGCACCTCAGCTCCAGTGGCCATCCCGGCAGGCCAAGGATACTTGATTTGTCCGCCCACATACAATTTCCAGCGGGTTCCACCCGCCCCAGTCACTAATTTTGCTACCACTTCTACGCCGGCTGGTGCGGGGCCGACGTCGAAGGGGGCCAAAACACTGATCGGCATTCCGCTAGAATCAGCAGACCCATATTCTACAACTAGCCTATTCGGTTCCTCGTCATATGGTCCTGGCGGGGGAGTCATGGTAGCAGCGACCGCCAAATCGCGGTCAATTCCGAAACCAATGAACTCGTATCCGCCTGCCGATTGCTCAGCAAGCACTAAGGCATGATAAGAAAACGTAGTATCGCCATGGCCGTCCCGCACAACGCATGGGCGCGCAACTTGCGGCCACTTGACGGATACTCCCTTGAAAGTCTTATCATCCAACTGCCAAGCTACGCCTTCCCAGCAACGCGGATCATGCTGGGCGCCCTGTCCGCATGGAGGAGGAGTGCCAACATGACCTGCGACTGGTGCGGCCGTTGATCGCCCTGAGTTCGCCAAGAGCAGAAAGAGCGCCATCGTTGTCATAAACGACGCAGAGATCAAGTTTCGATTCGACATTGTTACATCTCCTGTTGATGAGCGAGTGTCTCCCACCGCCGCGTCCAAGCTCTATTGGATCACACGCACCGGATGCTCCGCTCCGATAAGAAATACGTACGGGCCTTAATGCCGCGACGGTAGACGCTGAGACCACGCCTACTGCCAGCATACCAATCGACGTCACACGCATCGAGCGATTCTCAGGCACTCGTAAGCGTTCACCCAATTGCCGGCAACAGAGAAGGCGCGTCAGCGCGAGCGTAGTAGGCCCTGAGGGCATCGGCGATGAAAGGTAGGATGGGCCGACCTTGCTCACGGAGCGAGACGACGGTGGTGTAGGAGCGCTCAATGAAGCGGCTGCCGCGGGTAGTCTGGGTTCCGAAGGACAGCTTGCGCTTGATGACCGGACGACGCAATCGCCGCTCAGCTGTGTTGTTGGTCGGCTCGATGTCGGGATCAGTAAGGAACGTCCAGAGATGATCGCCGGAGCTGCGAAGAGCTTCGCACTGATGACGGGCCTTGGGGGCGATGGCGCCCGTTGCGGCCTGCTGGACAGCTTTGTTCCAGAGACGACGGACATCGATGACGGCGTCGTTGGGCTCTTCGAACGTGATGCGGCCGTCGCGGAAGCGGCGATCGAGGAGCAAGACCCGAGTGGCCAGATTCAGCAGCCGCACGCCATGCCACCGACTGCCGTTCCGTTCGGCCATGCCCTGGCAGGTGCGCCGGACATGCGCCCAGCAGATCTGTCGGTCAGGGTTAAGGTCGTAGGCACTGTGTCGGTCGCTGACCACCACGCCCTTGGTCGCCCCGAGCATGCGCCTGGCACCGAGTCGGCTCCGCCGCGGCTGGATGCGGAACCAGGCAGCCCCCTTCTTCGGCGGCCCGAGACACCACAACCACTCCCGCTTTCCCCCTTGCGTCCAACTCGTCTCGTCGATGTGCTGGATGGACGCCGCACGGACGAAGGTGCGCATCTGGCGCCACGGCGTGGCCAGCGCGGCCGACACCGGCTGTTCCAGCGCGCTCACCGTCGCGGCGCTTGGCCCGTCGCCGAACATCTCCCCAAACAGCTCGGCGATCTGCCGCTTGGAGAGCTGATATCGCGTTCCCCACAGCGCCACCAGCGCTTGGATCCCGATCCCGAACTGTCGCTCGGCCACGCCTGGCGGCAGCGTCCCGGCTGTCACGGCGCCGCACTTTGCGCACCGCAGACGATGCTGCTGGTACTCCGTGACTTCCAGCCGAAGCGGCGGAACGTCCAGCACCTGGTACCGTCGCGGCCGACGATCCTTGCCCACGAGCGGCTCCCCGCAGCCGCCACACTGACCCGGCAGACAGACCAGAATTCGGTCCGCCTTCCCGACCGGCAGCATCTGCCGACGATGCCCAGCGTGCCCTCGCTGCCCGCCTTGTTTCCGCTTCGTTGGCCGGCCTCGCGGCCGCTTCACTTCTGGTCCATCGCTCGACGGCGGCTTCGACGAGTTTCGCGAATTCATCCCCAGCCGCTCTTCCAACTCATCCAGCCGCGCCTTCAACATCGCGTTCTCGGCTTCGAGCGCCGCGATCCGTTCCACCGCCTCAGCCGGCCAGGTCTCCATACCTCCGCCAGCCTACGCCACCTCCGCCGACTTGGCAACCGGCTGAACGGTTACAGGCACTCTCCCACTAGCCGTGCCCCGCCGTCCTGCCTGTTTTTGTCCAATGTGGCCTCCACACCCATCGGTTCGATCTCGACCCAACGCAATCGCCCCCGCCCGGAGCAGCTCCGAGTCAGGGGCGAAGGGTTACGCGTGTGGACGTCTCGGCATTCGGCTGCTGCCGGAATGGCGGATCGCGGTTTAAGCTGGCGGAGATCTGGCGGCGCGTGCATCAGCGGGCGTCCTTGAAGAGACTGCTGCTCTGGCCGGTTCGTTGAGGCAGGGAGAGTCTACCCGTCGTCGACTAGCGTGCAAACGACTCTTCAAATGCCGGCCGGCAGCCTTCGTCGGGGCCGCATGTCTCGGCTGGACAAGGGGACGTGATCAAGCTCGTCGGCGCAGATACTCATACAGCGTCGGCTTGGCGATCCCCACCAGCCGGCAGATCTCTGCAATCGGCCGCTTACGCTCGTCGTAGAGATCATAGAGGAGCTGCACCTTCGCCGCGTCGAGCTTCATCGGCCGCCCACTCTGTCGCCCGCGAGCACGGGCAGCCGCAAGTCCTGCCATCGGGGGCGCCGTAGCAGCCGCTCGAAACTCACCACGCGCCGACCACCTCCCTGCCGCCAGCCGTCCGCCGCCAGTACTGCAGCAGTTCTCCGTCCCGCCTACCCCCCCACCACCCGCCCCGGCGGCGTCACCACCAGCACCACGCGCCGCCCCGCCCCCCCCGCCGCCGCGGCCCTGAACCGCGCGTCCCCACGCAGCCCCGGCACCCACAGGATCGTCCCGCCGGCGACGACGACCGGCCAGCCGTCGCGCTCGGCGGCGGGCACCTTGGCGTCGACGAACAGGTCCTGCAGCCGCTTGTGTCCCGTCCCCATGCCGTCGAGCGGCAGCCGGTCGCCCGCCACCCGTCCGCGCACCCCCAGCGGCGTGCGAACGATGTCGAGGTCGATCGACCACCGCCACGGGTCGCGAGCGGGTCCGTCGGCGCCGGACCCGAACCGCGTGCCGTCGCCGGCGTGCCCGTCGACCAGGGTTGCCGCCACCGTCCAGCCGCCGGGCAGCCGTGTCTCGCCGGGCACGGCCAGCGCGACCGGGTCGGGCCCGAGGCGCGGCGGCGGGAGCGTGGCGCGGTCGCGGCGGAGCGTCACGGATGAGGCGTCGACGTGCAGGCGGATCCTGCCGGGGAGCGCGAGCGCCGTCGCGCCGTCGTCGGCCACCCCCTCGACGGCCCGCAGGATCGCTTGCACGTGCCCAAGCCCGAGCTCGCGGACGTCTCCTCCCAGCTGCGCGAACGCGCGCCGCAGCACGCGACGTTGCAGGGCGGGGTGGAGGGCGCGCAGCGCCGACATCCCAAGCGTGACGTCGCCGTCGTCGTCGACCCCTGAGTCCGCCGCCTGCCATACCGTATCGACGGCCCCGTCGATGAACGCGAGGTCATCCGCTGCCGTGGCGGCCAGGCGGGTCAGCGCGGCGTGCAGCTGCGGGTTGATCGCCTGCAGGAGCGGCACGACGTCCAGCCGGATCCGGTTGCGCAGGAAGGCCCGGTCGTCGTTCGACGCGTCCGTGCGCGCCTCGATGCCGGCGGCGGTCAGGTAGGCCAGCACGGCGGAGCGATCCGTGGCCAGCAACGGTCGGAGCAGACGGGGCAGCGGGCGGTCGGCGGGCCAGTCGTGGGTCGCGCGCGCCGCATCCAGGTGCGCCTGCGCCGCGGCCGATGCGATCTCGGCCGCCGCGATCGGCCAGCGTGCCGCGGGCTCCATCGCCGCGAGGCCGTCCAGTCCGGCCCCGCGGATCACGTTCATCAGCACGGTCTCGGCCTGATCGTCCGCCGTGTGCGCCGTGGCCACCGCCGCGCAGCCGCCGCGCACGCCGTCCTCATGCGCGGGGATGCCGTGCGCCGCGCCGGCCTGCCAGGCGACGCCCGCCAGGAACGCATAGCGCACCTGCCGCGCCGCGTCCTCGATCCCGCGGCCGCTGCGCGCCGCGAACGCGCGGACGTCCGCCGCACCGATCGTCGCCGGCAGCCCCCAATCCGCCGCCAGCCGCGCCACCCACGCCGCGTCGTCTACCGCCTCCGGCCGCAGCCCGTGATCCAGATGCGCCACGTGGAGCGCAATGCGTCGCTCGACCGCGACGTCGCGCAGCGCCGACAGGAGCGCCACGGAGTCCAGACCGCCGCTGACGGCGACGACGAGCGGGGCGTTCGTCGGGAGGATGGCCGCATCGAGCGGCAGCGTGGTCACCGGCGGTTTGGAGTTGACCCGCTTTCGCGGACGATCGGTAATTGGGGATCTCACGCCGCCACCGCGGCGACGGCGCGCTGTTCGAAGTTGATCGGCGACACCTGGCCGAGCGCCGAGTGGCGTCGATGCGGATTG
>JADYYS010000019.1 GCA_020853525.1 Ardenticatenales bacterium | reverse complement strand
GATGCGGGGGGTCCAGGGGGGCGCCGCACCCCCTGGCCGGGGTGCAGGGGCCAGGCGGCCCCTGCGAACAAAATGCACGAACCCAAAAAGCCCCGACCCCAACCCTCCCCGCCCGCCGGCCCAGACCTTCCCCGGACCACCCTCACGGATGCCGACCACAACACAACCCTAAGGTTCGAGCGGATCCAACACGATGAGCCCCCCCGACGCACCCCGGTGCATGATCGGCAGGTAAAGCGTCGTTCGCAACCGCAGGATGTAGCCGTACTCCCCAAGTTCCGGCTCCGGCGTCGCCGTCGGCGCCCCGCCGGGAGGCTCCGTACCGGGCGGCGGCGGCGGGGCCGTCGGCGGCAGAGGCGGGCGAAGAACCGCCAGCCCCTGATCGGCCGTGCCCAGCCAGCCGCCCGCACCGTCGAACCGCAGCGTCGTCAAACGGTTGGACGGCAGACCGCCCGGCGCCGCCGACTGCCGAATCCACCGGCCGTCCGGCGGTCGCACGCGCAGACCGTCGTCCCGCGTCGCCGCCCAGATCGCACCTTGGCCGTCCGCCGCCAGCGCGACGACACCGCCGGTACGGTCGAGCCGCTCGGCCGTCAACGCGCCCGAGTTCACGCTGGCCACGAAACCGTCCGTCGAGGCATCCGCCTCGTCGGTCGTCGCGGCGACCGCCAAACCGCCCGTCCAGACCGTGCCCGCGGCGTCGACAAGGACGCTCCGCAGATCGATCAGCGCCCGGTTGCCCCGGTCACGCACCGCAGGCGGCAGGCCCTCGCGGTCCGTGTAGCTCCGCCACGTTCCGGCCCCCTGGTCGTACACGCTCAAGCCCCCGCCCGTGTTGAACTGCGCGCCACCCGGTCGCGGATCCACGTAGAAGAAATACGCCGTCGACACCCAGACCTGATCACCGACCACCGCGATGTCCGTCACATTGTTGCTCGCCAGCTGCGGGTGCGTGAACGTCCGCTCCCACCGGCGCGTGGCGGTGTCGACGACGGCCACGCCCCAGCCGCGGTAGTGGAACTCCTTGGGGCCGTGATCCGTCGCCCCCGTGCCGACCCACAGCTTGCCGCGGCCATCCAGCGCCAGTGCGCTCAGGTGGTCCGCGGGCAGTCCGCTGGCGCTGCCGGAAAGGCGCGTCCAATCGCGACCATCGAATCGCGACAGCCCGCCGTCGCTCCAGGCGCGACGGTCCGCATCAAACGTCGACTGCCGCGTGGCCACCCAGACCGTGCCGTTGGCCTCGATCGCGATGTCGGCCACCGCGTCCCCTGCCAGACCGCCCGCGGTCGAGGCACGGGTAAACGATCGCCAGACGCCGTCCACGCCGCGCACGCTCAGGCCGGAGCGGGCGGTGCCGACCCACAGGTCGCCGGTCAGCGGATGCCGCGCCACAGCGGTCACGTCGTTGGCGGCGAGCACGCTGGGCGGGAGACTCCGGCTGTCCAGACGCGTCACGGTCTGACGGTCGTCGAGCAGCCGGGCGATACCGGCGCCGCGGACACGGCCCTCGTCATCCTGCGTACTGCAGCCGAACCAGGCCGAAGCGTCGGCATCCGGCAGGATCGCATGGACGAGGTCGCCGGGCATGGCACTGGCGCCGCGGAGGACGAACCAGCCGTCGTCGTCGGCATCGGCCGGTGTGGCGCGGTCGTCGAGCAGTGCGACGCCGGTGCCGCGGCCGTTGAAGCGGGCGGTGGCGGCCCAGACCGTGGCGTCGGCGCCGATGGCGACGGCCGTGACGTAGTTGTCCTGGATGCAGCGGTTCTCGTCGCCGCAGTCTCGTCGGCCGCGCCACACGGCGCCGTTCCACGCGACAAGCCCCCGCCCGGACGTCGCAGCCCAGAGCGCGGTCGGGCCGGCAGCGAGCGCGTTGACGGCATCCGCCAGCTCCGGCGCGTTCTCGTTGGACCATGCCGTCCACTTCCCCTCGGCAAACCGGGCGACGCCGCCGCCGGATATGACCCAGCGTCCGGCCACGGGCTGGCCGTCGGGGTCCGTCGAAGGCGGCGACCAGACGCGCTGCGGGACGTGGGCGGTGTACACGTCACCGCGCCAAACCGCCAGATCGCGCACGTCCGTCGACGGAAGTGCGGCGGCATCGAACATCGTCCAGTTCTGGCCGTCCGCGCTGAACGCCACGCCGCCGCCGGTCCAGCCGCCGAGCGTCGGCTTGGACGGCACGGCCAACAAGGGATCCCAGTGCGGAGCCGCCGCAACCCAAAGCCGGTTCGCGTCGTCGACCGCCAAGGCCGAGAGCGCGCGCAGCGGCAGGCCCTCGCCGGCGGCGAACATACGATCCCGTGCCCCGTCGTAGCCGGCCAGACCGCGGCACGTGGCGAACCACCACGCGTCCCGCCAGCGGACGACGTCGTACACATCGTTGCACGGCAGCCCGTCCTGCGGCGCCAGATACTGCCGCCACTGGCTGCCGTCCGTTCGCCAGCGCAGCACGCCGCCGCCGACGCTGGCCGCCCAGAGGCCGTCGCCGTCTCGGACCATGGCCCGCACGTCGTCGCCGGAGGCCATCGTCTCCCAGCGGCCGACGATGCGCCACGCATCGCCGCTGCCGGAGGCGCCGGCCGATCGGGCGCCGACGACGCCGAGTACGGCCGCGAGTACGGCGCACCGCCACAGTGGTCGGCTGCGCCGGGCGCGGGCGGGCGGTTCGGTCGACATGTGCGCGCTCCTGCATACGGTGGGGGACATACGGTGGGGGGGGGCCACGGCCCCGACGGCCGTGGTCGATAACGACGGCGAGCGGCGGCGCGTTACCGCGAGTTGTCGACCGCAGGGGTCAAAGCGCCGATACCCACCGTGAGCTCGACGGCCGCGAAGCCCGGCGGCATGATGCCGGGCTGCCACGCCTCGGTGATCAGCGACTCCTCGCCGATCCCATCGAGCGCCATCCCCGCCGGGGGCTTCGTCGACGGCGCGGCGACCCACAGCACGCGCCCGCCGGGGTGGGCGTCCGACCAACGCGTGAGCGCGGCCGCCGCCGCACCGGGCGCACCGCTCTCCGGATCCTCGACCGCGCCGGGCAGGACGGCGACGTCGACATCGTGCAGTGCCCACAGCGGCGCGGCCAGGCGCGCGCTGAGATCCGTGCCGTACGGGCTCGGGAACAGCACGAGGTCGCCCGGCACCGCGTGGCCGGCGATGCGGTCGATCAGGAGCTTGGCGGCGGCGAATTCGCGCGACGGCCGCAGGCGCCCACTCTGCAGCGCCGCAGCAGCGAGGCCGAGCGCGGTCACGGCGGCGACCGCGGCCCGCTGCGCAGCGCCCCGGCCCGCGACGGCCCGCTCGATGCACAGCGCCGCCAGCAGGCACGCCGTCGGCACGGCGATCGGCGCGAGCCGGCGCGCGGCGTAGATCGGCGAGAGGTCGCGCGTCACGATCGGGGCCGCAAGCACGAACGCGCTGGCGGCCACGAGCGGCCAGACGACGGCCGGTACGCGCCGGGCCCTTTCGACGCGTCCCCCAAGGGCGATCGCGGCGCCGAACAGCCCGAGCGGCGTGACGGACCACGCCAGCAGGCGGACCATGCCCGTCGGTTCGCCTGCGGACGGCCGGGCCTGCCAGACGGCCGCCGCGAGGACGGTTGCGCCGGCGACGGCGCCGATCGACACGCGCCCCGCCGCCCTCGGCCGCCCCGGCCTTCGTCGTCGCCGAGACCGCGTGCCGACCGCGGCAAAGGCGGCGCAACCGATCGCGCCGAGCAGGATCACCAGCCCCCATCGGTCGAGGAACGCCGCGGCCAGGCGCCAGACGCCGGTCCCGTTCAACACCGCGTACACCACCGTGGGACCGCGGAACAAGGCGATCAGGGCGGCGGCCGGCAGGGCCGCGCCGGCAACGAACGCGCCGCGTGTCCGGACGTTGGGCGCCGCGACGAGCCAGAGGACGGCCGTCGCGAGGGCGAACGGCAGCAGATCGATCTTGGCGACGACGGCCGTGCCGACAGCGGCCCCGGCCGCCGCGGCGAGCCACGTCGCACCGCCGATCGGTGTACCGGTCGCCGTCCGGTCGTCCTCGGCACCGGCCGGGGAAGCCGCGCCGTCACCGACCGCGAGGCGGTCCCGCAGAATCACCCCGAGCGCCACGAGCGCGGCCAGCGCCAGTGCACCCGCGAAGAGCTCGGCGTAGGGCGTCGCACCATACACCCGGAACTGCGGTGAAAGCGCGGCCAGCGCCGTCGCCGCCGGCGCGGCCGCGCGCAGGCCGATCGTCCGGGCGAGGGCGGCAATGGCCAGGAGCCAGAGCGCCGCGCTCCACCGGGCCGCGTCGGCCGAGCCGTACGGGCCGTACAGCGTCACGCCGAGCGCCGCCAACGACGCGAACAACGGCGGGTGGTACGGCGTGACGACCGGGACACCGATCCGCGGGACGGCAAAGGCCACGGCGTGAAAGCCGTGCGCGCGGTCATCGGGCGCCGGGATGCCCTCGAACCGCAGCGCGGCCAACGGCGTGACGAGGCCGTCGACGGCCGCGGCCGGCGCGTCGAAGAACAGGCTCCGGTCGTGGGCGATGCGCACTGCCGCCGCGGCATACCACCCGCCGTCCAGCGCGGCCGGCCATGGGACCGCGGGTCCGAGTCGAAGCACACCAAGGGCGATGACGACGGCGCACGCGGCATCGGCCGCAACGTCGTCCGCCTCGCGGCGCAGCCGCAGATTGCCGCACCGCACCGCACGGACGAGGGCGACCAGGACCGCTGCCGCCACGGCACCGCCCGTGGCAAGCGCGAATCGCGCATCGAAACGGCCGGCGGCGGCCAGTCCGAGGGCCGACCAAGCGGCCGCCGCGACGCCGACGGCGACGACGCCGAACGCGAGGACGAGCGGCGCGACCTGGACGGAGTCGCGCGCCGAATGGCCTCTGGGCGCAGCGGCGATGTCGATCGGAGCCGACGAGAGAATCGTCGTCGCCTGCCGGCGGCTACGGGCGCGGTGTCGAAGTCGGGGTGGGCGTTGGGACGACGTAGCGCGCGATCGTGCCTTCCACGCCGACCGCCCAGCCGTGGCGGCCGTCGGGGCTGAACCAGACGCTGTTCAGGTCCTTCGTCACGCCGGTGACCGCGAACGTCTGCCAGTTCGGTCCACCGCTCCAGAGGTAGATGCCGCCTCGCTCGCCGACGGCCCAGATCCGGTCCTTGGCGAGCATCTTCACGCCGAGCAGATCGCGGCCGCTCGTGCTCGGCTTGTTGTCCATGCGGGACCAGTTCCCGGTCGGATCGCGCAACCAGACGGTGCCGGTCGGGCCGACGGCCACGCCGTCGCCCGACGGCAGGACGTCCACGCTGTTGAGCGCACCCGACTGGGTTCCCGGCGACCAGGCCGTGCCGTTCCAGTTGTAGATCCGCGATCCCGTTCCGCCGTTCTGGACGGCCACGGCGCTCGTGTCGGACAGCATCGCCACATCGGCGTACTTGTGCGACGTGTTGTTCAGGTCCGACGCCGACTGCTTGGCCCAGGTCGAACCGTCGAAGAACTGGCGACTGCCGTTCGTCTTGCCGACGATCCAACCGCGTATGCCCTGCGTGCCGCGCACCATCGCCACCGCCGACCAGTTGTCGAGGTTCTCGGTCGGCATGCTGGACCACGACTGGGCACCGTCGCGCGTCCGGATCAACGTGCTCGACTGCCCGAGGTAATCGCCGACGATGTAGCCGTTGCGGTCGTCGAGCATGACGACCCCGTTCAGCATCCGCCCGGGCTGCACCGTCGCGCTGGTGAACTCGAGGCCGTCCCAGATGAGCACCGTGCTGTTCGCGCCGACAAGAATGGCAAGACCGTTCGACGCGCCGCTGACGCCGGTGAGCGTGTTGCGCGTGATCTGCAAGGACCGGTTCACGTTCTGCCACTCGCCCGACGGGAACGAACCGGTCGTCGGCGACGGCGTGATCCCGGGCGCCGTGGTCGGCGACGCGGTGGGGGTGGCGGTACGGCTCGCCGTCGGGCCGGCGGTGGCACGGGCGGTGGCACTGCCGCCGGGCTGCGTCGGCGCGCTCGTGGACGTGGCCGAGGGCGTGCCGGCCGTGGCCGGCGTGTCGTCCGTCGGGGACGGCCCGGTCGTCGGCCCCGACGGAAGGGTTGGGCTGGCCGTTGGCGTTGCGGTGGCCGTCGGCGGGCGGAGGGTCGGCGTGGACGACGGGTCAGCCGTGCTGCGCGGGATCGTCGGGCGGGGCGTCGTGCGCTTGGGACAGCCGGTGCCGCTGCAGAAGCGACGGCTGTAGGGCAGGTAGATCGAGCACCAGCCCCCCGCACAGGTGGATGGCGCCGGGGTCCCGGTCGTGCCGCCCGATTGGGTGCGTGTCGGCGTCGGCGTGGCGCCGCGCGTGGCGGTACGGGTCGGGCTGCCCTCCAACGTCGGCGTCGACTCGACGGTATTCACCGGCGTGCTGGACGGGGTGGCGGAGGGGGTGAACGTCGGCGCCGGCGTCGCCGTGGGTGGGATCGTGAAGGAGAAGATGGTCACGCCGGCGTTCATCGTGCCGAGGTAGACCCCGTCGCCGAACGGCGCGAGGCTCGTCACGTTCAGCGACGACATCGGCGTGTTGGACGGGTTGTAGGCAAACCAGTCGACGCCGTCGAACAGGCGAACCCCGCCGAAGGGCGGGACGAGCCCGAGGCCGCGGCGGTTCATCGATACCCAGACCGCGCCGTTCTTGTCGAGGGCGAGGGCATTGACCTCCCCCTCGTTCAGCCACACGCGGCTCTGCCACGCCTCTTTCGTGCAGTTGTCGAGGCCGCACCAGTTCAGGGCGGCATTGACGCCACGGCCCTCGGTCCAGTGGAACTGGCGCGGCACGGCGTCCCAGCCGCCCAGCCAGGCCAGGTTGTGCACTCGATCGGCCAGAATCGCGTTGAACGTGCCGAGGCCGTAGCCCTTGATCAGGGCACCCTGATCCTTCTTCCACGCCGTCCAGTCCGTTCCATTCCAGCGCGAGGCGCCGCCGCCGAACAAGACCTGGGAGATCGTTCCGTCGGGCGCCTCGTTGTTCTTCTTCGTCGGGAAGTGCGCCGCCCAGACGTTGCCGTTGGCGGGATCGACATCGAGGTCCGCCACGCCGTTCGAGCCGAGCTTGGCGCCGCTGCCGCCCTGTGGTGGAATGTAGTGGTGCGTGAACTTGTTCGTGGCGGGGTCGAGCACCGAGATGCCGTCCCCCTGCGTGCTGTCCTGGTCGCCGAAGCCGATCCAGATCCGGCCGATCAGGTCCACCGTCACGGTCTTCACCATCTGATCGAGCAGCCCACTGCTGTCGACGGCGCCGACGGGCTGCGTGTAGACGAACCACTCGCTGCCGTTCCACATCCCGAGGCCGCCGTCGAGCCAGCACTCCGGCGGGTTGCTGCACTCCCTGTCCGACATCCAGATGCTCTCACGGCCGCCGACGTACACCTTGCCGTCCTTGCCGAATGCGATCTCGGAGGCCTCGTTGGACGCCGGGCCGCGATCGATCAGATAGATCGGGGTGTTGATCGGCACGTCGCGCTGCAGGTTTGGCTGGATCGTGATCCAAGGCCCAAGGCCGTTGGCGCCGGCCTTGAAGGCCGTCACGCGATAGCGTGTCGGATCCTCGCCGATGACGATGTAGCGGTTCGAGCCGCTGAAGATCGCATCGAAGGCGGCCTTGTCCTGCAGCTTCACAGGAATGTTGACCAGGCGGGTCCCGGCTGCGGTCATCGTCTTGACCTGCGTCACTTCGCGCCCGGGCCCGAACGCCTTCCACCAGTCCCAATTGCCGTCCGGCTTCCGGCGCGCCACGCCGCGGTTCTTGAGGGCGTACCAGACGTCGCCCGACACCGGATCCTGCTTCACGTCGGCGATCTGGTTGGACGGGAGTCCGTTGGCTGCGGTCTGATACGGCACCCAGGTCAGCGTCCCCGGCGTGAACTCCGCCACGCCGTAGCCGTCGCCGGCCCGGTCGTCGCGCGTGCCGATGATCGCCTTCGTGGCGCCGGGTTCGACGACGATCGCACTGACCAGCACGTTCGTCTCGCCTTCGATCTGACCGGAAAACGTGAAGAACTGCCACTCGTCGTCGGAGATCCAAGGCGTGTCGGAGATCGACGAGTCGTCGAACGTGTTCTTGTGACACAGGACGGCGATGCCCTGGCCCACCGACGGCCCGCTGCCGTGCCCGATCCACAGGCACCCGTTCTCGTCGATGTCGACCGAGAAGACGTGCTTGCCGCGCAGGCCCTCCACCTTCTGCACGCCGCTGCGCACGACCGTGGTGTAGCGCGGCAGGCTCGTGCAGGACTCGCGCTGGGCGATCCCCTTGCGAAACAGCAACAGTCCCCGGTCGAGCGTCGCCACCCACATCCGTCCCTCGACATCCGCGCGCAGCATGCTGATCGAATCCGAGTAACACTGCGAGGACGCGACGCTGCCGCCGCTGGACGATTCCTGGCGATACGCGGACCACTTGGCGCTCTCGACCGTGCCGCCGCTGGTGGCCACGCTGTCGAGATCCGTCACCGCCACGCCGCCGCCGGCGGGCACCCAGGCGTCCACGCAAACGGAACTGCCGCCTTCGGGGCAATAGTGCTGCCAGACCTCGTAGCGCTTCGTGCCGACCCAGAGGTTGCCGATGGAGTCCAAGGCGAGGTCGGTGATGTTCTCGCTCGGGACGGTCTTGAGGGACGAGGGCTCACCGCTCAAGCTGGCGTGCACCTGATAGGACCACGCGTTCGTCGCCGGGTCGTACATCGCCAGCCCGGCCGCCGTGAACGCGCCGTCTTCCGTTCGCCGGGTATGCCGGAGCTTCGGATCCCACTCCTGTGCGAACCCCACCCAGAGCTTGCCGTCCGGCCGGCGCAGCACGGACGTGACCACCCGGCCGGGCATCCCGCCCACCTCGCCGGACACCGGGCGGATGACGTCGAACCGATCGACGGACGGGAAGAAGTGCACCAGGCCGCCGCTCGTGCCGAGCCAGTACGACCCGTCGCCCACCGCTTCGATGTCGTGGACGACGTTCGACGGCAGCCCGGACTGCGGCGCAAGGTACTGTTTGTACGTCCCGGCATCGAGATCCCAGCGCACCAAGCCTCCGCCGTCGGTGGCGGACCACACGATCCGGCCTTCGCGCAGCAGCCGGTTCACGCGATCGCCGTTCGCGACGGTCTCCCACGAGCCCGTGGCCAGTGGTCCGCCCGTCGTCTGGTCGTTGGCGCCCTGCGCCGTCACCGTCCGGCCGTCCTGCGGGCCGCCGAACGGCACGCCGGCGATCGGCGCGACCGTGGCGAACAGCGCGGCCGCGAGGCCGCCGACGAGCGCGACGCGGCCGAGGCGCTGCGCGGTTGGAGTCGTTCGGGGGTCGGAACGCTTCACTGGGCTACCTCTCACGCAACGCTGCGCGGTGCCGCTGTTGGCGACGCCGCGCAGCGCAATCTTTTGGGGTGAACGACGTCCGCGCAGGCACCATTGCGACGCGGGCGCGACCTGACGCCGGGTTCGCAATCAGCGTCGGGTTCACAGTTAAGACGCCGCGAACGGGCGCTGGATACGGCGGGGACGGGTGCTGAGACGCGGTCAAGGGCACCGGGGCCGGCGACTAGTACACCACCACTGCTGAATCTCCGGATCCCGCATTCTGGCTGCAACCCCGAGCATGTCCAGTGGTGGTGTACTAGCCTACACGATGCCGCCGTGCCGTGCCAAGCTGCCGCCCCCACCGCGGATCATGCTCAGCGATGCGCCCACGGCAACAGGACGCGGGCCGCCGGCATCTCGCTCGGCGTGGCCGACGACACCGGCGTCGGCGTCGTCCCGCTCGTCGCCGACGATGGCGGCGTCGGCGCATCGGCGGGCATCGTGTCGAGGGCGACGACCCCGATTCCGGTCGCCGCCACCCACGCCCGGCCGCTCGCGTCGATCGCGACACCCCACGCCCGCTGCGGCAGGGCGGTCTCGTCGACGATCACCGGCGCCGCCGGTCGGCGGACGTCGACGAGCATGACGAGGCCGCCGTCCGCGGGGCCGGCGCCGTCCGCCTGGGCGACCCAAACGTGCTGACAGGCTCCGTCGCACGCGACGTCGTAGACCGCCCCGGTGGTGGCCAACGTGCCGAGCGTCCGCGGCGCGGCCGGATCCGCCACATCGACGATCACCAGGCCGCCCTCATTGTCGGCGACGTACGCCCGCATCGTCGCCGCGTCGACGGCCACACCATATGCGCGGACGGACGTGGCCAGCGAGCCGACCTCGCGCGGGCTCCCGGCGTCCGCCACGTCGATGATCCGCAGGCCCCCCGGTCCGTCGGCGACGTAGGCCGTGTCGCCGGCGACCGCGATGTCCGCCGCCCAGCCGGGCGTGTTCAGCTGGCCGACGACGGCCCACCGTCCGTCCGACGTCCGGGCGATCGCCCGAATGCCGTGCCCGGGGTCACCCTGCCCGAAGTCCTGATTCCATTCGCCCACCCAGATGACGTCCCCGCTCACGGCGACGCTGTAGGCATGGCCGCCCGCCGTGGGCGGGACGGTGGCGACGAGGGTCGGCATGGCGGAGACGTCGGGTCGGGCGAAGATCTGCAGACCGCCCGAGCCGGCTGCGACGGCCAGGACGTCGTCGGCGGCGGCGACGGCGAGCGCCGGGCCGGCCGTGGCGAGCGTGTCGCGGAGCACCGGCGCGCGCCGGTCGGCGATGTCGAGCACGTGCACGCCGACGCCGTGCGCCGCCACGAACGCGCGATCCCCGTGCACGGCGATGTCGAGCGCCGGTGCGGCATCAGGCAGGCGCGCGGCCACCTCGAGCCGTTCGTCCAGCGTTGCACGGAGCGCGCCGGCTCGCTGCCCGAGCGTGCCTGCCGGCGACGGCGCGTGGCGCGCGACGGCCGTCAGCCGCACTGCGCTGACCGCGGCGACGGCCACGGCGGCGACGGCGGCGACGGCGGCGACGGCGAACGCCGCCAGGGCGCTGCCGCTCCTGCGGCGGGTCGGTGCGGCAGGCGGGTTCGGTCCGGTCGGCGGCGCCCCGTCGACCTCAGAGGCCACGCGGCGGCTCCGTTCCGCCCCGCCCATGCCCTTTCAGCCGCCGGACCTCGTCGGCGATCGCCTGCCACGTCAGTCCGTACTTCGCCAGGACGTCGCCGGGCTTGCCGCTCTCGGCGTACGTGTTGTCGACGCCGACGAAGCCCATCGGGCACGGGGCGTATCGGGCGACGGCGCGGGCGACGGCGCTGCCGAGGCCGCCGTCGAGCAGGTGCTCCTCGGCGGTCACGATGGCGCCCGTCTCGTGGGCGGCGGCTTCGACGGCGGCCACGTCGAGCGGCTTGACGGTATGCATGTCGAGGACGCGGACGTCGATGCCTTCGGCGGCCAGGGCGTGCGCGGCCTCGAGGGCGGCGGACACCATGATGCCGCAGGCGATGACCGTGGCGTCGGTGCCGGCGCGAACAACCTGCGCGCGGCCGATCGCGAGGTCCACGTCCGCCGGGTAGATCGTCGGGACTTTCGGGCGTCCGGTGCGCATGTAGACCGGGCCGTCATGGGCGACCATCAAAGCGGTGAGCTTCCGCGCGGCAGCGGCATCGGCGGGACAGAGGACGATCATGCCGGGGATGGAGCTCATGAGCGCCATGTCCTCGATCCCCATCTGGCTCGGCCCGTCGTCGCCGATCGAGATCCCGGCGTGGCTGCCGACGAGCTTGACGTTGGCGCCCGTGAACCCGACGCCCATGCGGATCTGGTCGTACGCGTTGCACGTCAAGAACGCGGCGAAGCTTGCGGTGACGGCGATGTGGCCGCCGGCCGCGAGCCCGGCGGCGACGGAGACCATGTTGCTTTCGGCGATCCCGACCTGGAAGAACCGCTCCGGAAAGGCCTGGGCGAACACCTCGGTCCGGGTCGAGTTGCCGACGTCGCCGTCGACGACGACGAGGTTCGGATAGGCCGCGCCGAGGTCGCGCAGCGCCTCCCCGAAGGCATTGCGGGTCGGTTCGCCGAGCGGAAGGCCGATGGCGGCACCCAGGTTCATATCGCCTCCGTCGGGTAGGGCGCGGCATCGATCTCGGCGATCGCGATCTCGGCCTCGGCGGGTTTGAGCGGCACGCCGTGGAACTTGTTGCCGGGGTCGGCGAGGATCTGCGACACGCCGAAGCCCTTGCGGGTGCGGGCAACGATCACGGTGGGCCGACCCTTGCGCTCGCGCGCCGCGCGGAGCGAACCGAGGACCTCCGGCCAGTCGTGGCCGTCGACCTCGAGCGTCCGCCAGCCGAAGGCCTGCCACTTGGCGGCGAGCGGCCCGGTCGGCATGACGGCGTCGGCGTCGCCCATCTGCTGGTAGCCGTTGCGGTCGACGACGGCGACGAGGCTGTCCAGGGCGTACTTGGCGCCGGCCATCGCCGCTTCCCAGACCTGGCCCTCGTCGAGCTCGCCGTCGCCGAGCAGGACGAACGTGCGGCGGTCGGAGGCGGCCAGCCGCCCGGCCAGCGCCATCCCGACGCCGATGGACAGGCCCTGGCCGAGCGAGCCCGTCGAGGCCTCGACCATCGGGACGCGGCGCATGTTCGGATGTCCTTCCAGCCGGCTGCCGATCGTCCGCAGGTCCATGAGCTCGTCCCACGGCAGGATGCCGGCCTCGGCCAGCGCGGCGTAGAGGATCGGCGCGGCGTGGCCCTTGGAAAGGACGAAGCGGTCGCGGTCGGGCATGTCGGGGCGCGCCGGATCGTAGTGCATCAAGCCGGCGAAGTAGAGCGCGGTGACGATGTGGGAACAGCTGAGGCACGTGGACGGATGGCCGCTCTCGGCGGCCGTCGTCATCCGGATGCTGGCGACGGCCAGCCGGCGCCGGACGGCCTCGAGGTCGGCGATGGAATGGTGGTCGTGGTTGGGGGTCGCCATGCGCGGCGGTCGCTCCGTCGAGGGGTGGGGGTTCGGGAGAACGGGATGGCCGCGGTCGGCACGGGCGACGGCCGACGCCGCTAGCCGGCGGCGATGTGCTCGGCGTACGCGCCGGGGGTCATGAGGCCGTCGAGCTCGGCCGCTGCGGATGGTGCAAGGGTGATCATCCAGCCCTCGCCGTACGGGTCGGTGTTCACGAGCTCCGGCGTGTCGGCGAGGGCGGGGTTGATGGCCACCACGGTCCCGGTCAGCGGGCTGTAGAGGTCGCTGGCCGCCTTGACGCTCTCGACGACGCCGAACGGCTGCATGGCCGTGAGCGACGCGCCGACCTTGGGCAGCTCGACGTAGACGACGTCGCCCAGCTGCTCCTGTGCGAAGTCCGTGATGCCGATGGTGACGTGGCCCTCGGCCGCGTCGCGAACCCACTCGTGCTCGGCGGTGTAGCGCAGATCGGGAGGAACGGACATGTGGGAAGCCTCTCTCGTGTCGTGGTGCGCGGCTACTACTCGGTCACTGCAGAGTCTGCGGATGCCTGCCTCTGTCGGATACTCGAAGCGTGTCCAGTGACAGCGTACTAGATGTGAAGCGGCAGCCCTCCGACGCCGAGCGCGGCCTCGTGCAGCGCTTCGGACAGCGTCGGGTGGGCGTGGACGGCTGCGACGAGGTCGTCGGCGGTCAGCTCGGCCGAGCGGGCAAGGACGAGCTCGTGGATCAGCTCGGTGGCCTCGGGGCCGACGATCGTCGCGCCGAGGATCTCGCCGTACCTGGCGTCCGAGACGATCTTCACCCAGCCGTCGTATTCGGCGATCGCGACGGCCTTGGCAATGGCGATGAACGGGAACTTGCTCACCTTGATGTCCAGTCCCGCCTCGCGCGCCTTGGCTTCGGTCAGGCCGATGGACGCGACCTGCGGCTGGCAGTACGTGCAGTTCGGGATGAACGAGGCGTCGATCGAATGCGTCGCGTGGCCGGCGAGCATCTCCATGACCTGGACGCCTTCGTGGCTGGCCTTGTGCGCCAGCATCGGCGGCCCGGCGACGTCGCCGATCGCGTAGATATTGGCCACCGACGTGCGCAGCTGATCATCGACCTTCACGAAGCCGCGCTCGAGCGCCACGCCGACGGCCTCCAGCCCGAGGTTGTCCGTATTCGGCGCGCGGCCGATCGCCACGAGCACCTTGTCGCCCTCGAGGACCTCGCTCTCGCCGCCGGCGACGGGCGTGACGGTCAGCCGCACGCCGTCGGCCGTGACCTCGACGTTCTCGACCTTGGTGGCGGTCTTGATCCGGATGCCGCTCTTGCTGAAGTGCTTGGCCACGAGCTCGGACGCCTCGGCGTCCTCGAGCGGCAACACGCGGTCGAGCATCTCGACGACCGTGACCTCGGCGCCGTACGCGTGGTAGACGTAGGCGAACTCCATCCCGACCGCCCCGGCGCCCATGACGAGCAGGCGTTTGGGTACCTCGCCGAGCCTCACGGCGTGGCGGCTCGTGATGATCCGCTCCCCGTCGGCCGTCATCCCGGGCAGCAGGCGCGAGCGCGAGCCCGTGGCGATGATGAGGCTCGTGGCCGTGATCACGGTCTCGCCCGCCTCGCCCGCGACGACGACGGTGTTCGCGTCGCGCACGCTTGCGCTGCCGATGACGACGTCCGTGCCCGCCTTGCGCAGCAGCCCTTCGACGCCCCGGTTCATGCGCTTCACGACGCCGCGCGAGCGGTCGACCGCCTTCGCCCAGTCCAGCGTCACGCCCTGGACGCCGATGCCGAAGCTCTCGGCCTTGTCCTGGACGAAGTGGACCATCTCGGCATTCTTGATCAGCGCCTTCGTCGGAATGCAGCCCCAGTTCAGGCACACACCGCCCAGGTTCGGGTCGCGGTCGATGACGACCGCCTTCAGCCCGAGCTGTCCGGCGCGGATGCCGGCCACGTAGCCGCCCGGCCCGGCGCCGATGATCGCGACGTCGTAGGTCTTCGACTCAGCCAAAGCTTGCCTCCAAGATCAGACGAGCATCCCGAGTGGGTGCTCGAGGAGTTGCTTGAGCGTGACCAGGAACGCCGCCGCCGACGCGCCGTCCACGACGCGGTGGTCGGCGGAGAGCGTGACCTTCATCACGGAGCGAACGACGACCGCGCCGTCCACGACGACTGCCGACGGCACGGCGGCCCCGACGGCCAGGATGCACGCTTCGGGCGGGTTGATGATGGCGGTGAAGCTCTCGACGCCGAACATGCCCAGGTTCGTGACGGTGAACGTGCTGGCAGTGGCCATGTCGTCCGCCGTCAGCTTCCCTTCGCGCGCCCGCTGCGCCTTGCCGGCGATGTCCGCGCCGACCTCGCCCAACGGCCGCACGTCGACGTCCGGCGCGACGACGGTGATCAAGCCGTCGTCGAGCGACACCGCGACGCCGATGTGGATGTGGTCATGGCGGATGCGCGCCCCATCATCCCAGCTGACGTTCAGGAGCGGGTGCGCCCGCAGCGCCTTGCCGCACGCCTTGACGACGATGTCGTTCACGCTGACCTTGCCGCCGCCCGTCGCGGCGAGGGCCTCGTTCACCTGGACGCGCAGCGCGAGGGCGGCGTCCATCTCGATGGCCATCGTGACGAAAATGTGCGGCGCGGCCTGCCAGCTCTGCGAGAGGCGCTGGGCGATCGTCGTGCGGATGCGCGAGAGAGCCTCGCGCTGGCCGGCGGGCGCGGACACGGGGACCGCCGGGCGCGCGGCTGCGGTGCCCGGGGCGACGGCCGTGACCGCGGGCGCGGCGACGCTCAGCACGTCGTCGCGCGTGATCCGCCCGCCCGGCCCGCTGCCGGCGACAGCTCGCAGGTCGACGTTGCGGTCGGCAGCGATGCGGCGGGCAAGGGGGGAGGCTCGGAGTCGCGCGTCGGTGGGAGCGGGAGCTGCGCTGCCGTTCGTCGATGGCCCAGGGGACGGTGGCGCGGCGCTCGGGCCGGGCTCGGGTTCCGCGCGCGCGGGAAGCGGTGCCGGGGCTGCGGCGGATGGGGGTGACGCCGGCGTCGGTGCTGCCGCTGCCGACGGCCCGTCGATCTTCTCGTCCGCGCCGGCGATGATCGCGATCAGCTGGCCGACGGGCACGGTGGCGCCCTCGGCAACGACGATCTTCCGCAGGACGCCCTCGTCGAAGGCTTCCATCTCGATCGTGACCTTGCCGGTCTCGATCTCGGCCAGGATGTCGCCCTTGGCGACGGCGTCCCCTTCGGCTTTCAGCCACTTGAGGACCGTGCCTTCGGTCATGTCGTAGCCCATCTTGGGCATCGTCACTTCAGCGGCCACCGGTGGCTCCTTGCCCTGCTCAGGCTAGCGGATGATGCCGTTGGCTTTGAGCGCCGCGAGGACGCCCTCCGCCGAGGGCCACGCGGCGCGCTCGAGGTTGGCGGCGTAGGGCATCGGCGCCTCGGCGCCGCCGACGCGTACGATCGGCGCATCGAGGAAGTCGAACGCGTGCAGTTGGACGCGGGCCGCGACCTCGGCGCCGATGCCGTAGCTCAGCCACGGTTCTTCGACGATGCACACCCGGTTCGTCTTCTTCACGCTCTCCACGATCGTCTCATGGTCCAGCGGGCGGAGCCAGCGGAGGTTGATCACCTCCGACTCGAGGCCGAACTCCTTGGCCAGTCGCTCGGCCGCTTCCAGGGCGATGATGAGCCCGCGCGAGTAGCCGACGAGCGTCAGGCCGCCGGCCGCCCCGGCGCGCTCGACGTGCGCCTTGCCGACGGGCAGCGTGTAGTGGCCGGTGGGCACCTTGCCCTTGGCGCGATACAGGAGCTGGTGCTCGTTGAAGAACACCGGGTCCTCCATCTGGAGCGCCATCGCCAGCATGCCCTTGGCGTCGTACGGCGTGGCGGGCGAGGCGACGCACAGGCCCGGCACGGCCGCGAACATCGCGTCGAAGTGCTGGGAGTGCGTGGCCCCCAGGCGCGTACCGCCGGCGTTCGCGCGGAAGACGACGGGTGCGCTCGTCTGGTCGCCGAACATGCTGCGGACCTTGGCGGCGTGGTTGATGATCGCGTCCGAAGCGAGCAATGCGAAGTTGACCGTCATGAACTCGGCCAGCGGCTGCAGTCCGCCCATCGCCGCGCCGGTGGCGATCCCGCCGATCGCGCCCTCGGCGATGGGGGTGTCCCGCACGCGGTCCTGGCCGAACTTGGCCGGCAGGCCGCGCGTCACACCGTACGCGCTGCCGTAGTGGTCGATGTCCTCGCCCATGACGAACGCCGTGGGCGTCTCCTTCATCCAGTGGTCGATCGCCGCGTTCAACGCCTCGCTCATCGACAGGTCGGCCGTCGGCGCGTCGGCGGCCGGGGGCTCGGCAGCGGGGGGTGGGACGGTGATGTAGGCCATGAGGTCCGACAGCGGCGGCTCGGGGCTGGCCGTGGCGAAGGCCACGGCATCCGCCACGGTCTTCTCGTTCACCTTCACCATCGCCGCGTACTCGTCGTCGGTCAGGTGGTCGCCCTCGATGAGCGCGCGCTTCAGCTGCTCGATCGCATCGCGCTTGCGCCACGTCTCGATCTCGTCCTTCGACCGATACAGGTCGGGATCGGCCATCGAGTGCGCCCGGTAACGGTACGTCATCACCTCGAGGAACTGCGGCTCGCGCGTCGTGCGCGCCCGCTCGACGGCAGCCGACATCGCGGCGTGCACGGCCAGGACGTCCATCCCGTCGCACGTCTCGGACGCGATCCCGAACGACCTGCCCTTGTCCGCCATGCTGTGCACGGAGGAGTGGAAAGCCAGCGGCGTGCCCATCGCGTACAGGTTGTTCTCGACGACGAAGACGACCGGCACGTGCCAGAGCTTGGCGAAGTTCATCGTCTCGTAGAAGTAGCCGATGTTCGTCGAGCCCTCGCCCAGGAAGCAGACGCCGATCGAGTCGACGTCCTCCTTCAGCACCGTCCGCTTGTACTCCGTGGCGAACTGGTAGCCGACCGAAACCGGCAGCTGCCCGCCGACGATCGCCCAGCCGCCCAGGTAGTTGTGTTCCTTCGAGAAGAAGTGCATCGACCCGCCCCGCCCCTTGCACACGCCGTCGACCTTGCCGAACAGCTCGGCCATCAGCGTGTTCGCCGGGACGCCGCGCGCCAGGGCGTGGCCGTGGTCACGGTAGTTGCCCATCGCGAAGTCGTCCGGCCGGATGGCCGACAGGACGCCGACGCCCGACGCCTCGCAGCCGTTGTAGAGGTGGAGGAAGCCGGCCACGTTGCCGCGGGTGTACTCGCGGGCTGCCGCGTCCTCGAAGGTGCGGATGAGGTGCATGAGGGCGAGCATGTCGCGCTGGGCGGGGACGGAGGGGGGCTCGGGCGACGATGTCGGCGCGGATGCGGAGCTTGCCGCGGCGGCGCGTGGGCGACGGGCGCCGTTGGCACGGGGGGCGGCGGCCTTGGCGGCGGCGGGGGCGCGCGGGGGCTTCGTCGTCGCCATGAAGGTGGTCTCCTGCACGGGAGGTGGGCGAGGCAGCTGGGTGGCGGGGATGATAGGGGAGCGGCGGGAGGTGGGTCAAGGCATTTCACTGTCCGGTAGACATGCGCCTCAGCCGCGTGCATCATCCTCCTACCATGCAATACCAGGTAGATGGCAAGCCAGCGGATCGCTCGGCAGTGTCACCAGGCGAACGCTTCGTGATGGGCTTGATCGCAGGGTCGGTCGGCGGCGCGGTAGCGGCGCCGGTCGGCTTCGCACTGATCGCGCGCGAGTTCGTTTGGGGCGTGGGGATCATCGCGCCGTTCGGAGCGGTGGCCGGGGCGTTTTGGGGCGGTGCGTTCGGCTTCGCGCTGCCAGACACGATTTCGGAGGTTCAACGCCTGGTTCGGGGGACACTCCTCGGAATGGTGTGTGTCGCCCTGACCCCATTTTGGACTCCGTTCATGTTGATCCGAGCCGTATACGCAGCCGTCGATCTGCACGCATACGTTGCACCAGGGACCCTTGGACGCTGGCCGGCAGGTCTCATGACCGTTGCTCTCTTGTTCTTCGGTCCGGGCGCGTTGGCAGGGCTCATCGGTGCGTGGGTGTTGGGGCGGCTGGAGCGGTGGTGGGTGGTGGGGAAGGGGCGGACAGGTCTCGGTGAGACGGGTGGCGGGTCTCGGTGAGATCGGGGGTGTGTCTCACTGAGATCGGGGTCGGGTCTCACTGAGATCTTGGGCGTGTCTCGCTGAGACTTTGAGGACGGCTCGGGGAGGGACCTGGAGGAAGCGCTCGGGTGTGGCGCGGCCAAACCCCTCCCGGCCGCGCGGGGCGCGGCCTGTCCTCCCCAGCTGGCGCTGGAGAGGACTTACGAGTCGAAGTGCGGGGGTTGTCGTTGGTCGCCGGTTGGGACGGGGAGCGGGGGTTGTGGCGCGATGTTGCTCTTCGAGGACGCGGCGGCGATGGTGGACAGCACTTGGGCGAGGCGGCCTGTGACGGCGTCGTTGCGGAAGCGGAGTACGGTGATGCCCGCCGCTTCGAGTGCGCTGGTCCGCTGCTCGTCGCGACGGCGCTGCGAGGGATCATCGTGGACGCCGCCGTCCAGCTCGATGGCCAGTCGCTCGGCCGGGCAGTAGAAGTCGAGCACGAAGGACCCGACGGCATGTTGGCGCCGGAAGATCAGGTCGCTGAGGCGACGACGCCGAAGTGCCTGGCACAGAACTCGTTCCGCCGTCGTCTCCCTGCGACGCAAGCTCCGTGACGCCGCCCACACCGCACCCGAAGCGCGCCGAGATTCCCTCATCCCCTACCCTCCAGCGACGTACGGATATCCGACGTCGTGCACGCTTGATCGCGATCACGACCGCCCACGGTCAGGTCCCTTCCCCAGGCTCTCCCCGGCACGTCAACAAGGACGCATCCTTTCTCCAGCGACAGCTGGGGAAAGGTGGCAGCGCCGAAGGCGCTGACGGATAGGGGTTGAACCCCGTCGCCCAGCGCCCTGATCCTACGACCACCCCGTTCCTCGATCGTCCCTCATCCCCCGCCTTGCCCGGCCCCATTCCCCTCGTTAGGCTCCCCCCATGCTCGACCCCCGCGAACAAGCCTACGTCAACGCCGAACCCAACCCCGTCCACCGCGAGGCCATGCGCTGCGCCCTCGTCACGTACCGCCAGCCCGACACCCTCGCACCCGGCGACGCCGTCCCCGCCCTTCGTCTTGCCCGCCTCGGCTCCGGCCGCCGCGTGCGCCTCGACGCCCCGCGCCGCCGTCCCCTCGTGCTGATCTTCGGCAGCTACACCTGACCACCCTTCCGTCGCCAGGCTGGCGACCTCGAGCGGATGTACCGCCGGTTCCGGCGACAGGCGAACTTCTACGTCGTCTACATCGCCGAAGCGCACGCGGTGAACGGCTGGCAGACGGAGTCCAACGAGGCCGAGGGGATTCGGATCCCACAGGCCACGACGTTCGAAGAACGCTGGTCCGCTGCCGAGCGCTGCGCGGCAGCGCTCGGACTCTCCATCCCCACGCTCGTCGACGGAATGGACGATGCGGCGCGGCTCGCGTTCGCCGCCTGGCCGGAGCGCATATTCGTCTTCGATCGAGACGGCAAGCTGACGTACATGGGCGGGCCGGGGCCGTTCGGGTTCGATGTGGGAGAGGCCGTCGATGCGCTCAGGCGCTTGGAGGCGCAGGGATGACTTGGCTCCAACCCGCTCACTTTTCCGGTTCAGGACGTACCCAACCGGTCACGATGCACGCTGCCCTGCGAGTCACCCAATCATCCCCCGCGCACGCGCAAACGCCACCGCCCGCGTCCGCCCGTCGGCCCCCAGCTTGCCGTAGATGTTCGTCAGGTGCCGCTTCACCGTGGCGATCGAGATCACGAGCCGGTCGGCGATTTCCTGGTTCGTGAGCCCCTCGGATACGAGGCCGAGCACCTCGCGTTCGCGTTCCGACAGCCCGAACTCGGTGCCGGTTCGCGCTCGGGGGGGTTCAGGTCGGGTTGATGCGCCAGGCGGGTCCGAGGCAAGCGCGCCCAGAATCCGTTGTGCCGTCGCCGCGTGCGGACCGCCATCGGCCGCGACGTGGCGCAGCAGCGCCTGCATCGCCGGCCCGCCGATGGCGAACGACCGCACGTAGCCCTCGCGCTCGGCGTCGTCGAGCGCGGCGGCGAGGAGGACGCGCGCGCTGTCCTGGCGGCCACGGGTGGCGCGGATCAGCGCCAGCAGCACGCGCAGTCGGGTCGCGGCCAGCCCGTTGCCGGACGTGTGACACTCCGCCACGCGCGGCGCGATGAGCGCCTCGGCGTCGGCCGGGCGGCCTTGGAGGAGCAGGACGTTCGCGCTGAGCATCGCCGCGGAGACGCTGGGTGGCGGCGTGGCGGGGTCGCGGGCGGCGGCAGCGCGAGATCGCTCGAGGGCGACGGCGGCGGACGGTCGGCCGGCATCGAGCTCGATCTCCGCGCGGAACTGCGCCAGGTCCGCCAGGAGCGCCGGTTCGTTGGCCACCGCGGCGGCCTCGTCCACCGCCTCGATCGCTCCGGCGTGGTCGCCTGCGGCCACGCGAACGTCGGCGCGCAGGAGGAGGCCGGTGAAGGTCAGGACGCGCGTGGAGGCGCGCCGGCCGGCGGCGATCGTCCGTTCGGCCGCCGCGGCGGCCGCGCCAAGGTCGTTCCGCTCGAGGTGGATATGGCCGAGGACGACGCCGGCGCGGGCCGTCGCCGGCCAGTCGATGCCGCCGATCGGCTCGGCCTGTGCCAACGCCTGCTCGGCGACCGCGGCCGCCTCCGTCAGGCGGCCGGCCAGGAAGAGCGACTCGGCCAACATGGCCCGCGCGAGGATGGCGGCTTCCGCCCGGTTCGCTGTGTCAGCATCGACGACCGCCGAGCGAAAGGTCTCGATCGCCGCCGTCACGTCGCCGCGCAGATGATGTGCGGCGCCGACGGCGAGTGCGACATTCGCGCGCCAGATCGAGCCGGGGCCGAGCACATCGAGCGCGACGGCGCTGTGGCGGAGCGCTTCGTCGACATCGCCGTCCCAGCTGGCCATCTGGGCGCGCAGTGCCGCGGCTGCCCCGAGCGCTTCGGCGCGCGCGGCCGGAGACGCATCGATAGCCGCACGGTCGGGAGCCGCGAGCACCGCCTCCGCATCGCTCAGCCACGGCTCTGCCTTTCCGCGCGATTCGGCGGCGAACAGCGCCCAGGCCATGGCGACCATGAGCCGCGGATCCGCGCGCAGCGCTTGCTCCGGCAGGGCGCGCAGCCAGCCGAGGACCGTCGCCGCCTGCCGCCCCGCCAGCCGGCCGGGAGCCGCTTGGCCGATGAGGTCGGCCGCCAGCGCGGTGTCGCCCTGCAGGGCGTGGGCGATGGCGTCGTCCAGGTCGTCGTTCGCGGCGAACCAGGCTGCCGCGCGCCGGTGGAGGGCGACGGCGCGGTCAGGAGCGGTGCGCTCGAGCCGGTGGCGCAGGCGGTCGGCGAACAGGCGGTGGAAGCGATACGTTTCGCCGACGACATCCAGCGGTTGGAGGAACAGCCCTTGGTGCGTCAGACGGTCCAGCCACGCCGCGCTGTCGCCGGACGACGTACCGCGAACCGCGTCGCACAGCGCGGGGCTCAGGCGGTCCAGGATCGCGACGTCGAGCAGGAACGACAGGACGGCCGGCGGCTGGCGATCGATCACCTCCTCGTCGAGGTAGTCGAGGATGAAGCGGTGGTCGCCCGCGAAGCGCGCCACTGCCGCCGCGACGTCCTGCCGGTCCTGCAGCGCCAGCGCCGCCGCCTGCACGCCCGCCGCCCACCCCTCGGTGCGCGCTTCCAGCACCGCGGCCTGCGCGCCCGTCAGCGACACGCCGGCCACGTGGGCGACGACGGCCATCAGCGCGTCGCGGTCGAGGCGGAGGTCGGCCTCGCGGAACTCGGCGAGCGCACCCGCGAGCCGCCACCGCGCCAGCGGCAGCGGTGGGTCGCTGCGCGAGGCCAGGATGAGGGCGATCGACGGCGGTCGCTCGGCCAGGAAGGCTTCGACTACCGTCCAGTGCGCGGGGTCGGCCAGTTCATGTACGTCGTCCATCACGAGGACGGACGATGGCTCGGCTCCGTACAGCGCCCCGGCCAGCGCGCGTATGGCTGCCTCGACGCCGGCCGTTCCTTGCCCTTCGGCGGGACCCCGGCCCGGCGCGATCAGCGGGGCGAGGGCGTCGACCGCGCTTGGGGCCAGCGGTCGGAGTGCGGCAGCGAGATGAGCGGCGAACTGCATCGGGTCGTGGTCGCGCGGGCCGATGGCCAGCCATGCGACCGGGCGGTCGGTCCGGGCGGCCCACTCGGCGAGGATGGACGTCTTGCCGAACCCGGCCGGCGCGCTGAGCAACACCAGGCCGCCGTCCAGGGCACGCTCGATCCGCGCCACGAGGTCGGGACGGGATACGGCGCGCCTGGGCGGTGGCGGCGGGGCGATCCGGTTGTCGGGCGGTCGGTCGTTCAGGTCGGCCATCCATCGAAGATGGCCTACCGTAGCACAAGGTGCGGCGGTCCATGTAGGCACGGCCTGTCGCCCGCCGGTCGTCCGTGTGCGAGCTGGCGTCGAGCGTGCGCGGCATCGTGTCGTCAGCCATCCTGCGTGCACGCGCGGAGCGAGATGTCGTCGAAGTAGAACCAGGTCTCGTCGCTCGCGTCGGTCTGTACCCGTGCGTGGAGCCGGGTGAACGCGCCGCGCTGCAACAGGTTGGTCACGTCCGCCTGCCGGACATGCCACTTCCACGGGTCGTCCCAGCTTTCGTCGTGCAGCCGCAGCGACTCCGGCCGGGTCTCGCCGCCCGGCCCTTCGAGCACGATGGCGAACGTATCGTCCGCCCGGCGGTTGCGCACGCCGTTCTTGACGATGACGACCGCCGCCGAGAGGGTGGCCGAGACGATGCGCGCCGGATCGACGTGGACGAGCGGGTCGGACTGCAGGTCCATCGTCGAGTCGGCCAACGCGCCGAGCCACGCGGCGTACGTGCCGCTGTGCGGCTGGAAGCCGAGGCGCGTTGCATTCTGGATCGAGCGCGCCGCCTGTTGGCGCGTGCTGGTGATGATCAGCGACCAGCGCTTGGCGCCGGCCTCGAAGTCGCCGTTCGTGACGAGTTCCTGACACCGCAGAGGCGGTGTCGCAGTCGCGGTCGGCAGCGGCGTGGCGGTTGGCGTCGGCGCCGACGTCGCGTGGCGGTTCGGTTCGACCGTTGGTGTGGCAATCGAGGTTGCCGTCGGCTCAGGCGTGGCCGTCGCAGTGTGCGACGGTACGAGCGTCGGCGGGGCGTCGGTCGCGTGCGCGGTCGGGACGGAGTCGGCGTCCGCGAGAACGGCGCTGCGGGCGCTCCACGGGAGGAGGACGCGGTGTTGCGCCGGGAGGGTGGGCGCTTGGGTGGGCGCTTGGGCGGCCGCGGGACGGTAGGCAGGCGCGCCGAGGCCCGGCACGGTCGCGGCCAGCGCCAGGAACAGCGGCGCGGCGACGGCAATTCTTCGAGCAACCGAGAGGGGCGCGGGTACTGGGCGCGGGGCACGGGCGTTCATGGCAGGCTCCTGACGGGCGGCTCCGCCGTCGAGCACGGCGGCCGGGTCAGGGTAGTGGGCCCAAGGAGAGGTGTCATGGCGCGGAGGTCGCAGATGGGGGTCGTAGTCGTGCGGGCGATGGTCACGCGATGGCGTTGAGGCCCGACGTGCCACTCCGATCCGATTGCACCCCCGCCCCGCACATGGCACCATGGCCCGCGCCTGACGATCCGTCGCTCGTTCCATCCATCCCGCCGACCCGTCCCGCCGCCTGAGGAGGCCCCGCCATGCCCGCTCGCCCGCTCCCGCTCCGAGCGATCGCACGCTCGGCCTTCCTCGTCGCCGTCGCGGTCCTAGCCATCGCCCTCGTCGGCGCGCTGCCGAACGTCGATGTGCCGACGAGCGGTCAGGACGGCGCGCCCCTCCAACTCGACCCGTTCATGCCTGCCCCGCCCTTCACGCTGCCGACATCGGCCGGCATCGTGTCGTTCGGCGGCGCCACCGACCACAGCACGGTGTTCCTCACGAACAACCCGCTCGGCAGCACGGCGCCGTCCATCTGGGGCGGTGACGTCGGCAAGCTGGTCTCCCAGTCGCCAGACGATGCACGTTATGTCGTGATGTCGTACGGTGAGACGCAGGCAGGCGTGGACGCCGACATCGCCGCGTTCCAGGCGCGCGTCGAGGCGGCGCTCGCGGCGCGGCCACCGTCCGAGGATCCGGCCGTGTGGCGGTCGCGGTTCACGTACGTCGACGCGAACCCGCTGACAGTCGGCGGCGCGGCGCCGGCGGTGCTGCGGGCGTGGGGCGAGACGGCGGCGGAGATCTCCGTCGGCGACAACCCGTTCTCAACAACGATCCGCACGGCCGGTACGACGGACACGGGCTGGGCAACGCCGCTGACGGACACCGTGATGTACGAGCTGAGCGACTTCGGCGGCACCGGCCTCGCGTGCAACGGCGAGACGCCCGCCTCCCCGATCACGGGCACGATGGTCGTCGTCAAGCGCGGCGTCTGCCCGCTCGTCGACAAGATCAACAACGTCGCCCGCTTCGGCGCGGCCGGCATGCTCATGTACTCGGACGGCCGGCCGAAGATCCGGCTGCCGAACACGTGCGGCCCGTGCCCGAAGATGCACGTCGCGATGATCGACCTCGCGCCGGGCGAGCAGATCCTCGCCGCGCTGCGGGCGGCGACGGAGACGGGGCTTTTCGCGACGCTCGACCCGAAGCCGCTCGGCGTCGACACGTTCGCGATCGACCACAGGGGCCGGATGCGCGAGTTCGGGTCGATCCCGTTCGGGTTCAACGCCGACCTCGGCGCCGACGCGATCGACCCGCTCGCCTCCGTCGCGCTCGAGGCGCGCTTGCTCCACCACAACGCGACCGTCGACGCACGGCTCGCGGCGGAGGAGGCGTCGGGCAAGACGCGCGTCGTGCCGGTGTGGCAGGACGAGTGGATGGCCGATCCGGGCTGGTCCGGCCAGCGCTTCTACGCGGATGTCGCGCTGCCCGACGCGGCCGAGATGTCGCGTTATGACAAACTCGAGATCGACCTCGACATGAAGTGCGACGGCGGCAACCGCAAGGGCCGCTGTCCCGCCTGGGACTACCTCGTGAACATGTACCTGTGCGACGCGGCGACGCCGACGCGCTGCAACACCGAGTTCGGCCGCTGGGTCACCGCGTACTCCAGCGGCGGGCGATGGGTCATGGACGCGACGCCGCTGCTCGGGCTCATCGCCCAGGGCGGCCCGCGCCGCTTCGCGTTCGCGACGATCCAGCGCTACCAGATCACGGTCAAGCTGCGCCTATCGGACACGGGCGCCGCGATCGCGCCCAAGGCGGCTGTGCCCCTCTTCGGCGGCGGCAGCTTCTGGAGGGACTACAACAAGGGCCGCCGCCCGCTCGTCTTCGATGCGCCGGCGTGGGCGTCCAAGGTCGAAGTCGCGTCGATCATCTCCGGCCACGGCTGGGGGCGCGACATGGAGAACTGCGCCGAGTTCTGCAACCACACCCACCATTTCACGGTGAACAACGGCCCGCCGCACGTCAAGGCGCACCCGTCCGCCGGGACGAGCGTCGGCTGCGTGGCCGAGGTCGACCACGGCGTGATCCCCAACCAGGCGGGCACGTGGGTCTACGGCCGCGGCGGCTGGTGCCCCGGCCAGGACGTCCCGCCGTGGCGGGCCGACGTGACGGCCGACGTGCGTCCGGGGGAACCGAACACGATCCGTTATCGCGGTCTGTGGCGCACGAAGGACAAGGACGGCAACGAGATCGACATCGACTACGTCGCCGTTCCGAACCCGGACGCCGCGGACCAGGGGTTCGATGCCCGGATCGACCAGAGCAGCTGGCTGGTGTACTACGGGCCGAAGGAGCTCGTCGTCGACCCGGCGACGGTGCCGTTGCCGCGGCAGGCGCGGGTGTGGCTGCCGGCGTTGCTGGTGGGGTTCGATTGGGGGGCGGCAGGACGCTGACCGTGGGGCGGCGCGACGACGTGGTGTTTTGGGAGGCCGGCGATGGGCACGGCATGCCGTGCCCCTACACGACGAAGAAGTTGCTGTGGCGGGGGTGATGTCGTCGTCGCGGGGTGCTTACACCCCGATCAACGCCCGCACCCGCTCCCGCGTCACCGGATCCGCCACCCCCGCCTCGCGGTCCCCGACGCACAGGCTGTAGACGCCGTCCGCGTCCGAGGTCGAACGCACCTCGATGCGGTAGTCGCCCGGGCCGAGGTCAGGACTCAGCGCCGCGGCCAGCCGGTAGTCGATGCCGGCGATCGTCATCGGCGTGTCACCGGCGGGCGAGAGCGGGCGGCCGTCGGCTGGCAGGCCGGGGCCGGCGATGACGACGTCGGCGCGGAAGCCGCTGTCGTACGCCGTCGCCGGCACGAGGAGGATGAAGCGGCCCGCCACGTCGTCGGCGACGCGAAAGGCGTAGTGGTCGCGTGCGCCCTTGTCGAGGCGGGCGTAGAACGCCTGGGCCAGCGTAACGTCGTCGATGTCGCGCGGCTTGGCGGGGCTCGGGCTACCTTCGTGGACCACGGCCAGGTGGGCGAAGGCGAGGCGGCGGACGGCCAGGGCCCAGATCGCGAGTCCGAAGGCGGTTCCGGGTGAGAGAGCGCGGCGCAGGTTCATGGGGCGTTCCTTCCGTTATCCGACGAACGCGAGGTCCGGATCGGCGGCGAACGTCCGCTCCTTCGGCCGCGACAGCGTCAGGACGGAGATCCGCCCGGCCAGCTCGGCCGCGATCTGCGCGATCGCCTTGGCCGCCGGCGAGTCGGGCGCACCGACGACGATCGGCACGCCGCTGTCGCCGCCCTGGCGGACGGCCATGTCGATCGGGATCGTGCCGAGGAACGGCACCTTCATCTGTTTGGCAACCTCGCGGCCGCCGCCCGCGCCGAAGATGTCGTACACCGTGCCGGTGTCCGGCGCCGCGAAACCGCTCATGTTCTCGATCACGCCGAGTACGGGCACGTCGATCTGCTCGAGCTGGAACATCGCAATGCTCTTGACGACGTCGTGCTGGCTGACCGCCTGGGGCGTGCTGACGATCACGGCACCCGTCAGCGGCATCGCCTGGGTGAGCGAGAGCTGGACATCGCCGGTACCGGGCGGGAGGTCGATGATCAGGTAGTCCAGGTCGCCCCAGTTCACGTCGCCCAGGAACTGGCGCAGCGCTCCATGGAGCATCGGCCCGCGCCACACGAGCGGCGTCTGCTCGTCCACGAGGAAGCCGATCGAGATCATCTTCACGCCGTAGGCCTCGATGGGCTCGATGTGCTTGCCGTCCTTGGAAACCGGACGCGCCTTGCGCTGGCCCATCATCATCGGCACGTTCGGGCCGTAGACGTCCGCATCAAGCAGGCCGACGGTGGCACCCTGCTGGGCGAGCGAGACCGCCAGGTTGACCGCCACCGTGCTCTTGCCGACGCCGCCCTTGCCGCTGCCGACCGCGATCGCGTTGCGGACGGGCACGGCGACCCGGCTGGAAAGGCGGCTGTCGCGCGGCACCTGGGCGTCCCATTGGACATGCACCGTCTCCACGGCCGGGATGTCGCGCTTCAGCGCATTCTCGCAGTCCTGCTGGATGACGTTCTTCAGCGGGCACGCGGGAGTCGTCAGGACGACGGTGAACGCGACGCGGCCGCCGTCGATGGCGATGTCGCGGATCATGCCGAGGCTGACGAGATCGCGGTGCAGCTCCGGGTCATTGACCGTCGACAGCGCAGCGATGACGTCCGCCTCGCTGATCGATGGGGATGGGCTCTTTCCGAGACCGAACATTGGGGTGACTCCAACGGAAGGGACAGCGGAAGGGAAACGTCGCGGGGGCCGCACCATCATAGCCGAATGCCGACCCGCGCCGCCGCATGCCGCCGCGCCGGCGCCTGCGCCGAACCGGGCCGCGACGACCTGAGCCGTTGGCCGGCGATCAGATATCCGCGCCCGCCTCGAAGTGCGGCGGCCGCTTCTCGCGGTGGCTTGCGAGCCCCTCGCGGATCTCGGGGCCCGTGAAGCCCAGGAACTCGAGCGCGAGCGAGGCGTCGAACGTCGGGCCGGCCAGCCGAAGCCAGTTGTTCAGCGCGTACTTCGTCCAGCGCACCGCCGTCGGCGCGGCGTCGGCAAGCCGTTGCGCGATCTCGAGCGACTTGGCCTCGAGCGCGTCGTCGTCGACGACGAGGCTGACGAGGCCGATCCGCTCGGCTTCCTCGCCGGTGAGCGGCTCGCACAACAACAGGTGATACTTGGCCTTCGCCATCCCGCACAACAGCGGCCAGACGATCGCCGCGTGGTCGCCGGCGGCGACGCCGAGGCGGGTGTGCCCGTCGATGATCTTGGCACTGCGGGCGGCGATGCTCACGTCGGCCAGCAATCCGGCCACGAGTCCGGCGCCCACGGCCGGGCCGTGCATCGCGCTGACGATCGGCTTGCCGCAGTTGATCACGTTGTAGACGAGGTCGCGGGCTTCCTTCCAGACGCGGGCCAGCACCGCGAAGTCGTTCGCCATGTCCTCGACGAGGTCGAGGTCGCCGCCGGCCGAGAAGCCGCGCCCCGCCCCGCGCAGCACGACGCATCGCACGTCGGGATCGTCGTCGATCGCACGCCAGACGTACGCCAGATCGCGGTGCATGCCGTGGTCGGCCGCGTTCAGCCGGTCGGGCCGCGCCATCGTGATCCGCAGCACGCCGGGCAGCGGGCGGTCGAACGCGAGGTGCCCGAAGGCGGCGTAGCGGTCGGCGGGGGTTGTCTCCGGTGCCGGCGAACGATCGGGCGTCGTCATCTCACACCACTCCCTCCTCCGCCGCCAACCGGCACAGCGCCAGCGCGTTCCAGATCGCCTTCGGCACGAACGACGAGGCCGTCGCATACTCCGGTGTCTTGCCGGCGGCCGGATCGAGCTCGCTGCAGTGCAGGTTGTCACCGTGCGGTCCGAGGCCGTCGAGCGTCGGCACGAACGCCCACGTCCAGTTGCCGTCCGAGAGCCCGCCGCGCGCCTCGGGGGCGGCGGTCACGCCGACCTCGCCGGCGGTCTCGGCCCAGATTCGGTAAAGGCGCTCGGTGCCCGGGTTCGTCGGCCAGGCCGGCATGTCGTACTCGATCTGCACGTCGGCGCGGCACGTGAAGGTGCCGTCGGCCGTCGCGACGTCGACGTGCGCACCGAGCCCGAGCACGTGCTCGACGGCTTCGGCCAGGACCGTCGGATCCTCGGCGCGCATCTCGAGCCGGGCGCGCGCGTGATGCGGCACGCGGTTCGTCACCGTGCCGCCGGTCACGGTGCCGACGTTCACCGTCAGGCCGCGCGCCGGGTCCGACAGCGCGGCCGCGCGGTCGATCAGACGGGCCAGCTGGACGATCGCGTTCGCGCCCTGCCCGTGTGCCCCGCCGGCATGCGCACCGCGGCCCTCCACCGTGATGCTGGCCACCGCCATCCCTTTGCGGCGCGTCACGAGCTGCCAGCCCTCGTCGCTCACCCGACAGCCCTCGAACACCAGGCACGCCACGCTGTCGTTGGCGGGCCCGGCCAGTCGATCGCCCATCAACGTGCCGAAATCGGGCGACATCGCCTCCTCGGCGGCGTCGAGCAGCACGTCGAACGTCAGGGCCTCGAATACGTGAGGCGCGCAGGCGCGAAGCGCATCCATGACCATGAAGATCAGCACGGTGCCGCCCTTGATGTCCACCGTCCCCGGGCCGTAGATCCGGTCGCCCTCGACGCGGAACCGAAAGCCGTTGGCGACCTCCTCGTCGGCGGGAAACACGGTGTCAAGGTGCGTCACGAGACCGATCTTCCGGCCGCTCGTGCCGGATCGCGTGAGCACCACGTGGCTCCCGTACGCCGGGTTGCCGCTCGCGACGGTCTCGGCATCGAATCCGAGGTCGACGAACCGCCGCGCCGTCAACTCGCCCAGGCGGTTGACGCCCGACGGATTGCGGGTGAAGCTATTGATGTCGACCATCTCCTTCAGCAGCGCCATGTAGTCCGGCAGGCGCGCCTCGAGGTGGCTGCGCAGCGCATCCGGCAGGGCCGCGGCGTTCGCACCGGAGGTGACGGTCGTTGACGTTTCGAGCGGTTGCACGATTCTTCGGTCCCCTGTGTCCATCCGGGTGTCCATCCGGCGATACCGGAACGCCGGCCGGTGCTCGCCGCCCGACCGGGAAGCGCTGGAGTATAGCGCGCGACGTATCGCCGGCTCACGACGGGCGTCTTCACTCCCAGTACCGAGGTTCGTGCCAGATGCCGAGATTTGTGACATCTGCCGGCCGGAAGCCGATCGACCGGACGTCGGCCGGCTCGACGACCACCTGCGTGACACCGGCGCGTCCGAAACCGATGGCATGGCCGCACGAGGCTCGACGAGGAGCGTGAGGGTGATCCGTTCGCACCGACCCGCCGCGGCGTTGTGGAGTTCGAGGATCGGCGGCGCCCTCGGCGCGGCCGCGCTCCTCGGCGCGGCCGGTGCCGCGCTGGTGGCGGCCGCTGTCCGCCCGGGCACATCCCTCGCCGCGCGCAGTGCAGGTCTGGAGGGATCCGCACGCCGACCGCGCGTCGGGATCGACGCCGCGGCACCGGCAGCGTTCGCGCCCGTTTCGTCGACCGTAACGACGACCCCGACCCTCGCCGCCCCACTGCCGTCCACCGGCACGCCCACCGGCACGCCCGCCGTGACGCCGACGCTCTCCCTCGGCCCATCCGTGACGCTGACGCCGACGGTCTCCGTCACCCCAACGACCACCGTCACCGCAACCGCCTCGGTCACCGCGACGGTCGCGCCAACGGTCACGCCGACGATGACGGCGACGACCGCGCCGACGCCGACGTTCACCGCGTCCGCCTCGCCCACGGCCACCCGCTCGCCGACCGTCGGCCCGAACCCGCTCGTGACGCCGAGCGGCACGCCGACGGCGTCCTCCACGCCGGCCGCGAGCGCCTCGCCGACCGCATCGCGCACGCGCACGGCGACACGAACCGCCACGAACCCGGCCACGGACGCGCCGTCGACGGCGACGAGCGGTCCACCGGCCACCGACACGCCGGAGCCGACGGCCGAGGCAACGGCAACGGCCGGCCGGACATCCACCGCCGCGCCGACCGCCGCGCCGACCGCCAGCCGCACCGCAACGACGACCGCCCCGCCGACGCCCTCCAGCGCGCCGACCGCAGCGGCAAGCGCGACGCCGATGCCGTCGTCGACCCTTGCGCCGAGCGCCACGCCGACGACCGTGCCCGAGCCGACCGGCACGCTGCCGCCCCCCGCTCTTGCGCCGGGCCAGATCCTGCCGTTCGCCGCCTATGGGCGGTGGCACGCCCCGGCCAACGTTCAGAGCGGGATCCAGCTGCAGAACCTGTCCGCGCTGCCGACGGACCTGACGGCCGTCCTCGTCGACGAGGACGGCGCCGAGGTGCTGACGCTCGACCTCTTCGCCGACGTCCTCGGGGCGCCGAACGTCTACCTGCCGACCGTACTCGACCCCATCGGCGCCGCCCCGAGCCTGTTCGGCTTGCGCGTCTCGTCCGACGCCGCCCTGGGAGCGATCGTGCGCACGGACTGGTTCGACGACGGCGGCGCGGGCATCGCCGGCAGCCCGCTGCCGTCACGCCGCGTTCTCGTGCCGAGCTTCGTGCGGCGGACGCTCGGGCGGAGCTCGATGGCGGCCGTCGCCAACGCCGGCACGCGGGACGCCGAGGTTGTCGCGACCCTCCACACCACCGTCGACGGCGCACCGGTGGCGACGGCGACGCGGTTCCGCCTGCCGGTCGGGACAACGCGGCGAATCTGGGCGGACTTCGAGGCTGCGTTCCAGCCGCTCGGTCCGTTCGAGGGCTGGCTCGCCGTCGAGAGCGACGGCTCGCCGCTGGCCGTTCAGGTCTGGGAAGTCGGCGAGCCGGCCGCGCTCCAGCCGCGTACGGTCGCGGCGTTCGAGGGCGTGCCCGACGCGGCGGCGGCCAACGACCTCATCGTGCCCCTCTTTCGCAGCGCCCAGCGCGGCGTGCGGGCGCGTGAAACGCTGAGCACCCGCATCGTCGTCGTCAACCCAAGTACGAGCGACGTCGAGGTCACGATCGCGTTCACGGGCGCCTTCAACGATGCGGCCTCCCCGGTCTGCCGCGGCGCGACGTTCCACCATCCGCCGACCGTCGTCCCGGCCGGCGGCCGCCGCGTCTTCCGACAGACGCCGGGCGGTGGGCACAACGTGCCGACGAACTGCTTCGGGTCTGCCCGGATCACGACTTCCGGTGCCGACGAGCGCGTCGTCGCGATGGCCTACGACGCCACCACGGTGGACGGCGCCGCCGACGTCCTCCTCTCGGCGTTCGTCGCGCAAGGGGCTGGCGAGGCGGCGGGACAGGTCGCGATGCCGCTCTGGCGCCGCAATCACGTCGGGCTCTCGACGGGCATCCAGGTGATGAACCCGGGACTCGACCCGGTCGAGGTCGAGATCGCGTTCAGCGTGACAGACCCGAGATCGGGTGATTCGCGCGCCGTCACCGGCTGCACGGTCTGCCAGGCCACGATCGAGCCGGATGACTCCGTCAACTGGTGGCCGCCTGCCGTTCCGGCGCTCCGCGACGGCACGTTCGGCGGCGCCGTCGTGACCGCCGACGGCCCGGTCGTCGTCCTCGTCAACGACTATCCGACCGCGGACCGCGGCGGTCGGCGGACGGATCCGGCGACGTATCTCGGACTGGCGGTGCCGTAAGGACGCCCGGCGGCGCCGTCGGGCTGCGCTGCGGCCAATCATCAACGTCCGAGACCCTGCCCCCGATCGCCCGCTGCCGGTTGCCTTGCGCTACCCTACCCCCATGCGCCGTCGACCCCGCCTCGCCGATCGTCCCAACCGCCTCGCCAACCCTCTCGTCGCCGCCCTCCTCGCCCTCCCTCCCGCCGTCATCGCCCTCGCCAACGGCCTGCCCGCCACCGTCGACGGCGTGCTGCACGTCCACCGCGCCCTCTCCGTGGCCTACCTGTTCACCGCCGCGCCCGGCTGGCCGCGATGGGCTCCCCATTTCGTCCAGGGCTGGGGCTATCCGATCCACCACTTCTACCCGCCCGGCGCGCCGCTCGCGGCCGCTGCGCTCATCGCCGCCGGCGTCGGACCACACGCCGCCCATGTCGCGCTGATCGCTGCTGCCTGGGCGCTCGCCGCCGCCGGCACCTACCGCTTGGCACGCACCGCGCTGCCCGCGTCCGCCGCGCTGCTCGCAGCCGGCGTCGCGGCGTTCAGCCCGGTTCGGTTGTTCGAGGTGCACGTGCAGGGCAACGTGCCGCAGCTCCTCGCCGTGGCGCTCGTACCCTGGGCGCTCGCCGGCGCGGTGGCGGCGGCGCGGGCGCCGACGGTGGCAACGGCAGTCCGGTTCGGCGTCCCGCTGGCGCTCATCGCGCTCACGCACCACGTGACGACGGTCCTTGTGCTGCCGCTCGTCGGCGCACTGGCTGTTATCGAGTGCCTCTTGCCGCTCAGAACGACATCGCCCGTGCGTACGGGCCCGTCGGCCACCACGCTCCGACTTGCTCCGCCGCTTGGTCCGACCCCATCGACGCGCGCCGGCGGCCATCTCGCACGGTCTGCCCTTGCCGTCACGGGCGGCCTGGCGATCGCGGCCCTTCTCGGCGCCGTCTACTGGCTCCCGGCCGTCGTCGACGCATCGCGGGTCCAGCTCGACAAGGCCGGGAGCGGGATGTTCGACGCGTCGACGTCGCTCGTGCCCGTCCTCGACCTCGTCCGTCCCCTCGGCCGCATCGATCGGACGGCGCACTCGTGGCCGTTCCACCACGGGTGGGGCACCGTTCCGGCCCTGCTTGCACTCGCCGGCCTGGCGGCCGTCACGACGACGCGGCGGCGATGGTCGACGGACGTCCGCCGAATCGTCGGCTTCACGGCGATCGGCGTCGGCGCGACGCTGCTCACGCTGCCGTTCGCCGCACCGCTGTGGCGCAGCTCCGAACTGATCGGGCTCGTGCAGTTCCCGTGGCGCGTGCTCGCCGTCGCCGAGCCGCTGCTGGCGGTTGCGGCCGGGGCGGCGCTGCTCTGGCTCCCCGCGCATCGGCGAGCGGCGGGCCTGGCGATCGGCCTGACGGTGCTCGGCATGAACGCGCTGCCGTGGCTTGTGCCGATCCGCGCCGCCGCACCGCTCGCCGACGCGACGGCACGCGCGGCCGTGCGGGCCGAACGCCAGAGCGACGCGCCGGTCGGGACGACGAGCTCGATGGAGTACCTGCCCCACGGGGCCAAGGTGGATCTCGCCGCGCCGCCGTCCGACGCCGCCCTCGCCGCGTACGCCGAGGGCCGGTGGTGGGTCGATGTCGACCGAGCGCGGCTGCCCGCCGGCCTGACCGCGGTCACCGAGCCCGTCGGCCGCCACGACAGCCGGATCGTCGTCGGTCCAGGCCCGGCGGCGGTGCTCCGCCTGCGGCAGCTCGGCTTCCCGGGTTGGCGGACGACGGTCGACGGACGGGCGGTGCGCAACGAGCGCGACGCCGACGACGACGGCGCGCTCGTCGTCTCGCTGCCGGCATCTGCCGACGAACGCCACGTCGTGGCCCGGTTCACAGGGACGGCGCTTGCCCGCGGGGCGGGCGTGGTGAGCATGATCGCGTGGCTCGTCGCGCTGGCCGTGGGCATCGCGCCGTTCGTGCGGCGCCGCGCGACGCCGCCGGGCGACGGCGGGGGCGGGACGGACGGCGGGCGCGGGCCGGACGGCGACGACCTCAGCGCACGTGCGCGCGTCGCCCTGGCCGTCGGCCTCGTTGCCGCGGGGACGGCGGGCGCCGTCGTCCTGCCCCGATCCACGATCCTGGCCCCGCGATCGCCCGTCGCCTCGCCTGCGTCGATGGACGTGCCGCTGCACGTCGCGCTCGGCGACGGCGCCGGCGCCCCTGCCTTCGAGTTGCTCGGCTTCGACGCCCCGGACGTCATCCGTGCCGGCGGCACACTGGACGTGCGGCTCTTCTGGCGCGCGCTGCGCCCGACGGACAAGCGCTATCGCCCGTTCGTTCAGCTGGTGACGAAGGGCACCGCCGGCGTCGTCGCCAACCACACGTCCACCGATCCGGGCGGTCGACCGACCCGCACGTGGCCGACGGATCGCTTCATCGTCGACGCGCACCGGTTGACGCTGCCGCCCGATGCCGGCCCGATCACGGCGCGCCTCATCGCCGGGCTGTTCGACGACGACACGGGGCGCCGTCTCACGGCGGTCGACGGCAGCGACATCGTGACACTCCGCGAGGTTCGCATCGACCCGCGGCGGCGGATGGACCCGACGGTCCTGCCCGTGGCGCCCGACGACGGTGACGATAGGCCCGCCGCGGCGCGGTTGCCCCTGCACTTCGGCGACCTGGTCGTCCTCGAGGCGGCGGACGCCGGCCGTGTGACCGGCCCGGCCGGCGCACGCGCGATCGAAGTGACGCTGGTCTGGCGGGCCGCCGGGACGATCGGGTTCGACGCCACGGTCTTCCGCCACGTGCTCGACGCTTCGGGCGCACCGATCGCCCAGCTCGACGGCCCGCCCGCGGCCGGCGACGCGCCGACCGGCGATTGGCGGCGCGGCGACATCATCGTCGACCGCGTCACGATCCCCCTGCCGGACGGCGCGGCGGTCGCCGAACACGTCGAGCTCGGCCTCTACACACCGGTCGACGGAGCGCGCCTGCCGGCGACGGGCGCGGACGGCCGGCTGCCGAGCGACGCCGTGCGCATCCCGGTCGCGTCCGGGCCGTGAACCGCGCCGCTCCCTCGGCTGCGCTCGGCGGCAGTCGGCTGCGCTCGGCGCCAGTCGGCAGCTGTCGGCGGCAGTCGACGGCTGTCGGCATTGCATCGACTACACTTGCGCACCCAGCCGCACCAAAGCGAGCCACGATGCCCATTTCCGCCGCCGATCGCGCCGTCCTCGACGCGATGCTGACCGCCCACCGCCCCGCCGACGGCGCCGAAGCCGACAGCCTGGCGCGCATCCGCGCCTTCGTCGATGCCGCCACGGAGCCGTTCGATCGCCGCACCATGCCGGGTCACCTCACGGGCTCGGCGTTCATCGTCGACGGCGGCGGGCGGCTGCTGCTGGTGCATCACCGGCGGCTCGGCCTCTGGCTGCAGCTCGGCGGGCACGCGGAGGACGAAGCGGACGCGGCGGCCGTCGCGCTGCGCGAGGCCATCGAGGAATCCGGGTTGGACGATCTGGCGTTCCACCCCGCCGTCTGCGACCCGGCAGGCCGACCGCGCCTGCTGGATGTCGACGTGCATCCCATCCCGCCCGCCGGCGCCGAACCGGCCCACCTGCACTTCGACCTGCGGTTCCTCCTCACGACCGCGCGGCCGGCCGCCGTGGCGCACGTCGAGGCGGAAAGCCACGCACTGGCCTGGGTCGACCTCGACGAGGCGCGGCGGCGGTGCGACGCCGGGATCGGTCGCGCGGCGGACAAGATCGAGCGGATCTTCCGGGAAGGAACTGCCGAAGGGGCAGCCGAAGGGACCGTCGAAAGGACCGCCGGCGCGGCGTCGAACACGGCGGCCACGGCTATGGGCCTCGCGTGACGCCGCCCATGCCGGCTGCGGCACGGGCGGCGCCCGGCGTCCTCATCGTCGGCGCGACGTCGGCGATCGCGGCCGTCGTCGCCCGGCACTACGCCGCGCTGGGTGCGCGCCTCGTCGTCACGGGGCGCGACGGCGCCAAGCTGGACGGGGTGGCGAGCGCACTGCGGGCGGCGGGCGCGGCCGACGTGACCGCCATCGTCGTCGATGTCCTGTCGGCCGAGGAACGCGACGACATCATCGCCGCGGCGGCCGGTGCGCTCGGCCGGATCGACGTCGCGTTGATTGCGCACGGCGTCCTGCCGGACCAGGCGGCGTGCGATCGGAACGTCGGCGCCACGCTGCGGGCGTTCGACGCGAACGCCTCCAGCATCCTGGCGCTGCTCGTGCCGCTCGCGGCGCACATGGAGGCGGCGCACGGCGGGACGATCGGCGTGATCACGAGCGTGGCCGGCCAGCGCGGCCGGCGCGAGAACTACCTGTACGGTGCGGCCAAGGCGGCCGTGAGCACCTACCTGCAGGGGTTGCGGAGCCGCCTTCACCCGTCGGGCGTCGCCGTCGTGGATATCCGCCCAGGCCCGGTGCGGACGCCGATGACGGCGCACAAGCGCGGCGGTCCGTGGTTCGTCGGCGCCGAGCGGGCGGGTACGCTGACCTACCGCGCGCTGCGCCGGCGGGTCGACGTGGCATACGTGCCGTGGTGGTGGGGACCGGTCACCGTCGTCGTGCGGCTGGTGCCGGAGCGGGTGTTCAAGCGGTCGAACGTGCGCGCGTGACCGGACACGTCATGCCCTGTTAAGTGTCGCGGTCGCGACCAATGGCCGCGACCGCGAGCACGAAGGGGGGAACCGGAACGGCGCGCCGTGACTGACACGTGGCGCCACGCGCCGCTCCGCTTGAATCGATCCGCAGGACCGGCCGCTCGTGCATGGCTGGCGCGATCCTAGGGGATGGTGACACGCATGCGGCCGGGAAGGTTACACGCGCCCGGCGAAGTTCCTCTCGGCGTCGCGTTCCGACGCGGGCCGGTCTACAATCGCCCGCCACGCCGACCGGCCGATCCGCATCCCGACTTGGTCTTTGCGCCGGTTGGTCGCAACGCCGGCGAATCGCCACACTGGGGGGATCGCGTGCCGATGATGCGCCAGGCCCTGCTCGCCCTATCGCGCTCGAAGCGGCTGGCCCGCTTCATGACGGAGAGCCCGCTGGCATGGAGCGGCGCGCGCCGCTTCGTGGCCGGGCGAACCGTGGACGAGGCCGTCGCCGTCGTCCAGGCCCTGAACCGGGAGGGCTTGTCCGCCACGCTGGACTACCTCGGCGAGAACGTCGCCACGCTGGCGGAGGCCGCGGCATCGGCCGACGCCTACATCGCGGCCGTCGATGCCATCCGGGCGGCCGGCATCCACAGCGGCATCTCGCTCAAGCTGACCGCCATCGGCCTCGATCTTGGCGACGATGTGGCCGTCGAGCAGCTCACGCGCATCCTGGAGCGGGCGGCGACGAAGTCGCCGCCGGTGTTCGTCCGGATCGACATGGAGGGCTCGCCGTACACGGCGCGCACGCTGCGGATCTTCCATGCCGCGCGCACGCAGTTCCCGCACCTGGGCATCGTGATCCAGTCCTACCTGCGTCGCACGGCCGCCGACGCCGATGCGCTGGCTGCCGCGGGCGCGCACGTCAGGATCGTGAAGGGTGCCTACCTCGAGCCGGACGAGATCGCGTTCCAGGACAAGGCCGAGGTCGACGCCGCCTACACCGCGCTCATCACGCGCCTGATGGCGGACGACGCGCGCGCGAACGGCACGTATGCCGCCGTGGCGACGCACGACCCGGCGATGATCGACAGCGCGAAGTCCTTCGCCGCGCAGCACGGCGTGCCGCGCGACGCATTCGAGTTCCAGATGCTGTACGGCATCCGCCGCGATCTGCAGCGCCAGCTGGCCGGCGACGGATTTCGGATGCGGGTGTACGTGCCGTACGGCCGGCAGTGGTACCCGTACTTCATGCGGCGCCTGGCGGAGCGGCCCGAGAACGTCGGGTTCATCTTGCGCAACGTCATGCGGGAAGCGTAGGCGGACGCCGGCGCTCGCGGAACGCCGGGCGGCGAGGTCGTGTCCCAACGACTGATCGCATCGCCGCCCTCCCGCATCCGGAGTTGCCGATGGCCCGCGCCGGCCTGGTCCGCACCGCATGGACGACCGTCCTCACGACCTTCGTTGCCGCCGCAGTTGCTGTCGCCTCCGTCGCCTCCGTCGCCGCCGCGTGCGGCGACCACGGCCGACATCCCCGGATGCGCGACGTTCGCGCCGAGGACGAACCGATCGCGGCGTCGCCGGAGCGCCACCGCGCCATCCTCCCGTACGCCGCCCGGAACGACACCTGGGCGCCCGGACCGCCGCGCGTCTGGGGCACGCAGTTCAGCATGGAGTTCGACGCTGCCGAGCACGCTCTCGATGTGTCCGTCGACCTGCCCCGCCTCGCCGCGGCCGGCATCGGCGGCCTGCGCACGAACCTGTACTGGCGGGACGTCGAACCGGTAAACACGACGCCGGACCGGTTCGACTGGTCACGCTACGACGACCGGCTGGCCGCGTATGCGCGCGATGGGCGGGACGTCGTCGTGAGCATCGTCGCCTACCCGAAGTGGGCGATGGTCTACGGCTGCGGCTTCGGCTACACCACGCCGGAGATGGCCGACGAGTGGCGGTCGTTCGTGCGCGCCGCGGCGGAGCGCTACCGCGAGGCGCCCTATCGGATCGCCGCCTGGGAGATCGGCAACGAGATCGACGGGAAGACGACCGTGACGGCGGACGATCGGAAGCGGCCGCCGGACTGGGGCGGGGACGAGCCGGCGGCCCAGACCGGCGGCTGCTGGGGGAACCGCGTGGCGGAGTACGTCGACTTCCTGCGGGTGGCACACGAGGAGGTCAAGCGCGCCGCGCCCGGCACGCGCGTGACGTTCGGCAACCTGGCGTATGCCGACGTCGAGGAACGGTTCCACATGGACTTCCTCGACCGGTTCCTCGAGCTGGGCGGCGGCCGCTACATCGACTATGCCGGCTACCACTGGTTCCCCGATGTCCAGGCCGCCTTCCCGACCGAGCCGCTCGGACCCGACCTGTTCTATCGCTTCCGCGCCACGCTGCGCCGGCACGGCGTCGGCGTCCCGATCTGGATCACGGAGACGAACCGCGGCACGAACGAGGGCAGCAACGCGCTGGATGCCCGCCAGGTGACGTTCCTCACCCAGCTCCTGCCGCGCGTCCTCGCCGCCGGCGACGTCGAGCGCATCTATTGGTACGCCTGGGGCGACTTCCCGGGCCAGGTGCCGGGGTTTTGGCAACGCGGCGTGATCCGCGCCGATCGAACCCCCAAGCCGGCGTTGTACGCGCTGCCGACCGTCCGGCACTTCACGAACGGCCGCGGCACCGTCGTGCGCGACGACGACATCGTCGTCTTGGCCTTCCAGGTGCCGCGCGCACTCGACCGCCACGTGATCGCCTGGAGCCCCGACGGCCGGTCCCGTACGCTCGACCTGCCGGCCGCGCCGGGCGAGACGGCCACGATCACGACGTTGCCGATGGAAATGCTGACCGCGGGCACGTGCTGTGCGGAACGCCAGTTGGGGCAACGGGATGGGCGGTTTCGGGTGACGGTCGGGGCGGAGAGCGTGCTCGTCGAGGTTCGTCTGGTGCGGTAGGGACGGGCGGGGACATCGGGGCGGAGGCGTCGGGGCGAGGCAGGAGCCGGGCGCGTCCGGGCGGACTGGCCGCGCTCGGGGCGCAATGTTAGAATCGCCGCCGCCGCGCCACGCCCCACAGGACGGATCCGACTGCCATGACGCCTGCCAGCCTGCCCGAGCTGCTCGTCGCGCTGCCGGCGCTGGCCGTCGTGATGGCCGCGCTCCTGGTCGTGCTCGTCGAGGCGCTCTGGCGACGGACGATCGCCCGGCTGATCGACGGCATCGCGCTCGCTGGGCTGGGCGGGGCGGCGTTCCTCGAAGCGCTGTCACTCCGGGCGGGCGACGGCGGGCCCGCCATCTACCGCGGCGCGGCCGCTGCGAGCGGCGGGGCGGCCGCGGCGCTCGTGCGGCAGGATGCGCTGGCGGCGTTCGGCGGCCTGCTCATCCTCGTCGCGGCCGCGTTCACCGTGCTCGTGGGCGGGGCGTACGTGGCGCGGCGCGGGCTGCGCCAGGCAGAGTACACCGCCGTCGTCCTGTTCGCCGCGGCCGGGATGCTGCTGCTGGGCGCCGCGGCCGACCTGATCATGATCTTCCTCGGCGTCGAGGCGTTCTCGATCGCGCTGTACGTCCTGTGTGCCTTCCGTTCCGGCGACCGCGCCGGCTACGAAGCGGCGCTGAAGTACTTCGTTCTCGGCTCGCTGGCCGCCGGATTCCTGCTGTACGGCACCGCGCTCGTGTACGGCGCGACGGGCAGCACCGAGCTGGCGCGCGTTGGACAGATCCTGTCCGGACCGGACGGCGGCGCGACGGCTGGACAGCAGACCGTCGGCCTGGCGGGCCTCACGCTCCTCCTCGTCGGCCTCGGCTTCAAGATGGCGCTCGTGCCGTTCCACCACTGGGCACCCGACGTCTACCAGGGCGCGCCGACGCCGATCACCGGCTTCATGGCGGCCGCCACGAAGACGGCGGCGACGGTGGCGCTGATCCGCGTGCTCTGGACGGCGTTCGGCGGCCTCTCCGCGACATGGCTGCCGGCCGTGGCCGCGCTGGCCGTCGTCACGATGGTCGTCGGCAACCTGGCGGCGATCGTCCAGGCGGATCTCAAGCGGATGCTCGCGTACAGTGCGATCGCCCAGGCCGGCTACGTTCTCGTCGCGCTCGTGGCGGCGGCGACGGGCGGCGTGGCGGCGGCGCTGTACTACCTGCTGGCGTACGGGCTGGCCAAGCTCGGTGCGTTCGGCGTGCTGGCGCTGCTCGATGGGCAGGGCGGCGGTCGTGCCGCCGATGCGGCTGCCAACGTAGCCGACGCCGGCGCCGCCGGCGAGCGCCCCGCCGCCGGCCCGCGCGACGCGACGTCGCTGGCGGACCTGGCGGGCCTCGGCCGCACCCAGCCATGGCTGGCGGCCACGATGACGATCTGTCTGATGTCGCTCGTCGGTCTGCCGCCGATGGCCGGCTTCCTCGGCAAGTGGATGATCTTCCAGTCGGCCGTCGACGGCGGCTGGATGTGGCTGGCGATCGTGCTCGTGCTGAACACGGCGCTCTCGGCGTTCTACTACCTGCGGCCGATCGGCTGGATGTACATGGTCGAGCCCAAGGGCGACGCCGTGCCCGAGGTCGGCAGCGGGGCGAGCTTCGCGTTGACGGTGGCGGTGCTCGGGCTCGTGGCGGCGCTCGTCAGCGGCGGCATCGTCCGCGTCGCGCGCGCCGCGGATGCGTTCGACCGGCGGCCGCCGGATGCGCCGGCCGGGCTGCCGCCCGAGCTCGGAACCGCCACGCCGGCCGCGACCGCGACGCCTGCGGGGACGGCACCATGAATCCGTGGAGCAACATCGAAAGCGTCTGTCTGCAGCCGCACGGCCCGCTTCGGCCCACATACTGCAACGTACCGCCCTGGGCCGAGTCCTTCCTCTACATCGGCAGCGCGATGGCGATCGGCGTCTTCGCCTACGGCATCTGGCGCCACTACCGATTGTGGTGGGCCGGCCAGCCGGCGCCCGCGCGCAACACGGGCGACTGGAAGGCGCGGCTGGGCACGTTCATGACGCACGTCGTCGGCCAGCGGCGGACCGTGCGCCGGACGCTGCCGGCCGTCTTCCACAGCGGGATCTTCTACGGCTTCACGCTCCTGTTCATCGGCACGGTGCTGGCGACGATCGACTTCGACCTGCCGCTCGTGCTGAGCAAGGTTCCCGGGCTGGCGAGCATCGTCGATCCGAACGGCGCGGGCGTCGAGCTCTCGCCGCTGCGCTTTCTGCACGGCCCGTTCTACCTGGTCTACGAAGCCGTCCTCGACGCCGCCGGCGCGGCGCTCCTCGTGGGGCTGGCGATCGCGATGTGGCGGCGGTACGTCGCGAAGCCCCACCACGTCCTGGCGCAGTGGGATTTCGTGATCTGGAGCCTGCTCCTGATCGACCTGACGGGCTTCCTCGTCGAGGGTCTGCGGCTGACGTTCGCCCCGGTGCCGCACGGTATCTGGTCGTGGGGCGGCTACGCACTCTCCAAGGGATTCCTGGCACTCGGTCTCGGCGCGGAGTCCGTCGGGCTCGCGATGTCGCTCCACCTCTGGCTGTGGCTCGGCCACGCCGTGATCTCGCTCGGCTTCATCGCCCTCCTGCCGTACTCGAACGCCGTCCACATCATCTCGACGTCCGCCAACCTCGTCATGCGCCCGATCGGCATCGGCATCGCCGCCGGCGCCGCGCTCCAGCCGATCGACCTCGAGACGGCCGCGTTTTTCGGCGTCGGCAAGCTCTCCGAGTTCAGCTGGAAGCAGCGCCTCGGGTTCGATGCATGCGTGCGCTGCGGGCGGTGCGAGACGGTCTGCCCGGCCTTCCTGGCGGGCACGCCGCTGAACCCGAAGAACGTGATCCTGATGCTGGGCGACACGCTGCGCGCCGAGCTCGACGCGCCGGCGATGCCCGCGGGCGAGGAACCGCTCGTGGTCGGCGACGGCCAGCTCATCGCACCCGACGTCCTCTTCAGCTGCACGACGTGCGTGGCGTGCGTCGAGGTCTGCCCGGCCGAGATCGAGATCGTCGACGACCTCATCGACATGCGCCGCTACCTCACGCTCTCCGAGGGCGCGCTGCCGGGCACGACGTCCGTCACGGCGAAGAACATGAGCACGGCCGGCAACCCGTGGGGCTACGCGCCCGAGGACCGCACGAAGTGGACCGCCGGCGCCGGCGTGCCGGTGCCGATCGCCCAGCCGGGCGAACACTACGACGCGCTGTACTGGGTGGGCTGCTCGGGCAGCTACGACAAGCGGAACCAGCGGATCGCCCAAAGCCTGGCGCAGCTCATGCACGCCGCCGGACTGAAGTTCGCGATCATGGCCGAGGAGAGCTGCACGTGCGAGAGCGCGCGGCGGCTGGGCGAGGAGTACCTCTACCAGACGGCGACGAACGCCAACGTGCTCAACATGAAGAAGTACACCTTCGACCGCGTCGTCTGCCACTGCCCGCACTGCTTCAACACGATCAAGAACGAGTTCCCGCAGTTCGACGGCGACTTCGAGGTCATCCACCACTCGCAGCTGCTCGAGGAGCTGCTGAACGACGGTCGATTGCAGATCCCCGATGCGGTGCGCCAGAGCGTCGCCTTCCACGACAGCTGCTACCTCGGCCGCTACAACGGCGAGTACGACGCCCCGCGCGCCTCGCTGGCCGCCGCGGGCGTCGACATCGTCGAGCTTCCTCGCTCCAAGGAGAACGGCCTGTGCTGCGGCGGCGGCGGCGGGCAGATGTGGTTCGAGGGGTATGCGCAGAAGGGCGTGAATGTGATCCGCCTGGAGGAGATCGTCGCCAGCGGTGCGGATCGGGTGGCCGTGGCGTGCCCGTTCTGCTTGACGATGCTCGACAGTGCGCGTGGTGGGGTGGGGGATGCGGCGGACGGGGTGAAGGTGATGGATGTGGCGGAGGTGTTGGCGGAGGCGTTGGGGAAGGGGCGGGTGCCGGGCGACTGACGAGCCACCGACCGGAGGAGCATTCGATGACCGTTCGACCGATCGGACGATGGATGCCTCGCCGCGCCCGCGTCGCCGCACTGGGCCTCGCCGCCCTGTCGCTGACCGTTCACGACTGGTCGGACACAGCGCCGTCCACGACAACCGCCGCATCTGACGCCCGTACGTCGCAGTCCAGCGTCGATGATGCGACGAGTACCCTCTGGCTGGCCAACGTGGATCCAGATCTCGGTGCCAACGTCACCATCGATCTCGTCCGTGAGGACGGCACATCGACGCAGCCCTTGACCTGGCCCGGCCTGGCACCGTTCGCGAGCACGCGGCGCAGCCTCGGCGCGGAGCCGGCGGTCGGCGGCGGCCGGCATGCCGCGACGGTGCGTTGGAGCGGCGGCCGACTCGGACTGGTCACGTATGAGGACGGGCCATGGTGGGGCGTTGCCGCCGCCAATGCCGTCGAGGCGGCGTCGTCGGACCTGGTCCTGGGCTACTGGGTGCGCAGCTACATCGACCAGAGTGGGCTGGTGACGCTCTTCAATCCCGGAAGCAAGGCGGCGGACGACATCGCCATCGAGTGGTACATGGACCGCGATCCCGGCGCCCCGGTCGTGACGACCCGGCTCGCGCTGGCGCCCGGCGCCGTGCGGACGATCGACATCGCGTCACCCGCGGAAGGCGTCGCTGTGGGCGATGGTACCCGTGGCTGGGCGCGCGTGCGGTCGTCCGTACCGTTGGCCGTGCAAGGGACCCTCGCGCAGACCGGCGGCAGCATGATCAGCGCAAGCGTCGAAGCCGTTCCAGCCGCCTCCGCAGCCCGGCGCTGGCACGTTCCTCTCATGTATTGGAGCTGGTCGGACCGCGTGTCGATGCCCATCGAGTCGTTCACGTACGTCGTGAATCCGGGCAACACGACCGTTCAGGTGACCCAGACCCTGCAGGGACTCACCGAGGACTGCCGCGGCGTCCGACAGGTGAACCCGCCCTCCGAAATTCCGGCCCGGGGTGCGGCCTTGTTCAGCGCATATCCGCTGCCGGGGCGTTGCGCCGGCAGCGGGCGCTTCGACGCGACAGGCGATGTGATCGTGACCGCGCTCGTGAACGAGCAGCACGGCGTGGTGCGATCGATCGGCCTGTACGCGCCGCAGCCGCTCGCGGAGGCCGTTGCGCACGCGGTGCTCCCGGCGCGGCGCGCTGTCGGTCCGACACGTCGGACCACCGAGTTCCATGTGCTCAACCCGGGGCCGGCCGCCATGAACGCCGCGCTGACGCTGCGCAACGCGGACGGGACGATCTCACCGTGCGGGGCTGCGTGTGCGTTCGCGCTGTCGGGCGACAGCGCGGTGCGGTTCGACCTGGCGGAGATGTCCGCAGTGCCGGAAGGATTCGACGGCAGCGTGTGGATCGACGGCGATGGTCCGCTGCACGCAGCCGCCTACGAGCGCAACGCGGCGTTTCCGGCGGACGGCGCCGTGTTTCGCGCAGTCGATGCACGGCGTCGCATGGGCGACGATCGGTCACCGCTTTCTCCACGGGTCGTGCGCGCCGTGACGCCGGTGCCGACGCCGACGGAAACGCCGACCGAATCGCCGACTGAAACCGTGGAACCGCCCACCAGACCGGCGACCCGAACGCCGTCGGCGTCCGACACGCCCTGGAGCGTTCCGGCGCCGAGCATTGTGCCGGTGCCGACAGCCTACACCGCGACGGGGCCGAGCTTGCAGGCCGACATCGTCGACCTGATCGCCTCCGGCGCCCGACGACGGCGCATGCGGCTGGCCGTGGACGGCGACCACGTCGTGCGGTTGCAGGAGGGGCGGTTCGATGCGTTCGAGCTCGGCGACGACGAACCGCGCCACCTGGGGACCCTGCTGCTGGCGTCCCCGCTGCCCGAGTGGGTCGGGCTGTTCGTCTCCGGGACGGCGGCCGCCCTCGTCCACGACGGCGTCGTTCGCTTCATCGACCTTGCCGCACCGGGAGGTCCGCGGTTCGTCGAGCGCCACCCGGTGTCCAACATGCTCGTCGCGACGGATGGGAGCGCCTTCTACGTCGGGCTGAACCCGGAGGGTCAGCCTACCGGCATCGTGACGAAATACGTCGTCGTGGACGGACACGTCCGTCGCATGGCCGAAGCGCGCCCGCCGGGCACGATCCGCTCCCTGATCGCATCACATGGACGCGTCGGAGCGGCCGTCGAAGCACCGGGCGGATCGGTGGCGTTCGAGGCCTTCGAGACCGGCGCGCCGGGATCGCTCGTCCCGTCGCTGGTCGTGCCCGTGCCGTCGGTCCCCGTCAGCCTGGGTCGTACCTCGGTGCTGTTCCAAGATGTCAACGACATCATCGTCTGGGACATCACGACGATGCCCGCTCCAGCGGAGCGCGGGCGATGGCACCGCGACGAGGACAGGCCGGACTACACGCGGATCGTGTGGTCGGCGTTCGATGGCCCGGCGGACGACGTGCTCGTGCTGACGGAGGTGAAGGCCAGCAACGGCGATATGATCGGCCACGAGCTCTTCCGGCTGCGCCAGGTCGACGGCGCTGGGCTTGAGGTTGTCAACAAGGAGGCTGCGCCGTCGGCGTTCGTGGCCTACGGCGGCGGTACCACGTGCTTCGTGCCGTGGATGCCCACGCCCGGCGGCGAGCTCACCTACTCGCAGCGCAACGAGGGGGCGTTCGTCTGTCGGACCGGCGACGAGCCGTATCGTGTGTTGCCGGCTGGCGAGGGCTGGCCCGACGGCGAGGTCGAGACCCGCTACCCGAAGCCGGTGAAGGCGTTCGAGGTGGACGGGACGTTCTACGTGGCTTCCAGCGGCTACACGTACCGCCTGACGGACGACGGGGCGGGCAAGCTGAGGGCGACGTGGCGGGCCGAGGAAACGGTGGCCAGCTTCATCTACTCGATCTTTCATCTTCCGACCCGGACCCTGATCCAGCACGAAGGGAAGCTTGCCGACCTGTACGACGCGGGCGGCACGATCGGCCTGCGGGACACCGGCATACCGGCCGAAGGGCCGCACGTGACAGATCCCGGCCTCGTCATCATGAACAAGTCCGCGGCGCCCGAGCCGAGAGTCGAGCTGATGCTACGCGATCCGGAGACGCTCGCGCCGCTCGGTTCCGCCGTGCTGCCGGGCTCTGCCGAGCCGAACGTCGTCGTGAACGGCGGCAGCCACCTCTATGTCCATACGGCCGCCGACACCTGGCTCAAGGTCGACCTCACCGTGCCGAGCGCTCCGCGGCTCGCGGGCGAGTTCACGTGGACATGGCGTTCTCCATTCGTCGCCCGCGGGACCATCGCCTACACGTTCGAAAACGAGCAGCGCGAAGGGCCCGAAGCCACGCTGCGCCTCCGGCTGATCGATCTCGCCGCGGATCCGCCGCGCCAGATCGGCGTCGTCGACATCACCGACGACGTGCCCGTGGCCCATCCGGGGTGGCACCACTGGCTGTACCGCTTCGGCGACATCGTCTACGTCACGCGACCGACCGGTTGGATCACCCGCCTGGACGTTCGCACGCCGGGAGCGCCCGTGCCCTTGGCGCCGATCACGGTCATCGCCGAGAACGTCGAAATGCATGGGCTGCGGGACCATGTGGCGGCCGTGAGCAGCCACGGTTCCGAAGGCCAGGTCTTGTCCCTCGTCGGCGGCGCCGCTGATGCCGATCTCGGCGCCACGCGGCGCTGGCGCGGCTGGAAGAGCGGTGAGATCAAGAAGCTGAACGTCGTGGGCCGGCAACTCATCGTGGACAACTACGATCGGATCGAGCATCTGCGGTGGATGTACGACCTGTCCGACGCGGCGCATCCGGCTCCGCTGGGGAACGCGGACTACACGATCACTCCGCTGCTGGCCGGCGCAGATGGGATCCTGGCCGTGAACACGGAGGATGGAGGCGTCACGGTGTGGGACGTCTCACAGGGCCACCGTATGGCCCCGACCGCCAAGTGGTGTCTAGGAAACGGCCGCTGCCCTCCGCCGCCCGGCGGGCCGTATGTCAACGCCCTCGCCGTCGTCCGTCCGGTGGTCTACGCACTCGGGAGCGACGGTCGCCTGTCGGTCCTCGATGTGTCCACCCCGGGGCGGACGCGTCTGGTGGGCATGCACCATATGCCCGTCATGGGTCCGCTGCTCGTTGCCGGGCGTCGACTCCTTATCGGGTCGACGCCACCCTATCAGGTCGACATCGCCGAGCCGTTCTCGCCGCGCCCGATCGGCCCGCTCGCAGGCGTGCCGGAGGGCCTGAGGCCGGCAGGCACGAGCGGCACGACAGCGGTCTACGGCGGCGGTCGGGACGTCGTGTTCATCGATTTCGCCGTGCCAGAGCGACCGGAAGTGCGCGCACACCTGCGCCTCGCAGAGGATTTCAAAACGCTGCACGCCACCGATGGGTGGGTATACGGGTACCTGGATGGGGCGATTTGGGTCGTTCGCGTCGATGGTCGGATCCCGCCGACGGTCGTCGGGCGACTGAGCGTGCCTCCGGACGGACGGATGGCGGCGCTGCGCGATGTCGTGTACTTCGCGCACGATCAACGAATTGGCGTTGAAGTCCTGACCCGCTTCAGGCCGACGACGAACCTCTGGCTGCCCGTAGCGTTCCGTCCCCGCCGCTAGCTCGCCTGCCGGCTGGTGACGCTGCTCGGCCGCCCGCGGAATCGTCGCGAACGCCAGGTTGACCCGGTCGGCTTGCACGGACCATAATGGTCACATGATCACAACCAACGTGACCGACGTGAAAGCCCGCTTGAGTGAACTGCTTCGCCGCGTCGCCGAAGGCGAGTCCGTGCTCATCCTGCACCGCGGCCGCCCGATCGCGCGCATCGAGCCGGCCGTGGCAGGCGATCTGTCGACCGACGACACCGAGCGCGTCGGTCGACTGGCTGCCTTGGGGCTGGTTCGTTTGCCCTCCCGTCCACCGGACGCCAGGCTGCTGGACGGTCCGCTTGTCTCGACGGTCGACGGGTCCAGTGTCCTGCAGGCCTTCCTGGACGATCGAGCGGACGACCGGTGAGGTTCTGGGACTCATCAGCCATCGTGCCGCTCTTGGTGGCCGAGGGGCAGAGCAATGCAATGCGGGAGCTTTTCGCCACCGACGCCACGATGATCGTCTGGTGGTCTACCCGTGTCGAGGTGGCTTCCGCCGCGACGCGGCGCGAGCATGCGGGCGCCTTGACGACCTCCGCATCGAACACGATGCTTCGGACGCTCGAAGATCTCGCGGCCACATGGCTTGAGGTGCAACCCGTGGCCGCCATCCGGCCGCTCGCGCGGCGGCTGTTGCGCACGCACCCACTTCGCGCTGCCGACGCGCTGCAACTCGCCGCCGCGATTGCCGTCACGGACGGCCAACCCGAGACGGTCCCGTTCGTATGCCTCGACGAACGCCTGCGCGAGGCAGCCCGGCGGGAGGGACTCGTGGTCATCGAGTGACCGCAACGATCTCCTCTTCAGCGCCGCAGGCGTCGCGACCGAATTCGGCCGCAGGACATGCATCCCTGGCAGGCGCGATCACAACCGCGTCAGGAAGTCAGAGACATCCAGCCAGGAAGTGATTGGGTTCCTGCCTGAAAACGATCACGATCCAGCCTGAAAGCCCCGCGCCTCTACGGCCGATCCGCGCAGCGACCACCGCCGCTATCGTGCGACTCCGCCCTGATCGCCGTTACAATCCCCTGCCACCGCGTCGACATCCGATCGGCGCCCTCCCTCCCGATCCCGAAAGGACCGCCCATGAACCGCTTCGCGATGCTGTTCATCATCCTTGCCCTGCCCTTCGCCCTGTCCGCCTGCGGCCGCGCCGCGTCCGGTCCGACAACGATGCCGACCGCGATGTCCGCTCCGGCCGATAGCGGTTCCGTTCTCCCGACCACGGCGCCCGCGGCCCTGCCCACGCTCCCGACGTCCGGCATGACCGAGGGCGGCGCCGTGACGACGGTGGGCGGCCAGGCCTTCGTCGATCAGGCGGTGTCCCTGTCCGGCAAGACCGTCCTGCTCACGAAGTGCAACCTGATGAACACCCCGGGTAGTGGGTCAGTTTGATCCTTAAAGATTCTGACCGGCCCACGGGACCGTCTGAACCGGCCGATCCAACAGACCAGCGATGTCCTCGACCGTCCACACGCGGTCAGCCTTCCCGGCTGCCATCGCAGGCGTAGTCGGGCGGCCGGCAGCCTTGGAGAGCGTCGTGTGCGGGCGGGCGAAGTTGTAGAACATGAAGTGCAGCGCGACTGCGGCGGCCAAGTTCTCGACCTTCTTGGAGAACGCATTCGTAAGGCGCGTGAACCGGCGCATGCTCATCCGCATGGTCAGGTTCTGGCGCTCGACGTAGGACGTGGCGATATGGGCCGGGTCCGGCTGGCCGTGGATCACCCGCGTTTCGGACCCGTTCACCTTGGAGGGCGAATACTTGCGCTCGGGGGTGATCGTGGTCGACGCCGCACCGTACGTCTTGATCAGCATGGCGTAATCGGCGTCGCGGCCGAACGCGTTCTCGACCGCGGTCAGGTAGGCGTTGTGCCCGTCCGTCGTCACCTGGACGCGGCCAGCGACGCGGGAGCGCAGATCGTCAACGAAGCGGGCAGCGGCATCGGCGGAGCGATCCGCGACGAGGAACGACGGCACGAGCTTCGTATCCGCGTCGATAGCCGTCCAGGTCCAAGCGTCACCGATGCCCGGCTCATCCTTGCGCCCGTCGGGGATGTTCGCGTTCTTCGCGCCGACGAACGACCAAATCTCGTCAAGCTGCCACCGCTTGCACGGCAGGTTGCGGAGCGTCACGTCCTGGTATTCACTGCAAGCCGTGCCAAGGTCAAGCAAGAGCTTGGCAATCGTGTTCTTCGCCGCGCCCGTGATGCGGACGGTCGACCGGATGGAATTCCCCTCGACGAGGCAGCGGATGATTTCGGCGCGCTTGGTGGTCGAGAGGCGGTTCATTTGATCAGCTCCGGCAGCGTGGTTACGTGCCGAGAGTATACCAGATCGCTCTGGCATTGTCAAGTGATTTGGGTCAGTTTCACCCCCGGTGTTATAATGGCCGGGACCACGTTGGCGCGCCGATTAGCCAACCGGCCAAGCGCTAGTCCGTGTGGAGTCTACACCGTGCCGGACGTGGTTGGCTTTCAGCCGAACACTCTCTACCTTGAGATCCATCACGGTGACCATGCCGCCAGGCTGCTGGAGCATGGTATTATAGAGGAGGATTCGGTCGACGCCTACGAACAGGCTGCCATCAGCTTCCTTTCCCGGCCCGTGGACGGTAATGGTATCACGCTCGAAGGCAGGCGGGAGAATGGTGACCGCATTCGGTGGAATCGAGATACTCGCGAGTTCGGTGTCGTCTGCAAGTGTGGATTCGTCCACACTTACTATGTCATAGATGATGACAGGCGACCTCCCGAGTATAAAGATGATGAAGACTATTTCTATGGCGCGACCGGCGAAGGACTCAAAGAACGGAAGTGTTGCAGGACCAGGAGGACGACTTGAATAGCGAAACTGAAAGCCACAGGTGCCCGGTCTGCAACTTTAACATGCCGTACCTTTACGAAATCGATGTCATTTGTCCGTGTTGTGGTACCCAATTCGGCTATGACGACTCGGCAAAGACCGTCTCCGGGCGACACGAGAGATGCGACGAGCTTCGGATTCAATGGATGGAAGCAGGCCAACCATTTCGACACCCTCGGCTTAGGCCAATCGGATGGAACCCGGCGCATCAAGCCGGAGACCTACTAACCGTTGTGGAGGTCATGCGTCCCCCTTTTGAGGGTCGGCGCCTCCTGGTTCTCCCTACGACGTTTGAGCGCCTCCAGCCGGAGATGAGTCCATGGCCCGCCTTGTCATGATCGCGCCGTGCGTTGATTACATCATCGGACAGGACAACACCTTGTCTATCATTCGCATGATAGATCAGATTGTCGTCGATGCTAGCGAGGAAATCGATGCCTCTATGGAGGCAGTCTCTGCCCCATTTCATGTAATAACTTCGTGGGTAAAAGAGTCAGGCGACAATGGATACATGTTCGAGCAGAGAGCCAGGGTAATAACTCCGTCCGGAACAACCTCCATTGATAGGATTGCAAGATTTCGATTTGGGGACAAGGCAACGGGGCATTACACGGCCGCTAAAGTTACTGGCTTCCCGGTACACGAGGAGGGTGTGTATCAGATCGAAATATCGCTACGTCGAGTCGACGATACGCAAGAATGGACGTACTGTAATGCTCATCCGTTTCGGGTAACGCATAGAATCTCTCGTGAGATTATTGCGCCTCCCCTTGACTCCTCTCCCAGCGCTTCGCCGCCGCCTTCTTAGCCAGCGCGCTCCGCTCCTCGGGCGTGAGCTTCGCCATGCGCGCGGGTCCACCCTTTTTCCCGCCGAGCTTGCCGAGCGCGACGGCGGCAGGGTTCTTCCCGTCGTCGAGGACTGGCGCGTCGGGCGACGGTTCAGGCGTGGCCGGTTCGGTGACGGGCGCGGGAGTCTCGTCCGTCGCCTCTGCCACGATGAGGGCGGCTAGGGCGTTAGGGTCGCGCGGGCGCTTGAGGGTGCTTGTTCGCTTAGGCATGGCAACAGTCTACGCGCTAATCGGGGTCGCGACAAGCGGCTCTATCGTCCCTCGGCGTATCCCCTCTCTAATACGGACCAAGTTGGACTGATACGCGACGGATCGGTGGTAGTCGACGAACTGCCGCGGCCCGAAACTGTGCTCTGGTGGAGATGGCATCGGCCCCACGGAAAGAAAATCCGCCACGACGGAAGCCCCGAGGGTCTGCTCGATGTAAGCAATGATGCGCTGGCGGAGAGGGTCCAGGTCGGCAAGGGGGTGCCACTCATCCGCGTACGCTTTCAGTTCAAGCCCGAACGCGCCGAGTCGGTCCATCACTTCGTTTCGCACCTCACGGCTTGCGCGCTCCCCCAACAGGGCGAGGTGATCCATCCGAAGGCGATGGTGAATCCAGGCCGTCGCCAGCAAGAACACGGCGGCCGTGAACATCACGCGCCACGGCCATGTGACGTCGAGCCACCTGGAGTAACGCTCGGATACGTTCCATCGCCACGCGCCCACCGCGTTAAGAAGCTGCGGCATCGCGACGAACAGCGTAATTCCGACCGCCAGCCAATACAGCTTGCAAGCCGATACGACGAACTCCCACCATCGGCGCCCCATCCCGCCAGCATGCCGCCGCCTGAGCGGTTAAGCAAGGTCCGGCCTGTCGGATCGGTTATCGTCGGCCCCCTTTATCTTCCCGTGACCAAACTGACCCACTACCAACACCCCGGGCTCCGACGGCCACTACGCCTGCCGCGTCGTCGACGACGCCGGCGCGGATGCAAAGACCCCGGACGGCCTGCCGGTGGACGTCTTCTTCGACGGCGCCCTGCTCGACCAGGCGGCCAAGGACTTCATCGCCACGGACTGCGCGGACACGTTCTGCAACGTCATGCTTGCGGGCACGCTGACCGTGAGCGAGGCGACGTTCTACCTCTCGATGACGGACGTGAAGCTCTCCAAGGCCAACTGATCGGCGGGCGCATGCGCGAACTGGTGGAGGCTCCCTCCCCCAGTTCTCTTCGCGAACCGACCCCGCCCCCAATTCTGGGGGCGGGGTCGGCACTGAAACGTTTCAGCGCAGCGTCGTGTCCCCCATCGCCGGCGCAAGCGCCAACGCCAGCCGCACCATCAACTCAACGCCGACCGCGATCGCGTCGTCGTTGAAGTCGTAGTCCGCCTGGTGGAGCTGCGGCCAGCGCGCGGCCGCCGGATCGCGCACGCCCAGGAAGAAGAAGCACGCCGGCGCGTGCTGGCCGTAGTAGGCGAAATCCTCGGCCGTCATCGTCGGCGGGAACGCCGCGTCGACGCGATCGGCGCCGAGCGCCGCCCGCGCCGTGGCCACGACGCGGTCCGTGGCGGCGACATCGTTCACCGTCGCGGGGAAGCCGGTGTCCCAGCGCACGGTCGCCTCACAGCCGAGCGCGGCAGCGACGTCGCGTGCGACCTCGTCGATCCGGCGCGTGAGCAGCGCGTAGACGTCGCTCGCGAACGCGCGGATCGTCCCGGAAAGCGTTGCCGCCGCCGGCACGAGGTTGAACGCCGAACCGGCATGGACGGAGGCCACGGTCACGACCGCCGCGTCGCCCGGCGGGACGTTGCGGCTGACGACGGACTGCAGCGCGACGATCACGTGCGCCGCCGCCAGGATCGGATCCGCCGTACGCTCGGGCTGCGCGGCGTGGCCGCCGCGCCCCGTCACGACGATGTCGAACCGGTTGCATGCCGCCATGAGCGCCCCTGGGCGCGTGGCGACGTGGCCGACCGGCACATCGGGCCAGCCGTGCAGGCCGTAGACCACCGCCGCCGCCAGGCCGTCCGGACCGGCCAGCGCGCCTTCCTCGACCATCCGCTTGCCGCCCGCGCCGCCCTCTTCGGCCGGCTGGAACAAGAAGATCACCGGGTTCGGCCGGTCGGCCAGGCCGGAGAGGACCTTGGCGGCGCCGAGCAGGATCGCGGTGTGCCCGTCATGGCCGCAGGCATGCATCACGCCCGGCGAGCGCGATGCATACGGCGCGCCCGTCGCCTCGTCGATCGGCAGCGCGTCCATGTCGGCGCGCAGCGCGATCGGCGGGCGCGCCGCGCCGTCGGCAGTCGTCGCCGGCAGGTAGGCCGCCACGCCGGTGCCGCGCGCCAGCCCGGCGCGGTACGGCACGTCCAACCCGTCGAGCCAGGCGCGCACGACGGCGCTCGTGCGGTGCTCGGCGTAGCCGAGCTCCGGATGGGCGTGCAGGTCGCGGCGGAGCGCGGTCAATTCGGGCACCAGTGCCGCGATGTGTGCGCGGAGCGCGTCGCTCACGCCAGCCGCCAGATCAGGATACCGCGGTCCAGCCAGACGCGGCGGACGTCGACGTCGAAGCCGCGCGCCCGCAGGCCGTCGGCGGCGGCGCGGAACAGCCAGCGCGGGCCGAAGGCGCGGCCGCCGGCGAGGGCATCGCGCCAGGCGGACGCCCAGCTCGACGCGAAGGCGTGGGCGGGCTCGCCCGGGACGACACGGTGGATCCAGTTCTTGGGCAGCACGGCGTTGAAGCGCGCCGGGTCGAAGCCGTCCGCCCAGTTCGTGCCGAAGACGAGCGCCTCAGCGAACGGCGCGGCATGGTCGGCCAATGGAGCCGCCGCGTCGCCGTCCGGCCGCCGCAGGACGTTTGCGGTCCACAGCCGGCCGGTCGGGTCCGACGTGCCCTCGATGACGAGCCCGCCGGGCGGAACTTGATCGACGAGGGTCCGGTGGGCGCCGGCGACTTCGGCTTCGTCGTACTGGCGCAGCACGTTCATCGCCCGGATCAGGCGCACCGTCTCGCGCCGGCCGTCGACGACCTCCAGCGGCAGCGCGAAGCCGCCGTGGCGGAACGCGGTGCGTGCATCGGACCACGGCTGAGCGGCCAAGACGCGCGCCCGGTCGATCTCGACCCCCAGGAAGCGCAGGTCCGGGTTCAGCCGCCGCAACCGCGCCGCCGCCTCGAGCGTCGTCGCCGGCGTTTCGCCGTAGCCGAGGTCGACGACCCAGGCATCCGCCCACGGCCCATCCGACCGGCGCAGGAGCCACGGATCGTAGCGCGCCGTGAAGACGTCGATCCGCCGCAGCCGGTTGGCGGCCGTCTTGCCGCGCGTGACGTGGGCCGGCGCCGCTCGGACGATCATGGGCGGCGTGGCGCTAGTGCAGGATGACAGGGATGATCCCGCGGACCATCTCGGCGCCGTCGTTCATGCTCGTCGTGTAGACCTCGAGGCTGGCCAGCGACGGCTCGGCGACCGGCGGATAGGCCACCGGCAGGTCGAACGTGCCGACGCAGCCCGTGCCGCAGCTCATCATCGCGAAGTCCTCCACCAGGATGCCGCCCGAAGCGTCGCGCAGTCGCCAGCCGAACGAGGCCTCGAAGACGTCCCCGCAGCCCCGCAGGCGAAAGCCCGGCTGCACGTGCTCTCCGGCCAGCGGCGCGGTGGCGACGACGAAGTTCCAGCCGGTGCCGAGCGCCTGCGTCTGCGGATCGCTGCACGCATCGACGCTCGTGGGACTGATGGCCGTGCCCGCCGCTCCGTCGGCGGTGGACGCCGGTTCGATGGCCGCCGGGGTGGAGGTCGGCTCCATCGCCGCGGTCGCCGGCACGGCGGTCGGCATGTCGGCCGGCACGGCGGTCGGCACGGCGGTGGGTGGCTCGGCCGGCACGGTCACGGCGGCCGTCGGCGTACAGGCGGCGCAAACGGCGGAGATGAGCGTGACCGTCGCCCAGCGGCGCGAACGACGCGGCTGCGGAATCGCATGCATGGTCCATTCCTCGGAGCAAGGCAGCCGATTGGCATGCCACGCATGGTAGTCCGGCGCGGGCGGCGGCGGCCAATCGTGTCGGACGTTCGCCGTTGCGCGCTCCTCCCCCGCCCGACTACACTGTGCCGCCCGACCGGCCGATCTCCAGTCACCGTATGAGAACAACCGTGAGCGTACCTGTGACCGAGCCCAAGACCGCCCCCACCGACCCGATCATCGTCATCCGCGACGTGCACAAATGGTACGGCAAGTTCCACGTCCTCCGAGGCATCGACCTGCAGATCGCCCGCGGCGAGGTCGTCTGCATCCTCGGTCCGTCGGGGTCGGGCAAGAGCACGCTCCTGCGCACGCTGAACCGGCTCGAGCCGCACGACAGCGGCGACGTGATCATCGACGGGACGCGGCTGACGCGCGACACGCGGGCGGTCGAGCGCGTGCGGCGCGAGGTCGGGATGGTGTTCCAGCAGTTCAACCTCTTCCCGCATCTGACGGCGCTGGAAAACGTCACGCTGGCGCCGATGCACGTCCTCGGGCTGGCCGCCGACGCGGCCAGGGCGCTCGGGATGCGCCGGCTCGAAGAGGTCCACATTCCGGAGCAGGCCGACAAGTATCCCGGCCAGCTGTCCGGCGGCCAGCAGCAGCGCGTAGCGATCGCCCGCGCGCTGGCGATGTCGCCCAAGGTCATGCTCTTCGACGAGCCGACGAGCGCTCTCGACCCCGAGATGATCAAGGAGGTTCTCGAGGTCATGCAGGCCCTGGCCAAGGGCGGCATGACGATGGTCGTCGTGACGCACGAGGTCGGCTTCGCGCGCGCCGTCGCGCACCGCGTCATCCTGCTGGACGCCGGCCAGATCGTCGAGGAAGCGGATCCCGCGACGTTCTTCACGGCGCCGAAGAGCGAGCGGACGCGGCAGTTCCTGGAGCAGATCCTGTAGCCGCACGTGCGGGCCGCGTTGCGACGCCTGCACGACGCTTGGCGCCGCAACGCGGCCCGTGCTATCCTCGCCCCTCGTTCGGGAGGGGTCGCATAGTTGGCCTAGTGCGCGCGTCTCGAAAACGCGTACGGGTGTGAGCCCGTCGTGGGTTCGAATCCCACCCCCTCCGCCAGAAGCGACGACGCCCGCGGTGCCTATGCACCGCGGGCGTCATTCTGTTCGGTGTACCGAGCGTCCGACGACGCCCGAGGGCTGTGACTAGAAGCCGAACTTCCGCGCCGCCCAAGGCAGGTAGACGTTGTTGTCGGTAGCGGACGTCGGTACCGCCGGCGTCACCGTGTCCGGCGGCACGGGCGTGACGGTGTCCGGCGGCACGGGCGTGTCCGTCGGATCCGGTCCGATCGGCGTGTTCGTGGCGACGAGCGCGGTCGGAACCTCGGTCGGAACCTCGGTCGTCGCCGGAACGTCCGTCGGGATCCCATTCGGCGTGCCGGACGACGGCGTCGGCGACTTGTACGCCTGCGCCGTGACGGTGCCGGCAACGGCCGTTCCCTGTACCTGACTCACGAACGGCCCGCAGTCCACGGCTTCCTTGCCGGGGCGGAAGATGCACAGCTTGGTGTCCGGCACGACGATCTGGTCGCTCGTGCCGTCGTTGTACAGGAACTGGATCAGCGGCGATGGGATCCCGCCATCCGTAATGGCGATGGACACCCACGACGCCGGCGCGGATGCCTCGAGGGCGCGCATCTTGTACTCGTAGCGGAAGCTGGCCTTGCGGCGGTTGCCGAGGTCCTCTTCCCACGCCAGGTCCGGGAACGTGACGTTCGGCTCCGTCGGGACGCCGCTGCCGAACTCGTAGCCCCAGAGATAGGTGTTCGGGTAGACGGTATATGCGGTCCGGTACGGCCGCGAGCCCTTGAAGATCCGCTCCTGGATCTCCTCGAGGATCGCCGGGAGGTCGGTCCCGTTGTCGTTCGACGAGCGGAAGTACCAGCCCGGCGTGTTGCAGCCGCGGAGGCGACCCTGGGACGGCCGGAGGGCGACGAGGACGACGGTGGCCATGTTCGTCTTGGCGGCGTCGCACGCATCGGCGATGTCGGCGGTCTGCGGGCGCGGCTGTCCGGCGCACGGCTGACCGCCGGCGTCGATGACGATCATGAACGACGGCGGGTTCAACGGATCCGGCTTGGCCAGGGCCGCCAGCTCACCGGATGCGCGCCGCAGGGCCGTGCCGGGGTTCGATCCACCCGGCAGGTTGCCGTTCATCCCCTGCACGGCGGACCGGAAGCGCTCGTAGTGCTCCTGGCCGCTGCCGATCGGCGGGTCGGTGTGGTTGTCGCAACCGTACTTCACCAAACCGACACGCGAGCCGTTCGTCGGGTCGATGTTGCGCACCAGGTTGGACATGCCCTGCCTGAGGTTGTCGAGCGGCTGCTGCTTGCCCTGGACGTTGTTCAACTTGAGCGATCCGGTGTTCTCGACGACGAACACGACGTCGATCTGCTTGATCTCCTCCGTGCCGCAGTTGAACTCATAGTCCACCTTCACGGTGACCGTCTTGCCTTCCTCGACGGTCTGCGGCGTGATCGTGTGGTGGCCCTTCAGGCTGCACGGCGTGTAGCCGTCCAAGTAGTAGTAGACCTGGTCCGGATCCGGCGTCGCCGTCGGCGACTGCAGGAGCCGCGCGGCCATCGGCAACCGGTTCGGCGCCGCCTGCGCGGTGTCGTGCGCCGATGCCGTCACGAAGACGACGGCGGCCGCGACCACGGCGGCGCCGAGCGCGCGTCGCGCCATAGAACGGTGTTCCATATCGTTCCTCCCCCTTCTCATCCCAGCGGGTTCGTTGAAAGCCGCCGCGGCTGCCTGGCCGCTTCGGTCGGCGGTGGCGCATCCGCACGGTCGCCCTGGTGCCGACCGTCTCTGGTTCGCCGCTCAGTACCATGAGACACGTGTGCCGCATGATTTCGTTCCAACGGCCATTCGATCATATCGCACGGCCGTTCGATCAGCAATCGACCCGTCCACGCCGGGGGATAGAACCACCGGCAGGGTCGGTTACGGACAACCCCTGTACAACGCGATCTGTCGATAGATGTCGGCCAGCGCCTGCCCGTCGGCCGTCGGGAAGTAGCGCGACGGGCTGCCGGCGATCCGTTCCAGCAGTCGCCCGTCGACCTGATCACCCAGGCCGATCGTGTAGATCGTCACGCCCTGGCCGCGGATCCGGGCGGCGACGGCGGCCGTTCGCTCCGGGTCCGTCTGGCCGTCCGTCAGGACGACGATCACCTTGTCGCGCTCGGGGTCCAGGTAGCGCACCGGCACCGGGCCCGGATAACCACCGGGCACGACGCCGGCCAGCTCGTCCGCCGCCAGCTGCAGCCCGAGGTCGAGGCGCGTGCCGGTGGCCAGCTGGTTGAACAGCGCCAAGAGCGCGTACTGCAGCGCACCGAGGTTGGCGGACAGCGGCTGCAGCAGCCGCGCCTGGCTGTTGAACACGACGACGCCGGCGCGATCGGCGGGCAGGATCAGCTCGTCCATGAAGGCGCTCGCCGCCAGCGTGGCCCATGCCAGCTTGGGCTCGCCGGCCGTCCGTTCGACCATGGACAGCGAGGTGTCGATGACGACGATGAAGTCCGCGCCGCGCAGATCGGGCGCGCAGTGGCGGCGGAGCGCGACGGGGAGGTACGCCGGGAGGAGCACCGGCGTCGGCGTCGGCGGCGGCGAGGCGGTCGGCGTCGGGGACGCGGTGGCGGTGGCCGTCGGCGGCAGGACGACCTCGACCTCGGGGACCGGGAAGGGATACCGTTTGGGCGCCCCCTGGTCGAAGCGCAGCTCGACCTCGGCGCCGACGTTCGTGGCGTGACGGCCGAGCGCCTTCGGCTCCACTTCGTAGGTCAGCGTCAAGCCCTCGGACGGCCAGAGCGCGAAGTTCCAGAGCAGATCCGCGCCGCGCGGCCGGGCCGGCGGGTCATCGCTGCCCCAGACGAAGGACATATCGGCCGGCAGCGTGTCGGTGACGAACGCCCCCGTCAGACGCACGCGACCGATCCCGGCGGCGATCGTCCGCATGTCGTCGGCCAGGAGCGCATTGTCGGCCTCGGTGAAGACATGGTTCGGTCCGGACGCGATCCGGCCGAGCACGTCGAAGTCCGCCATCCCGCCGACCCCGATGCACAGGATCGTGACGCCGCGCGCCTTGATCCGGTCCGCTTCCGCCAGCAGCGCCGCCGGATCGCCCTCGTCCACGTTGCCGGCCAGGAGGACGATGACCTCGCTCACATCCGGCCGCACCGCCAACCCGCTGCCGCGCTGCAGGATGAGGTCGCCGGCCATCAGGCCCATCCGCATGTTGCTGCCGAGCCGCGGGAAGAACGCGGCGGTCTTGTCCTTGATGGCTTCCGGGTCGGCGGTGAGTTCGGCCAGGATCTCGACGACGCTGTGGTACACCACGAGTCCGGCCCGCGACGTCGTGAAGTCGAGCGTATCGACGAAGGCGTTGACGCCGTTGCGCATTGCCCCCAGCTTCGGTCCGCCGACGGCGATCGAGTTGTCGACGACGAACGCCACGTGCAGCGGCCGGACCACGTCGGCGCAGCGTGCATCGGCCGTGAGCGTGATGAGCACCGTCTGCCCGAGGACGACGCGCGCCGGGGCGGCGGTCTTCGTCAGCCGGACGTCGCACTGCCGCGGACCGTCGCTCTGGGCGGCGGCCGGGCGTCGCGCCGCGTCGCTCGCGCGGAGGTCGCTCCACAACAGGGGGGCGCCGCCGGCCAAGAGGATGGCCGCCGCGATCCCCATGACGCCATGCCGTCGCCGGCGCCTCCGGGCGCGCTCGAAGTCCGTCATACCTGCCCCTCCTGCTGCGGTGCGCCGTGCGGCCACCGCGTATCGATCCGCCGTGCGATGAAGAACCCATCGTCGCCCAGCCCTTGGTAGAGCGGGAAGAGCAGCACGCCGCCGAGCGGTGCCGTAACGGGTCCGGCATGCGTTTCGGCCAGCAACGTGCCCTTGCGCACCCGCTGGAAGCTCTCCAGCCCCGGCTGCATCCGAAACCCGTCTCCGCGACCCACCGGATGGCGGTAGGCCACCGTCACGCCGGCCGGCCGACCGGCGCGGGCCGTGCGCAACGCGGCCGCGTTCGCCGCCCACGCGACATCCCGCCGATCGAGGACGCCGCCGTTGGCCAGGGCAAGCCACAGGACGTGGACGAGGTGCCGCACGCTCGATGCGTCGCCGTGCCGGCCCCCCTCCACCGACAGCGCGGCGTGGCCCGCACGCGCCAGCCACGACGAGAGCGTACCGGTTAGGCGGCCTTCGAGCCCGTGGACGAGCGGCAGCGGCACGCCGGCCAGCAGCCGCCGGTTCGGCGTCGTCGGCAGCGCGATGGCGAACGGCGCGCTGGGCGCCGACGTCGTGTGGAGGTCGAGGATCGACACCCTGCCGCTGTGGGCCTCGCCGCCGCCCATGATCGCCGAGAGGGTGGCGAACAAGTCGGACTGCTCGGCCGCCTCCACGCCGCCGTCGAGGTCGCCGGCACCGTCGCGTGCGGAACGCACGCCGTGATCGGACAGGGCGCGCACGGCATCGTCGGTCCAGAGCCGGTTCAGATCGGCATCCACGTAGCGGACACCGCGGGCGAGCGCCGACCTGTTGCCGGTCACGGCCACGAATCGTCCGCGCGCGGGAGGACGGGAAGCATGGAGCGCGGCGAGGACGTCCAGGGCCGCTTCCACGCCGGCCGGCTCGTTGCCGTGCGCGCCGCACACCGCGACGAGCACGGGGCCGTCGGCCGCTGCAAGCGGATCGGCCGTCGGCGGGTACCAGCCGAGGACGCGGGGGGGGGCAGGGTGGGTGGGGCGCACGTTGCGAGGATAGCGCGGTGGTGCGTTGGCGGCCAACATCCCCCCGTGCTACACTCGCCGCCGCGTCGCGACGCGCCAGGGCGCGCGTGGAGCGGTCGCGTGGAGAGGTCGCATAGTCTGGCCTAGTGCGCACGCTTGGAAAGCGTGTATCCCGCAAGGGATCGCGGGTTCGAATCCCGCCCTCTCCGCTCGAGCCCCGTTGCGGCTTTGCCGCGACGGGGCTCTCTCACGCCTGCGGCGGTCGGATAGGGGGCGGACAGGGGGTGGATAGGGACTGGCGGGGGTTCGGGCTTCAGGCTCGTCCCTTGAACGTGAGGGTTACGACGTCCCCGTCCGCGTCGATCGTCACCGTTCCGCCGCCGACCAGTTCGCCGAACAGCACGGCGTCCGTCAGCGGTCGGGTGACGTGCGCCTCGACGGCGCGGGCGAGCGGGCGTGCGCCGAAGGCGGGGTCGAAGCCGAGGCGGGCGAGGGCGTCGCGGCCGGCGTCGGTGAGATGGACCGTCACCTTGCGGCCGCGGAGCTGCGCGGCGAGCTCGGCGACGGCCTTGTCGACGACGCGGCTCATGACGGACATGTCGAGCGCGCGGAACGCGACGCGGGCGTCAAGGCGGTTGCGGAACTCCGGGCTGAACGCCCGCTCGTACGCGGCGTCGTCCAAGCCGAAGGCGCTCGCAGCACTGCGCGCGCCCCGTGCGCCGTCGCCGGCGGAACCGCCGGGTATGCCGGATCCGCCGGATCCCCCGAAGCCGACCGTGCCGCGGGCGAGCTCGCGGGCGCCGACGTTGGACGTCATGATCAGGACGACGTGCCGGAAGTCGCACGCCTTGCCGGTGGTGTCCGTCAGCGTGCCGTGGTCCATCACTTGGAGCAGCACGCTGAACACGTCCGGATGGGCCTTCTCGATCTCGTCGAGGAGGAGCACGGCGTGCGGATGCTGGCTCACGGCCTCGGTGAGCAGGCCGCCCCGATCGTAGCCCACGTAGCCGGGCGGCGCGCCGACCAGGCGGGCGACGCTGTGACGCTCCATGTACTCGCTCATGTCGAAGCGCAGGAAGTGGATGCCGAGCGCCTTGGCCAGCTGCACGGCCAGCTCGGTCTTGCCGACGCCCGTCGGGCCGGTGAACAGGAAGCTGCCGACGGGCTTGTTCGGTGCCCTCAGTCCGGCACGCGCCACCTTGATGGCCCCGACGACGGTCTGGATCGCATCGTCCTGGCCGAACACGACCGCCTTCAGCTGTCCTTCGAGCTCCGCCAGGCGCGTCCGCTCATCGCCCGCCACGCGCTCGACGGGCACCTGGGCGATCGCCGCCAGCGTGCGCTCGATGTCCGCTCGTCCGACCTGCTTCCGGCCGGCGAGCGCTGCCGCCGCGCCGGCCTCGTCGAGGAGGTCGATCGCCTTGTCGGGCAGGCGCCGGTCGCGCAGGTGCTTGGCGGCCAGCTCCGCCGCGAGCGCGATGGCGCCGCGGGCGTAGCGCACGCCGTGGTGGCGCTCGTACTCGCCCTTCAGTCCCTCGAGGATCCGCTCGGTCTCGGCCACCGACGGCTCACCGACGTCGATCTTCTGGAAGCGGCGCACGAGCGCCCGGTCGCGCTCGACGTGCTGCCGCCACTCCTCCCACGTGGTCGCGCCGATGCAGCGCAGCATGCCGCTCTCGAGCGCCGGCTTGAGGAGGTTGGCCGCGTCCATCGTGCTGCCGGAAGCGCTGCCGGCGCCGACGAGCATGTGGATCTCGTCGATGAACAGGATCGGCCGCTGCGCCGACATCGACTCGAGCGCGCCGATCACGCCCTTCAGCCGCTCCTCGAAGTCGCCGCGGTAGCGCGTGCCGGCCATGAGCGCCGCCAGGTCGAGGCGGTAGATGGCGGTGTCCGCCAACCGGTCCGGCACCTCGCCGCGGGTGATCCGGCGCGCGAGGCCTTCGACGATGGCCGTCTTGCCGACGCCTGGGTCGCCGACGAAGACCGGGTTGTTCTTGCGCCGCCGTTGGAGCACGTGAATGGCCCGCATCACTTCGGCGTCCCGGCCGATAAGCGGGTCGATCTCACCGCGCCGCGCGGCCTCGGTCAGGTTGCGCGTGAAGGCCGCCAGCGGATCGGCGGCCGATCCGGTGCCGTCCGTGCCGCGGTCGTGACGCGCGTCGCCGTCCATATCGTCGTCGGATCCGGCCGCAGCACCGGATGCGGCGGCGCTGCCGGCCCGGCTGCCGGAGCCACGGCGCACGCCGTGCGCCAGGAAGGTCACGAGGTCGAGCCGGGTGGCGCCGCTCTCGTCCAGCCAGGCGGCCGCCTCGCTGTCCTCTTCATCGTAGAGCGCCACGAGGACGTCCGCCGGGCCAAGCTCCGCCTTGCCGGCGCCCTCGGTGTGCGCGGCGGCGCGCGAGAGCACGCGGCGCAGGCCGACGGTCATGCGCGGCTCGTCCGCCATGTCGGGGTCGACGGGCAGCGTATCGTCCGTGGCGGCTTCGAGGTACGCGTCCACTCGGTGACGCAACGCAACCACGTCCGCGCCGGCACTCGCGAGAACGCCGCGCGTCGCATCGTCGATGAGGAGCGCGAGCAACAGGTGCTCGAGGCCGGCGAAGGCGTGGCCGCGGCGGGCCGCCTCGGTCAGGGCGACGGACAGGGCGATCTCGAGGTCGGCGTTGATGCGCATCGGAGCGTCAACCCGCCGAATGCGCCGCGGCCGAGCGGACCGCGGCGGTGCGATGGGCCATCTGGGCCGGCCGGACCGCCGTCGTCCTCGCCGCGAACCGTCGTCCCGCGTCCCGCTCAGCGTTCATCGTTGCCATCTTCTCCCCCGTCCGGATCCGGCTCCGCCTCCACCAGCAGCGGCATCCCGTTGGTCCGCGCCTCCTCGGTCACGACCTCGACCTTCGTCTCGGCGACGTCCCGCGGGTAGATGCCGGCCACGCCGCTGCCCTTGTGGTGCACCTGGAGCATGACGTGCGTCGCCTCGGCGGCCGTCTTCCCGAAGTGGCTCTGCAGGATGTGGATGACGAATGCCATCGTCGTGTAGTCGTCGTTGTGCAGGATCACGCGCCACGGACGCGGCTTCCTCGCCCGCGGCCGGACTGCGACATCGCCTTCCGGCTCGAGATGGCGTTCAGGTTGGGGCGGCATTGGCGCTCGGACATCCAGTGGCGGCGAGAGGTGCGTCGGATCGACCGGAGTCGGATCGACCGGAATTGTAGCGGCTCGGCGCGGCGAACCGCATCAGGAGCGGACAGCGGCCCGATCCCCGGCAGTTCGGAGCCCGGTCGGCGCGGTCGGCGATCTCGATTGCGATCCCTCGGTCGCTCGTTCGGCGGCTCCCTCCGCCGCATCGACCGCCCTCCGCGTCCGCGCCGCCCACCGCCTGTGCCGGACCGCCGCCCGGATCGCCCTCGTCGACCCGCTCGCTGCCGTACGGTCGGCCAGCGCTTCGCGATCATCGGCCGCACGCCGCCAGCGGTCCTGCCAATGCGCCTCGGCCGCCCGGGCCAGCACCGGCCCGAGCCACAGCAGGCTGGCCGTTCGCAGCTGCGACGGCCGTCCCGACCAGCGGTAGGCGGCGCGCGGGTCGCCCCGCTCGGTGACGACGATCTCATAGTCCTGCGCGCCGTCCCGCAGCAGGACTTCGGCGACGATCGCCCAGCCGTTCGTCATGAGCCAACGCCGCACGCGCCAAGTTTCGGACTGCGGCGCGACGATGAGGCGGCCGACGGTGTCCAGCGTCGTCGGTTGGGCGGCCAGGATTCGCACGATCGTCGACCCGCCGAGACCGCTGATGACGACGACGTCCGCCTCGCCATCGCGCAGCGCCGCCAGGCCGTCACCACGCCGGACGGCAACGCGGTCGGCGACACCGTGGCGGACGACCATGCGGTTGGCCAGCGCCACCGCTCCGGGCCGCAGGTCGACCGCGACGGCGGCAACCACGTGGCGCATGCGTGCGAGCGCCACGGGCAGGACCGCGTGGTCGGTGCCGATGTCGGCCAGGCGGGCGCCCGGCGGGACGTGGGCGGCGATGGCGGCGAGGCGAGGCGAGAGGGACGGGACGGGACGGTCGGTGGGCCGGGCGTCAGCCATGCGTCGTCGCCGAGCGGTCGACCACGTCCGTCGCCGCGCCGCTCGCCTCGACGCGGCCGGCGACGACCATCAAGGCGCGATCGGCCAGCGCGCGGGCGAGACCGTGGTCGTGGGTGACCCATACCACGGTGCGCCCGGCCGCCTGGAGAAGGCGGAGGCATCGGGCGAAGCGAGCGAGATCGCGGGCGTCGAAACCGGCCGTCGGCTCATCGAGGATGAGGACCGGCGTGCGGAGGGCGATCGCGGCGGCCAGGGCCAGCCAGCGGCGCTCGGATGGCTGAAGATCGTGCGGATGATCGAGCGCGCGGTCGGCCAGGCTGCACACGGCCAGCGCGGCGCCGACCGCGGCGCGGGCGATGTCCGGCGCTGCGCCGCACCACCGCAACCCGATCGCGACCTCGTTCGCCACGGACTGCCGGAACAGCATCCGCTCCGGCCGCTGTACGCTCAGCGCCACGCCGCGCGCCGGTCCGACCGGCCCGTCATCCCGCCGGCTGCCGGAGCCCGCTCCGGCGTCGCGCCTCCCCCCTCCGCCCCGCCCGACGCCCCGCCCGACATCGCGCCCGACATCGCGCCCGACATCGCGCCCGACGTCGCGCCCGACGTCGCGCCCGCCGATGCGCACAACCCCAGCCGCGGGCACGTGCAGCCCGGTGATCGCCCGCGCCAGCGTCGACTTGCCGCCGCCGTTCGGGCCGAGTACGGCGACGACCTCTCCCGGCACGGCCCTGAACGTTATGTCGTCCAGGGCGGGTGCAGCCGCACCGTCGAATGCGCAGCACAGTCCGGCGACCTCGAGATCGGCCTCCATGCTCGGCGCGAGCGCCGAGATCGACGCACCGTTCGCCCCCGACGCGTCGAACGCGCCCCGACCCACCGCCGGCCCGCTCCGCGGCACCACGCCCCAATCGTGCCCCGAGACGTGCCCGGCGACGACGTCCAGCGCACCCGCCGCCACGACGCGCCCGCCCGCGAGCACAACCGCATCCGCCGGCCCCGCCCCCGAGCCCGCCGCCGGGATCATGTCCATCCGCGCGCCGGCCAAGACGACGCCTGCCCCGGCCGCCGTCCGATCCGCCAGATGGCGGCGGACCGCGGCCGCGCCGCCCGCATCGAGCTGGGCGTCGACCTCGTCGACGAGAAGGACGGCCGGCTCGAGCACCCATTGGCAGGCGATCGCCAGGCGCGCCGCCTCACCGCCGGAAAGCGATGTCGGGTCGCGGCCGGCGAGGCGGGCCAGGGCGAACGCATCCAGCGCGGCATCCACCCGCTCGACCATCGCCGCGCGGGGCATCCGGCGGCACTCGAGGCCGAATGCGAGCTCGGCACGAACGGAATCGCGCGCGCCGGACAGGTTGAGGTAGGGGTCGGCATGGACGAACGCGGTGCCGTTGCTGCCATGAACGGCACCGCTCAGCGTGCCGCCGGTGACGGCGGGTGCGAGGCCCGCCAGGACGGCGAGGAGCGTGCTCCGGCCGCTGCCGTTCCCACCGAGGAGGTGGAGCATCCGGCCGGCGCGGACGGACAGGTCGACGTCGGCGAGCGCCGGGGGGTGAGAGGCCGGGGCGCCGGCGTAGCGAAACCCCACGCCGGTGACCGACAGCGGGCCGTCCCGATTCATCGCGCCGCGCCGAGAACGTGGGCGACGACGAGCGCGAAGAGGACGATCGCAGGACCGGCGCGCCGGAAACGGCGCTGGAACGGGCTGTCGGGCAGCGGATCGAGGTGCGACATCGGCTGGCCGGGCGAGAAGCCGCGCGACGTCAGCGCGAGCGCCCGGTGCTGTCCGTCGACGATCACGGCCACGGCGAGCGGCACGACGAGCGGGGCGATGGACCGGACGCGACGCCACATCGATCCGTCGGTTTCCAGGCCGCGGGCGCGCTGCGCTTCGCGGATCTGGGCGGCACTGCGCTGCGCGGCGGGCGCGAGGAGGAGCGCCGATGCGAGCGCATGGCCGAGGCCGCCGGGCAGCGAGGCGGACTCGATCATGGTGGCCAGCGCGGCGGGACGGCAGAGCGCGCCGACGAGGGCGAGCGCGGATGCCGCCGCCAGCCAGCGGGCGGCGCGGGCGGCGGCGAACGTCAGCCCCTCGACGGTCACGGCCAGCGGACCGAGGCGCACGAGGACGTCGCGGCCTTCGGGGAAGATGAGGCCGTGGATCAGGAAGAGGCTGACGGCCACCGGCAACCCGGCGGCCATCGTCCAGCGGCGCCAGCGATGCGCGGCCGCGGGGCCGGCCGACGCCGCGACGACCGCGGCGACCGCGACGAGGGAAGCCGGTACGACGACGGCGGCTGCGAGGCTGTCGAGCGGCCAGAACGCGAGCAACGTCAGGCAGATCGACAGGCCCGCGATGGTGGCGGGATGCCACTTCGCGGCGGATCGCAGGCCGAGGGTCGGCGGCAGAGGCGGCACCCGGCTCCCCGGCCCTCAGGCGAGGCTACGCAACGGCATCGATGTCGGCCGATGCGGGCACGGACAGCTCGACATCGGCGTCGCCGAGGAGGCGCGGGCCGTTCGGGAAGCGCGCGACGGTGCGGCGCGGCAGGGCCGAGACGATCGCGAGGGCGAGCAGCGCGGTGACGAGCTTGTCGATCGGATCGCTGACGACGCTCTGGCCGAAGACGGCCTTCCAGACGTCCAGCCCGTACGACCGGAAGACCGCGAACAGGACGTCCGTCGGGCCGCCCGTGACGCCTCCGTAGACGTAGGCGGCGATGGGGGTGGCGACGCACGCGGCGGCGACGCCGATGACCAGCCCTGCGAACACGGCCGCGGCGCCGGTGCGGACCGGTGCGCGCCGCGCGGCCGTGCCGTGCCAGGCGCGGAAGAACCCTGCCTGCGCGAACGCCCCGGCGAGCGCCCCGATGACGAGTGACACCGGTGCGAAGAACGGCATGCTCGGGTCGCGCAGCCCGAGCACGAGGTTGCTGGCGACGCCGCCGATCGCACCGATCACCGGTCCGGCCAGCAGCCCGACGAGCATCGTGCCGACGCTGTCGCCGTAGACGGGCAGGCGCGCCAGCTTGATGACCTCGCCCCCGACGAAGTTCAGCACGATGGCCGATGCGATGAGCGCCAGGATCTTCGGGTCCTGCACGCGGTCGAGGTCCTGCACGCGGTCGAGAACGGAACGCCGACGCAGCATCATACGGTCTCCTGTCCAGCGCCGAGCCAGTCAGCACGGAGGGCCTGGAAGCGGCCTTCGACGAGCGCGGACCGCATCTCGGCGACGAGGCGGTTGATGGCGGTCAGATTGTGGAGCGTCGCCAGCCGATAGGCCAGCAGCTCGTCGCACCGAAAGAGATGATGGAGGTAGGCGCGGCTGAAACCGGCGCACAGCGCGCACGGGCACGCCGGATCGACGGGCCGCGGATCGTTCTTGTAGCGGGCGTTGCGCAGGTTCAGGCGGAAGCGGGGCAGCCGCTCGCCGTCCACGTCCCGGGCGATCAGGCCGGCGTTGCGCGCCATGCGGGTCGGGGCGACGCAGTCGAACGTGTCGACGCCGCGCTCCACGGCCGCGAAGATGTCCGGGATCTCGCCGATGCCGAGCAGGTGACGGGGCTTGTCCGCCGGCAGCAGCGGCACGGTGAGGTCGAGGACGGCGTGCATGTCCGCCTTCGTCTGCCCGAGCGAGCCGCCGATGGCGATGCCGTCGGCGCCGAGCGCGGCCGTGAAGCGGGTACTTTCGGCGCGCAGGTCGGGGTACCAGCCGCCTTGGACGATCCCGTAGAACAGTTGGCGATCCCCATGGCGGCTGATCCCGCCGCCATGCGCCGCCAGCGACCGCTCGGCCCAGCGGTGGGTGCGGTGCATGGCCGCGGCGGTGTAGGCGTGGTCGTGCAGAGGCGAGGTGCACTCGTCGAAGGCCAGGATGATGTCGGCGCCGAGCTGCTGCTGAAACCCGATGGACACCTCGGGCGTGAAGAAGTGGCGCGAGCCGTCGAGATGGCTCGTGAACTGCACGCCGTCGTCCGTGACGCGCACGAACGACGGGCCGGCCTTGAGGCGCCGCATCCCGCCCTCGCCCGGGAAGATCGAGCCGAGCTTGCCGACGCCTCCTTCGAGGCCGGCGCCGAGGCTGAAGACCTGGAAGCCGCCCGAGTCCGTCATGATCGGGCCGTCCCAACCCATGAACCGGTGCAGGCCGCCCTGAGCGGCCACGACGTCGGCGCCCGGCCGGAGGAACAGGTGGTAGGTGTTGCAGAAGATGGCCTGCTGGCCGACGTCGACAAGATCGCCCGGCGTCATCGACTTCACGGTCGCCTGCGTGCCGACGGCGACGAACGCGGGCGTGTCGATCACGCCGTGCGCCGTGGCGAGACGGCCGACGCGGGCGCGGCCGTCCGTCCAAGACGTCTCGAAGACGGGTGGGGTGGGCGCGTCGGCCGCCATCAGTACGCCACCGTCCGCACCCGGTGGTGCGCCGGCAGCCGGTCCCGAATCGCCTCGGCGCGGCTCCAGAGCCGCCAGTCCAGCTCGACGGCGCTCATCGGCCGGCCAAGGGAAGCGAGGGCGGCGCGCAGCGCGTCGACGGCGACGACGGTCGCGGCGCGGATCTCGACCTCCTCGACGCCGCCGGCCGGCAGCTCATCGAATCCGTCGATGCGCGCCGCAAGGTCGGGCGCGAGCCGGATCGCCCCCTCCGCGCGCAGCAGCTGCGGCACGCGGTAGTCGGCAAACGTCGTGAGATCGTCGATGTCGCGAAACGCACCGAGTCCGACGCCCCCGAGCGCGCCCCAGACGTCGGCGGCGAAGATCTGGGCGCGCTTGTAGAAGAAGACCTGGCGGCCGTCGTACACCGCGCCGTCGCGGAAGCCGGGGAACGCGGCGGCGACGAGGGCGGCAAGGCGGGCGGCGCTGCCGCCGGCGGCGCGGACGACGTTGGCGGCCAGGCCGTGGTAGCCGTGGTAGCCATTGCCGCCGTGGTAGCCGTTGTCGACGTCGAGGAGCCCCGCGCCCACCTCGCGGACGAGGCGCGCCCGCTCGTCCAGCGGCGCGACGTCGGCGCCGAGCCAGGCGGCGAGCGTGGAGGGGGTCGCGGCGACGAGGCGGTCGGCGTCGAACGCGGCGGGGTCGGACGCGAGCACATCGCGCAGGCGGGTGGCGAGATCGATGTACTCGAAGCCGGGCGTCGTCCAGAAGCAGAAGTTCAGCGCGTCCAGCACGAGGAGGTATTGGACCGTGGCCTCGGGGGGGCCGGCGAAGTGGATCGACACGTCCCACGATCCGGCCGCGTACGCGCCCGTCTCCATGCCGACGGCGATGCGGGCGGCGAGCTGCGGGATCGCGATGGCGTCCGGCCAGGCGCGGCGGGCCGTGGCGACAACGGCGGCGCACGAGGCGCGAACTGCATCGGGCAAACGCTCGGCAACGGCGGGCACGGGCGAACCTCGGGGTGCGCAGTGGGCATTCGGCGGGCGGGGCGACGATAATCGCACGCAACATGACGTTACACCAACCGCCGGGTGCCGAACCGACGGGAGCCGAACCGACGGAAGCCGAGCCGCACGGGATCGGCCTCTACCTGCACATCCCGTTCTGCGCCCAAAAGTGCCCGTACTGTGACTTCAACACATACGCCGGCCTCGAAGACCGCTACGAGCGCTACGTCGTCGCGCTCTGCCGGGAGATCGCTCTCCGCGCCCCGTCCGTCGACGGCCGGACGGTCACGACGGTCTTCATCGGCGGCGGCACCCCGACCGTCCTCGAGCCGGCGCAGCTCGGCCGGATCCTCACGGCCGCGCGCGATCACCTCTCGATCGCCCCCGACGCCGAGATCACGTCCGAGGCGAACCCGGGCACCGTCGACGCCGCCCGGTTCGAGGGGCTCAGGGCGATCGGCGTGAACCGGCTGAGCATGGGCGCGCAGAGCCTCCAGCCCGACGAGCTGGCGTTCCTGGGCCGGATCCACGGCGTCGACGACATCGCAAAGGCCGTCGCCGCCGCCCGCGCGGCCGGGTTCGACAACATCAACGTCGACTTCATGTTCGGCCTGCCCGGCCAGCCGGTCGCCCGCTGGCGGGACACGCTGCGCGGCGCCCTCGACCTCGGGACGGACCACCTCAGCCTGTACAGCCTGATCGTCGAGCCCGACACCCCGCTCCACCACTGGGTCGCCACCGGCGCCGTCGCCGCGCCCGACGACGACGCGGCGGCCGAGCACTACGAGACGGCGATGGCGCTTCTCGGCGGCGCAGGCTTTCAGCATTACGAGGTCTCGAACTGGGCCCGCACGAGCGACCACCGGAGCCGCCACAACCTCTGTTACTGGCGCAACGACGACTACCTGGCGTGCGGCGCGGGTGCCCACGGGCACCTGCGGACGCGCGACACGACCGGGATCGGCACCGGCGTTGGCATCGGCACTGGCATCGGAACAGGCATCGGAACAGGCATCGGCACCGCGACCGACGTTCGCTGGGGCAACCATCGCGCCGTGGACGGCTACATCCGGCGCGTGAGCGAGGGCGAGCTGCCGACGGACTTCGAGGAGCACCTCGACGGCCCGACGGCGATGGGTGAAACGATGATGGTGGGCCTGCGGCTGATCGACGAGGGCGTGGGGCATGCGCGGTTCGCGGCGCTGCACGGGGTGGATCCGCGGGTCGTGTATGCCGACGTGCTGGCGGAGCTGGCGGGGTGGGGGATGATCACGGTGGATGCGGAGCGGACGCGGGTGACGGGGCGGGGGTTGATGGTGGGGAACAGGGTGTTCGAGCGGTTTGTGGCATCCCACGGCTGACGATCCTGTTGTCGGGTCGTTGGGTCGCGCGTGCGTGCTTGGCCGAATCGACCTCGTCGAACCGCTCTTCATCTCGTTGTCGTCCGTGGCGCGATCGGGGCGTACATGATCGCGTGGAGGTGAGCCTTGGCCGTGCCCTGCAGTCGCTTGGGCAGGTTGTCGCCTGCATCCGCGCCAGAGACGTGCGTCGACATGAACGTCGCGCAGTCCAGCGGCCGGTGCCTCGTCGACTTGGCATGGCCATCTTCCGGTGCATCGAGGGGTTCTACACTGTGCCGGATGCCCTGGCCGGCGCTTGCGAAGGCTGCGAGACGGCGGCAGAGGTCGATCGATTGACCTGGAGCGCTCGCCAGAAGTACGCTGACCGCCGTGGGACCGAGACACCTGCCCCCCATCGCGATGGTCGCCGGCCTGGGCGCCCTCGCCCTTGCCGGCTTGGTCGGGCGCGAGGCGATGGCGTCGCCCCGAGCGGGCAAGTTGTTGTTCGACCTCGCCCTCAGGTCCCCGTCCTTCGGCGGCGGGGCGGTCGGCGATCTGGACGGGGACGGTGACCCGGAGATCCTGTTCGGCACCTACTACCGCGACGAGCGGGTGCTCGCGCTGCACCACGACGGGTCGACGCTGTGGGAGCTGCCGAGCGGTGGCGGACCGGTGGACAACTCGGTCACAGTCGCTGACCTGGACGGCGATGCCCGGCCCGAGGTCATGTGGGGAAACTCCGAGACCAACGAATTCCATGTAGCGGGCGCCGATGGTCGGGACCGCTGGACGAAGGTGATCGGCGAGGTGCTCGACGCCCCCGAGGCGGTCGGCGACGTGACCGGAGATGACGCGCTGGAGATCGTGTTGGCCAGCTGTGGCCCGCGCTCCGGGGAGCCGGGCGGTCTGCGCGCGTTCGACGGCACGTCGGGCCGTCTGCGCTGGACAGCCGATGTCGGCGGCTGTTACCAGAGCGCGCCGCTGTTGTTCGACCAGGACGGCGACGGCCGGCTCGACGTGGTCGTGTCGACCTGGTTCGACGACAAGGTGCGTGGCTTTTCGGGCCTCGACGGGCGCATGCGCTGGGAGACGACCATCGGCGGCTGGACCTATCACGCCGGGGCCTTCGGCGACCTGTCCGGCGACGGTGTGCCCGACGTGACCCTGGGCGACTACTCGGGGATGCTGTGGGCGCTGGACGGGCGGGACGGTGCGGTACTGTGGTCGAGGAAGCTGGAGGGCGTGACCTATGTCTTCGGGCCAACGGCGATGGGCGACCTCGACGGCAACGGGGCGCTGGAGGTCGTGGTGGCCGCGGACAACCTGCAGGTATTCGACGCCCTTGGGACCTGGCAACTTCGTATCGACCTGCCGGGCTATGCCCCGCGCGGCGCTGTGCTCGTTGACGCCGACGATGATGGGCTGCCCGACATCCTCACAGCGACCGACGGCAACCTGGGCGACCAGCTGCCGGCGATCAACGTGCATTCGGGGCGCGACGGGCGCCTTCTCCACTCGCGGACCTTTCCGCAGCCGGCACCCTTCAACTTCCACCCGACCGTGGCCGACCTCGACGGCGACGGAGCGAACGATGTCTTCGCCGTCTACGGCAGAGGGCAGTCCGACACTCCGGAGGCGAACTGGGGCCGCGCGGTCGCCTTCTCCCTCGGCGGGCGCGGTCCCGGCTGGCCGACCTACGGCCATGATCACCACCACAGTGGGAACTACGAGCTTCCGGCCGGAGCCGCGATCAACCTGCCGAATACCCCGGAACCGACCAGGGTACCAAGCACGGTGCCGACCCGGTCCCCAACATCGGCTCCGAGCCCGTGGGCGACGCCGCGCCCCAGCCTGGAGCCGACGGTGACGGCGGGCGCCCAGCCCGCGGGGCGGGCGTACTTGCCGGTCGTGGATGGTGGTGAGCGCGGGGGATAGACATTCAGTCGCCTGCCACTTCAAGCCCCTCCCACCCCCGCGTCAACTGCCCCATCCGCGTCTCCAGCGCCGCCGCGCGCCCGTTGGCGCCGCCAACCGACCGCCCTTGGCGCGCACATGGCGCAGGATCTTGTCGATCACCGACGGATCCTGGATCCGCGCGATCACGCGCATCGAGCCGCCGCAAGTCAGGCGCCGTATCGGGTCGACCTCGTAGATCCGCCGGAGGAGGTCAGCCCAGCGGCGACTGGCGTCCGCTCTCGAAACTTCCTTCGACGTGACCGACACCTCGCCCAGCTGACGCGTTCACAAACGAAGGAGAGGCCTGTGCTTTGATGCGTTCTCGCCGGCGCCGTCCAAGGCCGGCCCCTCGTCCTCAACCAGCTCACCATCCGCTTCGATGACCGCCTCCCCCTTTGACCTGCGGCCGACCGGTTACACAAGACTCCGGACGCTCCCCCGCCCGGCCCGCACGACGAGCACGTCCTATCGCGTATCCACCGGTCTCACGGCGTGTGCATGGCCAGATCCGCCTTCACCACCTCCTGCACCACCGCCCGAAACCGCCCCCACGCCCCATACCGCCCCCCCAGCCGCCGCAAATTCGCCGTCAGCATCGCCAACTCGCCCGGCGACACCCACCGAAACCCGTCGATCCCCTCGCTGCTGTCCTGGACGTTGATCTCGCCCGCCGGCGGGCGCAGCTGGAAGACGTAGGACGGGAACGCGGTCGACTCCCGGCCGTTCGGCCCGCCGACGAGGCGGTGCTCGACGAGCGCCATGAAGCGCTCCACTCCGAGCTTGTGGCCCGTCTCCTCCACCGACTCCCGCTCGAGGCCGTCCAACACCGCCTCGTGCGGCTTGATCCCGCCCGTCGGCAGCCGCCAGACGCCCAGCGGGTAGTGGCGCTTCGTGTGGACGAGGATGTGGCCGTCCTCCGGCCGCCGGACGACAAGGACGACCTCCCCGCGCCGGTCGCTCGCATCCGTGATCGTCCGCCACCAGTCGTCGAACGCGTCGGCGGCGATGTCGATCGTCGCGGTTTCGCGGCGGGCGGCCCCGTACTGCAGCTCGATCCCGGCGACCTCGATCGGGTCCACGGGCGGGCGGGCGGGCTTGGATGCCGCACGCTTGCGGCGCGGTGTCGGGAAGACGACGGGTTCTACGCTGGGCCAAGGGCTCGCGACAGGGCCTGCTACGTTCACTGGAACAACGTCGGTCGATGCGTCGACCACGTCGGCCTTGGAGTCCACGTCGGCCTTGGAGTCGACCGCATCCGTGATGGCCGCATCGGCGACGACGGCGTCGTCGAACCACTGCGGCGCCTTCCGGCAGATGAACACGAAGATGCTCGCCATGTCCACCGGCAGGAACCGCGCGAACGGCACGAGCAGCCGGCTCGGGTGACGCACCGCCCCGAGCCACCCCGCCAGGCCCGTCGGCTGGTGCGCCATCTCCTCGTACCCCAGCACCCGCACGACCTCCAGCCCGCCCGCCTCCAGCACCCGCGTCCACTGTGCCCGCGTCGCGTAGCGCTGGATCGGCTGCCCGTCGTCGTGGACGTCGCCGTGGCGCCAAGCGTGGGCGACGTTCCAGCGCAGGCCGAAGGCGTTGGGCACGTGCAGCAGCACGAGGCCGTCGCGGGCGACGACGCGGGCCATCTCGGCCGCCCCCTTCACCGGATCCTCGTAGTGCTCGAGGCTGCCGAGGTTCGTCACGAGGTCGAACGCGTCGTCCGGGTACGGCAGCGCCTCGCCGTTCGCCGCGGCCAGCCCCATCGCTGGGGCGCCGGACCGGCCGCGGCCCACCTTCAGGGCGATGTCGGACAGGTCGACGCCGTGGGCCTCGAGGCCGCGGGCGGCGGCGTGGGCGACCATTTGCGCCTCGCCGCAGGCCACATCGAGCAGATCCTGGCCGGCGTGCGCGCCGAGGACGTCCAGCACCCACTCCCACATCCGGTCCGGGTGGCGAATGCCGACGCCGGCGTAGATGTCGTTGTACGCCCCGCGGGTCGTGCCCGCCACGTGGCGGAACTCGATCATCCCCGCCGTGGCCGTCTCGGCCGTGTTCGTCACAGAGTCCACAACGCACCTCAATCATTGTCGCCCGCGTCCGCGCCGCACGGCTCGCTCGGCGGCTGGCGCGCGGCGCGGTCCGGACCGATTATATCGGCGGATCCCGATCCAATCCCCATGGACCAACTGCCAAGGAGTGGTCACGATGCCCGCCGACGCCCCCGACATCCGCTCGATCCTCAATCGCATCGACTTCGATCGCCACCGTGTCAAGCCCGGTGAACGCATCGACCTCGACAAGATCGACCCCGAGGGCGACGGTGCCTTCGACGGCGACCGCGCGGACGCCGAGGCGATGTTCGAGACACTGAACGACCGGCTCGAGGTTCTCCAGGAGCTGCTCTTCGCCGAGGGCAAGCACCGCGTGCTCATCGTCCTGCAGGCGATGGACTGCGGCGGCAAGGACGGCGTAATCCGCCGGGTGTTCGACGGCGTGAACCCGGCCGGCGTGAACGTCGCGTCCTTCAAGGTGCCGACATCCGTCGAACTGGCGCACGACTACCTCTGGCGCGTCCACCCGCACGTGCCGGGCAGCGGTGAGATGGTCCTCTTCAACCGCAGCCACTACGAGGACGTCCTCGTCGTCCGCGTTCTCGACCTCGTGCCCGAGGCGCGCTGGCGCAAGCGCTACGACCACATCCGATCCTTCGAGCAGCTCCTCGTCGACGAGGGGACGACGATCCTCAAGTTCTTCCTGCACATCGACCGGGACGAGCAGGCCGAGCGGCTGCGCGAGCGTTTGGCCGACCCCGAGAAGCGCTGGAAGTTCCGTCTGGGCGACCTCGATGCCCGCCGAGCCTGGGATGCCTACATGCGGGCCTTCGAGGACGCGATCGAGCACACGACGACGACGGACGCACCGTGGTACGTCATCCCGGCCAACCGCAAGTGGTACCGCGACCTCGTGTGCGTCGCGACGATCGTCGAAGCGCTGGAGCGGCTGGACATGCGCTTCCCGCCGGCCGAGGAAGGGGTCGAGGGGGTGGTCATCGAGTAGCCGGCCGCGTGTTGTAAGGAGCACGCCGCGAATCGAGGGCACCATTTTCCCTCGCGGCGTGTCGAAGCTATCGGCAGGCGTCCGCGCCGGCTGCTGGACGCAACACATCCGGTGGAACAACGTGAACACGGACATCGACTCCGACACCGACAGCGACACCGACGTCGATATCGACTCCGACATCGACTGCGACACCGATGTCGACAGCGACAGCGACATCGCTCGCCCGGCCGTACGATCCGCGCGAGCAACGCGTCCGGCGCCGGCCTTGGCGGTACCGCCGGCGGTGGCGATTGCGGTGCCGCTGGCCCTAACGCTGGCCGCGGCGCTTGCGCTGTCCGCGCCCACATCGCGCCCCGCGCGCGGCCAGGCGCCGACGCCCCAGCCGCAGACCACCTCCGATCCGACGCCCGCTCCGACGCCCGTTTCCGTTCCCGAACGGACCGCTCGGCCGCCCGGCTTCTCCGTCCTCGGCGTCCTGCCCGCGTGCACGTTCCATGCATCGCTGACGTCGTCGCCGGATGCGGTCATCGCGGGCGATCCGGTGACGATGACGGTCACCACCGACATCGAGTGCCCGCAGCAGCTCGATCGGCGCGCGGCCGTCGTCATCGTCGGCAGCCGGACACACGCCTCCATCCGCGATGTGCGCGCCAGCCTCGCGCTGCTCGTCGAGCACATGGCCATCGGCCGCGGAACGCGCCTTGCGCTCGTCGAGGTCGGCACGGCGACCGGGCCGGCGCCGTGGGCGTCGACGCCGGCCGAGATCGCGGCGCTGGAGGGGCGCGTGCGCCGGCTCGAGGTGCTGACCGTACTGGACGAAGCCGCGTGGATGGACGCGATCGCCGCTGCTGAAACGCTGCTCGGCTCGGCCCGGCCGACGGAGCGGCCGCTTCTGATCGTCCTCGACAGTTGGGGGCCGGTCTCCGGTCAGGCGAACGTCGTCGAGCGACTGCAGCAACTGGCCGGCGCGACGCGCGACCGGGTCGGCCAGGCCTGGCTGCTCGATGTCTCGACCACCGGCTGGCTGGCCGGCCGCATCTTCCGCCCCGTTCCGAACGACGGCACGGTGGTCGCCCTCTTCCCGGGCGCCGACCTGAACGAGACGCTGGAGCACTTGCTCCACCGGCTGGTCGTATCGGCCGCGGCGCCGATCACGCTCGTGGACATCCTGCTCTCCGTGCAGCTGCCGGTGGGCGACGCGGTCCCCGAAACGGCGCCGACGGCTGAGGACGCGACGAACCGGAAGGTCCGGTGGATGACGCCCGGCACGGGCCATCGAATGGCGATGCGCTACACGGCCGTCTTCCGAACGATCGGTCCGCGTGCCAACGGCGGCGCCGATGCCGAGGTCGCCATCGAGCGCACACTGCCCGCGCTGCGTTCGTCGCTCCGAACCGGGGCCAACGTCTGCGTCGATGCGCCGCCCCCATCCCCCGCCACCTGCCGGCGTGCGGTGGTGCCGCCGACAGCGACCCCGCGTGCCGTCCCGACGGCCTTTCCGACGGCCTCTCCGACGGCCTCTCCGACGGCCGTTCCGCTCACCGCGACGCCGACCATCCCGTCGACGCCGCCTTCGCCGGCCCCGTCCGCCACCCCGGCCGCTTCGCCCGGTGCGCCCATGCGGGCATTGTGGCTGCCGATCGGGATGCGGGATCGCTGACGTCATGCCGAAGCCGCCGGTCCGCCGGCGCACGTGGAACGGAGGGAGTCGATGTCGAATCCAACGGCCGCTGCGCGAAACGGCGCCGACGGCATATCCCATACCCCCACCGCCCAAGTGACGCGACAGGCGTCGATCCGCGGCACGGCGTGGGTCGTTGCCGCGCTGCTCGCCCTGTCAACCGTGGCCCTGTCAACCGTGGTTCGGCCCGCCCGCGCCCAACCCGCCGTCCCGACCAGACCGCCCGCGCCCTCCCAGGCGCCGACCCCGACGGCGACGTTTCCGGGCGGCCTGCCCGATGCGCAGACGATCCTGGGCACGCTGCCGAGCTGTGCCGTCCGGACCGGCGTCGCCGCCTCGACGACGGTGCTTCAGAGCGGCGTTCCGGTGACCTTGACGGTGGACGTCCAGGTCGAGTGCCCACGGCTTCTCGACCGCCGGTCGGTGGTCCTGGTCGTCGGCAGCGTGAGCCCTTCACGCGCCGCGGACATCGCTCTGACGTTCGATGTGCTGGTCGAAGTGCTCGAGGCGGCGGACGGCACGTCGCTGCTGACGATCGATCTCGCCCGACCCGGCGAGGCGTCGGGCTGGGCCACGACCGCGCAGGAGTTCACCGGTGCGCTCCGAGCCCTCCGTCGGATTACCGTCCGACCGGCCTTCAAACCGACGTCGTGGAGCACCGGCCTCGACACCGCCGACCGGACGCTGCGCGCGGTGCGACCGACCAGCCGTCCGCTGCTGATCGTGCTCGACGCGACCGGGCCGGCGAAGGCGGAGGCGGAGACCGTTGACCGCGTCGCAGCGAGCCTGGTGGCGACGCGCGATATCGTCGGTCAGGCCTGGCTGCTGGATGCGTCGGACATCGGCTGGCTGGCCAAGCGGTTGGCGGGGCGGCCCGAGTTCTCGGCAATGCTCGTGGCGCTGCTGCCCATGGCGTCGGATCAAGCGATGCTGGCGACGCTGGTTCACCAGACGCTCGGTGCCTTCGGCGCGCCGTTGGACTCCGTCGAGATCCAGTTGCGGCTGCGGCCGCGTTGGTCCGCCAAGATCCCCTTGACCCAGCCATCCGCAGAGGTCTCGACGCCGACGCTCGTCAACTGGGTGCTGCCCGCCGGGGGCTATCGCGCTGGCGGCCGATTCGTGGCCGTGGTCGAGGCCGACCATTCGGTCGGTACGGGACTCGCTCAGGCGCTGGTCTTTGGGCTGCGGGCACAACCGGCACCCGACACGGCCGCCTCCTCGATGGTCCTGACGTTTTGCGACGGGCTGCCTCTTCCCAGCCCTCCGATCTGTGCGCCGGCTGCCGTCCCGTCGTCGTTGCCGCCGACGCTCGAACCGCCGCCGCCGCCGACGCCCTCCCTGCCGCCGGTCATCATGCGCAGACTCTGGCTGCCGTACGCCCAGCGCGGTCCGCGCTGACGAGGCAGCCTTCTCTACCCCACCGTCCCAAGATACGCCGCCACGATGTCCCGCGCCGCCTCCAGATCCCCGGTGTGGACCATCTCCGTCACGGTGTGGATGTAGCGCGTCCCCACCACGATCCCGACCGCCCGCGCCCCGGCCGCCGCCTGCTGGGCCGCGGCACCGTCCTGGCCGCCCGCGCGGAGGATCGTCCGCTGGAACGGGATGCCGCGGTCGATGGCGAGCGCCTCGATCTCCTTGACGAGGTCCCAGTCGGCGATGAACGAGCTGTCCTTCACGTGAAGCCCGAAGCCCTTGCCGTGCTGCGTCACGCGCTCGCGCTCCGGGACGCCCGGCGTGTCGCATGACAGCGTGACGTCCAGCCCGAGGCCGATGTCAGGCTGCACGGCGAAGGCCGCGGTCCGCGCGCCGCGCAGCCCGACCTCCTCCTGCGTCGTGAACGCCACGACGATCTCGCACACGTGGCCCGTCCCCGACGCGTCGAGCGCACGCACGGCCTCGATGCCGAGCCAACACGCGACCCGGTTGTCGAGCGCCTTCGACACGACCTTCTCGCCGATCTGCAGGCACGGCTCGTCCATCACGACGTAGTCGCCGACATGCACGCGGGCCCGGACGGAGTCCGCCGGGATGCCGAGGTCGACGTAAAACTCCGGGACCTCCGGGATCCGCTTGCGCTCTTCGGGTGTGCTGATGTGGACGGGCTTGCCGCCCGGGTTCATGACGCCCGGCAGGTCGCCGTCGTCCGTGCACAGGCGCACGCGGCGGCTGAAGAGGTTGCGCGGGTCGAATCCGCCGACGGGATCCAGCCACACGAAGCCGTCGTCGTCGACGGACGTGACGAGGAATCCGATCTCGTCCATGTGGCACAGGAGCATGACCCGCTTCGGCCGCGCGCCGATCGTCGCGCCGTCGTCCGTCGGGTCGCCGTGAGGGCCGCTCGTCGACGTGCCGGGGCGCGGACCGCGCCGGCAGATCAGGGATCCCATGGCGTCCACCTCGACGGCGTCGAACAACCCGTGGATTTCATCGGCGATGAGGGCGCGCACCCTGTCCTCGCGGCCCGGCACGCCCGGTGTCTCGCACAATCGCTTGAGCAGATCGAAGTTCACGCCGGTCTCCTCGTCCATTCTGGGTTGCGGGGCCGCTCGACTTCCGGGCTCCAGGGCCGCTGGATGCCCCGCCGTCACAGGCGTCGCCATGCCGCTCCGGACGGCTTGGACGGCGCGCGGGCGGCGTGTTATACCACACGACGCCGAAGGCCCCCCGCGCCGTGACCCGCCGAGGACCGCACCCGATGACCCACCCCGTCCCGCCCGCCGTCGCCGACGTGCTCCTCGCCGAGATCCTCGGCCGCCCGACCGCCCACGGCCTGCTCGGCAGCCTGTGCGACAGCGTGGGCGGCCGCCCCGCCGGCAGCGACCGCGCCGCCGCAGCCGAGGCGTGGGCGCACGGCCTGCTCGCCGGCTGGGGCCTCGCCGACGTCCGCTACGATCCGTTCGAGATCACCGCCTGGACGCGCGGTTCGCTGACGGCCGAGGTCGTAGCCCCGTCGCCCTGGCCGCTGTCGGCCCTGGCGCACGGCAACTGTCCGCGGTCCGCCGACCTCACCGGTCCGGTCGTCGATGTCGGCCACGCCGAGCCCGCGGACTGGGCGCGCCTCGGCGACGCCGTACGCGGCGCCGTCGCCCTGGCCGACGAGGACGCGTCGGCGGGCGTGCGGGTGCGGCACCGCAGCGAGAAGCTGGCGGCCGCCGTTGCGCACGGCGCGGCGGCGCTCCTCATCCACAGCCGCGACGCGGGCAACATCGCCCGCACCGGGGTGTGCGCGGACGGCGAGGCCGCCATCCCGAGCCTCGGCATCAGCTTCGAGGACGGCCAGCGCTTGAAGCGCCTCCTCGACGCCGGCACCGTGCCGATCGCGCACGTGGCCACGACGAACACGTTCGCCTCGCGCACGACGCGGACCGTGTTGGCCGACTTGCCCGGCACGGAACGCCCCGACGAGATCGTGCTGGCGGGCGCCCACCTCGACAGCTGGGACGTCGCCCAAGGCGCCACGGACAACGGCCTGGGCAGCGCGATCGTGCTCGAGACGGCGCGCGTGCTGGCGTTGCTCCACGCCGCCGGTATCCGCCCGCGCCGGACGCTGCGCTTCGCCCTGTGGGCGGCCGAGGAGATCGGACTGCTCGGCTCGCATCGTTATGTCGATGCTCACGGCGCGGCGCTTCCATTGCATGTCGGCGTGATGAACTTCGACATGACGGGCGATCCGTACGGCTACTGGACGCCGGGGCATGCGCCGAACCGCCTGCTCGGCGCGCTGGCCGACCAGCTGGCGCCGCTCGGCATGCGGCGCGCGTTCGACGACAAGGCCGGCCTTCACAGCGACCACGAACCGTTCATGCTGGCGGGCGTCCCGGTCGTCGGCTTGAAGGCCGTCCTCCCGCCCGAGGTCGGCCGCTACTACCACGGCTTCGGCGACACGTTCGACAAGGTGGCCGTCGCACCGTTCGCCCGCGCCGCGTGCGTCGGCGCCCACACGCTGTGGGCGCTGGCCGACGCACCCAATCGCCCGCTGCCCCACCTGCCGCCGGGCGACGTCCGGGCGATGCTCGAGCGGGCCGACCTGATCGAGGCCCTCCAGGTGGCCGGCTACCACGGGCCGGCGATGCGCATGTCGGCGACGCGGCCTTGAGGACGACGCCCCGCGGCGAACGCGCGGGCGACGTCACGTCCCCCGCGGTCCGCCTCGGGCTCGTCGCCGACACGCACGGCTGGCTCGATCCGGCGGTCCTCACCCACTTCGCCGGCGTGGAACTGATCGTCCACGCCGGCGACATCGGCGACGCCGCCATCCTCGACGCGCTCCGGGCCGTCGCCCCCGTGCTGGCCGTGCGCGGCAACATCGACTTCGGCGTGCTGTCGGACCTGCCGCTCTCGGCGTGGGTCGACGCGGCAGGCGCGCGCGTCGCGTCGCTGCACATCGCCGGACCGCCCGGTCGGCCGAACGCCGAACTGCGCGCCCTCGTCGACGCGGCGCATCCCGACCTCGTCGTCGTGGGCCACAGCCACGTCGAGGGCTTCTGGCGTGTCGGCGGCGCGCTCGTCGTGAACCCGGGCGCGGCCGGGCACCACGGCTTCCACGAACGTCGAACTGCCTACACGATGGCTCGCGCGCCCGGCGCGGACTGGCAGGCGTGGCGGATCGACCTCGGGCCGCGCGGGCGGCGCGGCTAGGCGGGTGTCGGCTCGCGCTTCGGGAACGCCAGCGACGCCGCCACGCTGCCGCCGATGAGGACGGCGATCACACCGAGCGAGATCGCAGTCGGGACCTTGAAGACGTCCGCCGCCACCATCTTGGCGCCGACGAACACGAGCACGAGCGCCAGGCCGAGCTTGAGCAGGTGGAAGCGGTCGACGACGCCGGCCAGCAGGAAGTAGAGCGAGCGCAGGCCGAGGATCGCCATCACGTTCGACGTGTAGACGAGGAACGGGTCGGTCGTGACCGCGAAGATCGCCGGGATCGAGTCGACGGCGAAGATGAGGTCGGTCACCTCGACGAGGAGCAGGGCGAGGAACAGCGGCGTCACGGCGCGCCGGCCGTTCAGCCGGGTGAGGAAGCGCTGGCCGTCGTAGGCGGTGCTGACCGGCACGACCCTGCGCGCCAGCCGAACGACGAGGCTCATCTCCGGATCGAGCGTGCGTGCCTTCTGGAACGCCATCTTGATGCCGGTGCCGATGAGGAACGCGCCGAAGACGTACAGCAGCCAGTGGAACCGCTGAATGAGCACGGCGCCGAGCCCGATCATCGCCCCGCGCAGCACGAGCGCGCTGACGATGCCCCAGAAGAGCACCCGGTGCTGGTACATCTTCGGCACGCCGAGCGCGCCGAAGATGAGGACGAACACGAAGATGTTGTCGATCGACAGGGACTTCTCGATCAGGTAGCCGGTCAGGAACTGCAGGGCGATCTCCGAGCCCTGCCAGACGTACAGCACGCCGTTGAAGGCGAGCGCCAGCGAGATCCAGAACGCGCTCCACGCTGCGGCCTCGCGCGTGGACACCTCGTGCGCCGCGCGGTGAAAGACGCCGAGATCGAGCGCCAGCAGCAGCAGGACGAACGCGTTGAAGACGACCCAGAACCAGATGTTGTCGGCCATTTCTCACTCCGGGAGGGCGGTCGCGCGGCAACGAAAAGGCGAGGCCGGACGACCCGTTAGGGTTGCGTCTCGGTCTCGCCTGCCATGTCGCCGTCCCGCGGCGCACACGCCGAACGGCCGGGAGCGTTGGCTCCGTACTGACGACCGTCCGTCCCACGGCCGACTTGCGCCGGCTGGTGGCTACTCCCCGAAGAGTTGCCGAGGACGGTAGCGATGTCCGCGGCGCCGGTCAAGCCTGCGCAGGACGATCGCCGGCTGTCGAACGTGCGTTCGCCCTGCAAGTCGCGGCACCGGACCATCCTTCGTCACCCGCTCCGGCCAGCGCCGCGATCTGCAGTAATGCGATCGGCTGACGATGGGGCGCACCCGCCGCCCGACGCTCAGCCCACCGCGTCCGAATCCGGCGTGTTGTGCAGGTGCACCGGCTCGCCCGAACGCCGCACCCGCAGGTTGACCAGCTCCACCACGAACGAGAACGCCATCGCGAAGTAGGCGTACTGCTTGAGGCCGAGCGCGTGCGCGGTCTCCGGGTTCCAGCCCTCGATGACGAGCATCGTGCCGATCAGGATGAGGAACGCCAGCGCGAGAACCTTCATCGTCGGGTGCCGCTCGACGAAGGACGCGATCGAGCCGGCGAAGACGAGCATGACGACGGCGGCGACGACGACGGCGGCGACCATGACCCGCAGGTCGTCGGCGAGCCCGACCGCCGTGATGACGGAGTCCAGCGAGAAGATCACGTCGATGAGCAGGATCTGGACGATCACGCCGGCCATCGTGCTGACGCGCCCGACCTTGTGCACGTCTTCCGCCTCGAGCTTCTTGTGGATCTCGGCCGTGCTCTTGGCGATCAGGAACAGTCCGCCGAAGAGCAGGATCAGGTCGTGGCCCGAGAGCCCGTGGTCCGCGCCGGGCAGGCCGGTGATGAGCGGATCGTTCAAGCGCATCACCCACGAGATCGAGAACAGGAGGAGGATGCGCGACAGGACCGCCAGGCTGATGCCCAGGCGCCGCGCCAGCCCCTGCCGTTCGCGCGGCAGCGCGCCCGTGAGGATGGCGATGAAGATCACGTTGTCGATGCCGAGCACGATCTCGAGCACGGTCAGCGTGAGGAACGACACCATGTTGGCGGTCGTGAACAGATCGGCCACCGATCACCTCGCGGTCGACACAGCGCCCGGATGGGCGCGCGGATGGCGCACGGCGCCCGGTCGGGCGCACCGTCGGCGCGGCGCCGCTGATGGTATCGACGCACCGCGTCCCGTCAATGTGGCGCTAGGGCGGGCGTCGCAGCTCCGATTCGGCGACGCGAACCGACGGAAAAACGACTGACCGCCTATTGACGGGCGCCGCCCAATGCGGGTATCCTTGCGGCCCCCACCCCTCAACACTGCGCACGCGACGCTCCCCCTTGTTCCCATGCGTCGGGCGGGGCGAACGACAGGGGCAACGGATGGTCGATACCCTCGGCGCCGCCACCACCGACGGCCGGCAGGTGGATCCACGCGCCACGATCGACGTGCTCAACGCACGGGCGTGGGAACGCCTGCAGGCCGACGTGCAGGAATCCACCGCCCTCGCCGAGGAGGCGTTGGCCTACGCGGACGGGCTCGGGTACGACAAGGGCATCGCCGACGCGCGGCGGACGCTGTGCGCCTGCCACGTGATCAAGAGCGAGCACGAGCAGGCGCTCTCCGAGCTGCCCGCGGTGCGCGAGCTCTACCGCACGCTCCAGGATCGGCGCGGCGAGGGCAGCGTCGTGAACATCCTCGGCAGCGCCTACGGCACGCTCGGCGACTTCCCTAAGGCCCTCGAGCTCTTCCTCGACGGCCTCGCCATCGCCACCGAGCTCGGTGATCAGCGCGGTGAGGCCGTCGCGCTCGGCAACATCGGCCAGGTGTACGCCGAGCTGGGCGACCTGCCGAGCGGCCTCGAGCACACCGAGCGCGCCCTCGAGCTGCGGCGCGCGATCGACGACGAGGCCGGCGCCGCCGCCACGCTGATGAACCTCGGCGCGATGAGCGAGATGGTCGGCAGCCTCGACCGGGCGCGCGCCTGTCACGAGGAGAGCCTCGGCATTCGCCGCCGCCTCGGCGACCGGCTGGGCGAGGCGATGTGCCTGGAGAACCTCGGCACGGTCTGCGCCAAGCAGGGCGATGCGGACGGCGCCGAGCGGTACCTGCGCACCAGCCTCGAGATCGTGGACGAGCTCGAGATGCGGCAGTGGCAGGGCCTCGTGCGCCTCAGCCTCGGCAAGCTCGTGGCGGCCGACGACGACCGTCTGGGCGAGGGCATCGGCCTGTTGCGCGATGCGGTCAAGGCCCTCCAGGAGATCAGCTTCCGTCCGCGCGAGCTCGAGGCCCACCGCGCGCTCGCGGAGGCTTACAAGCGCGCCGGCGACACGGCGCGGGCGCTCGAGCACTTCGAGCAGGCGCACACGCTGGAGCGGGAAGTCTTCAGCGAGGGCGCAGAGCGCAACGTCCAGAACCTGCGCGTGCGCTACGAGGTCAAGGAGGCGCAGCGCGAGGCCGAGATCTACCGCCTGAGGAACGTCGAGCTGGCCCGCACGTACCATGAGTTGGCGGAGGCCGAGCACGAGCGCGCCCGCTACACCAGCCTGCTGCGCACATCGGCCGAGACCGCCGAGCTCCTCTCGACGATCCTCGACCCGGCGGCCCTGCTCTCGGAGATCATCCAGCTCCTGCGCGACCGGTTCGACCTCTACTACGTCCACCTCTTCCTCGTCGAACCCGGCAGTGGCCCCACTGGTGGCCCCACCAGTGGCCCCACCAGTGGCCAGCTCGTCGTCCGCGCCGGCAGCGGCGACGTCGGCGCACGGCTCGTGGAGAGTCGCTTCGCGATCCCGCTCACCGCCCCGCGCAGCCTGGTGGCCCGCGCCGCGACGGCCCGCACGGTCGTGAAGGTGGACGACGTGTACAGCGAGCCGGCGTTCCTGCCGAACGCGCTCCTGCCGGACACCCGCTCCGAGGTCGCGCTGCCGCTCGTCGCCCGCGGCGAGCTCGTCGGCGTGCTCGACCTGCAGGACCGCGCCGTCGGCCGCTTCGCACAGGCCGACATCGACGCCCTGCTCGCCCTCTCCGGCCAGATCGCCGTCGCGATCCAGAACGCACGGCTGTTCCAGGAGGTGCAGACCACGGCCGAGCGGCTGCGCGAGGTCGACCGCCTGAAGAGCGAGTTCCTGGCGAACATGAGCCACGAGCTGCGCACCCCGCTGAACTCCATCATCGGCTACGCGGAGCTGATCCTGATGGGTCTCGGCACGGACGTCGACCCGGCGGCGCGCGAGGACATCGAGGCGATCCACGACAACGGTCAGCAGCTGCTGCACCTGATCAACGACCTGCTCGACCTCGCGCGCATCGAGGCCGGCCAGATGCGACTCGAGCCCGAACCCGTCGGCGCCGCCGAGCTTCTCGAACGGGCGCGGGTCACAAACGCCGGCCTGCTCGTCGGCCGCCCGATCGACATGCACGTCGTCGCCGCGCCGGACGTTCCGCCCATCCAGGGCGACCGCGTCCGGCTCGGCCAGATCCTGAACAACCTCGTCGGCAACGCCGTGAAGTTCACACCGGCCGGTCATGTCTGGTTGCGGTGCTACGGCGAGGGCGACGAGGTCTGCCTCGAGATCGAGGACACCGGTCCGGGGATCAGCGAGTCCGATGTCGCCGCCATCTTCCGGCCCTTCCGCCACGCCGACAGCCCGTTCACCCGCCGCGCGCGCGGCGCCGGGCTCGGGCTGGCGATCACCCTGTTCCTCGTCGAGCTGCACAACGGCGCGATCGAGGTGAAGAGCCGACCCGGCGTCGGCACCGTGTTCACGGTCCGCCTTCCCGCGGCGCGATCCGCCGCACCGACGCTCGGCGCTCCGACGGCCTACGCCAACGGGACGGCCGCCGCGTGACCACGCTCTTCAACGCGGTCACCTGCCTGGAGTGCGGCCACCGCACCCCCGCCGATGCGTACGCCGAGGCCTGCCCGTCGTGCGGCAGCGCCTGGCTCGATGCCGGCTACGACCTGCGCCGCCTGCCGCCGAACTGGCCGGCGCTCGTCCGTTCCCGCGTCAGCTCGATGTGGCGCTACACCGAGCTGCTGCCGTTCGGCGACGACGTCCGGCCGCTGTCGATGGGCGAGGGCTGGACGCCGCTGACGCGTTCCGCCGGCCTGGCGCGCGAGCTCGGGTACGGCGATCTCTGGATCAAGGACGAGCGCCAGCAGCCGACCGGCAGCTTCAAGGACCGCCAGGCGGCCGCCGCCGTGACGGCACTGGCCGCCCGCGGCACGCGCGAGCTCGTCATCGCCTCCACCGGCAATGCCGCGGCGGCCTACGCCGCGTTCTGCGCGCGGGCCGGCATCCGTTTGTGGGTGTTCCTGACGAGCAGCGTGCCGGCCGAGAAGATGCGCGAGCTGGCGCTGTACGGCGCCGAGGTCGTGAAGATCACCGGCACGTACGATCAGGCCAAGTCCGTGGCGGCCGACTTCGCGGCCCGGCGCGGCTTCCCGTTCGACCGCGGCGCCAAGATGATCCCGGGCAAGGAGGCGATGAAGACCGTCGCCTACGAGATCGTCGAGCAGCTCGGCTGGCGGGCCCCGGACTGGTACGTGCAGGCGGTGTCGGGCGGCATCGGACCGCTTGGCGTGCACAAGGGCTTCGGCGAGCTGTTCGCCGCCGGCCTGATCGACCGGATCCCGCGGCTCGGCCTCATCCAGAGCGAGGGCTGCTCGCCCATGGTCCGCGCCTGGGAGCGCGGCGAGGTTCATGCCACGCCCGTCCAACCCGATACGCTCATCACCGTGCTGGCCACCGGCGACCCCGGCCCGGCGTACACGATGCTCAAGAGCGCGATCGACCGCCACGGCGGCGCGATGGTCGCCGTCAGCGATGGCGACGCCTTCCGCGCGATGCGCCGGGTGGCCCGCGCCGAGGGCTTCTCGGTCGAGCCGGCCGCCAGCGTGGCGTTCGCCGGACTGGAGGCGCTCCGCCAGCGCAACTCCATCGCCCCCGACGCCACCGTCGTCGTGAACTGCTCGGGCCACACGTTCAGCGCCGAGAAGCACGCGCTGGAGGACCGCTACACCTTCACGCTGGATCTCGGGCGTACGCGCGAGCGATCCGGCGGCAGCGAGGGTCTCGGCGCGGCGCTGGAAGGGCTGGACGAGCAGGTGACGACCGTCGTCGTCATCGACGACAACCCCGACCACAGCCGGCTGATCCGCCGACTGCTCCAACGCTACCGGAACTACCGCGTCCTCGAAGCCCACAACGGCCCGGACGGCCTTGACCTCGTCCGCCAGCGACGGGCCGACGTCGTTCTGCTCGACCTCATGATGCCCGGGATGGACGGCACCGCCATCCTCGAGGCGCTGAAGAGCGACGGGCGGACGGCCGGCGTGCCGGTGATCGTCGTTTCGGCCAAGACGCTCGAGGTCGAGGAACGCCGCTGGCTCGAGGCGCGGTCGGCGTCCATTTGGCAGAAGGGGAGCTTCAGCGCCGCCGAGCTTGTCGAGCACGTCGTGGCGACGGTGGGACGCGCGGGCAGCGTGGCGGAGGCAGTGAACGGAATCGGCGCGGCACCGTCGAACGGCGGACCACCGAACGGGCGGGCGTGGGACGGACCGGGCGACGCGCGCGGCGACGCGGCCGCGTTCGGCGACGGCCGGCGGCCGAGCATCCTCGTCATCGACGGCTTCGAGCTGGATGCCCGGTTGCTGCGTCGGCTGTTCGAGTCCAGCGGTCGCTTCACCGTGACGGTCGCGCCCACCGCCGCTGCGGCCCGGCTTGCCCTCGCGCGCGCCCGGCCCGACCTGATCATCATGGACCTCTCGCTGCCGGACGCCGACGGCGAGGACGTCGTCGCCGAGATCGCCGACACGGGGCCGATGGCCGACGTGCCGCTCGTCATCGTCAGCTCACGGCAGGTGGACCCGCGTACGCGCGCCCGGCTTTCGGCGCGCGCGGACGCAATCTGGACGAAAGAGACGCTCGACCGCAGCAGCCTGCTGGCCCACGTCGAGACGATCCTGCTGCCATGAGGAGCCGAACGTGAGCGACAAGACCGTCGTCTCCATCGAGGACAACTACCACAATCGCCGCCTGGTGCGAAAGATCCTCGAGTCGTCCGGATTCGCCGTCGTCGAGGCCGAGGACGGCCTGAGCGGCCTTGCGCTCGTGCGGCAGTTGCGGCCGCCGCTCGTGCTGCTCGACATCGGCCTGCCCGACATCGACGGCCTCGAGGTCGTCCGCCAGATCCGCGCCGACGCCGACCTGGCCGGAATCAAGGTCATCGCCATCAGCGCCTCGGCGATGCGCGGCGACCGCGAGTTGTTCCTGGCGGCCGGGTGCGACGACTATCTGGCCAAGCCGATCAAGGTGGCCGAACTGCTGCACCTGGTCGAGGCGCACTGGCCGGCGGGGCAGGCGATCGGTGCGTAGCCACCTCACCCACTTGGCGTGCGCCCGCTGCGCCGCGACCTACCCGGTCGACGCGCTGCTGAACCTGTGCCCCGCGTGCCGCTCGCCCCTCCTCGCGCGCTACGATCTCGCGGCGGCCCGCGATGCATTGCCGCGTGCTGCGCTGGCGGACCGCGTCGGGTCGCTCTGGCGGTACGCCGAGCTGCTGCCCGTGATCGACGCCGCCTGGCGGCTGACGCTCGGCGAGGGCTGGACGCCGCTCCTCGCCACGCCCCGCCTCGGCGCAGCCATCGGCCTGCCGAACTTGCTCGTCAAGGATGAAGGGCTGAACCCGACGGGGTCGTTCAAGGCGCGCGGCCTCGTGATGGCCGTTTCGCGGGCCGGCGAGCTCGGGGCGAAGGCGGTCGCGTTGCCGAGCGCCGGCAATGCGGGCGCGGCGCTGGCGGCGTACGCCGCGCGGGCCGGATTGGCGGCCCACGTCTACGTCCCGCGCGACGTCCCGCCGCTCATCGCGCTCGAGACCCGGATGCTCGGCGCCGACGTGACGCTGATCGACGGCCTGATCACGGACTGCGCGGCCCACGTGAAGGCCGGGGTGGCCGAGGGTCGCTGGTTCGACTGCTCGACGTTGGCCGAGCCGTACCGCGTCGAAGGCAAGAAGACGATGGGCTACGAGCTGGCGGAGCAGCTCGGCTGGACGCTGCCGGACGTGATCGTCTATCCGACGGGCGGCGGCACCGGGCTGATCGGGATGTGGAAGGCGTTCGACGAGATGGAGGCGCTCGGCTGGATCGACGGCCGGCGGCCGCGGATGGTCAGCGTCCAGAGCGCCGGCTGCGCCCCGATCGTCCGCGCCTGGGAGGCCGGCGCCGACCATGCCGCGCCGTGGGTCGGCGCGGCGACGGTGGCGCCCGGCCTGCGCGTGCCGTCGGCGATCGGCGACTTTCTGATCCTGGACGCAGTGCGGGCCAGCGGTGGCTGCGCGATCGCGGTCGAGGACGACGCGATCCTGGAGTGGCTGCCGCGGATCGGCCACGCAGAGGGGATCTTCACGGCCCCCGAGTCGGCGGCGACTGTCGTCGCGGCGGCCGAGCTCGCGGCGCGCGGCTGGATCAAACCCGACGAGCGCGTACTGTTGTTCTTCACGGGCAACGGCCTGAAGTACGAGTACCTGCTGGCGGACGGGGCCGGCGCCGCGGTGACGCACAACGGCGTCACCGCGATAGACGCGGTGGGCAACGACACGGCCGCCGTCGTCATGGCGCGCGGCGACGAGCGCTGAGTAGACGGGCACTGCGGTGGACGGGCACTGCGGGCACGGGCACTGCGTGGACGGACACTGAGCACCGGAGGGGCGAGTGGCGGACGTGCTGGGCGATCTCGAGGGGCGACTGGCCGAAGCAGCCGATGAGTCGGCACGCCTCGTCGCTCTGAACGCCCTGGCCTGGGAGCTTAAGAACGCCGATCCGGCACGCGCCGCCGGCCTGGCCGACGAGGCGCGCACCATCGCCGTGCGCCGGGACGACGCCCTCGGGCTGGCGTTTGCGCGCCGCACGATCGCCGCGTGCCGCTTCCTGCAGAGCGACTTCGCGTCCGTCCTCCACGAGCTGCCCTCGATCCGCGCCGCGTTCGAGGCGCTGGGCGACCGGGCGAACGAGGCGAGTGTCCTCAACCTGCTGGGCAGCGTCCACGGCAGCCTCGGCGACTACACGGCGGCGCTCGAGCACTTCGCGGCCAGCCTCGAGGTCGCCACCGAGGCGGGCGATCGGCGCGGCGAGGCGGTGGCGCTGGGCAACATCGGCCACGTCCGCCACGAGCTCGGCGACGACGAGCACGCGCTGGACTACCACCTGCGCTCGCTGGACATCAAGACCGGCCTGGCGGACAAGCCGGGCGAGGCGATGAGCCTGATGAACATCGGGGTGGCGTACGAGGCGCTCGGCGATCTCTCGACGGCGCTCGTCTACCATCTGCGCGCGCTCGTCATCCGCCAGCAGCTGGGCGACCGGCGCGGCGAGGCGATGAGCCAGACCGTCATCGGCGAGCTCTACCTGAAGATGGGCGACGACGGCAGCGCGCTCGACTACTTCGAGGAAAGCCTCAGCATCTTCCAATCGCTCGGCGACCGCCAGTGGGAAGCGCGCGCGCTGCGCGACCTGGGCGACCTGCACAGCCGCCAAGGCGACGGCGACGCGGCGCTCGACCATCTTCACCAGGCGCTGGCGATCGTCGAGGACATCAAGGCCCAGTCCCGCATCGCCGAGCTGCACCACGACCTCTGTGCGCTCTACAAGGCCAGAGGCGACCACTCCCGTGCCCTTCACCATCACGAGATCTTCCACGCCCTGTCGATGGAGGTCCACCAGGCCGAGGCGGAGCGGGCGCTCGATCACTTGAACGTGCGGCTGAAGGCCGGGCTGACGCGCGGCAGCGGGAGCGTCGTGGCTGGGGGACCGGGGAGCGGGGCCAAGGCGGCCAACGGGGCAGGTGGAAGCGGGGGATCGCGCGAGGCCAATGGGACCCAGAGGTCCTATGGATCCCATGATACCGATGGATCACCCGGCGCTGCCGCCGAGTCCGGGGACCTGGCTGCCCTGGGAACAACCGCCACTCCGCCCACCGACCCCGAGGCCGCTGGCGCCCACCGCTCCCGCACGCTCGAGGCGCTCCGCCGCGAGGTCGTGAAGGACCGGTTGCTCGTCGAGAGCCTTGGCGTGCCGTTCGTGGCTCTCCAGGCGGACGGGACGATCTTCCACTGCAACACCCCGTTCGCGGCGTTCCTCGGCGGTACGGTCGACGAGATCGAGGGCCGGACGCTGGCCGAGGCGGCGCCGGACCTCGTGGGAACGTCGCTCGCCGACGCCCTGGCGCTGGCCCTCGACGAGGGGCAGAGCGTGACGGCCGAGGTGGCGGTGCGTGAGCGGTGGTGGCATCTGCAGGCCTATCCGACGACGTGGGGCGGCGTGCTCGGCGTGCTCGAGGACGTGACGGCGCGCAAGGCAACGGACGTCGAGCGGGCGCGGTTCACGGGGCTGTTGCGGACGGCGGCGGAGGCGGCCGGTCGGCTGTCGGCGATCCTGGATCCGGCGCAGCTGCTGCCGGAGACGGTCGAACTGCTGCAGGTGCGCTTCGGGCTGCACCACGTCCACATCTACGTGTACGAGCCGGCCTCGCGCAGCCTCGTCGTCCGGGCGGGCAGCGGCTACGTCGGGCGGCGGCTGTTCGCCCGCGGCCACCGGATCAGCCTCGACGCGGCGCGGAGCCTCGTGGCGCGGGCGGGCAGCCGGCGGGAGATCGTCTACGAGCCGGACGTGCGCGCGGGCGAGCTCTTCGTGGCCAACCCGCTTCTGCCGGACACGCGCAGCGAGCTCGCCCTGCCGCTCATGGCCCACGGCGAGCTCGTCGGCGTGCTCGACGTCCAGGACAACGAGGGCAACCGCTTCTCGCAGGCCGACGTGGATGCGTTCAGCGTTCTGGCCAGCCAGATCGCGGTCGCGCTGGACAACGCGCGCCTGTTCGGCGAGCTGAAGGCGACGAGCGAGCGGCTGCGCGAGGTCGACCAGCTGAAGAGCGACTTCCTGGCGAACGTGAGCCACGAGCTGCGAACGCCGCTCACGAGCATCCTCGGCTACGTGGAGTTCATCCTCGGCGGCTACTCCGGCGCGATCTCCGACGAGGTCCGCGAGGACGTATGCGCGATCCACGAGAGCAGCCAGCAGCTCGTCGGCCTGATCGACGACCTCGTCGACCTGGCGCGCATCGAGGCGGGCGAGATGCGCCTCGACCGCGTGGCCGTCGACCTGCCTCCGTTGCTCGACGCCGTCCGCACGGGCTCCGCCGGGCTGCTCGTCGGCCGTCCGGTGAGCCTGCGGATCGACGTCGAGGCCGACCTGCCGCCAGTGGGCGGCGACGCGCTGCGCCTCAAGCAGGTCTTCAACAGCCTCGTCTCCAACGCCGCGCGCTTCACGGAGTCCGGCGAGATCGCCGTCCGCGCCTGGCGCCTCGGCCGCGACGTCGCGATCTCCGTCGCCGACACCGGCCGCGGCATCGCCGCCGACGAGCTCCTCCTGCTGCGCGACGCCCTGCGCCGCCCCCCGCCCCGCTCGGCCGGCCCGACGTTCACCCACCGCGCCCACGGCACCGGCACGGGCCTGACGATCGCCCACCACCTGGTCATGCTCCACGGCGGGACGATGGACATCCAGAGCGTGCTGGGGGCGGGGACGACGATCACGGTGCGGTTGCCGGCCCTGGGGGTGGGCGGGGAGGTGGCCGACTCGGCCGTCGACGACCCGCACGGCATGGCATCCGGCGCGATGGCGGTTGGGCTGGCGGGTCCGCTGGCCGGTGAGGACGTTGGCGGACGGGGCGCCGCGGGGACACTGGCGCTGTTCTGATCAGCGCCGCCGTCCGCGCGCTCGGCAGCGCCGGCGCATCGTGCGAAGCTTCGGCGCCGATTGTGCTACCCATCGTTCCCCAAAGTGTCCAGTTGCGGGCAGCAGCGGGCTCTTCCCATTCGCCGGCTGTCCGCCGGCTCCGCCGCGCGCGTGTGGCGGCCGCCTGCGTGGGGACGAGACGATGGCGCGACTGATCCTGACGGGGGCCACGGGCCTTCTGGGCCGCAACGTGCTCTTCGAGGTGCTCAAGCAGAGCCTGAGGCGCGGCGAGCGCCACATGGTCGTCGTTCTGGGCAGGGCGAGCGGCGACAGGTCGCTGCGACAGCGGGTCATGGACATGCTGTCCACCGATGGCGCCGATTACATCTTTGGGGAGGATCGACCGCCGGCGATCGATCTGGATGCGTTGCTGTCACAGGTCCGATGCGTCGAAGCCGACGCCGTCGGCCGCGCCGGGGATCCCATCGTGCAGATCGGTGAGCTGCCGGGCGGGGCACGGGGGTGGGACGCGCTGGTCCACTGCGCCGGGCAAACGTCCTTTCGGACGGACTCCGAAACCGCGCGGCGGGTGCTCGATGTGAACTTCGGCGGTGCGCAACGGGTCACAGCGCTGGCAGGGCAGATCGAGCTGGGCAAGCTGGTCTTCGTCGGGTCGGCATACTCCGCCGGGCGCATGGCGGGTACGATCCTGCCGGACGACCTCGACCTTGCAGGCAGCTTTGCGAACCCCTACCAGCGTTCGAAGGCGGCCGCAGAGCGTGTCGTTCGAGACTTCGCCGAACTGTCAGGCCTCGACACGGTGGTCGTTCGACCATCGACCATCGGAGGCCGGCTGATCGAGGAACGGATCGGCGCCGTGCCGACATTTGCAGTCTTCTACGAGTGGGCGGCTCGGATGCTGCGGTTCAAGATCCGCGCGATGGGACCAGGACGCCCCGCGCTGGACGAGTGGCACAGACTCCCGCTCCGGTTTCACATCGCCCGCGGATCAGGTCTGCACATCGTTCCGGCGGACTACTGCGCCAAGCTCATCGTGCATGCGGCGCTGCATCCCACGCCGGATCGCGCGATCCACCTCGCGCCGGAACGGTCGACGCCGCACGAACTGTACGTCCGGCGGATGCTGGACTGGATCAAGGTCGCCGGCGTCGAGTTCGTGGGCGAGCGCCCTGCCGACTTGGACCGCTTCGAGCGTCACTACTACCGCACGCTGGGCGACATGTTCGACCCCTACGTGACCGTGCCGGCCATCCACTTCGACCTCGGCGCCACGCGCCGGCTCGAACAAGCCGCTGGCATCGCGTGCCCGGTCGTGGACGGGGCGGCGTTCGATCGGCTCATGGCGTACGCCGTCGAGCGCGGGCTCGGTGTTCCTGAGGCGCGGGGCGACGCGGAAGCGACGGTTGCATCGGCCTGACGCGAGCAGATTCGGCGATCCGCGGCGGTCACGCCGGACGTGCGCGGAGCGCAATCCACGAGTTTTGGCGTAGGGTGTCCAGTTGCGGCCGTTGCAGGATCTTTCCTTGTGCGCTCGCCCACTCGCCCCATTGTGCCGGGCTGCTGCGTTGGAGACGACCCGTGTTCCGCAAGTCCTCGCCGTCCCCGCCCGAGCCGTTGCCTGCCGTCGCCGTGGCTGACGATCTCGTGTTCGGCGCCCGACCGAGCGATGTCGCGACGAACCCGGCCGGCGCTGTCCAAATGGTGGAGACGTTTCGCCGCCTCGAGGAGCGGCTCTATCGGTACCTCCTTGCCCTCTCGGGATCCGAGGAGGACGCACTGGATCTGCTGATGGATGTCGGGGCGAAGGCGCTCCGCCACGGGCATAGAGTCGACAACCCGGAGCACTGGCTATGGCGCGTCGCCCGGAACACGGCGTTCCGCCATCTCAAGCACAGGCAGCGACGCGCTGCGCTCCGCACGGCGTTGATCGATGTCCTCCGCTCGGCTCGTCACGTCGATCCTGACGCCCGACGCGACGTGCGCGCGGTGCTCGCGACGCTGTCGAAGGGTGATCGAGAGATCCTCGTGCTGCACGGCTGTCTGGGGTTCGACCTGGTTGAGATCGCTGCGCTCATCGGCACTACCTCTGAAGCCGCGTGGAAGCGATGGCAGCGTGCGCGAAGGAGATGCGCCGCTGCGCTGCGGGCGGCGGGCATCACCCCGGCTCACATGGAAGGCTGAGTCGGCCGAGCCGGCCGCGCTGACGCGCGAGAACCCTCCCACTCGATCAGAAGGGACCGATCATGCTTGACTGCGAACGCTGCCAGCGTTTCATCTCCGACAATGCTACCGGACACGAGATGCCATCGTCGGTGACCGACCACATCGCCGGCTGCCGTACCTGCGCCGCGGTCCTGGCCGACGAACGACTCGTGCGCACCACCCTCGCCGAAGTGGCATGGCCCGCCTCCCCATTGGGCGGCGACCTCCAACGGCTTGCGACCTACGTCGCCGGGCAGGACGCCGAACGGCGGGCGCGCCGACAGCGGGTCACGCGGTACTGGGTGAGCGGCTTGGGACTCCTTGTCGTCGTCGGTTTGCTGGGCGTCTGGGTGGCCTTTCGGCAGGAGCCCGCCGGCGAATGGGACTCCATGTTGCCCGCCGTTCCCATCGGGTTCGGGATCGCCGCGTGGGTATGGCTGGAGGTGATCGGACGCCGTCTGGCGATGGAAGGCGCGACGCCGCTCGCGCAGTTCGGCCTCGGCGTCGGCCGGGCGGCGATCGGTCTGGCGCTGGTGGTGGCGGTCATCGATCCGTCGCGCTGGGCTGAGCTGCCGTACACGATCGCCCGAATGGCCGGAGGCCCCGCCGAGGCGCATGGCGCGGTTTTCGAGGCGGAGCTTGTCTGCGCAGCGGGGGTCGACGGACGGCTGCGGCTGGCGCGGGCCAGCGAGGGGTGCCGGGCGCACGAGGTGGCGGTCTCACTGGACGGCCGGGCAGGCAGCGAGACCGGACGGGACGAACTCGACGGGTTGTCGATTCGCTTCGGCACGGCGACGCTGCCGGCAGGCGACTCGGGCTTGAAGGTCACCTTCGCTCCTCCCATGAGCAGCGGCAGCTACCAAGTGCTCTTCACGCCTCACAACGCCTCCAAGCCGACCACCGTCGACGACGCCTGTCACGTCATCGGCATCGGCGGCAAGAGCACCACCCACTTCAGCCTCGACATTCGGCGCTGTTGGTTCGAGGGGATCGATGTGCCGCATGACTGGGCGGCGAGTGACATTACGGTGGATTGGGTGGTGATCGGGCGGTAGGACGAGCTCCATGCGTCTCGAGGTCGTGATTCCATCGCATCGTGTCAGGGAGGGAGTGAAAAGATGACCCGCAAGTGGTTGCCGGCGTCCTCGGCACTCGTCATCGTGCTGTCCACCAGCACCTACATCCGCGCCGCGTCTCGCATGCAGTCTCCGGAGCTGATCAACCTGCAACCGGCGTCCGTCATCTTCGGCGAAGCCCGCCTTGCACTGCTGTCTGCGGACTTTGTCGGCGATCTGAACGGCGACGGCGCTGCCGACATGGTGTTCGATTGGTTTCCGACTCAGACGCGCAACCATCAACTGGACGCCGTCGCCATGGGACGCGCCGACTGGCCGGCCTCGGCAGGCCTGTCGCAGCTCGAACAGCTTCACTCCCTCGGATTCCCCGCGGTAGACGATCTTCGCCTGCCGAACACGCCGATCTACCGGGTCCAGGACATGCTCGATATCAGCGGCGATGGCCTGCAGGATCTGGTGGTCAAGAAGAACGAGTACCGAGGCGGAGAGAACTCGGCCAGCGAGGCCAGGGTCTTTTTCGGACACTCGGGCTGGGGACCCATCGATGTGAAGAGCCAGGAGCCCGACCTTGTCGTCCGTCAGGAGCGTGTGCCTCGGACGATGAGTGAGGCCGAGCGGTTCCTGATGCCCGACACGGTGATCGCCGGCGACTTCAACGGCGACGGCCGGCGGGACGTCGCCGTCGGGTCGTGCGGCGTCACGCTGGACCTGTCCATCGGACCGAGCCCGCTCCATCTGTACTTCGCACCTGAAGGCGGACTCCGCCGCATCGATATCGGTACAACGAAGCCGTCGGTCGTGATCAGCGGTGCTCGCGACGAGCAAGTGGGCTGCATCTTGGAAGAGGACGACGCCGCCGACTTCAATGGCGACGGGCTGACGGACCTGCTCCTCTACAGCAACACTTCCGCCATCGCTTTCGGGCGACCCACGTGGCCGGCTGAGGCGCGGATTCAGGACGTTGCAGATGTCGTCATCGACCATGAATCGACCGAGCGCGGCTATGGTGGCGTCTTCGTGCGGCCGTTGGATGACATCTCGGGCGACGGTCGCCAAGAATTGGTAGGTATCTATCGCGACGACACAGCACGTCGGGGCATGCAGTGCGTATGGTTCGGTGGCCACGTCTTCGCACCCAAGCAGGACGTGACAGACTGCGACGTTCGCGTGACCGATGAGTTCATCAGTCACATCGGCGACGTCACGGGCGACGGACTGAATGACCTTCTGTTTGGATGGCCGCCAGCAACAGGGCGGCCCGTGACCGAATGGCGAATTGTCAGCGGCCCGATCGCCTCGAGCACGGACTTGGCCGTCGGCAAGCGCGGTACGGGCGGTGACTACGTGATTCGGCTGCCCGAGCCGCCGGCGGACTCCTATACGCCGGGCTGGCTGTTCGACGACGTCACCGGCGACGGGCTGGACGACCTCATCCTCGACACGTTCTCGCAGGACAGCCCGAACGGACTGTGGGAAGCGGGGGTTGTGGCCATCCACGTCGGGCCGTTGGTCGGGGAAACGGCAGTGCCTATCCCGCCGTCGGCGACCCGGACGGCCGAACCCAGCGTCACCCCGGCGCAACCACCGGCGAGTCGCACACCCGAGGCACCGACGCCAACGGTACCGCCGTCTCCGACGTCGACCGATGAGACCACTGCCGTGCCACCGACGATGGCACCGACGGAAGGTCCGCGTCGAGCGGTAGTGTGCCTGCCGATCGCTTACAACGGTCAGCCAGTCGATTCAGTCATCCTGCGCACTGCATCGGATGTGAGCCGCTGACGACACGGCGCCCTGTCGCGGACCAGACTCCCATCGCGCATGCACGCGAATTGGGTGCCCGACACATGCCATGTTTCAGGAGCGATCAGCAATGGAAGGAGAAGTCCGATGATGCTCCGCCGCGCCCTGCTTGCCCTTGGACTGATTGCCGTCGCCATGAGCCTGCGCCCACGTGTGCATCGTGCTGGTGGGGCACTGGCCGACGCCGTTGCGTTCGCGAGGTCGGGTGCCGGCGGACAGTGGGAGGTCTTCGACAGTCCGGCCACACCGCCCTTGGAGGCGATTCACATGCTGAGCCCAACGCACGGCTGGGCCGGCGGCGGCAGCGGACGCCTCCTCCACTGGGACGGCCGCACGTGGTCCGCCGCCCAAAGCCCGACCACGCTGCCGATTCGCTCGATCGCGATGCTCTCGCCCACCGACGGTTGGGCGGTGGCGTCGGACTGGGTCAGCAGCGGTGGCGGTCCTCCACCGATGATTCCCGTCCCGAACCCGCACACGGATGTGCTCCGATGGGATGGCGCGGCCTGGGGATCCCAAGCGGCATGGTCGTCGAACTCGCTCATGTACGGCGTCGACATGCCGTCACCATCGTTCGGCCTCATGGTCGGTCGGTTCACGAAGGGTGCTCGGTGGAACGGTTCGACGTGGCAGGGAACGGCCGCTCCGTCCATGGTCGACATGTACGGCGTCGCTGCGGTCTCGAACAACCTTGCCTGGGCGGTCGGCGCCAAAGCGATCGGTGACAGCAACATCCTCCGCTGGTATGGCGATGCCTGGGATGAAGTCGATAGCCCGCGGCCGGAGGAGAAGCTGTTCGCCGTGGATGCGCTGTCGGCCAGCGACGTGTGGGCGGTGGGCAGCAACGCGACGATCGTGCACTGGGACGGCCGGCGATGGGCCGCAGTCGATTGCGCAGGCTGCCCTTCCGTTTACCTGCGCGGCGTTGCCATGCGCCGCGCGGACGATGGGTGGGCGGTCGGCGACGGCGGCACGTTGCTGCACTGGGACGGCACGGCGTGGAGCGTGGCCGAGAGCCCGACGGACCGGCCCCTGACCGCCATCTCCGCCGTGCCGGACGGGGACGTGTGGGCCGTTGGGAACTCCGTGATGTTGCGCTACGTGGCGGACGAGGAGCCGACAGCCACGTCGGCGTCGACGCTGACGCCGTCCGCCGTGCCCAGCTCGACCCGCCGGCCGTCGCCTTCGCCGTCGCCGACACGCGTGCGCACGCCTGAACCGGCGTTCATGCCCTACCTCTCCAAGGACCACGTGCTCCGGACACCCACGCGCACGCCGACGCCCACGGTCACGCCCACGCCCACCCGGACTCCGCTGCCCAGCGCGACACCGCGCTTCTGCCCGTCCGACCTCAAGACGGGTACGTGGTCTGGCAGCGACGGCAACGCCAGCATCACGTTCAAGGTGAACGGCGACCGCCGATCCGTGCGCGACATCGTGATGCAGTCCCGCACGCAGTGCGGCGGTGGGCGGGCGACTGTGTCGTCGGCCCCCATCGTGAACTGCTCATTCTCTGCACAGGCGCCGTCGGGCGGACTGCTCGTCGACGGTCTGGTCATCTTCAAGTCCGCCGCCGAAGGCTTCGGCGCAGTGGGCGTGATCAATGGGGGGTGCGGTTCGTGGTGGCTGCTGACGGTGAAGAAGTAGTCGTTGGCCGCAGGTAGTCGTCGTTGGCCGCAGCACGGGAAGGGCGTCCCGTCCACCCGATTCGGCCTGCATGAGGAGGAGATCGTGAGGGGTCGTCGCTGGCTCGCCTTGTCCGCTACGATCGCGGCCGCGCTTTGCGCCGCACCGCCGGCCGCGTCCGACGTCCGTTCGGCACCCGGCGTGGGCGGGAAGTCCATGTTCGTGTCAGAAACGGACCCCCTCGCACCGTCCACCACCTATGCCGGCGGTCGTCACGACGCCCACGACCCGTCGGCTCTTCAGGCGGTGGTGACGCTGAGCGCCGTCGCGGACACCCACGTGTTCAGCGCGGAGCCGGCGCAGAACTTCGGCCAGCTTGTCGGCAAGCCGCGCCCGGCGCGTGCCGACAACCTCCTGGATCCGGCGATGATCGTGGGGGCCGACGACGAGATGGGCCGAACGCACGGCACGTATCGGGGGCTCGTCCGATTCGACACGACTTCAATCCCCCGCACGGCCACGATCACGAACGCCACCCTATCCGCATACTACTTGCTGCGGTACGACTGGGAGCACAGAGTCCGATCGATCGACTTCTTCGCGGTGACCTCAGGCTGGTCCGAGAACAACGTCACCTGGAACTCGCGTCCTTCAGCCAACAGCCTGTCGTCCGGTTCTCTCAGCCTCACTTCGGGGGCGAGCGGCAGTCAGGCCATCTTCGGCTGGAAGGACGCGCCGCTCGACACGTCGCTTGTCCAGGCTTGGGTGTCCAGGCCCGCCGACAACTTCGGCATCCTGCTGCAGGACGATGAGAGCGAGGAAGAGAGCACGCTGCGCGGGTTCGGAACGAAAGAGGGCTCGTACGCGCCCAAGCTCGAAGTCGAGTACACGCTGAGCACCGCCACCCCGTCCCGCACGACCGCCCCGCAGCCCACCGCAACGCGCACGCCGACGCGCACGCCGACGCGCGAGGCGACGCGCGAGGCGACGCCCACGCCGCGCCCGTCGGCAACGGCGACGGCCACCGCGCGCCCCGTCGCGTCCCCGACCGCCATCCCGACGACGGCTCAGGTCCGCGGCATCTTCCTCCCCTCGGCGCTGCGGTTGTCGATCGGATGGACCGCGCCGAGCGCCGTCGTCGCCACGCCGCGACCGGCGTGCGTGAACGTCCTGGAGAACGGTGACTTCGAGCTAGGTTCCAGCGGGTGGATTCACGAACAGGGCGACGCGGAGGCGATCCGTCAAGGAGATGCGCGGCGTGGGTCGTGGCTTGCGCGTTTGGGTGAGCGCAACGAGGCGCGCGACCGGCTGCGTAACAAGGCTGTTCTGAAGACGTACCCGGCCGAACCCGGCGCACCGAGCCCGATTCAATCCGCGACGCTCCGCTTCGCGTGGCGGATGACGACACTCGAAAGCGATGGGGCCGCCGTCAACGACGTGCTGATCGCACGTCTGGTCGGCGAGACAACGTCGCAATCGGCGGACATCGTCGCGATCAACAACCAGCATCCGCGGTCGAAGTGGATCGACGAAGAAGGTTTCGACGTAACCGAACAGCTGGTGCGGCGACCGGGCTGGCGGCTGGCGGAACTGCAGTTCATCGTGACCACCAGCTACTACAACCTCACTGCTTGGGATCTCGACGATGTGGTGCTGGAAGTCTGTGCAAGCGGTGACTGATCAAGGCGCCAGCCGAAGCGCATTGCGATAGCACCGTCATTCCGGCTTCGCTCACTGGGGAATACGATGAAATGGTATCTCGAAGCCCTCCGCAAGTACGCGGTGTTCACTGGCAGGTCCAGGCGACGCGCGTTCTGGCTCTTCGTGACCTTTAGCCTGGGCATCACCGTGCTGCTCGGCATGATCGATGGGGGTCTGCGCAACGCACCCGATTCCGATCTTCAGCAAGCGATCACCCAGTTGACAGCCCACTGCTGTCGGGCAATCGGCGGCATGCAAGGTGACGTAGCAATCGGGTGAACGGCTACCGTCGATCGTCCCGGCAATGCGCACGTGCCGAATTCGGCTGCGTCATGAACCACGTGGGCTTCTGGGTGATGCCACGTGCGAGGTTGATCTCGTGCGCCAGGGTAGCCTATAGCCTACCGCGCGCACTCCGCCTCCGGAACCTTCGTCTTGCACCGCGACAGCCACCACAAGCTCTCCCGCCAAGGCGTCGTGGGCGCCTCCAACGAGCGGGTCACGTGCAGCGTTGCGGGGCGATCCGTCGTCAGCAGCGTCCGCGTTGCGCTCTCGAACGTCCAGACCGTCGGCACTTCGGCGCCGGGCTCGAGCACGGGCACCGAGAAGAAGTAGCCGGCGGCTGCCATGTCCGGCTGCGGGAAGTCCGTACCGACGCCGCACATCTGCCCGGCCGCGCCCGCGTCGACGACGCGCGCCCCCGCCGTAGCGATCGCCGTGACGGCCTCCGCCGCCTCATACGTCGTGACGCCGTCCAGACACTGCGTTCGGTTCACGAACATCCGCTCCCCGCGGACATACGCCCGCCGCAGCGCCGCCTCCGTCGGACTGCTGTGGTCGACCGGCGTGGCGATCGAGCGCGGCGAGGGCCGTGACGTCGGCCGGGTGAACATCCCCCGCAGTCCGGACAGGCGCCGCCGCGCCGCCGGGCAGCCCTGGACGATCGCCACGCCCTGGTTCGCCAGCGCCACGAACACGCGCGCTGTCGCCGTATCGACCGCAAGGTAGCCGGGTTGGTGGCCGATCGGCAGGTCCAGGATCCGGCGATTCGCCGCCAAGTCGATCAGCGTGAGCGTGTTCGTGCCGCTGTTCGCAACGTAGCCGATGTGCGCGGCCGGGTCGAGGGCGATATCGGTCGGCCGGTCGCGCAGCGGGATGTGCGCCAGGACGGTGAACGCCGTACCGCTTGCCGGGTCGATGTCCACGACGGTCACCTGCTGGGGCTGATCAACGGCGATGTAGGCCCGGTGCTGGTCGGAGTCGACCGTGAATCGGAGCGGCGGGCCTTCGACATCGAGCGAAGCGATCCGATCGCCGTTCGCGTCGAAAGCCGACAGCGTGCCGTCGCCCGTGTCGAGGACGAGCAGCACGCCGGTCGATCGGTCCACACCTATCAGCATGGACGGGGTGGTGCAGCAGCCGCTGGCGACGGAACCAAGGTACCGTTCAGACGCCGTGTCGAACAGCGCGACGTTGAGGTCATCGTTGCGAACCACGTACAGCCGCCGTCGCGCCGGATCGACGGCCAGCGAACCGATCGCATTCGTGGCCGCCGGCACCATGATGTCGTGGTGCACATGCGTGTTGCCGTCCACCACGCGCACGCTCTTGGAGAAGCCTTGTGGGACATAGACCTTGTTGCCCGTCTCGTCGAGCGCCACGCCGCCGAGATAGCCCTCGGTCGGTACGCTGAAGAGCGGTCCGCCCATCGCATCGTCCGCGTCGAGCACGGCGATGGCCATCGCATCGTCGGCCGAGGAGTAGAGTAGACGGGACTGGGCGTTGACGGCCAGCACGCCGCTTCGGCTGTACGGATGGAAATACGTGTCGACAAGCCGGGGCGTACAGGCGCACCGACCGCCCCAACAGTCGATCCCGGAGGTCAGAAACACGGCGATCACGAGCACGACGGCGAGCGTGATCTTGGCAACCAGCGTGAGTGGACGACGGGTCGGGTTGAGCGTTGCCATTCGCCTTTGCAGATCCCCTCGGTGAGATCGGCGTCGCCGGCATCCCTCGACGATCCGATCCGGTGGTTCGAAGCTATACTCGCTGTGTCCTGCGCCCGTCAACCCGCCCTCAAGGCCTCGGGATGCCGCCCCCGCCCCCCCACCAGCGCCACAACCTCACCTTCTGCGTGCTGAACGGCGCCTTCTTCGGTCTGGCGATCGGCCTGGCGTCGTTCGTCTCCGTCATGCCCCTTTTCGTTCGCTCGATCTCGTCATCGGCGATCGCCCTCGCCCTCATCCCATGGCTCCAGCCCCTCGGCTGGCACGTCCCGCAGCTGCTGCTCGTGCGCCGCGTCGCCCGCCTTCATCGTTTCCACCCGGCCGTTCTGCGCGCCACGATCGTCGAGCGGCTGCCGTTCCTCGGCCTGGCCGTCCTCGCCCTCAGCCTGCCTTGGCTCCCCCGCCAGGTGGCCGTCGGCCTCACGTTGACCTTGCTCCTCGTGTTCGGCCTCGGCGGCGGACTCACCGCGCCGCCGTGGCAATCGCTCCTCGTACGGATGACGGAGTCCCGACGTCGCGGCGCGTTCATCGGCATCATGGTCGGCGCCGTGCAGCTGATGGCGGCGATCGGCGCGTGGTCGGCCGGGCGGATCCTCGAGCGCTTCCCGGATCGGATGGGCTTCGCGCTGTGCTTCGGCATCGGCACGGCGGCGCTGGTCGTGTCGTACGGCTTTCTGTCGCGCCTCCGCGAGCCGCTGCACCCCGCCGCACCCATGCCGGTCGTCGCTCGATCTGACGACCCCGACCCACTCGCCCCATCCGACGTCGCCGCCGCCGACCTGCCGAACGACCCTCCCCCGTCCATCCGCTCCGTCTGGCAAGCGGACCCCCACTTCCGCCGCTTCGTCGCGGCCCGATTGGCCAGTTGGTTCGCGCTCATGCCCGCTGCCTTCTTCGCCGTGGACGCCCAGGCACGTCTCGGCGCAACCCTGGCCGACATCGGCACATTCGGCGCGCTGTTCGCGCTCGTCCAGGTCGTCCTCAGCCCGGCGCTCGGCTGGCTTGCCGACAACGTCGGCCACCGGCGCGTGATGGCCGGCGGGGCCATCGCCGCGGGTGCGGCCGCGCTGCTCGCCGCCGTCGCCCCGTCGCTGCTGTGGATCGGCGCCGTCTTCATCCTGGCCGGCGCCGCGAACATCGCCCTCACGATGATCCCGCTCGTCTACATCCTCACGTTCGGCGATGCGCGCACCCGCCCGGCGTACATCGGCCTCGGCCACAGCCTGGCCACGCCCGCGCTCGTCCTGGCGCCGCTCATCGGGGGGGCGCTGGCGCGGGCGACGGACGGCTACGTGGCCTCGTACTCTCTGGCCGTGATCGCCGCCGCCGTGACGGCCGCCCTGCTCCTCGTCGACCGGCAGCTGACGCCCGGGCAACGGCCGCCGCGGGACGTCGCGCCGGCATTGGGGTCCTAATCCGCCAAGCATCCTCCCCCTCCCCCAGCCTTGGGGGAGGGGGGCGGGGGGTGAGGGCCTTAGGCGATCCGACGACGCCGACTCCCACACCGTAACCATTCCCCCCTCGAAAACGTCCTCCCTGACGGGCGCGGTGTGCCGAGCGCACACCGCGGGGACAGGGAACCTTCGACAACCCACACACCCCTGGAGGGACACCCCATGCACCAGCGGCCACCGCTGGCCCTCGCCGCGCGCGCGCCCATGGCGCTCGCAGTCGCGGGCCTTGTCGCCGTTACCGCCGTCGCCGTTTCCGCCTTCCCGCCGGCCGCGCAAGCCGTCGCGCCGCGCGCCGCGAGCCTACGCGCGCCGGACGATGCCCCTGCGCAAGCCACCCCCGAGCCCGGGATGATCATCGTCCGCGGCGCCATCTACTACTCCGACCGCGCCAGCGACATGAACCATCCGGCCGCCGGGGTCAAGGTCGAGGTCTACGACAAGGACGAGGGCTTCCCGGTCACGTCGCAGCTGCTGGCGACGACCTATACGGACGAAGAGGGGCGCTACGCGTCCAAGGAGGTGCCCAACGTCGACCAGGACGGGGCGTCGCGCGAGGGGACGCAGGACATCTTCCTGAAGGTTTACACCGAGGGGAAGCAGGTTCGGCTCTTGCAGGCCGGTACGCCGCACAGCTATGTCTGGACGAGCTATGAGCTGAACGAGCGCTCGGGCAACCGCAAGAACGTGCCGGACGGTATCGTCGGCTTCCCGTCGCAGTACATCGCCGAGAAGGACCGCGAGATCGAGGCGATGTGGACGTTCGTCGACCTCGCGAGCGAGTGGTTCTTCCTGCGCGATGCTGCCGGCCGCGACCCGGGAACGGTGACGGCCTACTGGTCTGCCGCGAGCCAGGACGGTCCGCGCTTCGACCGCGCCGGCAAGACGCTCTACTTCCGCGACGAGGACGCCCGCAGCGGCGATCTCGTGCTGCGCTACGGCGCCTACGCCCTCTTGGACAGCCTGCTCGGCGACCAGGCGCCGGCCGGTTGGCAGGGCTGCTTCGACATCGCGCCGCCCGACATCCGATTGAAGAGCGATCCGGCGTGCGCGCTGTTGCACGGCCTCGCGGCGTTCATCCCGATCGGCGTGAAGGCCGATCCGCGCTTCAGCACGCCCGCGCTCCGGACGATGGACCTCGATGCGGCCACCACCGGCACGCCGGACTGGGAGGACGGCGACACCGTCCCCGGACGGATCGCCGGCGCGTTCTGGGACCTCTTCGAGAAGGACGCCACGATGGACGGCACGGACGTCGGCAACGCGACGTTCAAGGAGGTCTTCGCCGTCGTCGACGCGAAGCACCCGGCCACGCTGAAGGACTGGTGGGAGGGCTGGAAGGAGATGGGGGGCGACGGCTGCCTGGCGATCGGCGCGCTCTATCAGAACACGATCAACTACAACACGCCGCCGGTCATCCAGCCGATCCCCGACGTCGTGCTCGAGGAGGACCAGACGGCCATCGTCGATCTCAAGAACTACGTCTCGGACGCCGACTGCGGCGACGACGCCCTGCGCTTCACGATGCTCGACGCCGGCGATCCGCTGGCCGGCGTCAAGCTCCTGCCGACGAACGTCATCAGCATCACGCCGGCCGCGCAGTGGTTCGGCACGACGACGGTGCGCATCGAGGTATCGGATGGCCTCGTGAAGGCCCAACTCTCGTTTCGCGTGATCGTCAACAGCATCAACGACTGCCCCAAGATCACACCGCGCATCCCCGACCCGGCGCCGGCGCTGTGGGGCCAGATCATCGAGCTCAGCCTGCTCGGCAACGCCCAGGACACCGAAGATCCGCAGGACAAGCTCAGCTGGGATGTGGAGATCCCGCCGGACAAGGCCAAGGACGTGACCGTCACGGGCCGCGGCGGACAGCGCCTGGCGTTCCTCTTGAACGGCGGCATCAAGGAGAGCTACAGCCTGATCGTCACGCTCGTCGTGACGGACCGCGACGGCTGCAGCGCCCGCCAGGCGATCGCCCTCTACTGGTCGAACGACCGCAACACGCCGCCGTTCGTGGAGTACGACAAGTTGCGCCGCGAGTACGTGGCCCCCGTGAACACGACGATCACGGTCGACCTGACGGGCATGGCCACGGACAAGGAGGACCCGCCGCAGAACCTCGAGTGGTTCGTCCTGAACCCGGACGGCCTGCACGCCCAGGTGAACAAGACCGGCCGCCAGGTGATCGACTTCGAGCCCGACGTAGGCTTCGTCGGCAGCGACAACGCCGACCTCGAGGTCCAGGACTCCGGCGGCGCCCGCGCCACGGCCGGCATCACGCTCACGTGGCGCAGCCGGAACGAGGACGGAAACATCCCGCCCCGCATCCTGCGCGACAAGCTGCGCGGCATGACCGTCGCCCGCAACCAGCAGGCGTGCTACGACCTGACGTACAAGGCCGACGATCCGGACCACAACGTGCTCTCCTTGCGCTGGTTCGCCGAGCCGTACGACTCGGACAGCCTGTTCGTTGCCGCCCAGGGCACGCGCGAGCTTTGCTTCCGGTCCCGGACGAACTTCGTCGGCTGCCTCGAAGCGAAGGTCACCGTCAAGGACCCGCGCGACGGCCAGGACACGGCGGATCTCCGGACGTGCTGGCGGAAGGCGGACTTGTTCCTGCCGTTCACGGCGGTGTCGCGGCGGTAGGTTCGAAGAACTCCGAAGATCACGGTGATGTTCATCCAAGATCACGGTGATCTTCGGTCCGAATCACGGTGATCTGGCGCTCGATCTAGGTATGAAAGGACGGGGCCGGGTCGATTTCTCGACCCGGCCCCGCTGCTGCTGCGCTTCGATCCGTCTCGACGGGCCGGTTGGCCTGCAGGCGACGCGTTCGCGTCGCCCCTACGAGGCGAAGGCGTTACCGCCCTGCGCCCATTCGATCCTCTGTCCGCCTTACCGCCCCCCGAACCCCTCCGGCATCCCCGGGCAGCTCAGCGCGTCCTCGGGTGCGAAGAAGTCGAACACCGGGAACGCCTCGTAGCCCTTGCTCTCGTCGCCCGGTGCGTCCGTCGCGCCGCTCG
>JADYYS010000018.1 GCA_020853525.1 Ardenticatenales bacterium | reverse complement strand
GACTTCTGGGTGCCCGCGAAGGCGGGCACCATGGCGGCCCGCCAGGGACGCCTGCAGCCGGCCAGCTTCAGCTGCCGGTGGATTGCGACTCGCCGTCATCCGCAGATCGTCACGTGACGGTCTACTAGCAACCCTCCTCCTCGCCCGCCCGCTGCGCCGCGCCCGTCATCGGCACGAACCGCACCGGCAGCACGTTCGACTCCTGGTAGCCGTGCGCGGTGCGCGTGATCACGAGCAGATCCTGCTCGTCGCCGCCCACCGGGATCACCATGCGGCCGCCGATCGCCAGCTGCTCGCGCAGCGGCGCGGGCACGGATTGCGGCGCGACCGCGACGACGATGGCGTCGAACGGTGCGGCCTCCGGCCAGCCGGCGTAGCCGTCGCCCTCCCGCACGTTCGCCACGTAGCCGAGCGCGGACAGGCGTGCGCGGGCGGACCGCGCCAGCGCCGCCACGATCTCGACCGAGTAGACGTCGGCGCCGAGGGCGGCCAGCACCGCCGTCTGGTAGCCCGACCCGGTACCGATCTCGAGGACCCGGTCGCCCGGCGCGATCTGCGCCAGCTCCGTCATCGCCGCCACGATATAGGGCTGGCTGATCGTCTGGCGGCTGCCGATGGGCAGCGGGGTGTCGTCGTAGGCCAGGTCACGGTACGCTTCGGTCACGAACGCATGGCGCGGGACGCTGCGCATGGCCGCCAGGACGCGCGCGTCCCGGATACCGCGCATCGCCATCTGCTCGTCGACCATGCGCCGGCGGGCACGCCGGTACGCGGGCGAGTCCACGCCGGCGGGCAGGGGGGCGATCGGTAGCGCCATGTCGGCCACAGGATGCCGGTGTGCGTGCGGAACCGCAACTTCCATCTGGCCCGTTCGTGGCCCCATCGCCCATGGTCTTCGACCGGGCGAGGGTGTACGCTGTGATCGAAGCCGACAGGGCCGGATCGCCGAGCGACAGGAGGGCCAGCACCATGTCCCGCGTCATCGCCTACTACATGCACGAACACGAGGAAGCCGCGTGCCGGCAGGCGCTCATCGGCGCCAGCTGGACCGAGAGCTTCGCCGTCGGCGAGGCCGACGCGGCGGCGATCGCGCAACTGCGGGCCGCCGGCATCGTCGTCACCGAGCTGCCGGACCCGGCCGCGGACCCGGAGACGCCGGGCCTCGACGCGCATCCGCTGCCCAACGTGGCGCTGCGCCGTTCACGCGGCGCGCCGCGCGACATCCGGCGCGACGTGCGGGGCATCGCCCCGGTTCCCGTGCCCGGGCCCGACGAGCCGGATGTCCAGCTCGTGCAGCTCAGCGGGCCCCTGCTCCTCGAACAGCGCCAGGCCATCGAGGCCGTCGGCGCCGCGATCCTGGAGTACGTGCCGCACAACTTCTATGTCGTCCGGTGCTCGGCGAACCAGCGGGCGGCGATCGCCGCGCTTCCGTTCGTCGTCCGCACGCGGCGCTACGAGGCCGCCGACGCCGGGCCGATCCAGTACACCGTGCCGGCCGACGCGCCGCGCGGCCTCGCGCCCGGCGCGCCGGCGGCGCCGGTGGCGATGCGGACGTGGGAGCTGCTGCTCCACCCCGGCGCGGACGCCTCGGCGGCGGTGGCCGAGCTGACGAACCTCGGCGTCCCGATCGCCGGCTCGAGCACGCGCAAGGTGCGGGTGTACGTGCTCGACGGCTCGCCGCTGCTCGACCGGCTCGGCAGCGTCGTCGGGGTGGCGCGGGTCGACGAGTGGCTCGAGCCGAAGCTGCACAACGACGTCGCCCGCACGCTGCTCGGCGTCGATCCGCCGCCCGGCGGACCCGGCATCGGCCTCACCGGCGCCGGGCAGATCGTCGCGGTGGCGGACACGGGATTGGACGACCGGCACCCGGACTTCCAGGGCCGGATCGTCGGGCTCGTGGCGCTCGGCCGGCCGGGCGATGCGTCCGATCCGCACGGCCACGGCACGCACGTGGCCGGCTCCGTCCTGGGCGACGGCGCCGCCTCGGGCGGTGCGCTGCGCGGCGTGGCGCCGGGGGCGCAATTGTTCTTCCAGTCCGTGCTCGACGCGCAGGGCCGGCTTGGCGGGTTGCCGCTCGACCTGGGCGATCTGTTCGAGGAGGCCTATCAAGCCGGGGCGCGCATCCACAACAACAGCTGGGGCGCGGCGACGCCGGCGACGTACCCGACGACGGCGCTCGAGGTCGATGCGTTCGTGGCCGCGCGCCGCGACATGCTGGTCGTCATCTCCGCCGGCAACGAGGGCCAGGCGCGCCAGCGGCTCCACGCGGCGCCGGGCTTCGTCGACTGGCTGTCGGTCGGCTCGCCGGCCACCAGCAAGAACGCGCTGACGGTCGGCGCGAGCCGCTCCGGACGGAACCAGGGCGGCCTCGCCAACCTGACGTACGGCGATGCGTTTCCGGACGCGTTCCCGGACAGCCCGATCGCCGCCGTCACGGTCTCGGGCGATCCGCAATCCCTGGCCGCCTTCAGCAGCCGCGGCCCGTGCGACGACCGCCGGATCAAGCCGGACGTCGTGGCGCCGGGCACGGACATCGCGTCCGCCAAGTCCTCCCGCGCGTCGCTCGGGCACTTCTGGGGCCCATTCCCCGGCAACCCGCGCTACGCCTTCATGGGCGGCACGAGCATGGCGGCGCCGCTGGTGGCCGGCTGCGCGGCGCTGGTGCGGGAACACTTTGCCACCCGCCACAACCATGCCGCGAGCGCCGCGCTCCTGAAGGCGACGCTCATCGCCGGAACGCGCTGGCTGTCCGGCGTCGATGCCAACGCCGACTTCCCGGCGCAGCCGAACCTTCACCAGGGCTTCGGTGCGGTCGACGTGGCCCGGTCCGTCCCGAACGCGGGCGCGCCCGGCCTGTCGCTCGCCTTCGCCGACCGCTGGGCGGCGCCGGCGGACCTCCTCACCCGCACCGGCGAGCGGCGTCGCTGGCGCCTGACCGCGCGAGCGGGCCGGCCGCTTTCGATCTGCCTGGCCTACACGGACGCGCCTGGTCGCGCGCTGCAGAACAACCTGAACCTGATCGTCGAGCTGCCGGACGGGACGAAGCGGATCGGCAACGCCACGCTGGCCCAGGCGTTCGCCGCCACGGACGTCGACAACAACGTCGAGCTCGTCCGGATCGACCCGGCGCCGGCGGGCGACTACACCGTCATGGTGTCCGCCTCCAACCTCCTGACCGCCGGCCAGGACTTCGCGCTCGTGGCCAGCGGCGACGTCGATCCGCTGCAGCCGATGTGAAGTCCGACCGTGCGTCATCGCGCGAATCGTCGTGCCGGTTCGGTGACCGAAAGGAATCGATCGATGTTCCGTCTTCATGTCGTCCAAGCCGCACTCGGCGATTGCCTGCTCCTCGCGTTCGGCACGGCAGCCGCGCCGCGCTTCGTGCTGATCGACGGCGGCCCGGCCGGGACGTGGCAGGCGCACCTGCGGCCGGTGCTGACGGACGTCGTCGGGCCCGGCGGTCGGCTCGACCTCGTGATGCTCAGCCATGTGGACAACGACCACGTGCTCGGCCTCCTGGACCTCGCGGCCGACGTGCGCGCCGAGCGGGCGAACGGCGATCCCGAGACCGTCCGGCTGGGCAACCTGTGGCACAACAGCTTCGCACGGACGCTCGATCCGGACGGCGCCATCGCCACCCGGCTGGCGGCCGCCATGGCCAGCGCCGGTGCGGCGGCGGCCACGATGACCTCGACCGGCATGGCGCTGCAGGGCATCGGCGAGGGCAACCGCCTGCGGCAACACGCGCTGGCGCTGGGCGTGCCGATCAACGGGCGGTCGCTGGCCAACCCGAAGCCCGGCGGGGAGAACACGCCGATCACACCCGACACGCTGCCGCGGGCGCTGCGCCTCGGAAACCTGCGCCTCAAGGTGATCGGCCCCAGCCAGGCCAACCTGGATGCGCTGCGCGCCGACTGGCTGGCCTGGCTCGATGCGCACGAGGACGAGCTGGCCGATCCGCAGCTGGCGGCCAACGCCGACCGGAGCGTGCCGAACCTGAGCAGCATCATCGTCCTGGCCACGGCCGACGGACGACGGCTCCTTCTCACCGGCGACGGCCGCGGCGACCACATCCTCTCCGGTCTCGCCGCCGCCCATCTCCTGCCCGCTTCCGCACCGCTGCACGTCGACGTCTTCAAGCTCCCCCACCACGGCAGCATTCGCAACCTCTCGGCCGAGCTCTTCGATCGGATCACTGCCGACACCTATGTGGTCTCGGCCGACGGCACGCACGGCAATCCGGACCTCGAGACGCTCGTGCTCCTCGTCGACGCGGCCCACCGCCAAGGGCGTGCGATCGAGATCGTCGCCACGAACCGCACGCCCTCGACGGACGCGCTGCTGGCGCAGCGGGATCCGGCGGTGAGCGGGTATCGGTTGACCGTGATGGGGGCGGGAGGGCATCGTCACGTGGTGACGCTGGCGTAGCCCGGAGCACAGTCGCCGATCATGCCGACCCTTCCAACCCTTCCAACCCTGGCCGACCTGCCGGACACGCCCCGGTTCCCGATCCGGGCCGTCAGCGCACGCACCGGCATCCCGGCGGTGACGCTGCGTGCGTGGGAGCGCCGTTATCAGCTCGTCGCCCCGCGACGCTCCGCGGGCAACTACCGGCTCTACTCCGAGCGGGACATCGGCATCCTCAACTGGGTGAAGGGCCGCATCGACGTCGGGGTCGCCGTTCGCCGGGCCGCCGCCGAAATCGGTGCGATGCGCCGGTCCGGTCGTTGGCCGTCCGTGCCGGCGTCGCTGCCCGGCCCTGCGGTCGGTCGGGCGGCCGCGCCGGCCGACGCGCACAGCCGGCGCCTGTACGCCGCGCTCGTCGCCCATGCCGAGGCGCGTGCGACCGGCGTGCTGCGGGCGGCGCACGCCGAGCTGGACCCGGAGACGGTGTGCCTGCGCGTCCTTCAACCGTGCCTCGTCGCCATCGGTGCCGCATGGCACCGCGGCGAGGTGCGCATCGCCACCGAGCACTTCGCCAGCCAGCTGCTGCGCGGCCACATCAGCGCCCTCTTCCAGGCCGAGCCGACACGCCGCAACGCCGCCCGCATCGTCGTCGGCTGCGCGCCGCACGAACGTCACGACATCGGCGCGCTCATGCTCGCCCTGTTCCTGCGTCGGGCGGGCTACCACGTGGAGTTCCTGGGTGCGGACGTCCACCTGGCCGATCTCGTTGCGCATGCGCGCGCCTCGCGTCCGGACCTTGTGTGCCTGTCGGCCAACGCCGAGGCCACCGCGCTGGCGCTCGCTCCGCTCCAGGCCCAGCTCGACGCCCTTTCCCCCGCACCCAGGTTCGGATTCGGCGGCGCGGCCTTCACCCAGTCGCCCGCTCTCCGCGCCCAGGTACCCGGCCTCTACCTCGGCCAGGGTCCGACCGACGCCCTCGCCCGCATCCGCGAGCTGCTTGCTACCTAGGAGACCGTCACATGACGATCTCGGACGACGAATCACCGGCAGCTGAAGCTGGCCGGCTGCAGGCGTCCCTGGCGGGCCGCCATGGTGCCCGCCTTCGCGGGCACCCAGAAGTCCGAAGCGCCCGCGAAGGCGGGCGCAATGGCCGAAGGCCACCAGCCGGCCAGCTT
>JADYYS010000017.1 GCA_020853525.1 Ardenticatenales bacterium | reverse complement strand
GCTTCGGACTTCTGGGTGCCCGCGAAGGCGGGCACCATGGCGGCCCGCCAGGGACGCCTGCAGCCGGCCAGCTTCAGCTGCCGGTGGATTGCGACTCGCCGTCATCCGCAGATCGTCACGTGACGGTCTACTGGTACCTCACCACTGCAGATTCTCCGGTTTCCGTACTCTGGTAGCCACCTCGAGCATGTCCAGTGGTGGGGCACTAGCCGAGCAGGCTGTCGTCGTCCTCGGAGCTGCGATACATCTGCTGCGGCAACGGCATGAATTGCGGGAACTTCTGCAGGACGTGCGGCGGGGTCGGATAGGTGACCCAGTCGAATCCGCCGAAGTAGACCGTGAAGCCGCTCTGCGCCACGTCGCCCTTGATCGTCTGACCGTCCGGCAGGCGGAGCGTGACGAAGCGGGTCTCGATGCGCTCGATCGACGACCGCTGCAAACCCTCGCCGATCTTGTTCGCCTCGATGTGGCGATCCTCGGCCATGGCGCCGGACGGAATGTCGGGGTAGTTGAAGAACATGACCACCTGACCATCTTGAGGAATCGGGGAGGCCGAACCGCGCTTCCCTGACCGAAAACAGCAACCCTAAGGTATAGTCGCGGTGTCCCAGTCGGTCAAACCCCTGGCCGAAGCCTGGCGCTCACGCGCAGGCGCGACAGCATGGAGGAGCACCGTTCATGACGGACGTTCGGCCGGACGACGGCACACCGATGGATCTGACGATCATCTTCCCCGCCTACAACGAGGAGGCGGCCCTCGGCGACGATCTCGACGACACCCAGCGCGCGATGTCGGCCACGCGCTACACCTACGAGATCTTCGTCGTCGACGACGGGTCGCGGGACCGCACGGCCGAGATCGCGCGCGCGCGGCCGTGGGTGACGTTGATTCAGCACCCGTACAACCGGGGCAACGGCGCGGCGCGCACGACCGGGGTGCGGCAGGCGCACGGGCGGATCGTGGCGTTCTCGGACGCCGACCGGACGTACCCCGTCGATCAGATTCCGACCATGATGGCGATGATCGACGCCGGCGCCGACATGGTCATCGGCGCGCGCCGGGTCGAGGCGGGCACGATGAAGCTGCTCCGGACGCCGGCCAAGTGGTTCATCCGGAAGCTGGCCGAGTTCATGACGGGCACGCGCATCCCCGACCTCAACTCGGGTCTGCGCTTGCAGCGCCGCGACCTGACGATGCGCTATCTGCCGATCCTGCCGACGACGCACTCGTGGGTGAGCACGATCACGATCGCCTTCCTGTCCGCTTCCTACACCGTGCAATGGCTGCCCATCGACTATTTCCCGCGCGTCGGGCGATCGACGTTCCATCCGCTGCGCGACACCTACAACTACCTCATGCTGTGCGTGCGAACCGTGATGTACTTCAACCCGCTGAAGATCTTCCTGCCCCTTGGGCTGGCGCTCCTGCTCGGCGGAACGGGCAAGTACGTCTTCTATGACATCATCTGGCGCTTCAATCCGGAGTGGGGGCTGCCGCCGATGCCCGGCACGACGCTGGCGCTTATCGTGACCGGCTTGCAGGTGATGGTCATCGGCCTCTTGGCCGACCTGATCGTGCGGCGCACGTCGCTTTGAGTCGCTCGCCGTGAACCGGCCGCTGCGCGTCGCATTCGTCGGCACGTACGACCGCGCACCGCACGGGCGCAACGCGATCGTCATCGAGGCGCTGCGGTCGGCCGGCGTCGAGGTGATCGAGCGGCACGTGCCGCTTTGGGTCGGGACGGCCGACAAGGTGGCTGCGGCGCGCGGCAGCGCATGGCAGCTCGGCCGCGTGAGCCGACGCGTTGTCGGAGCCTGGCGGACGCTGGCGGCCGTGACGGCCGACCTGCCCGCGGTGGACGTCGTCTGGGTCGGCGCCACCGGCCTGGTCGATCTCCCGATCGCGCGCCGGCTGGCCGATCGGCTGGAGGCGCCGTTGGTCTTCGATCCGCTCGTTTCGCTCGCCGAGACGGTGCGCGATCGCGGGTTGGCGAAGGGCGCCTGGCGGCTGCCCGTCTTCGAGCGCATCGAGCGCGGACTGTTCGCGCTGGCCGATCAGGTGGTGGTCGACACCGCTGCGCACGCCGCGGCCTGGGTGAAGGACCTCGGGCTCGACGCGGCACGCGCGCTGACGATCCCGGTCGGCGCACCCCGCATCTTTCACGACGCGACGCCGGCATATGCGCCGCGTCCCGGGACGCCGCTCTCGGTGGTGTACTTCGGCCAGTTCATTCCGCTGCACGGTGTCGAGGTGATGCTGCAGGCCGCCGACCGGCTGCGCGGCCAGGCGATCGACTTCACGTTCGTCGGCCTCGGTCAGACGCAGGCGGCGGCCGCGCGGTTGGCGGACGACCTCGCGCTCGCGCGCGTCCGCTTCGTCCCGGCGTGGCTGCCGCCGGACGACTTGATCCGCGCGCACATCACCGGCGCCGACGTTTGCCTCGGCGTGTTCGCCGATCGGCCGAAGACGGCGCGCGTCGTGCCGTACAAGGTATACGCGGCGCTGGCGGCCGGCCGCACGGTGGTGACCGGCGACACGCCGGCGCTGCGCGAAGGCCTGATGCCGGGCGAGGACATCGTTGCCGTGCCGTGCGGCGATCCGGCGGCCTTGGCGCAGGCTCTGACCCGCCTGGCGGCCGCGCCGGACGAGCGCCTGCGCCTGGCGGTCGCCGGGCGCACCACATGGGAGCAACGCTTCAGCGCGCATCGCCTCGGCAGCGTGCTCCGCGCAGCGCTGGCCGAGACCGTCGCCGTGCATCGAGCGGAACGGCGGGGCATCGGCCCGCGGCAGCGATGGCGCGTGGCGCACCTGGCCGGGCTGATCGACGGTGCGCCCCCATTCGCCGGCGCGTGGGATCACCCGCCGGCAGTCCTGGATGTCGGCTGCGGCGACGGAGCGCTCGCCTTGGCCCTTGGCGGCGCGCGGCAGCGCGAGCGCGGCGACGGGGGGTTCGGGGGGGCGGTATTCGGCGGGACTGTGTACGCCTTCGACGCCGATCTCGAGCGCGCGCGCGCGGCGCGCGGCCGTGCCCGGAGGAGCACAGCGGCGCCGACCCACGTCTTCGTCGCCGATGCCGCTGCGATCCCGCTGGCCGCTGCATCCGTGCAGGGGGCGGTCAGCGGCGAGGTGCTCGAGCACGTGGTGGACGACGTTGCGGCGGCGCGCGAGATCGCCCGGGTGTTGGCGGGCGGCGGCGCGCTGGCCATCACCGTGCCGGCCGGTGCGGCGCGCTTCGGGGCGGCGGACCGGGCGGCCGGGCACCGGCGACGGTACGACGCCGCGGCGTTGGAGCGGCTGCTTGGCGATGCCGGGCTCGGTGTCGAGCGGCTCACGGGCTGGGGATTTCCGTTCGGGCGGCTGTACGATGCCCTCGTCCAACGACCGGCGCTCGCCGCGCTGCGGCGGCGGTCGGGCGGGCCGTCGAGTCGGCAGCCGGACGGGCGGTCGGATGGGCGCACGGGCGGTCCGTCGGGCGGCGGTGTGCGGCGCGACGTTCGACGATCGCTACGGGCACCGATCGCCTGGGCGGTGCGTCGCCTGGCGCGGCTGCGGGTGATCGACGTCGTCTGGCAGGCGTTGTTCGTGATCGACGCGCGCGTGGCGGCCGGCGCGGGTCAACACGGGCGGCGCGAGGCACGGGGGAGCGGGTGGGACGCGGTGGGTCGGAAGGCGCGCTGAGATCACGACCCCATGAGGGTGAGCAGAAGGCCGTGCGTTCCGAAGTCGCCGCGGCCCTCGTCCTCGACCATGCGACCGTACAGCCGTTCGGCGAGCGCAAGGCCCGGCAGATCGAGCGCCGCGTCGCTCGCCTCGTCCAGGGCGATGCGGAGGTCCTTGAGGAAGTGGCGTGCGGCGAAGCCCGGTGCGAAGTCGCCCCGCTCGGCGCGCGGGTAGAGGTTGAGCAACGTCCAGCTGGCCGCCGCGCCGGCCCCGATCGACGTCAACACGGTCGTCGGGTCGAGCCCCGTCCGTCGCGCGAACAGGAGCGCCTCGAGCGCGCCGAACATCGTCCCGGCGATCGCGATCTGGTTGCAGAGCTTGGTCAGCTGGCCGGATCCGGCGGCCCCCTGACGGACCACCAGGCGGCCCATGACCGCCAGGATCGGGCGCGCTCGCTCGAACGCGTCCGCGTCGCCGCCGACCATGATGGACAGCGTGGCGGCGCGCGCGCCGACGTCGCCGCCGCTGACCGGCGCATCGAGCGCCGCGATGCTGCGCGCTGCGGCGGCCGCGTGGATCTCGCGGGCGAGGGCCGGACGGCTCGTCGTCATATCGATGAGCACGGCGCCGGGCGCGGCGGTCGAAAAGATGCCGGCGCCGCCCGTCGGCGCAGCCGCCGTCCCGCGCCGGCCGAAGTAGACGGCCTCGACGTCCTCGGGAAAGCCGACGATCGTCACGACGAACGCGGCGTCGCGCGCGGCGTCGGCGGGCGAGGGCGCCCACCGGGCACCGGCGTCGAGGAGGGGTTGGGCGCGCTGCGGGGTGCGGGTGTGGACGGTCAGGACGGCGCCGGCCTCGAGGAGGTGGGCGGCCATCGGCGCACCCATGACGCCGAGCCCGATGAAGCCGATGCGGACGCCGGACAGGTCCGGGCGCGGCGAAGCATCCGTCGTCACGGGTTCCCGGCCTCACGCACGCAGCGGACGATGTCGATGTCGCCGAGCGGGGCGCCGTGGTCGGACGCGAGAACGCGCATGGTGGCTCGGACCTATTGCCCGAGCAGCGCCGCCACCGCCGGCAGCATCCGCCCCTCGAGGAACTCCAACGTCGCGCCGCCGCCGGTGCTCACCCAGCCGATCCGGTCCGCCAGCCCCGCAGCATGCACCGCTGCCGCGGAATCGCCGCCGCCGACGACGGTGTGGGCGTTGGGCAGGTCGGCCAGGATGCGGGCGACGGCGAACGTCCCTTCGGCGAACGGGGCGAGCTCGAAGACGCCCATCGGCCCGTTCCAGACAACGGTTCGCGCCCCCAGGAGCGCGCGCCGGAAGCGCTCGATGGTCGCCGGGCCGATGTCGAGCGCGCGCCAGCCGGGGTCGATGCCGGCCGCATGGACGCCGGCGGCGGCGGAATCGACGTCGTCGCGCGCGGCGTCGGCGACCGCGATCACGCGGGTGTTCGCCTCCGCGCTGAAGGCGTCCGCGACGACGAGGTCGACCGGCAGGACGAGCTTGTCGCCGGCCGCGGCGGCGATGCGGGCGGCGTCGGCCAACGCCGCGGTTTCGACGAGCGAGTCGCCCATCGGGACGCCGCGTGCGGCCAGGAACGTGTTCGCCATCCCGCCGCCGACGAGGATCGCGTCGGCCAGCGGGACGAGGTGATCGAGGACGGCGACCTTGTCCGAGACCTTGGCCCCGCCGGTGACGATGACGAGAGGCCGCTCCGGGTTGGACGTGACGGCACCGAGCGCTGCGATCTCGCGGGCCATCAGTCGTCCGGCGTACGCCGGCAGGTCGCGGGCGACGCCGACAACCGAGGCCGCGGCGCGGTGGGCGGTGCCGAAGGCGTCGTTGACGTAGGCATCCGCCAGCGCCGCCAGATCCTGGGCGAGGCGCGGATCGTCCGACTCCTCGCCCGGATCGAAGCGCAGGTTCTCGAGGAGCATGATCTCGCCGGGTCGGAGGTGGCGCGCGGTCTCCTCGACGTCGTGCCCCGTGACGGCCGCCATCGTGTGCACGGGCCGGCCGAGGAGGGCGGCGAGGGCGGCGCCGACCGATGCCATGCGAAGCGCCGGGTCGTGGCCCTTCGGCCGGCCGAGGTGGCTCATGAGGATGACGGCTGCGCCGCGGTCGAGCAGCTCGCGGATCGTGGGCAGGCTGGCGCGGATGCGCGTGTCGTCGGCCACCGCGCCGTCCTTCGTCAGCGGCACGTTGAAGTCGACGCGCACGAGGACGCGCTTGCCGGCCGGGTCGAGGTCGTCGAGGGTCGGCAGCCGGGAGGTCGAGGTCGGGAGACCGGCGCCCGGTTGCGGGGAACCGACGGCCATCACGCGCCCGAGCCGTTGCGCGGCGTGCCGATCGTGCGCTGGGCGATGTAGGCGACGACGTCGGCGACGCGGTTCGAGTAGCCGTACTCGTTGTCGTACCAGGCGCTGATCTTGGCCAGCGGGCCGATCGCCATCGTGAACGGCGCGTCGATGATGGCCGAGTTCGGGTTGCCGCGGAAGTCCGTGGAGACGAGCGGGGCGTCGGAGACGGCCAGGACGCGGCCGAGCGGGCCGCGAGCGGCGGCGCGGAAGGCGTCGTTCAGCGCATCGACGCTCACCGGCGCATCGAACTGCGCGGTCACTTCCAGGAACGACACCGTCGGCACGGGGACACGAACGGCATAGCCGCTGATCTTGCCGGCCATGCCCGGCAGCACGTGCGCGATGGCCTTGGGGGCGCGCGTCGTCGTCGGGACGATGCTGGTGGGGGCCGAGCGGGCGCGGCGGAGGTCCTGGTCCGTCGAGTCGACGAGCTTCTGGGCGTTCGTGTACGCGCGGACCGCGGTCAACATCGCGTTCTTCAGGGGGAACGACGCGTCGAGGACCATGAGGACCGGCGCGAGCGCGTTCGTCGTATCGGAGCCCGACGAGACCGTGGCGTGGGCGGCCGGGTCGAAGTGGTCTTCGTTGACGCCGTAGATGAGCGTGCAGTCGGCGTCATCGCTCGGGGCGGTGATGACGACGTGCGCCGCGCCGGCCTCGACGTGGCCGCGGGCCTCGGCGCCGGCCTCGTACTGGCCCGTCGCCTCGATGACGATGTCGATCCCGTGCGCGCGCCACGGCAGGTCGGCCAGTCGCGCGGCGCTGACGAAAGGCACGCGCACGTCGTCGACGTGGAGCGTGTGGTCGTGGACGCTGACGTGCGGGCCGAAGCGGCCGTAGTTCGAGTCGTACTGCAGGAGGTGCGCCGCCGCGCTGGCGTCGTCGGGGTTGGCGAGGCCGATCGCCGCGACCTCGATCGAGTCGCGGTGGCGCTCCCAGATCGCCTTGAAGGCCTGGCGGCCGGTGCGGCCGAAGCCGTAGATCGCCACGCGTGCTTTGCGGGTCATGCGACCACCTCCGTCGTCATCGCCAGCGCCGCCCGCGGGGCGCGCTCGATCATGTCGGCACGGACGTCGTCGTGTGAACGGCCGCGGGCGCGCTGCGTGATGTAGAACGCCATGTCGGCGACGCGGCAGCTGTAGCCCCACTCGTTGTCGTACCACAGGACGGTCTTGACGAGATCACCCTGGATCAGCGTCGCCGGGGCGTCGACGATGCTCGAGCGCGGGTCGCCGGTGAAGTCGATGCTGACCAGCGGCACGTCCACGACGCCGACGACGTCGCGCTGCTCGCCGGCCGCCGCCTCGCGGAGCGCGGCGTTCACCTCGTCGACGCCGCTCGGCCGGCGCTCGACGAGCGCGGTGAAGTCGGCCAGGCTGACGGTGGGCGTCGGCACGCGGAGCGCCGAGCCGTGGAATCGCCCGGCGAGCGCCGGGATCACCTCGCCGACGGCCTTGGCGGCGCCGGTCGTGGTGGGGACGATGTTCAGCGCGGCGCCGCGGCTGCGGCGGGGGTCTTTGCCGGCGTGGTCGAGGAGGACCTGCGACGAGGTGTAGGCGTGGATCGTCGACACCAAGGCGTGCTGGATGCCGAAGCGCTCGTAGATCACCTTGGCCACGGGCGCCAGGGCGTTCGTCGTGCAGCTGGCGTTGGAGACGATCTTGTGGGCATCGGGGTCGAACGCCGCCTCGTTCACCCCGCGGACGATCGTGATGTCCGGCTTCTTGGCCGGTTGGGTGATCAGGATCCGCTTGCCGCCGGCCAGGAGGTGGAGCCGGTTCTGCTCGCGCGTCTTGAAGTAGCCCGTCGCCTCGATGACGAGATCGACGTCCCAGCGCTTCCACTCCGGCACCGGGCCGTACGGGTTGCGGCCGACGACGTCGAACGTCTGGTCGTCGACGCGGATCGCGTTCGTCCGGCCCTCGACGACCGCCTGTATGTCGGCGTCGAACACCCCGTACACGCTGTCGTGCTTGAGCAGCATCGCCCGGTGCTCGGTGATGTGCGGGTCGGTGATGCCCGCCACCGTGATCTCGAGAGCGTCCCAGTAGCGCTCGTGAATCGCCTTCACGAGCTGTCGTCCGATCCGCCCGAAGCCGTTGATGGCGATCCGGGTGCGCATGTGTTCGTCCTCCTCCTCGATATCGATCCCGCGCTGCCGCTCGAAACGGGTCCGCCCTACCGACCGCCGATCACCCAGGTCGGGTCGCGCGTCGGGCCGTCGATCAGCGGCACGCGCGCACCCGTCGCCGGGTCGACGAGCGTCAGGCCCTTCTCTCCGGCGACGGCGATCGTTCGGCCATCCGGCGCCCATGCGATGTCGGCGCCCGCCGACACGGCGATGTGCGCACCGACGATCTCGGCGCTGATCGACGGCGAAGTCAGGTCGATCCGGGCGAGGACGGAGCCAAGCTCCCGTCCGACCAGGACGAGCATCTGTTGATCGGACCGGACGAGTGCCGTCGATGTCTGAACGTCCGGCTCGATCACCGGCGTGATCGTCAGCGGGTCGTCCACCGTCACGAAGCGCAATCCCATGCCCGTCGACCACAGGACGTTGCGATCGGGCAGCCAGCCGGCCCTAGCCCCGACACCTTCGTCGAGCGGGATGCGTTGATCCTTGCCGGTCGCCATCTCCACGAGGCCAAGCGCTCCGTTGTCCAGGCCCTCGAGCAGCCACTTCCCGTCGCGTGAGAAGGCCATCGGCGCCGTGCCGCCGACCAGGCCGAGATCGCGCTCGCTGTATGTCACGACGTCGAAGAGCCGACGATTGCCGCCGACGTTGTACGCCAACTGGTGGCCGTCCCGCGACCATGCCAGCCCCCACACGCTGCCGTCCGGTTCGAACAACGTCCTCTCGCCGCCGGTCGGCGCTTGGACCGTGATCGTGCGGTCGCGGTGGCGGGCGATGAACCCGATCGACGAGACGGCGTACTGATCGGTGACCTCGTCCGGAAGGTCGAGGGCTTCGGGCTCGTCGCCCGATGCCGGCAGGCGCCACAGCCGCGGCGGATCACCGTGCAGATAGTACAGATCGGCGGGCAAAACGGCGAGCATTCCTGGTGGGGTCGGAACGATTCGGGTCCACGCAGGAGGGATCCGCACGGACGAGGTCGGTGCAGTCGCCGTGCCGGCCGGGCTTGACGGTGCCGTCACCACGGCGGCCGGCGCCTGGGCGACCGCCGTCGACGGGCGGCGCGTTGCTTCGGGCGGGCGGGCGGTGCTCGTGCGCGCGGTGCGCGTCGGTCGCGCTGACGGCGGCGGCGCGGTGTCTTCAGGCGCCGCGTCAGCCGCTGCCGTGTCGTCCGGTGCGGGGGCCTGCTCCGTCGGCCGCTCGCGCTCCGTGGTGGCGATGACGATCGTCGGGCCGGGGTTGGCCGCCAGCGGTGCCGCCGTCGGCGTTGGGCCGCGGACGAGGATCTGGACGGGCTTGCTCGGCGCGACGGGCCGGGCGATGAGGCGGACGGAGGCGCGGTAGCTTCCGGCGGCGGCATAGGTATGCGTCGTGGCGTAGTCCCGTTGCACGTCGTCCGTGCAGTCGTCGGGCGGCGGGATCAGCTGGACGTTGTCGTCGCCCAGCGCGAACGCCGCCGTCGCGCACCGGTAGCGATCCGGTTCCTCGAGGTCGCCCTCGAGCACTGCGCGCAACTCGACGGTCAACGGAGCGTCGCCGATCTGCGGTTCGATCGTCAGCACCAGGCGAACGCCGGGCGGCGCCTCGGCGCGGGATCCGTCGCCGGGCAGTCCGAGCGCCGCCTCGGACACGGCATCGCGATCACGTGCCTCGCCGGATCGGCCGTCGCAACCGGCGGACATGCCGGCGAACAGCCCCGCGACCACGACGGGAACGAGCCAGCCGAGGGGCTGGCGGTGTCGGTCGGACGGTTCGTCGGGCATCTTCACGGCGGGGCAGTATACATGACCGTCCTGGACCGGCCGCGCCGATCAAGGCGCCGGCAGGTCGATGACGACAAGCCCACGCTGCCCGTCCACGCCGCGCGACGCGACGGCGATGCGTTCCCCCCCGTCCGACCAGCTCGGCGGCAACGTCCCGTCGAAGTCGCCGAGGACGCGCGTCGGCGCGAGCGCTCCATCGCGCTGGACGAGCACGAGCCCGCGATCGAGCGTGGCGACGGCGAGCCGCCGGCTGTCGGGTGACCACCACACATCCTCGGCTCCCCCGTCGAAGAGCCGGCGCGTCTGGCCAGACGCGATGTCGTACACGAACAGCGCGCCGGCCTCGGGGTAGGCGATCGCGCTGCTGTCGGGCGCCCACAAGGGCGATCCGATCGGCTGGATGTCCGTCGGCGGCGTGCCGTCGACGTGCGCCAATCGGGCGCCGGCGAGCGCCGGGCCGCCGGGATCGACGACGACGCGCGGGACGAGCACCGTCATGCGGTTGGGCGCGACGAACGCGCGGCCGTCGGGCGGCGTCGCCGGGTTGGCGGGCAGTCCCGCCCACACCGTCGCCGGCTCGATGGCGAGCGTCTCAGGGTCGATCAGGGGATAGTCGACGACGGGCGACGCCGTTTCGGCGCCGATGCGCGCTGGGCGCGGCACGAACAGGCGGCCGTCGGCGAGCCAGATCGGGCGGACGGGGGTGTCGGCCGTGTCGGCGTCGTCGGCCCCGGCGGCCCCGGCGGCCCCGGCGGCCCCGGCGGCCCCGGCGGCCCCGACATCGTCGCCCGCCCCGTCCGCGCCCGCCCCGTCCGCGCCCTCATCGCCGGCCTCGAACACCAGCCGGCTGATCTCGCGGGCCGGTCCAGCCGCCGCGGGGTCGAAGAGCCAAACGCTGCCGCTGCCGGTTACCGTCGCGGCCGGCCCGCCATCGCTCCGCCACGCCCAGGCATCGGGCGGGATGCGGTGACGCACGTCGGCCGGGATGCCGGCCAGCATATCGGCCGGCGGGTTGCCGTTGCGCGCCGGCGGCGCCGATGGAACGACATCGCCCGCCGCATCGACGATCGGGTCGGCTTCACGGGCCAGCAGCAGCGAGCCATCCGCCTGCCACGTCGCCATGCCCTGCTCCGCTGCCGCGCCGACGACGTCGCCGCTGTCCGCCGTCCAGCGTGGGGCGGGCGAGACGTCGGCGCCCGCGGGATCAACGGCCGACGCGGCCGCGCCCGCATCGACGATCCAGACGCGTCCGATCGCCGCCTCGCCGGCAGCGCCCGACTCCTGCGTGTAGGCCACGAGGTGCCTGCCGTCGGGCGACCATTGGCCGGCGCCGAGCGGCGACTCCCCGGACGGCGGCGCGGCGGCTGGGCGGAGGACGAAGGGGATGGGCGCCGAGGCGGGCGCGGCGGCCGGGATCGTCGTCGGTGCCGTCAGGGCTTCGGCGACGCCGGGCGGCAGAGGGGCGAGGGCGGGGCGAGAGACGTCGGCGTAGGGGTCGGGCGGTGCGGTCGGGCCAGCCGCCGGGCGGCAGGCGCACGTCGCGCAGGCGAGCGCGGCGGCGATGAGCGCGGATCGCCGCACTCGCACGACAGCGACGGGGCGGGCGGGCGACGCACAACGGCCCGGCCGAGCGGTGAGCGCTGGGCCGGGCCGTTGTGGATGGAACATGATCAGGGGTCGTGGATGGATCCGTCGTCGGGCTTCACGCCGAGACCGGCGACGACCAAACGACGGCTTCGCAGTTCCGACCTACTTGGACATGCCCTTCAGCCGGTGATACGCCGGGCGCGGCGCCCAGTCGTTCCGGACGATGCTGAAGGCGGCCTTCTCGTCGGCGTTGCCGGCGACGGGCGCGAAGTTCAGGTTCCAGACGAACATCGGACCGACATAGCCCCAGCTGCGCGCCATGTTGAACGCGTCGACGAGATACTGTGCCTGCTCGCCCTCGTTGTTCTGGGCGGCGTAGCCGTAACCGGGCGCCGGACCGGCACCCATGTTCTCGACGGACGCCCAACCGAACTCGGTGGCCCAAATCTTCTTGCCGCCGTCGCCGTTGCGGGCCATGACGTTGCGATAGGCCTGCATCGTGCCCTGGAAGTAGAACGAGCGGTGGCCGCTGAAGTCCGTCTTGCCGGGCGCCGACCAGCCGACACCGGCGGTGGCCGGCTTGTTGTAGCCGGACGGGTGCGCGCCGATGGCGTTCGCGCAGCCGCGCAGGCCGGCGCCGTACATCTGGCTGAGGTAGTTCACGTCGTCCATCGCCAGGTGGTTGTTCACGCCGGTCGGCGTGAGCGCGCCGCTGACGACGACGGCGCCGGGGTCGGAGGCCTTGATCGCGCGGTAGCTGGCGCACAGGATCTGGACGTAGCGGCCGGCCGAGAGCGGCTCGTTGCCCCACTCGTAGTGCAGGTTCTGCTCGTTCCAGACCTCGTAGGCCTTCACGCGGCCGCGGAAGTGCTCGGCCATGCGGCCGAGGAAGCTGGCCATCGTGTTCGGGTCCGCCGGCGGGCCGGCGACGCTGCGATCCGAGTTGCCCGCCCGCGCCCAGTCCGGCGCCTTGACGACGCTGAACATCACGTTGATGCCCTTGGCGTTCGCCTGGTTCACGAGGTTGTCCAGGCCGGCGAAGTTCGCCTGGCCGGGCGAGCCCTCGTAGCGGAACCATTCGACCTGCTGCTTCACCCAGTTGAAGCCGATGTCCGCGACGGCGTCGACGGCGCGCTGGTCGCCGTCGGGCGCGTGGATCTGGATGCCGTAGCCGAAGCCGGCCGGCGCCGCGGCAACCGGGGCGGCGGCGACGGGCGCCGCTGGGGCGTTCGGGTCGGCCGGGGCGGCCGGCTGCGGCTGGGCCGGTGCCTGGCGCGGTGCGGCGGGCTTCGGGCTGGTGCACGCCGCGGAGCCGGGGATCTTCAACGTCGTGCCCGGGGCGATCCGGTTCGGGTTGGCCAAGCGGTTGGCCGTCTGGATCTTCTTCCAATCGACACCGCAGCGCGAGCCGATGCCCGAGAGCGTGTCGCCGCCCTTGACGGTGTACGTCGTGTCGGTCAACGGAGCGGCGTTCGCACGTCCGCCGAACGACATCATGGCGCCTGCGGCAACCACTGCGATGAGTAGACGCTTTCGCATCAAGTCAAGCCTCCTGGAGGGGATTCATGGCGACGCCGCGCGCATGGGCGGCCGGGCATCGCTGTTCCGGATCGGCCGGCGGCCAACGGCCACCACGCTCCGGCCCGGGGGAACCGGCGGGATTATATCGGTCATGGCAAGCCGCGCCAGTCGTCTCTGTCGGGCATGCATGCGGCCGGGTGGCGGCCCGGATGCGGTCGTCGGGCGCCATGCGACGCCGCCGAGCGTCGGCTGCGCGGCGGGCGCGCGGCGGGAAACGGACGCGCCACGACGCAGCGAACGGGGTACGCTGTCGGGCGTGTCGGCCGGATGGACCGCGTCGACCGGACCGGCCGCTTCGCCTGGATCGCCCAGGGGACGACGCCGATCGCAACCCAGGGAGAGTACGACATGGCTCTGCCCGAGACCCGCCTCAAGCTGGCCGTCCGCGCCGTCGAGCGCGCCCTGCCCGCTGCAGCCACGCCCGACCGCCTGACCGCCTTCCGCACCGCCTACGCCGCGCTGGCCAAGCTCAGCGCCGGCGACGACGCCTGGACGGCCGAGACGCTCGACGCAGCATGGACGCTGGCCAGCGAGGGCTGGCCGCGCGAGATCGCGCTCGCCGCCGTGCTCGAGGACGTCGGTGCGGCGCACGCCGTGATCGTGGACGCAGCTTCGCCGGGGCGGCCGAGGATCACGCGGCCGCGGGCGAAGTCGTAACGGCGCGGGACGCGGTGGCGGATGCGGCGGTTGACGCGTGGTCGGATCGGCGACGACAATCGACCGCGTGAGCGTTCAGGCGTCCGACCCACCGCAGTCCCCCGATGATCCGGCGGGCGTGCGGGATGACCCGCTGGCTGCGGCGATTCGGGTCGTGCCGCTCGTCGTCCAGACGTTGGGCGCGTTTCGCGTCTGGCGGGACGGCGTGCCGGTGCTGCCGGCCGCCTGGGGTCGGGACAAGGCGGTCCAGCTGTTCCAGTTCGTCGTGACGCTCCGGCGCAAGCGGCTCGACAAGGAGCAGATCGTCGACGCGCTCTGGCCGGATCTCGATGCGGCCGCCGGGGACAGGGACTTCAAGGTGGCGCTGAACGCCGTGCAGCGGGCGCTCGAACCGGACCGCGCGGCACGGGCCGAGCCGCGCTTCGTTCGGCGCTGGGGAGCGGCATACGGCATCGACCTGGCGGAGGCGTGGGTCGATGCCGAGGCGCTCGAGGGGCACGTGGCGGCCGGCAACCGGCTGATCGGCGGCGACCGCGACGGGGCCGCGGCGCACTATGCGGCGGCGGCGGCGTTGTACGGCGGGGACTATCTCCCCGAACGACGCTATGACGACTGGGCGAGCAGCGAGCACGAGCGGCTGCAGGTGCTGGCGTTCGGGGCGATGACGACGCTGGCGGAGCTGCTCGTCGAGACGAACCCGCTCGAGAGCCTGCGGCTGACGGGCCACGTCCTGGCGACCGACCCGGTTTGGGAGGACGCCTGGCGGATCGAGATGCGCGCTCACGCCGCCCGCGGCAACCGGGCGCTGGCGATTCGCAGTTGGGAGCGGTGCGTGGCGGCGCTGGAGAGCGAGCTCGGCATCGCCCCGCTGCCGCAGACGCGGGCGGTGTACGATTCCGTCCGGCTCGGAGTGGGGGCGTAGCCGGCGTCGCAAGCGGCGGACGGACGTGATTCGGAGGAAGCGGACATGGCTGAGCGTGATAGCGGTGCGCGGCGACCGACGGAGGCGGGAGGGGACATCGCCTCGTTCGTCCTGCGGTTCACCCAGGATCTCTATGCGGATGAGGGCGGTGAGTCGCGCGTCCGCTGGCGGGGCCATATCCGGCACGTCCAGAGCGATGCCGAGGCGCGCTTCACCGAGTTCGCCGACGCGGTGGCGTTCATGCAGCACCAGCTGGCGACGCTGACGATGAACGCCGTCGCCGACCGCTCGCCGGACGACCAGCGACAGGCGCTGGCCGACAGCTTCCAGCTGTGGGAGCGCGTGACGAGCGGCTACGCCACGTACATGCTCGACGCCTTCAGCCAGACGATGGCGAAGTCGGAGGCCGTACGCCAGCAGGTGGGTGAGCAGATCGAGCGCTCGCTGACGTGGTGGTCGCCGTTTCTGGGTACGGGGGCGGCCGCCGACAAGGACAAGCGCCCGCCGGACGCGGCGGCGGTGCTGGCCGCGCTGGGTGAGGTGGCGGCCCGGCTGCAGGCGCTGGACGAGAAGGTGGCGCGGGTTGAGGCGGCGTTGGGGGGGCGGGATTTGGGCGAATCGACGTCGTGAGTCGTGAGGGGCGCGGGAGGGCGGGTCTGAGACCCGCCCCTACACGGATTCGCAGGGTTCTCGGCGTGCGCGTGCGGCCGCTGTAACTGGTGTGTAACTCACCTGGGTAGACTGTCCATCGTACGGCACGAATGCGTAGCCGGCGAAACACGAAAGCCACCCTGCGGATCGCGGGGTGCCGATACGCCTAGGAGAGACCACGATGATGCCCGAGACCGTCAAGACGAACCTGAGCCAGTGGAACGAGACCCTCACCGCCTGGAACCACTTCAACCTCGAGGCCACGAAGGCCCAGATGGAAGCCCTCGTTTCGCTGCGCGAGCAGTGGAATGTGCTGTTCACCGACACGGCGAACCGCATCCAGGAGTTGGCGCAGCGCGAGCAGGCCCAGATCCAGAAGGCCGCCGAGGCGTGGCAGGGTCAGGTCCAGACCGGCGTGCACCAGGCCACCAAGCTCGCCGAGACGCTGAGCACGGCCGGCCAGTCGATGGCCCAGGAGACCGTGAAGGCCGTGCAGGCGCAGGCGCGCGTCGCGCAGACGCAGGTCGCCGAGTTCGCGACCGCCGGCCGCGAGATGGCCGAGAGCGTCGCGGACACGGCCAAGGCCGCCCGCAAGAACTAAGCGCATTCGCGCTGCGCGCCACGGGCGGTTGCCTTGAGGCGCATCGTCATCGGCCAGGGCACAGTATCCACCGTGCCCTGGCCGATCGTCGTTTCAACTGCCGGCGTGCGCGCCGGGCACCGAGCGGCTCCGTGCCGTCGAGGGGATGGGCGCCATGAGCGAGGGTCAGGACGGGATCGGTTCGATGTGGCAGGGCATGGTCGATGCCCAGCGTCAGATGTGGTCGCAGTGGGCTGACCTTGCGGCCGCCGGCGCCCAGACCGCGGGCGCGGCTCCGACCGGCGCCGCCCCGACCGGCGCCGCGTGGCCGGGCGCCGCGCAATGGCCGGGTGCTTCGCCATGGTCGGGTGCAACGGACGCGTGGCTGGCCTCGTGGCGGCAGCTGGCGCACCAGACCACGACGGCATGGACGGCCGGGGCGGACCCGGTGGCCAGGGACGCAGCCCAGGGCATGGCGGCCACCCAGGAGACGATGCTCCGTTACGGTGCGCTCATGCAGCAGGCATGGTCGATGCTCTCGGCGCCGGCGACCTCGCCCGAGGAGACGACGGCCAAGCTCGATGCGTTCGGCCGGCTGATGCAGCAGTCGATCGCCGTGCCGTGGTCCGGCCTTGGCACGCCGCCCGGCGACATGAACAGCCTTTGGGCCGGCTACCTTGCCGCCCTTGAGCGACTGCCCGGACCGTGGGCGAACCTGATCAAGGAGGTGCCGACGTCGGCCTCGCGCGCCTTCGGCGGCGACAGCTCCGAGATGTTGGGCCAGACGCGCCTCCTGTGGGACGCATGGGAGCGCAGCGCCGGACGTCTCCTCGAGACGCCGTCGATGGGCTATTCCCGCGAGACGACCGAGATGCTGCAGCGCGGCTTCGAGGCCTGGGTGGACTACCGACGCGCGGTGTTCGAGTTCAGCGTCGTCCTGAACGAAGCCTGGGCGGCGTCCGGGCAGGCGGGGGTCGACATGCTCCGCCGGCGGGCCGAGGCGAACACGCCGATCACCAGCCTGCGCGAGTTCGTGAACGTCTGGTCCGAAGCCACCGACGGCTCGCTCGAGGACGCCTTCCGCGCGCCGCGCTACGCCGAGGCGCAGGCCGCGATGCTGGCCGCGGCGATGCGCTATCGCCTGCGCGAACGCGACATCGCCGAGACGGCGCTCAAGATGACGGACATCCCGTCGCGCAGCGAGCTGGATGAGACGAACCGGCGTTTGCACGCCCTCAAGCGCGAGGTTCGCGAGCTCCGCCGGGCGATGGCGGCGGCGCAGCCCACGACGCGCACGGCGGGCCGGGCTTCGACCGACAAGGCGACCGGCAAGGCGACCGACAAGGCGACCGACAAGGAGGTGTCCTGATGATGCCCAACGTGTTCGCGATCACGCCTGAGACGTTCGCCCGCGAGCTGGCCGAGATGAGCCGCCAGACCGTGGCCGGCGTCGAGACGCTCTCGCGCATCGACAGCGACGATGTGACGGTCGGCTGCTCGGCCAAGGAGGCGGTCTGGAGCGAGGATGGGATCACGCTCTACCGCTTCACGCCGCGCGTGGCCGAACCGCGGCCGGTGCCGCTGTTGATCTCGTACGCGCTCGTCAACCGGCCGTACATGGTCGACCTCCAGGAGGACCGCTCCCTCGTCCGCAACCTGCTGGACCTCGGCCTCGACGTCTACTTGATCGACTGGGGCTACCCCACCCGGGCCGACCGCTGGCGGACGCTGGACGATTACATCAACGGCTACATCGACCGCTGCGTGGACGAGGTCCGCGAGCGATCGGGCCAGCCGGCGATCCACGTCCTCGGGATCTGCCAGGGCGGCACGTTCAGCTTGTGCTACGCGGCGCTGCATCCCGACAAGGTCAAGAGCCTCATCGCGATGGTCGCCCCGGTCGACTTCCACGCGGAGAGCGGCGCCGAGTGCGGTCTGCTGAACGCCTGGGCGCGGCCGATGGACATCGACCTCATGGTCGATGCGCTTGGCAATATCCCCGGCGACTTCATGAACCTCGGCTTCCTGATGCTCAAGCCGTTCCAGCTGAACGTCGCCAAGTACGCCGGACTGTTGGACATCGCCGAAGACGAGACGAAGGTCCGCAATTTCCTGCGGATGGAGAAGTGGATCTTCGACAGCCCGGATCAGGCCGGCGAGGCCTATCGCCAGTTCCTGAAGGACTTCTACCAGGACAACAAGCTGATCGCCGGCGAGGTCGAGCTCGGCGGCCGGCGCGTCGACCTGAAGGCCGTGACGATGCCGGTGCTGAACGTCTTCGCCGAGCAGGACCATCTTGTCCCCCCGGCCTCGTCGCTGGCGCTGGCCGGGCGCGTGGGCACGACGGACTACAAGGAACTGTCCTATCCGGTCGGCCACATCGGCATGTACGTCAGCGGCAAGGTGCAGAAGACATTGCCGGCGGCGCTCGTGGAATGGCTCGACGCGCGGTCGTGATGCCGTTCGCTCACCATTCGCACACAGGGACCATTCGCGCACAGGAACGAATACGCGCACAAGGAGTCAGCGGACCATGAAGGAAGCATTCATCGTCTCGGGCGCTCGGACGCCCCTCGGCAAGTTCGGCGGCGGGCTGATGGACGTCTCGCCGGTCGACCTCGGGGCGCACGCGATGCGCGCGGCCCTGGCGCGCGGCAACGTCGCCCCCGAGGCCGTCGACGGCTACGTGTTCGGCAACGTCGTCAGCGCCGGGCACGGGCAGTTGATCGCCCGCCAGGCCGCCATCAAGGCCGGCATCCCGGACACGATCGACGGCTACCACGTGAACATGGTGTGCAGCTCGGCCATGCTGGCCACGATGAACGCCGTGACGCACATCAAGGCCGGCGAGCGCGACATCATGGTCGCCGGCGGCACGGAGTCGATGTCCCAGAGCGGCTTCCTGCTCCGGCCGGCGGCGCGCTGGGGCTACAAGTACATCTCGGGCAAGTCCGAGCCGCTGATCGACCTGCTCGACCACGACGGCCTGACGGACCCGCTGACCGGCGAGCGGATGGGCGATCAGACGGAGCGGCTGGCCGCCGAGTTCGGGATCAGCCGCGCCGACCTCGACGAGGTGGCGTTCGAGTCCCACCGCCGCGCCGCGGCGGCGACGGATGGCGGCAAGTTCGCGGGCGAGATCGCGCCGTACGAGATCCAGGGCCGCAAGGGCGTGACCGTCGTCGACCGCGACGAGGGGATCCGGCCCGACACGACGCTGGAAAGCCTGGCCAGGCTCCGGCCGGCGTTCAACCCGGACGGCGTGATCACCGCCGGCAACGCCAGCCAGCTGACGGACGGCGCTGCGGCGCTCGTCGTCGCCAGCGGCGATGCCGTGGCGGCCCACGGTCTCAAGCCCATCGCCAAGGTCCTCGGCCACACCTGGGCGGCCGGCCCGGGCTGGCGCTTCGCCGCCGCGCCGATCCCGGCGGTCAAGCAGCTCCTCGACCAGCTCGGCATGACGGTCGACGATATCGACCTCTTCGAGAACAACGAGGCCTTCGCGGTGAACTCCGTCCTGTTCCACCGCGAGTTGGGCGTACCCTACGAAAAGCTGAACGTGAACGGCGGCGCGATCGCCCTCGGACACCCGATCGGCGCGACGGGCGCGCGGCTGATCGTCACGCTGCTGGCCGCGCTGGCCGATCGGGGCAAGAGCCTCGGCCTGGCGACGTTGTGCCACGGGACGGGCGGGAGCACGGCGGTGGTGGTGGAGCGGGTGGGGTAACGGGCGCGGCCAAAACGGACCAACCGTCCATCACGCCGTCGATGGTAGGGGCACGGCATGCCGTGCCCTTACCCTGGAATCACGACCGCGTCGGCCTGTAGTACCCGACCGGTGGGCACGGCATGCCGTGCCCCTACCAACCGGTTGCCGTGATGCCGCAGGGTTCCTATTCGCGGTTGCTGGCCACCGGCAGGTAGATGCGTGGGCCGGACCCGTCTCCGTGGAATGGCGTGCTCGTCGCCGGTGCCGAGGTCCGCGTCGGCACCGGCGTCTCACCCGGAGGCGACGAAGTTGCCGTAGGCGCGGCGGTCGTCGCGCTCGGCACCGGCGTGTCCGAAGCGATCGGCGTCCCTGTCGCGCTGGCCGTCGGTCCCGGTGTCCGCGTCGCCGTCGGCACCACCGTCGGCACCACCGTCGGCACCACCGTCGGTCCGGCCGGCGTCACGGGCTTGGCGCCGGCCTTGATCAGGGCGGCCAGCGCATCGACGCGCGGGTACTTCTGGCCGTTCTTGGCCGTGACGAGCGTGCCGGTGTCCTCGAGCAGCTTCTTGAGCTGCGCGGGGCGGATGTTGCCGTCTACCGCCACCACTAGCGCACCGACCGCGGCGGCCACCGGCGAGGCATTGCTCGTCCCGACCGTCGACGACGTCCCGCCGCCCATCTTGGGCGCCGTCGTCCAGGCACCCGGCGCCACCAGGGACACGCCGCGGCCGATGTTCGAGAAGCACGTGACCGTGTCCGGTGAGGCGTTCTCGTCGAAGCAGCCGTCGGGACCGCCGAACTCGCCGCGGTCCGGCTCACGGCCGAGATCGGCGTCGTACGTCGCCGCGACGGCGATGACGTTGGACAGGCAGCCGGGCGCGCTGAGCGCGTTCTGGGCCCCGCTGTTGCCGGTGGCGACAAAGACGGCGATGCCGCGCGTGATCGCGGTTTGGATGGCGGCCGCGCGGACCGGGTCCGACTGGTCGCAGTTGCCGGTGAACGTTTCCCTCGAGCCGAGGCTCATGTTCGCGATCTTGACGTTCAGCCGGCTCCGCTCGCGGACGATCCAGTCGAACGCCTTGGCCTGGTCGCTGATGTACGACTCGGCCTTGGCGTTGAAGACGCGCACGGCCACGATGCCGGCGCCGGGAGCGATCCCGCGCGGCGCCACAACGCCGCGGCCCGCAACGATCCCCGCCATGCCGGTGCCGTGCCCGTTCCGGTCGATCGCGTCATCGCTTTCGGACGCGGCGCTGTTGACCCCGCACCCGCTCTCGACGGAGTAGCACTTCTGGGCAACGATCGCGTCCTTCAGGTCCGGATGGTTCGCGTCGACGCCGGTGTCGATCACGGCAACGTTCACGCCCTCCCCCGTCACACCGTAGTCCGCCCATACCCGGTCGGCGTGGACCGTTTGGGCGTGCTCGGCGAGCTGCAGCACGCTCACACGATCGGGCTCGACGGCCGCCACGAGCGGGTGTCGGGCCAGCGCCGCACGTCCGCGCGCGCTGGCGTCGACGAAGAGCAGCGGCACGATCCCATAGCGGTGGCGCAGTGTCACGTCGGCCGCGTCGACGTCGGCGAGCACGCGGTCCTGGGCTTGGGCGACGGCCTTCATGGCGACGTCGTCGGGCACGTCGCGCCGCGCGACGTCGATGGCGGGGCGGAGGACGACGAGGACGGGCCGGCGGTCGTCCGCGTGGTGGGCGGCGCGGGCGGCAGGGGCGACGTCCGCGGTGTTCGCGGTGTTCGCGACGTCCGCGATCTCCGCGATCTCCGCGACGCCGGTGCGGACCGGCAGGCCGTTTTTCAGCAGCGGAGCCGGTGCGCCGGCGACGGTCGCGCGGCGGTAGCCGATCGGCAGGTAGACCGTACCGCCCTCGCCTTGCGGACGGCGGGTCGGCGTGCGCGTCGCGGGCGACGTGACGGTGAACGTGGGCGTCACGCTGGCGGGCGGGCGGGCCGTCGTGCTGCCGGGCGGCGGGGTGTCGGTCGGGGCGGCGGTGTCCGTGGGAGGGGGCGTCTCGCCGGGCAGGAGCGTGCGCGTCGCCGTGGGCGACGGGCCGGGCGTGACCGTCGGCGTTGCGGTCGGCGGGCTCGTCGGCGGTGCCGTGGCCGGGGTGCTGGCGGCCAGCGTCGGACCCTCGGGCGGCAGGGCGGTGGCCGGGTCGCCGAGGCGCGCGGTCACGTGGACGCGCTCGACGGTGAATCCGGCGCGGGCGTCGGCGGCGGGCGGCGGGACGGCGTCGTTGGAGTGGAGGTAGCCGACGGCCTGGATGTCCACGAAGACGTGCGGTTCGAACTGGGCGAACCTGGGCTTGAAGGCGAGCCGGGCCGGCGGCTGCGGATCGTACAGCGCCCAGCCGGTGTTCCGCGGGTCCGTGATGATCAGCGACGCCGTCTCGCTCGCCGGTTCTCCGGCGCGCTCCGAGATGAACCACTGCCCGCCGTCCTTCACGACGATGCGCACCTGACCGGAGTTGTTCTGCGGCACGCCGTCGCCGCCCTCGTAGTTCACGAGCGCGATCGAGCTGGCCTCATCGAACGAGACGCGCCGGTCGTGGCCGCCGCTGAGGAAGTCCGCCTTCCGCCAGTAGCGCAGGTCCCAGCCTCGCGTTCCGGGGCCGGCGCCGTAGTAGAGCTTGTCCAATGGCTTGACGGGTGACTGGGCCCAGACCTGTGCCCACTTGTACTCGAAGGGGCGGTCGTAGCTTTCGATGAGGAGACCGCCGTAAAACCGGGCGCTCTTGGCGGCCCGATCGACCGGCGGCGAGAGCGGCGTGGCGTCCGACCACGGGATCGACCAACGCTCGTCGTCGTACACGCCGTCGCGTTCGAGATCGAGATCGGTCTCGACGGGCACGTCGGCGCCGCGGAAGGCGGCGTCGGCATCGACGTAGTCGCCGCCCCAGTCGACGATCGGCAGCGATCCACCGAAGAGCCGGAACGTCGCGGTGAGCGTCATCGTCCGCGACATGGGAGGGGTCGTGTGGATCGCATCGCCCCCGTCCGACCAGCGTTCGAACGCGTACAGCGCGCCGCCGACGCGCTCGAGGGCGTCCGCGGCGACGGTGCGCCGCACGCCGGCGATACTCGGAACGGTCGCCGGCGTCGTGACCGGCGTGTCGTCCACGGACAGCGTGATGCCGGGTGGATCGGACGTCAGGGCGAGGTCGACGAGCAGGGGTTGGATGTCGCGCGTCCGCACGGTGACGAGGCCTTCGCTGTCCCGTGCGGTGAACGTGATCCGGACAAAGGCGTCCGGGCTGCGGTGGCTGTCCAGGTCGAGCATGTGCGTGCCGCCGGCGATACCGACCGTCGTCGGCATGAGCTCGTGGACGTGGTCGGCGTGGTGGAGGTCCATGCGCCACGAGAGCGCGCTGGGCGGCAGCGGGGCGTCGAGCGCGTCCACGGCTTGGCCGTAGAACGTGACGAGCCCGTCCCCGACGAACTGGAAGCCGGCGTTCGGCAGGAGGATCGTGGCCACCGGCGGCGTGCGCTCCGTGACCGTCAGCAGCGCCGCATCGCTCGACACCGAGCCCTCGCCGTTGCCGACGATCACACTGAAGCGCGCGCCGCTGTCCGATGGCTGCACCGGGCCGACGACGAGGTCGGCGCCCGTCCCGCCGGGCACGTCGACGCCGTCCCGCTGCCAGCGGTAGGTCAGCGGCTGCGTCCCGAAGGCGCGGACGCTGAAGCGGGCCGTGCGGCCGACGACGACGGATGCGGCGGCCGGCTGGATCCCGATCGTCGGCTGGCCGCTGCCGACGTAGCGGACCTTGTAGAGCGCGCCCGTATCGGTGCCGATTTCCGCACCGCGCGCCAGGTAGTACAGCGCGCCGTCCGGGCTGACGCGAACGTCGATCGGCCACGCCGGGGCGCTGGTCGAGCCGAAGACGGTGACGTCGGTGGGGTTGTTCGGGTCGAGGACGCGGATCTCGCCCTGGCAGTAATCGGCGAAGAAGTACTTGCCGACATACGACGGCGGGAACCATGCGTCGGCCGGGTTGTAGAACGCGCCGCCGCTGATCGCGCAGCCCGGGACGTGCGGGTAGGCGTAGAGGGGGCCGGTGATCCCGGGCGCGGACGTCGGGCCTTCCGTCGACGGCCAGCCGTAGTCCTCGCCCGCCGCACCGTCGTTGATCTCCTCGAACGCGGCTTGGCCGATATCGTTGATCAGCATGCGGCCGGTGGCGGGTTGGACTGCGAACGTGTACGGGTTGCGCAGGCCGCTCGCCCAGATCGCGCGGTTGCGGCCCTGGTGCGTGGCGAAGAACGGGTTGTCGGGCGGGATCTGGCCGTCCGGGGCAAGGCGCAGGATCTTGCCGAAGGTCGACTCCAGGCTGGCGGCGTTGGCCCCGTTGCCGTCATCGCCCGTGCCCACGTAGAGCATGCCGTCGGCGCCGAAGTGGAGCCCGCCGCCGACGCGCGTGCGCGTGGTCAGCGGTTCGAGGTCGGCGATGACCTGGGCGCTCTCGACCGGGGCGACGTTGCCGCTGAGCTTGTAGCGAAGAATCCGGTTGTGCGTCACCGGCGCATCGACGGTCACCATCACGTACAGCGACGGCGACGCGTCGAAGTCCGGACCGACGGTGATGCCCATGAGCCCAAGGTCCTCGATGGCGGTCGTGGCGACCGTGAGGACGGGCTCGGCAAGCAGGACGTCGTTCTCGACGACGCGAACCGTCCCGCGCTGCTCGGCGATGAACACGCGGCCGTCCGGGGCGACCGTCATCGCCGTCGCACCGTTCAGCTTGTCGGCGACGCGCGTCTCGACGAAGCCGGTGGGCAGGGCCGACGGCGACGCCACGCGCGCGGACGTGGCGCGGGGACCCGCGGGCGTGAGGGCGAGCGCGAGCACGGCGAGGCCGCTCACGGCGATGGGGCGCTTCAGCATCGGGTCAACCTTGCGGGTATGGGAGTGGGGTTACGGTTGGCAGCGTGGAACACGAAGGGCATCGGACCAAGCGACGAAGTGTGCAATGAAGGTTGGACGCGGGGCAACCGCCCGGGGTGACGGCCGGTTCGGTGCGGATCGGATTTGTGCGGTGATGCAAGAAAGCGGTGCCGCCCGCGTGTACTCTATGACATGACCCTCCTGAACGCGATGCTGCGCCGACCGACGGGCCACCGTCCCGCCCCCGCGAGGAACGCGACACCGATGGCCGCCTCCACCGACGACCGTCTCATCGACCGCGCGCGCTCCGGCGACGCCCAGGCGTTCGGCCTCCTGATCCAGCGCTACCAGGACGCCGTCTACAGCCTGTGCTACCACCTCTGCGGCGACCGAACGGACGCCGAGGATCTGGCGCAGGAGGCCTTCGTCCGCTTCCATCGCCAGCTTGACCGCTTCCGCCCCGGCGAGCCGCTCTGGCCGTGGCTGCGCCGGTTGACGACGAACAGCGCGCTGAACGGGCTGCGCGGGGGTCGCGTGGGCCGCGGCACCCGCGGCGCCGCGCGCACGGTGTCACTGGACGATGCATCGCTCGGACTCGACGTCGCCGACGATACGTCCGCCTGGCGCGGCTCCGACGATCTGCGGATCGACCTGGAACGCCAACTGCGAGCGCTGGCGCCCGCCGACCGCGCGGTCCTCGTACTGCGCTACCTCGAAGACCTGACCTACGCCGAGATCGCCGCGCTGCTGGACGTGCCCGCCTCGACCATCGAGACCCGGCTGTTCCGCGCGCGCAAGCGGCTCGGGGCGCTCTACCGCGCCCACGCCGCTGACGGGGAGGTGTGACATGTTCCGACGCCGATCGACGGATGAAGACGAGTCCTTGGCCGAGGCATTCCGGCGACTGGATGGCGTGTCGACGGCGTCGTCGGCATCGTCGCCCGTTGCCGCATCGTCGCTCGCCGAGGCCGCGCGCGTCGATGCGGCGCTGCGCGGCCTGCTGCAGCCCGTGGCCGCGCCGGATACGCTGGCCGGGCGCGTCGCCGGCGAGATCGGGCGGGCGCGTGTGGCGCGGTGGCGGCGCGGATCGGTGACGGCGCGGCGGCCGGTGTGGGCGATGGCGTTCGCAGGGGCGGTCGTCGTCGTGATCGTCGTCGGGAGCGCGCTGGCGACGATGCCGGGGGGCGGGACGATTCAGGAGCGGGCGCGGGGGGTTGGGGAGTGGGTGCGGGCGGTGATGGGGGTTGGGGTGCGCGATGGCCGGGGCGACGGCGACGGCGACGGCGACGGGTCGGGGCCTGTCGGCACCGGCGACGACGCGTACTACTGGGTGCCGGGGATGGGGATCCTGCCACTTGCGCCCGACGCGTGGGTGTCCACGACGCCCGTCACGGTGACGGTCGGCGGCCTGGATGTCGTGATCGACGGGCTTGTGGCGGATCGGAATGCCACGCGGATGGCGGTGCGCATGGTCGAGGTGGAGCCGCCGGCAGAGGCCGGCGGTGATCAACAGGGGATCGTCACACTGTACCCCCAGACGGGTGAGGAGCAGTTCGGGCGCAACAACGAGGGGTTGACCTGCACGATACGGACCGTTGAGTTGCCCGCGCAAACGTGCATCGTGCCCCCGCTATCACCCGCGCAGCGTGCGCGCGGCGATGCCGGCTTCTTCGCAAAGCCGGACCATGAAATCGGCTACATCAGCCTGCGGACTGCGGACGGGACAGACACCTGGAATCCAGATCTCCGTGCGATCAGCGTTCCGGTGGCCTCGGTGGCTGCCCGCGGATCGACGAGGGCGCACCGAATGGGTGCGCCCGTCGAACGGGGAGGACTGAAGCTCCAAGGGTGGATGGCCGTTCCGGGCAATGGGCTCCTTGCCGTGCGATTGGAGGCCGTATCGATCGGCCCGGCGGACTTGGTCAGCTTCACGACCCTTGACCACGCCGAGAATCCTGGCTTCTTCGGCGTCGGGCGCGCCGATCCGTACGATGCGGTGTCCGTGGCAGGCCCTGGGCAGCCCGAGCTCCATCCGGCAGCCATCTTCACGCATCACCACGCGGGGGGCGGCGCCGCGGCGGAACTCGGACTCCGCGTGCCCAAGGGAAGCAGGCAGGATCCATCCGGGACAGTCTATCGATGGTCGCTGCCCGTCACCGCGCTCTTTGCGGTACCTGCCGGTTCGGGGACCGGCCCCGTTGATCTGACCGTCGGCCCCCTGCTGCATTCGGTTGACGACGAATCTCTCGTCGAGCGAACACCCCTGAACGGCCCGAACGCAACAACGGTGCGATTGGATACCGTCGCCGCCACGTATGCCTACTCCGTGAATCTGGGCGCGGCGGCACGTAGCGGCATGGCCGTGGAACGTTATCCCGTGACGAACACGCTGCAGATCGCAGATCGCCGTTTGGCGATCGGCTTCGCGGTCGTCGTCGATCCCGGCGAGCCCAAGCCCGCCGACGCCGATCCGGACTGGGCCGGTCGTTTGCCAACGGCAATGATCACCGTCCACTGGGCCGATGATGGATCCGACGGACGTCAGTTGATCGATCTGGACATTGGCCGAGTGCGGCGCGGGTCGCTTTGGGGCGGGCTGCGTAGGGAATGTGCAGGTTTCAGCAGAGGCGGGGGTCATGGGATGCCCCTGACCGGCCCCGCGCCGGCGATGTGGCGAATGGTGGGCGGACCAGCCGGCGAGATTCTGCCGACCGCCACCCTCTGCCTGTCCCGCCCGATCTTCCAGATCCCTGGCCCCTGGACGTTCCAGCTCGACCAGCCATGAGGCCGCATCGCGCAAGAGCCGTGTTCGCACCAACTTGCCCAACCGGAGCGCACCGCTAGCATCCACCCCCATGCGCGACATCCTCACCCGCTACCTCCTCCCCCTGCGCTCCCGCGCCGCCCTCCTCACCGCCCTCATGCTCGCCGACATCTCCCTCGACCTCGCGGGCCCGCAGCTCCAGCGCGCGTTCATCGACGGCGCGATCGGCGGCGCGTCGGCGGGCGACCTCGTCCGCCTGGCCGCGCTGTTCGTCGGCCTCGCGTTCGTCCTGCAGGGGCTGATGGTGGCGGCCGGCATCGTGTCCACCGAGCTGGCGCAGACGGCGACGAACCAGATGCGCGAGGACCTGCTCGCGCACGTACTCCACCTCGACCTCGCCTTCCACGGCCGCCACACGCCCGGCGAGCTGATCGAGCGGATCGACGGCGACGTGGCGACGCTGGCGAACTTCGTGTCGCGCTTCCTGCTCGAGCTCGTCGGCAGCGCGCTGCTCGTGGTCGGCGTGCTGGCGATGTTGTTTCGGGTCGACGTCCGGATCGGCGCCACGATGGCCGTCTTCGTCCTCGTCGCCATCGCGATCATGCGCGGCATCCTCCACCTGGCCGTGCCGCACTGGGCGGCGGCGCGCGAGGCGTCCGCGCAGCTGTTCGGGTTCCTCGAGGAGCGCCTCGCCGGCACGGAGGACCTGCGCGCGAACGGTGCCGTGGCGTACACGCTGCGCCGGTTCTTCGGCCTCTCCCGCGACATCTGGCGCCGCAACCTCCGCGCCAGCCTCCTCGGCTCGGCCACGGGCGGCACGTCCGTGCTGCTGTTGTTCGTGGCGATGGCGATCAGCCTCGGCTGGGCCGTCGTGCTGGTACAGAACGGGTCGATCACGCTCGGCACGGCCTGGCTCCTGTTCAGCTACAGCCTCCAGCTGGACGGCCTGCTCTCCGGCATCGCCCGGCAGCTGGGCGATCTGCAGCAGGCCGGCGCGAGCATCACCCGCATCCGCGCGCTGCTCGACGAGCGGACGTCGCTCCCCGAGCCCGCGCCCGATCACGCCCGCGTGCTGCCCGCCGGCCCGCTGGCCATCGACGTCGACGCCGTCTCGTTCGCCTACGCGGACACGGACGGCGGCAACGCCCCGACGCTGCACGACGTCACGCTGACCGTCCAGGCCGGCACATCCCTGGGCCTCCTCGGCCCGAGCGGCAGCGGCAAGACGACGCTCACCCGCTTGCTGCTCCGCCTGCTCGACCCGACCGTCGGCACCGTGCACCTCGGCGGCGTCGACGTGCGCGATGTCCCGACAGCCGACCTCCGGCGGCGCGTCGCGATCGTCACCCAGGATGTCCAGCTCTTCCGCGCCACGCTTCGCGACAACCTCACGCTCTTCGACCCATCCGTCGACGACACGCGGATCCGCGCCGCCCTCGACGGCCTGGGCCTCGGCGCCTGGGTGGACGGCCTCGCCGACGGCCTCGACACCGTGCTGGCCCCCGGCGGCGGCGTCTCGGCCGGCGAGGCGCAGCTGCTGGCCTTCGCCCGGATCTTCATCGGCGACCCCGGCCTCGTCGTCCTCGACGAGGCGTCGTCCCGCCTCGATCCGGCCACCGAGGCGCGACTGACCGCGGCGATGGCGCGCCTGGCCGCCGGCCGGACCGTCGTCGTCATCGCCCACCGCCTGGCGACCGTCCAGCGGCTGGGCGCCGTCTGCCTGCTGGCGGATGGCCGCATCGTGGAGCACGGGCCGCGGGCGGCGCTGGCGGCGGACGCGGGCTCGCGCTACGCGCAGCTGCTGGCGGCGGGGCTCGAGGACCTCGACGCGGCGCTGGGCACGGTTGGCGAGGCCGGTCGATGAAGTTCTGGCGCACCCTCGCCCGCCTCGCCCGCTACGCCTGGCCGCTGTACGCGGCGAGCGGCCTGCTGGCGAGCGTGATGTTCTACCTCGTGCCCCTCCTGCCCGGCCTCGTCGTCAAGGCGATCTTCGACCGCCTGTCGGTGGATGCGCCAGGTTCAGCCGACGCGACCTCTGCCGCCGCGATCTCCGCTGTCGCGACCGCCGCCGCCGACCAGACCGCGCTCCTGTGGCTCGTCGCCGGCATCGCCGGCATCGGCGCAATGCGCTTCACGTCCCTCCTCGGCGCCGTCGCGGCCGAGCAATCCCTGCAGCAGGTGATCCGGACGCTCCTGCGGGCCAACCTGCTCGAGCACATCCTCGACCGGCCCGGCGCCCGCCCACTGCCGTCGTCGACCGGCGAGGCGATCAGCCGGCTGCGCGGCGACGTCGAAGCCGTGCCGAACTTCCTGAGTTGGACGCTCGATCCCATCGGCCAAGCGCTCGCCGTCGGGACAGCGCTGACCGTGCTCTGGCGCGTCGACCCGCGGCTGACGCTGGCCGTGTTCGGGCCGATCATCGCCACCGTGACGATCGTCAACGTGCTGGCCGGGCGGATCCGGCGGCTGCGGCTGGCCAGTCGGGAGAGCGAGGGGGCGGTGACGGGGCACATCGGCGAGATCGTCGGCGCGGTGCTGGCCGTGAAGGTGGCCGGCGCCGAGGGGCGCGTGATCGACCACTTCCGCGAGCTGAACGCCCGCCGCCGCCGGGCCGTGCTGCGCGACGCGGCTCTGTCGCGCTTCATCGAAGCCCTGACCTACAACCTCAGCACGATCGGCATCGGCCTGCTGCTCGTCCTCCTCGCGCTGCGCCTGCGGACCGACCCGGGCGCCTTCGCCGTCGGCGACTTCGCGTTGTTCGTCTCCTACCTGGAGTGGGTGACCGTCATCACGAGCATGTTCGGCCAGTACCTGACGAACTTTCGCCAGACGGACGTCTCGCTGAAGCGCCTGGCCGAGCTCGTCGACGATCCGGTGCCCGAGCGCGTCCTCGTCCGCCACCGCCCCGTCCACCTCTGGGGCGATCTGCCGCCCGTCCCGCAGCCGGCGCGCGCGCCCGGCGACGTCCTGTCGTCGCTCACCGCCCGCGGCCTGACGATGCGCTGGCCGGACGGCGCGCGCGGCATCGAGGACGTCGACCTCGACATCGCCGGCGGCACGGTCACGGTGATCACCGGCCCGGTCGGCGCCGGCAAGACGACGCTCCTGCGCGTCCTCCTCGGCCTGCTGCCCTCCGACGCCGGGACGATTCGTTGGAACGGCCGGACCGTCGATGACCCGGCCGCCTGGTTCGTCCCGCCGCGCGCCGCCTACACGCCCCAGGCGCCCCGCCTGTTCTCCGACCCGCTGCGCGACAACCTCCTCCTCGGACTCGATCGGGACGATACGGCGGTCGCCACCGCCCTGCGTCGCGCCGTCTTCGACGCCGACGTCGCCGCGATGCCCGACGGCCTCGCCACGCGCCTCGGGCCGCGCGGCACGCGTCTGTCCGGCGGCCAGGCGCAGCGCGCGGCGGCGGCGCGGATGCTGATCCGGGAGCCAAGCCTCCTGGTGTTCGACGACCTCTCGAGCGCCCTCGACGTCGAGACCGAGGCGCGCCTGTGGGACCGCCTCTTCGCGATCCCCGGCCGCACCGTGCTGGCGGTGGCGAACCGGCGGGCGGCGCTGGGGCGGGCGGACCGGGTGGTCGTGATGGACGGGGGGCGGGTTGTGGCCGTCGGTACCGTCGAGTCGCTGTTGGAGACGAGCGAGGTGTTTCGGGGGTTGTGGCAGGGGGCGAAGGGCGCGCCCGAGTGACGAGCGAGCCCACGGCGATGGGCGACGCTACAATTGACCGTGAACTCGACCCACAGCCGTAGCCCTCAGGTCTTGGTCAGGTTGGGTCCTCCCGGAGGCCAGCACATGGATGCCGTCTACAAACTGCCCCTCATCCTCGAACCGCAGCCCGAAGGCGGTTACACGGTGACCTGTCCGATCGTGCCGGAATTGGTCACTGAGGGCGACACGCTTGCCGAGGCAATGGCCAATGCAACGGATGCGCTGACGGCGATCTTCGAGGCGTATCAGGACCTCGATCGTCCCTTGCCGCCGGCCTTGCAGCGCGTTGCGCCTGACGCGCCCATTTGGCTGGAGACCGTTGTCCTGGTCGCATGAAGTACCGGGAAGCCGCACGTCGCCTCGAAGCACTCGGTTGCCGCGAACTGCCTCGGCGCGGTGGTGGTTCGCATCGCAAGTGGTTCAGTCCCGCCACTGACCGGGTGGCATCGGTTCCAGACTGGGGCTCGAAGGACCTGAAACTGGGCACAATCCGTGCGGTCGTTCGGCAGCTCGGTTTGGACTGGCAGGCCTTTTCCGCCAATTGACGGTGAACTCATGGACATCATCTGTCAACGGTGGGTGTAACTACGACTCGACGAAGAAATCCGAGTCGATGCGCTTCACGTCGAAGCGCTCTTCCAACGACACGCCCAGATCAACGTTGATCATCAGTCGCGCGAGTTCGATTCCGTCGATGAGGGAGAGGGTTGGCGTCTGAAGCGCCTTGGCATAGTCGCGCGCCTCGCGGCTGAACGTGGACGTGGTGATGAACACGCCTTTCGATGCACCCCGTCCGGACAGCGCGCCGACAAACGCCTGGATCTCTTTCCTGCCGACCGTACTATCGCCCCAACGCTTCGCTTGAAGATAGATGTTGTCCAGTCCCAGTCGGTCCTGCTTGATGATCCCATCGATGCCCTCGTCGCCACTTCGGCCGACCGACATCCCGGCATCCTCGAACGATCCTCCGTAACCGAGCTGGAGCATCAGCTGGACGATCATCGTCTCGAATCGCGCCGGGGTGACCGCCTTCACCCGATCAAGGACTTCGTCGGCCAGCGCCGACCGAAGTTGAACGTAGGCATCGCGGAGGGCTTCCTGCGGCGTCTTGATCTCCAACTCCGCGCCGGCCTGCAATGCCTTTGGCTCGCTGGCTCGGTCCCGCCGGTGGAAGTCCACGAACTCCTGGAACTCACGCAGATCCTGGGGTTTGATGATCGCGGGCGCTCGCAAAAGGTAGTCGCGCCCGCGGGGTGTGATGCGACTCAGCCCCCTGCCAGCCTTTTCCACGAGCTTGGCCGCTCGCAAGTACGTGAGTGCCCAGTGCGTTCGATCGTGCCACCGCGATCGGGTTCCGCCCGGGATCATCTCACTACGATCATCGGGAGAGAGGTGCAGTCGGTCAGCCGCGACGTCGGCGACCTCAGTCCAGTGGATGCCATCCTTCGTTGCGGTGGCCTCGAGTGCTGGACGGAGGAAGTAGTAGAACTCCGGCACGGCCATCGTCACGATCCTTCACGGGGAATCGGCGCGAAGCCAGTCGAACAACTGTGTCGTGGCCCGCGGTACAAGTCCGTCGAGCATATCAGGGCACAACGATCCGGACCAGTGGACTTGCGGTTGAGTCAGTCTCCTGAGGATCCGCAGCGCGCCCCAAACGCAGCAACCGCCGCGGCCGGTCCCCCAGCCGCGGCGGTCGCCGCCAATCCAAATCACCAAACCAAACCGTGGATGCCTACTAGAACACCACGCCGACCTTGGTTGGACATTAGGACACCCGAAGCGTCCGGAAGGTGCCCCCAATTTGCCGAGCCGCTCCCTCACCCCCCGACCCCCTCCCCCAAGCTTGGGGGAGGGGGTCGGGGGGTGAGGGCCGCAGGCCGAACGACCGCGCGATCTGCGACGATTCGCCTACCCCATCGAGTGCAGCCCGACGTGGTTGCCCTCGGTGTCCATGAAGAAGCCGATGTGACCGTTCTCGCCGATCGACATCTTCTCCTGGGTCACCGAGCCGCCGGCCGTCGCGACACGCCCGAGCGGGACGGACAGATCATCACCCCCGTTGAGATAGATGACGACGCCCTTCGCACCCGCCGGCTCGCACTGCGGCTCGGCGGTCAACCCGCCGCCGACGCCGCCCTCGCCGCTCGGCAGGAAGGCGTAGTCGACATCGCCCATCTTCATCGGCGTGATCTGCTTGTCGAGGACGGCGCTATAGAAGGCAATGGCGCGCGGCATGTCCCTGACCGGGATCTCAAACCAGTTGATCGCGTTCACGTACGTGGACTCCTTTGTGTTCGGACGAAGGGGTGCGGGTGAGCAGCGACGCTCGTACAATCGACGCTTGACGGACACCGATTGCGATAGCATAGAACACATGTTCTAGGTCGTCAAGCCGCTACCCATTAAGCTTTCGTGACCCTTCGTGATTCGCACGCGACACCGGAGCCGCCCGCCCGATGCCCGAACACGCCTCCGCCCCCACACACCCTCTCCCAACGCCCGCCCCCCTCGCCGCGTTCACCCCCGCCGACGACGCCGCCCGCCTCGCCCGCGCCCTCGCCCTGCCCCCCGCCAAGGTCCTCGCGACGATCGCGCTCGTGGACGCGGGCAACACCGTCCCGTTCATCGCCCGCTACCGCAAAGAGGCGACCGGCAGCTTGGACGAGGTACAGATCCGCGCCGTCGCCGACGGCCTCGAGCAGCTGCGCGCCCTCGACGCCCGCCGGGCGACGGTCCTCGCCGCGATCGCCGAGCAGGGCCAGCTGACGGACGCGCTGCGCGATGCGATCCTGGCCGCCGAGACACGCACCGCCCTCGAAGACCTGTACGGGCCGTACAAGCAGAAGCGCCGCACGCGCGCCATGATCGCCCGCGAGAAGGGGCTCGCCCATCTGGCGAACCTGATCCTGCGCCAGGTCGTGACCCCCAAGACCGCCGCCGAGCTGGCGGCGTCGTTCGTCGGCGACAAGGTCCCGACCGTCGACGAGGCGCTGGCCGGCGCGCGCGACATCGTGGCCGAGACCGTGGCCGACGACCCGGCGGTGCGCGGCGACACGCGGCGGCGGGCGCTCGCCTATGCCGGCATCGACGCCGTGCGCAAGCCGGGGGTGGCGGACGACAAGGGCGTCTACGAGACGTACTACGACTTCCGCGGCCGCGCCGACCGCCTCCAACCGCACCAGACGCTGGCCCTCAACCGCGGCGAGCACGAGGGCGTGCTGCGCGTGAAGGTCACCGTGCCGGAGCGCGACTGGCGGGACGCCGTGGCGCAGCGCTACCGCGCCGACGTGCGCTCGCCGCTGGCGACGGAGCTGGCGACGGCGATCGACGACGCGGCGTCGCGCCTCCTGCTGCCCGCGATCGAGCGCGACGTCCGCCGCGCGCTGACGGAGCGCGCCGAGGCGCATGCCATCGACGTCTTCGCGCGCAACCTCCAGGGCCTGCTGTTACAGCCGCCCCTGGCCGGCCACACCGTCCTCGGCGTCGATCCCGCTTTCCGCACCGGCTGCAAGCTGGCGGTCGTCGATGCCACCGGGCGGCTCGTCGCGACCGCCAAGATCTACCCGCACCCGCCGCAGAACGAGCGAGCGCAGGCGATGTCGACGCTGCGCGACCTCATCCGTCGCCACGGCGTCACGCTCGTCGCCGTCGGCAACGGCACCGCGTCGCGCGAGAGCGAACGGCTCGTGGCCGACGTCGTGCGCGAAGTCGAGGGCGTGAAGTACGTCGTCGTCAGCGAGGCGGGCGCCAGCGTCTACAGCGCCAGCCCGCTCGCCCGCGCCGAGCTGCCGGCGCTCGACGTGACGGAGCGCGGGGCGGTGTCGATCGCGCGGCGGATCCAGGATCCACTGGCCGAGCTCGTGAAGATCGACCCGCAATCCATCGGCGTCGGCATGTATCAGCACGATGTCGATCAAGGCGCGCTGGCGCACGCCGTCGATGGCGTCGTGGAGTCCGTCGTGAACCGGGTCGGGGTCGATGTGAACACCGCCTCGCCGGCGCTGCTGGAGCGCGTGGCCGGCATCGGCCCGAAGCTGTCCGAGGCGATCGTGGCGCACCGCGACGCCGCCGGGCCGTTCCGGAAGCGCGCGGCGCTGAAGGACGTCGCCGGCCTCGGCCCGAAGGCGTTCGAGCAGTCGGCCGGCTTCCTGCGGATCCGCGCCGGCGACGAGCCGCTGGACGGGAGCGCGATCCACCCCGAGAGCTACCGCGCCGCCAAGGCCGTCCTGACCCGTGCCGGGATCGCGCCCGCAACGCCGCCGGAGGCGCGGCGTGCGTCGATCGACGCGCTGCTGGCCGCCGCCGACGTCGCCGCACTGGCCACGAGCCTCGACGTGGGCGTGCCGACGCTGCAGGACATCCTCGAGCAGCTCGTCCGCCCCGGCCGCGACCCGCGCGAGGACGCGCCGCCGCCGCTGCTCCGCGAGGACGTGCTCTCGATGGCCGATCTGACCGTCGGGATGCAGCTCAGCGGCACGGTGCGCAACGTCGTCGACTTCGGCGCGTTCGTCGACCTGGGCGTGGAGCAGGACGGGCTGCTCCATCGGACGGCGGTGCCGCCGGGGGTGCGGCTGGGGGTGGGCGACGTCGTGAGCGTCGAGGTCGTGCGGGTGGAGCGGGAGCGGGGGCGGATCGGGTTGGGGTGGGTCGGGGGGGTGGCGCGGTCGGAGTGATCGTGACGTGTCCGGGAAGGATGCCCTCCGCACCGTTCTATAATCCCGCGCGATGATGGATGACCCCGGCCGCACGCAGCCCGCCCCGACGTTCGACGCCGACTACTACGCCCACGGCTGCGGCCGCCCTTACGTCCGCGACGACGTCTGGCTGGCGTTCTTCGGCCGCGTCGCCGACCGCATCGTCGCCGACCTCGCCCCGCGCACTTCCATGGACGTCGGCTGCGCGATGGGCTTCCTCGTCGAGGCGCTCCGGGAACGCGGCGTCGATGCGCGCGGGATCGACCTGTCCGAGTACGCGATTCAGCAGGCCCATCCCGACGTCGCACCGTTCGTCGCCGTCGCCAGCGCCGCCGACCCGCTGCCGGGCCGCTACGACGTCGTGACATGCATCGAGGTCCTCGAGCACATGCCGCCGGATGCGGCCGATCGGGCGATCGACGCGATGACCGCCGCAGCCGACAACATCCTGTTCTCGTCGTCCCCCACCGACCACGTCGAACCGACGCACGTGAACGTCCAGCCGCCCGAGGCGTGGGCCGCTGCCTTCGCCCGCCGCGGCTTCTACCGCGACGCCGACTTCGACGCCACGTTCCTCACGCCCTGGGCCGCCCGCTTCCGCAAGGTCGACGGCCCGCTCGTCGGCGTCGTGGCCGCGTACGAGAGGCGGCTGTGGCAGCTGGCCGATGCGAACCATCAGCTGCGCGAGGCGAATGCGGCGCTGCGCGTCGTCGCGGCCGACATCGAGCGCATTCTCGCCGACCGCGACGCGGAGCTTTCTACGCTGCGCCAGGTCGCCGCCGAGCGCGACACGGCGCGAGCTGCGACGGTTGCGGTTCGGCGCGACCTCGACGCGCTGCGCTCGACGCGGACCGTGCGGTGGTCGGCGGCGGTCGGGCGGTGGGTCGGGCGGTGGGTCGCGCGGCGACGTGGGCATTGATGCGATTCGGGCATTGACACGGCGGGCGAGACGCCTTATCCTGGTGCGCGCCGTGTCGAACATCCGTTCGCCATCGCCGTCCATCGCCTTCGATTGCGTTGATTCGATTCCATGACACGGGAGAGGGATCCGTCATGAGCAGCGTCCGCGTCCTGGTCGGCACCAAGAAGGGTGCCTTCATCTGCACGTCCGACGGCCAGCGCCGGAACTGGAAGATCGACGGCCCGCACTTCGGCGGCTGGGAGATCTACCACGTCAAGGGCTCGCCGGTCGATCCGAACCGCCTGTACGCGTCGCAATCGAGCAGCTGGTTCGGGCAGGTCATCCAGCGCTCCGACGACGGCGGCACGACGTGGGCGCCGGTCGGCAACGAGTTCGGCTACGCCAGCATGCCCGGCACGCACCAGTGGTACGACGGCACGCCCCACCCGTGGGAGTTCAAGCGCGTCTGGCACTTCGAGCCGTCGCTGACGGACCGCGACACCGTGCTGGCCGGCGTCGAGGACGCCGCGCTGTTCAAGTCGACGGATGGCGGGACGACGTGGAACGAGGTCGCCGGGCTTCGTGAGCACGCGTCGGGCAAGGACTGGATGCCGGGCGCGGGCGGGATGTGCCTCCATACGATCCTGCTCGACCCGACGAACCCCAACCGCATGTTCGTGGCCATCTCGGCCGCCGGCAGCTTCCGGACGGACGACGGCGGGGCCACTTGGAAGCCGATCAACAAGGGCCTGATCTCGAACTTCATGCCCGTGCCGGACGCCGAGGTCGGCCACTGCGTGCACCGGATCGCCTTCCACCCGTCGCGCCCGGCCACGCTCTTCATGCAAAAGCACTGGGACGTCATGCGCTCGGACGACGCCGGCGACAACTGGCGCGAGGTCAGCGGCGCGCTCCCCAGCGACTTCGGCTTCCCGATCGCCGTCCACGCCCACGAGCCCGAAACGATCTATGTGGTGCCGATCAAGAGCGACTCGGAGCACTACGTGCCGGACGGCAAGCTGCGCGTCTACCGCAGCCGCAAGGGCGGCGAGGACTGGGAAGCATTGACGAACGGCCTGCCGCAGCAAGACTGCTACGTGAACGTCCTGCGCGAGGCGATGGCGATCGACACGCTGGACGATTGCGGGATCTACTTCGGCACGACCGGTGGCCAGGTCTACGTCTCGCCGGACTCGGGCGACAACTGGAGCGCCATCGGCGAGCACTTCCCGGCCGTCCTGTCCGTCGAAGTCCAGACGCTCGCGTGATCCGAACGTGGAAGCGAAAGTGGATCCGAGCGTGATGCTGCGCAAGATCCGCGTCGTCCTGCCCTACCACCTGCGCAACCTCGCGCGCGTCGGCGCCGAGGTCGAGGTCGAAGTCGAGGGCGCCGAGCGCGCGACGACGCAAGCCGTGCTCGACGCCCTCGAGGCGCGCTACCCGGTCCTGCGCGGCACGATCCGGGACCACCACACGAAGGAGCGCCGGGCGTTCCTCCGGTTCTTCGCCTGCGGCGAGGACATCTCGTTCGAGCCGCCGGACGCGGTGCTGCCGGCGGCGGTTGCGGCGGGGGACGAGCCGTTTCTGGTGGTGGGGGCGATCGCGGGGGGGTAGGGGGAGAGGTGACGTGCTGACCTGGCCCCCCTAATACTGCGCCATCCCCCCATCCACGTCCTCGATCCACGCCCGAATCCCCCCCCGCAGATTCCGCACCTTGCCGAACCCCGCCGTCCGCAGGAACTGGCACGCCTCGGCGCTCCGCGCGCCCATCAGGCAGTGGACGACGATCTCGTCGGCCGAATCCAACTGGTGCACCCGGGCAGGCAGGTCGCGCAGCGGGATCAGGCGGGCGCCCTGGATGCGGTTGATCTCGTGCTCGTGCGGCTCGCGCACGTCGATGAGGACGAACCGTTCACCGGAGCGCAGCTTGGCATCGAGCTCCGCCGGCGCGATCTCGTCGTCGAACGCGGCGTGGTTCACGCCGTGGCCGGGGACACCGCAGAAGGCGTAGTAGTCGATCAGCGCGCGGACGGTCGGCTCGTCGCCGCAGACCGGGCAGAGCGGATCGCGGCGGATCTTGATCTCCCGGAAGCGCATGTCCAGCGCGTCGTACAGGAGCAACCGGCCGGCGAGCGGCTCGCCCCGGCCGAGGATGAGCTTCACGGTCTCGGTCGCCTGGATGAGGCCGATCACGCCCGGCAGCACGCCCAGCACGCCACCCTCCGCGCAGCTCGGCACCATGCCCGGCGGCGGCGGCTCGGGGTAGAGGCACCGATAGCACGGCCCGTCGCCGTGCGAGAAGACCGTCGCCTGGCCGTCGAAGCGGAAGATCGAACCGTAGATGTTCGGCTTGCCCAGGAGCACGCAGGCGTCGTTGACCAGGTAGCGCGTCGGGAAGTTGTCGGTGCCGTCGACGACGATGTCGTAACGGCTGAGGATGTCCAGCGCGTTCGCGCTCGACAGCAGCGTCTCGTGGCCCACGACGGTCACGTGCGGGTTGATCGCGCGGACCGCCGCCGTCGCGCTCGACAGCTTGCTCCGGCCGATGTCGTCCGTGCCGTGGATCACCTGGCGCTGCAGGTTCGTGACGTCGACCGTGTCGCACTCGACGATGCCGATCGTCCCGACCCCTGCCGCAGCCAGGTACATCGCCAGCGGCGAACCGAGGCCGCCGGCTCCCACGAGCAGCACCTTGGCGCGCTTGAGCGCGAGCTGCCCGGCCAGGCCGACCTCGGGCATGATCAGGTGTCGGCTGTAGCGCAGGATCTCCTCATGCGACAGGTCGTGCATGGTCAGCCCGCTGCCCCCACCGCCGTCGCCATCACCTCCGCCACCGCCTGCGCATACCGCACCGGATCGCGCGGCGGCTGGCCCTCGGCCACGAGGGCGCTGTCGTAGAGCAGGTCGGCGTACGTCGCGAGGCCGTCGTCGTCCGGCGCTGCGGTGTGGCGCGCGACGAGGGCGCGGACGACGGGGTGGGACGGGTTCAGCTCGAGGACGCGCTTGGTGGTCTCGACGTCCTGGCCGAGCGCCTTCATGAGCCGCAGGAGGTGGTCGCTCGGGCTGCCCTCGGGCACCACGAGGCACGCGGCGCTCGTCGTCAGGCGGTCGGACGGGCGCACGGCCGACACGGTCTCGCCGAGGAGAGCGGCAAGGCGGTCACACAGCGGGGTGAGGGCGGCGCGGTCGGCGGCCGCGGCCTCGGGTGTCGGTGCGGCGGCCGTACCGGCGTCCTCGGCGCCGCCGTCGGCCTTCGCCGCCTTGCGCTTCGAGGCGCGCTTGCGACCTCCGTCCTTGGCAGCCGCATCCGCGGCCCCATCCGCATCGCCGACCGCCGCGACGTCCGCCCCGTCCGTCACGTCGGTCTGCGCCCGCGGCGTGATCGCCGAGAGGTCGATGCCGGCCTCGCCGGCTGAGCGGAACGGGCTGTCGGCGTGCATCCGGAGCTGGCTGACGACGAGCTCGTCGACGGGGTCGGTCAGCAGCAGAACCTCGATGCCGCGGGCGCGGAAGCCCTCGAGCTGCGGGGCGCCGCGCATGAGCTTGGCGTCGTCGCCGGCGAGGTAGTGGATCGCCCTCTGCCCGGCCAACAGGCGGCCGGCGTACTCGTCCAGCGTGGTGTAGCCCTCGACGGCGGTGCTGCGGAAGAGGAGAAGACCGCGCAGGCGCTCCGTATCGCCGGGCTCGTGGTGCAGCCCCTCCTTCACGGCGGCGCCGAAGTCGGCCCAGAACGTCTCGTAGCGGGCGCGGTCGTCGGCCAGGAGCGTGCCGAGCTCGTCGTAGACGCGGCGGGTGAGGTGGCGGCGGATCGCGCTGATCAGGCGGTCCTCCTGGACCATCTCGCGCGAGATGTTCAGCGGCAGGTCGGGGCTGTCGACGACGCCGCGGACCCAGCGCAGGTGCTCCGGCATGAGGTCGCGGCACTCGTCCATGATGAAGACGCGCTTGGCGTACAGCTGCAGGCCGCGCCGGCCGTCGCGCTGGTAGAGGTCGAACGGGGCATGGGACGGCAGGTAGAGCAGCGCGGCGTACTCGTACTGGCCTTCGGCCTTGACGTGGATGTGCGCCAGCGGCGGTTCCCAGTCCCGGGTGAGGTGGCGATAGAAGTCGTCATACGCGGCGTCGTCGATCTCGGACTTGGGACGCGACCAGAGCGGCTGCATGGAGTTCAGCGGCTCGCTCGAGATCCCGTCGTCCCCCGCGGCCTCGAGCCGGATCGGGAACGCCACGAAGTCGGAGTGCCGCTTGACGATCCCGCGCAGCACGGCCGCGTCCGTGAAGTCCTTGGGCGGATCGCCGCCGTCGGCCTCGTCCGCGCCCTGGCCGCGGGCGATCGGCTTGAGGTGCAACGTGATCCGCGTCCCGCGCGCCCCCGGCGGCAGCTTGGCGATCCGGTACGCGTCGCCGCCGCTCGACGCCCAGCGGACGCTGTGATCCGCGCCGTGCCTGCACGTCACGAGCTCGACCTTGTCCGCCACCATGAACGCGCTGTAGAACCCGACGCCGAAGCGGCCGATGAGGTCCGGCTGGCCGGCACCGTTGCCGGCGTCGCCGTCGCCCGCCTCGGCCTCCGCTTCGCCGTCGCCGTCCGCCGCCCCGCCGTCCGCCGCCACCGCCCGCGCGAACGCCTCGGTGCCGCTGGCGGCGATCGTGCCGATGTTGGCCACGACCTCGTCATACGTCATGCCGATGCCGTTGTCCTCCACGGACAGCGTGCCGGCCGTCGCGTCGGGCAGGAGGCGGATGCCGAAGGGCTCGGTCTGATCGACGGTCGTATCCGTCAGCGCCAGGTAGCGGACCTTGTCGATCGCGTCGGATGCGTTGGAGATCAGCTCGCGGAGGAAGACCTCGCGCTGGGCGTAGACGCTGTGGATCATGAGATCCAGGAGCTTGCGCGTTTCAGCCTGGAACTTGCGGGTGCGCAGGTCGGACGACATCGGTCGACTCCTCGGGCGTCGGCGGCGGAGGGTTCGACGCATGAGGATAGCAGGGCCCTAAACAGAGGGAGCCGGACGGCGGGTGCCGTCCGGCTCAGCGCTCTGTGAGGAGGAGAAAACGCAACCGCAGTATACGGGCGATTCCGTGACGGTTCCGGTCAGGTTGCCAACGGTGTGCCGTTGATTTGGCCGACGATGTAACCGTTAAGGTAACCGTCGGGATAACCGTCGATCCTCCCGGCTGGCCCCTGCGTCGTCCCCGCGTTACGATCCCGCCATGCCCACCCTCCGCACCTTCGCCCTCACCCTCCTCACGACGCCGACGCTGGAAGCACGCCTCATCGCCCCGCCGCGCGGCCTGCCGGACGACGGTCCCGGCCCGCCGCTTCGCCTGGCGGAGCCCGCTCGTCCGGCGAACCTGATGCCGGTGCACGTCCGCCGTTCCCGCGTGCCGGCGCTGTCGGCCTGGGGCAACCCGGCGCTGCGCGTCCGGATCCTGCATGCGCTGGCGAACCACGAGCTGCAGGCCGTCGAGCTGTACGCCTGGGCGCTGTTGGCCTTTCCCGATGCGCCGAGCGAGCTGCGCGCCGACCTGCTGTCGGTCCTCGTCGACGAGCAGCGCCACACGCGGATGTATGTCGCCCGCGTCGAGGCGCACGGCCGGGCATTCGGCGACTTTCCGGTTACGGACTACTTCTGGGCCAAAGCGCCGTCGATCACGACGCCGCTGCAATTCCTGTGCGCGATGGCCCTGACGTGGGAGAACGCCAATCTGGACCACACGACCGAGACGGCGGCCGCGGCGCGCGCGGGCGGCGACGAGGCCTCGGCGGCCGTCATCGACAAGGTGCATGCGGACGAGGTCCGGCACGTGGCGATCGGCTGGAAGTGGCTGGCGCGGCTGAAGCCGGACGGGATGACGATGTGGGACGCCTGGCAGGCCAACGTGGCGTGGCCGCTCCGGCCCGCACTGGCGCGCGGGCGGCGGTTCCACGCGGCGGGGCGGGTGGCGGCGGGGATGGATCCGGCGTTCATCGCGGCGCTGGAGGCGGCGGACAACGACCTCGATGTGCGGGGGGCGGGGCTGGAGGCGCTGCGTGCGCGCCGCGGGTCGGGCGACGACGCAGTGTCGACGTCGTGAGCGCGGCGTCGTGAGCTCCGAATGCGCCGACGGCGGCTGGCCCGGCGGCGCCGGCATCCTCGTCGCGAACCTGGATGCGGACCACGACTTCGAGACGACGCTCGGCCTGACCCGCACCGTTCGGCGACCGTCGCCCCGCGCCCGCGACCGCGCCGTCGAGCTTGGGCGATGGCTTGCGGCGCTCACGAACCCCGGGGACCGCATGATCGGCATCGGCGGCGATCGCGATCGCGAACACGAAGTCGAGGCTTGGCGAGCGGCGGACGGGCAGGGCGCCGATCTGCCGAACGTCCCGGTCCTGGCCTGGGCCGAAACACGCGCCGTGGCGGACCTGCGTGCGGTGATCCGACGCGCCAACGGCGACCGCCCGCCCCCCGCCCACCGCCCAACCGGCCACGCCGTCGTCGACGCACTGTGGTCGATCCAACCGCCCGATGCCGTGATCACCGCCCGCTGCAACCACCGCGGCTTCGGCCTCCGGTTGGCGCGCGAGCTGGGCGAGGCCCTGCCGGGCGCAGCGCTGGTGCGCAGCCGGGGCGAGGTGGCGATGCGCGTCGGGCAGCAGGGCGACAGTCGGCGCGAGGCGGTTCGGGTCGGCGCGACGGCGTGCGTCGTGAAGGCCGTCTGCTCGTCGGCCGGACGCGACCGCGTGTGGGTGCCGCTGGACGGGGGCGATGGTGTGGCTGAACGCGAGGCGATCGACACGCAGCTCGATCGGCTCTTCGAGCGGCACGGGGAGGCCGTCATCGAACCGTGGCTCGACCGCACGGACGACTTCGGGGCGGTGGGCTACGTCGACGACGCGGGGCGGGTGCAATTCGTCGGTCTGCACCGGATGCGGGTGGATGGGCGGGGGCGGTTCAGGGGGATCGATGTGCCCGCAGCCGAGGAGCTTGACGGCGGGACGGACGGCGAGGCGGACGGCGTTGCCGATGGCGGCGCGGCCGTTCGCCTGCCGGTGGGGCTGCTGCCGGGCGAGGCGGCGCGACTGCGGGAGGTGCACCGAGCCGTCGGCGTGGCGCTGGCCGGGGCCGGCTACCGCGGCGCCTTCGGCATCGACGCCTTCCGGTGGCGCGATGCCGCGGAGCGCATCCGGCTGCATGCGCTGGGAGAGGTCAACGCACGGGTGACGATGGGCTTGCTGGCGCACATCGCGGCGGATCGGCTCGCGCGCAGCCCGTCAGAGGGGCGTACGCCCTTCCCGCAGCAGCCGCAGCCCGTTGACGATCACGAGCAGGCTCGTGCCGACGTCGGCGAAGACCGCCATCCAGAGGGTGGCGACGCCGGCTAGCGTCAGGACGAAGAAGACGGCCTTGAGGCCGATGGACAGGGCGATGTTCTGGGTCAGGACCCGGGCGGCCCGCCGACTGATGTCGAAGAATTGCGGCACCTTGCGGAGATCGTCGTCCATCAGCGCCACGTCGGCGGTCTCGATGGCGGTGGCCGTGCCGGCGGCGCCCATCGCGAACCCGATGGCGGCCCGCGCCATGGCCGGGGCGTCGTTCACGCCGTCGCCGACCATGCCGACGTCGCCGTACGCCTCGGCCAGCGCTTCGATCGCCGTCAGCTTGTCCTCGGGCAGGAGGCCCGCGCGCAGCTCACGGATGCCGACCTCGGCCGCGACGGCGCGGGCGGTGGTGATGTTGTCGCCGGTGAGCATGACGACGTGGATGTTGCGGCTCAGCAGCGCCGCCACCGCCTCCCGGCTCGTCGCGCGCACCTCGTCGGCGACGCCGATCACGCCGATCGGTTCGCCGTCCGCCCCGACGACGACGGTGGTCTTGCCCGCCCGCTCGATGCGGTCGAGCTCGGCCTCGACGGTCGGCGAGCACGTGGCCAGCTCCTCGGCCAGGCGGTGGCTGCCGACGAAGGTGCGGCGATCGGCGATGGCGGCCGTGACGCCGCGGCCGGCGAGGGCCCGCACGTCGGTGGCTGTGAGCAGCGGCTCGTCCGGGTGCTCGGCCTGCCAGGCGGCGACGACCGCCTTGGCGACGGGGTGCGTCGAGTGGACGTTCAGGCTGGCGGCGATCTTCAGGATCTCGGCGGGGGGCAGGCCGTTCAGGGGCACGATGTCCGTCACGCGCGGGGCGCCGTGGGTCAGGGTGCCCGTCTTGTCCAGGGCGACGGCCCGGAGCTTGCGCCCGCGCTCCATGAAGATGCCGCCCTTGATCAGGATCCCGTGCCGCGCCGCGGCGGTCAGGGCGCTGACGATGGTCACGGGCGTCGAGAGGACGAGGGCGCACGGGCAGGCGACGACGAGCAGGACGAGCGCCTTGTAGACCGCGTCGTACACCGGCACCCGGTACAGCACCGGCAGGCCAACGGCCACGACGACCGCCAGGAGCACGACGACGGGCGTGTACCAGCGAGCGAACGCGTCCACGAACCGCTGCGTCGGCGCGCGCTGGGCCTGGGCCGACTGGATCGTCCGCGCGATCCGGGCGAGCATGCTCTCCCCCGCGACGGCGGTCACCCGGACGTCCAGCGGGCCCTCTTCGTTGATCGTGCCGGCGAACACCGGGTCGCCCACGTGCTTGGGGACCGGCATGCTCTCGCCCGTGATCGGCGCCTGGTTCATCGCCGAGATACCGTCGACGACGACGCCGTCCAGCGGCGCGCGCTCGCCCGGGAGGATGCGGACGATCTGATCGATCCGCACCTGGCCGGTCGGAACGCGCTGCAGCTCCGTCCCGACGCGGAGCAATGCGATGTCGGGCGAGATGGCGGCCAGGCTTTGGATCGCGTTCCGCGCCCGGTCGAGGGCCCGGCCCTCGATCGCCTCCGCCAGGGCGAACAGGAACGTGACCATCGCGGCTTCGGGCCAATGGCCGATGATGACGGCGCCGACGACGGCAATGGCCATCAGGAGGTTGATGTTCAGCGTGCGCGCGCGGACGGACCCGATGGCCTTCCGCAGGGCGGTGCGGCCGCCGAGCGCGATCGAACCGACGACGAGCAGCGCGACGAGCCAGGAGCGATCCTCGCCGGTGGACCACGCCGTGGCCTCGGCTGCGGCGGCGAGGAGGCCGGAGACGGCGAGGAGAGCCCAGCCGTCGGCGTGCGTGCCTTCGTGGTCCGCCGCATGACCGGCGGGCGCTTCGGCGGGCGCGGACGCGTCGTGCGGCACGGCCGCGGTGTCGTGGGGCTCGTCCAGGAGGATCGCCTTCAGACCGACGGAGTCGATGGCATCGCGGATCGTCGCGGCACTCGGCAGGCGGTGGAGGACGTTCACCTGGCGTCCGAAGATGTCGAACTGCAGCTCGTCGATGCCGTCCATCGTCTTCAGCCGGCCGCGAATGAGCTGTTCCTCGGCGGCGCAGCACAGGTCGGGGACGCGGAATCGGGCGGTGCGCGGGGCTTCAGCCGAGACGGTCATGGTCGAGCCCCTGTTCGAGGAGGATGGCGGCGGCCCGGATGGGCGGTGCCGGCTACGGCGCGGCGCTCGGTTCCATCCGGCAATAGCAGTATACGAATCGCTGCTCGCTGCCGGCGGGCGTCACGTGGGCCTCCTGGAGGCTCTCGGTGAGCTGGAAGTCCGTGCCGAACTCGGCGTGGAGGGTCTCCGGCCGATACTGCACGACCGGCAGCCCGCTGCACTGGCTGGGCCCATCGGTGGCGAAGGTGGCGACGATGACGTGGCCGCCGCTCTTCACCGCGCGGCGCACCTGAGCCACGTAGCGGGCGCGATCCGCCGCGTCCGTCAGGAAGTGGAAGACGGCCCGGTCATGCCAGATGTCGTAGGCGTCCGCCGGCAGCGCCGCACGGGTGATGTCGGCTTCCAGCCACGTGACGCGATCCGCCAGGGCGCCGAGGCGCGCGCGCGCGACGTCGAGCGCGGCGCCGGAGATGTCGGCCACCGTGATGTCGGTGTAGCCCGCCAGCAGCAGATCGTCGACGAGCGTGGAGGCGCCGCCGCCGACATCGATGATGCGGCCGGTCAGGGGCACTTGGGTGCGACGGATGAAGTCGAGGGACCGCAGGGCGTGCTCCTGGAACCAGCTGACTTCGGTGGCCGGCTTCGTTCGGTAGATCGTGTTCCAGTGGGTTTGAGGGGTCATGGGGGTGCCTGCTTGCTCGCGTCCTGCGCACGATCGCAACCAGATCGCACCAGGGAAGTATGGGAATGGGAAGTATAGGACGACCGGCGCGGGGGGGTCGGAACATTCCCGAGCCGCAGAGGGCGTCGGGAAAGATGTGTAACCGGAAGGTGACGTAGGGTCGGAGGGAGAACGGTCTCCGGACGATGGCGATCCGGGCCAGGGCGCATGGGCGCCCCGGCCCGGCTCCCCCCCGCCCGGACT
>JADYYS010000016.1 GCA_020853525.1 Ardenticatenales bacterium | reverse complement strand
TGCTCCCAGAACCAGGCGCTGATGATGGCCGAGCCCTTGAAGCCGTCGTTGATGTAGCCCCACGTCTGGAGGTCGATGTACTCGACCTGCTTCTCGTTGAGCTTCTGGCAGATGTAGTCCAGCAGGCCGTTCTGGTCGTAGAAGTAGATCACGAGGTCGGTGAAGCCGGGCTTCGGAACGACGTTCGCGATCGCGATCTCCGTGGTCAGGCCGCTGTTCTCAAGGTCGCGGAGCACGGACGGGATGGCGATCAAGCCGATACCGCTGTGCAGGCCGCCGCCGGCCGAGCCGAGCTGCCAGTCATAGATCTTGTGCTCGGGCAGAAGGTTGTAGGCGATCGCCTCGGTCTTCTGCGTGCGGGCCACGTCGTTGTACTTGATGAGCGTCGCCACACCGACGATGTTCGGCGCGAGGACGTTCGGACCACCCGGCGTGATCCACTCCTGGCTCTCGGCGCGCATGCTGCCGACCCAGTTGCCCGGCAGGTCGAAGACGACCGGCAGGAAGAAGGTCTGGCTGCCGCGCGGGCAGACCCAGTCCACCAGCGTCGTGATGATGTCGCCCGAGCGGTCGAGGAAGTAGATCTTCACCTTGGCGGCGAACACGGCGCTCAGGTTCTGGACCTGGACACCCGTGTCCCAACCCTGGTACTCGCTGTAGATCAGCGGACCGAAGGCGACCTGGTTACCGTCCGTGGTGGTCGACTGGTTCGGATCGAACGTGTAGTTGATCTCACCCGGCTCGCCGACGTAGGTCATCAGGACGTCGCCGCCGATGATGTCCACCGCGATCCCCATCACCTGGGTCGAGCGGATCCACGCGCTGCCCTGGAAGTCCGGGCCCACGCAGTCGTTCGCGTCCAGCTGATAGGTCTCGCCCGGCGCCAGCGTCGCGATGTCGCAGATCGTCGCGCGCAGGCAGTCGTCGCGGGCCTTGAACCAGATCTCCAGCGACGAGCACATGAGGCCGCCGTTCTGGATGTAGATGATCGTGTTGAAGCCCGCCGCGCTGGCGTACACGAGCGGTACGTAGTAGCTGTAGCCGCCGTAGACCTCGTCGTACGTGCCGAGGTGCGTACCGGCCAGGCCGTTGTACTTGCTCGTCACGTCCACGCCCGGGGTCGCGTCGCCGGGGCAGCTGCGGTGCACGTCGACCGCGAGCAGGCCGTCGCCGGAAGCGCGGACCATGTCGATGCCGTCGAACACGAGGCCCTCGTTGTAGGCCTTCTTGAAGCGGCGATAGTCGTCCGCGTCACCGACGACGTTGAAGAAGAGGACCTCGCAGACGTAGTCGCCCGTGATGTCGTCCTCGGGGATGACGTCGATGCCGTCCTCGCTCAGCTGGCGGGCCGACAGCTTGAAGAGGATACCGCTCTTCGAGCCGGTCGGGACCTGCGCGCCGTAGAGGTTCCACGTGCTGCCGGGCTTGATGAGACCGGTGCACTCCACCTTCAACGGGCCGGCGGACTGCGGCGGGCAGAAGCCCGGCTCGCCCCAGGTGACCAGGGCCGCCTTGGCGATCCGGCAGCCCAGGTTCTGGACCTCGATCCAGCTCTCGCAGACGTCGTCCTGGCCCTGGAAGTTCAGGATCGGGAGGTGGACCTGCTTGCCGAGCTGGCTGTTCGGGTCGACCTGCGGCGGGCACGTCATCGCGAGCTCGTAGCTCAGATCCTGCGAGGACGTGATGCCGTTCGCGCCGAACGAGCCGCTGGCAGCGACGATGAAGATTCGGCGACCGAAGGTGCCGCCGGAGATGTAGACGCGGTACGTGAACGCGAACGTGGAGCCTGGGGCAAGGGGCGGAGCGAACGTGAAGTTCGCCGACACGCCGCCTGGGGTGACGGCACAGCCGGGAGCGCTGCACGAGCCGGTGTCGCCGACGAGCCCCTGCGGGAACGCGGCGGTGTACGTGCCGCTCGTCGCCGGCAAGTCGCCCGCGTTCGTCATGCTGACGGTGACAAGGACGTGGTCGCCGGAACCGAGGCAGTCCTCGCCCGGGACCGACTTGGTCAGGTCCTCGAACGTGGTCACGCCCATCATGATCGGCGCAAGCGACACGGCCGTCACGAAGCCGTCGTTGCTGCCGTTGTGCGTCGTGTCGAACGCGCCGGGCGTCGTCGGGAAGGTCGCCGCGGACGTCAGGCCGGCGACGTAGGCGGTGCTGCCGCTGGCCGACACGTCGAGGGCGAGGCCGTTCTCATTGCCGGCGGCGCCAAGGTACGTGCTGTAGAGCAGCGCCGAGCCGTCCGCCGTGACCTTCGTCACGGTGGCGTCGTTGGACGTCGTCAGCGTCCCGTCCGGCGCGAGGAGCACCGGGAAGTTCGCCGACGAGCTGAAGCCGGTGACGTGGGCCTGGTTGGCGGCATCGAGGTCGAGGCCGCGGCCGCCCTCGGTGCCGGACCCGCCGATGTAGGTGCTGTAGACCAGCGACGACAGATCGCCGTTCAGGCGGGTCAACGCATAATCGGCGCCCGTGTTGAACGTCGTGTCGAACGCGCCGGGCGTGGTCGGGTAGGGGTTGCTCAGCGTGTTGCCGAACGCGACCGTGTCGTTCCCGATGCGGTCGACGGCGAAGAACTGATCCGTGCTCGACCCGCCGACGTACGTGCTGGCCACGACGCGAAGTGTGTTCGCGATCCGCATCACGTAGCCATCCGAGCTGGAGTTGAACGTCGTGTCGAAGCCGGCGACGGTACACGAGTTGTTCGCGTTGCCGTTCAGCATCGTCCCGGCGCCGGTGCAGATCGGGAACGTCGACGAGAACGTCACACCGGCGACGTGGAAGTCCAAGCCGGACTGGTCGATCGTCACGGCGAACGCCTGGTCCGTCGTGTTGCCGCCGAGGTAGCCGCCGGCGAACGAGACGGTGTGGTCCGAGCGCAGGCCGGTGATCACCGGGTCGGTGCTGCCGGCGGTGAGGGACGTCTGCGTCCCGGCGAACGGATTGAGGAAGGGATAGTTCGTCGAACTGGTGCTGCCGACGACCCAGACGTCGCCGTTGGCGTAGGTGTCGATGCCGCCGACGCCCTGCTCGGTGGACGAGCCGCCGAGGTACGTGCTGCCGAGTAGCCCCGTGCCGGCCGCGTTCAGCCGGGCGACGAAGTAGTCCGTGCTGCCGTTGAACGTCGTGTCGAACGCGGCGCCGGTGCATGTGGCGAAGGGCAGGCCGAAGCCGGTGCAGACCGGGAAGTTGCTCGTCAAGGTCGTGCCGAGAATGTCGAGCTGCGTCGTGCCCGGCTGGATGGATGCGGCGATGGCCGAGTCCGTGCTCGAGCTCGCCAGGATCACCGAGTAGAGCAGCGTGCTCAGATCGGGCGAGAGCTTGGCGGCGAACGCCTCCTGCCCACCGTTCGTGCCGAACGTCGTCGACGTGCCGCCGGTCGGGAACGTCGCGAGGTTCGTCAGGCCGACGATGTAGACGTTGCCGGCAGCGTCGAGGACCTGGGCGTTGACGATGTCGCTCGCCGTCGTCCCGATGACGGTGCTGAACTGGAAGACCGGGTCGATCACGAGCGGGAGCGCCGAATCGTATTCGCCGAGCTCGAACGTGACGACGCGGCCGTCGACGGCGTAGGCCGAATCGACCTCGACGCGCCGACCGGCGACTTCCTGATAGACGAACGGCTTCTGCTCGGTCAGCGTCGAGAGCGCGGTCTCGAGCGCGAGGTCACCGGCGTCCGTGACGCGGATGCCCGTCACGCCGGCGTAGCGCATCCGGATGGCCGACGGGTCGGCGCCCGGCGCGACGACGAACTCGCGCTTCAGCGCGCCCGCCTGGCCGCTGAACGTCAGGTCGATGCCCGGATAGAGAGCGCCGTAGCGGACACCCCCGAACGTCGGCACGCCCGTGACGGACTTGTCGCCGCTGAAGTAGCTCTGAACGCCCGGAAGCGCGTCGACGCCGCTGACACGAGGCGCGTCGGCCGCGCCGTCGAACGTCATGCGGACGTCCGTCTTCGCCGAGCCGTCGGCGGCCTCGGCGGCAAATACCACGGCGTCGGGTGTGAAGAACAGGCTGTGGCCGCTGCGCTTCACCTCGAACCGCACATCCGCCGGCCGCTGGCCGCGGTTGGCGACGAAGGACATCGGCAGGCCGTTGAGCGCCGTGTTGCCCGGACCGGGAGGCGCGGGCACGTCGACGGCCTTGGCCGCATCGAAGCAGCCGGCCGCCTCGCGGGCCTGATCGTCGGCGAGCAGGCGGCACATCTCGTGACTCGAGGTGTTGCGCACGGCCTCGAACTCAGGCTCGGTGGACTCGACCGGGTCGACGACCGGATCGTCCATCTTGGTCTGGTACGGTGAACAGTCGAGGTTGCCGTCCCAGGCACCGGCCGCGCACCCTGCCGGTGCTGCGCCGTCCTCGGACTGGGCCCGAGCGGCACCCGTGGTCGCCGCGGCGGCCACGAGGGCCGACGCCAAGATCGCCATCCAACTTCGCGTACGAACTCGACACAACATGGTGTCGCGACCTCCCTTTGGTCTACGAAGATCTGCAGCGCTGCCCAGGCGCGCGGCCGCACCTACAGGCCGAACGGCGGCGTCAGCAAGTCGCTGTCGCCCTCAGATGTGCAGATTAACGTGAGATTGGAGCGTCGGATACGGGCAGGCACGGCGTTTTGGTCGGATATGGCATGAAACGGAGGACTCTGCACTTCATCTGGGCATCGCGTGCACATGTTGGTGCAGGTTCGAAGCACGGTATTCCAGATTCCAGCGTCCGAACCCCGGACAAACAGCAGCCGCCCCCGGGGAGTCCCCGGGGGCGGCTGTGGGCTGTCTTGGATCAGGTCGGGCGAACCCGACGCGATCGGGTGATCAGCTAGTTGAGGTCGATCTCGAAGTCCGCGCTACCGATCGACTGCGGCGGGGTCGTGTCGCAG
>JADYYS010000015.1 GCA_020853525.1 Ardenticatenales bacterium | reverse complement strand
CCAACGACGGGCCGCACTACGGCGACAACGTCAAGCTCATGGGTCCCGGCCAGTACCGCGTCAAGTACACCATCCTGCCCCCCTCGGAGAATCCCCAGGCGCATTTCGGCCGCCACACCGATCGGCTAACCGGCGTGCGCCCCTGGTTCAAGGCCTTCGACGCCGAGTACGAGTTCACCTACGCCGGCATCGGCAAGCGGGGGGGATACTGACATGCGCGCGGCCACCGGGCGGACTCCGGCACTCGCGATCGCACTGCTGAGCGCGCTGCCGGTGCGCGCCGCGGAACCGAGCATGGCGGACCTGCTCGCCGAGATCCGCCGGCTGGAGGCGCGGTTGACGAAGATCGAGCAGGAGAAGATCGACGCAGGGACCGAAGCGACCGCCCCTGCGGCGCCGCCCGCGCCCGGGTCCGGCGCGGACGTGGCGGCGCTCGCGCAACGCGTCGAGGCGCTCGAGGCCACAAACCAGGGCGTCGAGCAGTCGATGGCCGACGATCACATCAGCGAACGCGACCCGGAGATCGTCGCGCGCCTCAAGGACGTGGAGATCCGTACGCTCGCCATCCAGAAGCAGGCCCGTACCATCGAGGCGCTCGAGGGCATAACCGCCGGTGCCCAGTTCACCCTGGTCGGCCAGTATGCGGACGAGGAAAGCACGTTCACCGGCGCCGACGACTCCGAGCTGAACTACCGCGGCGACGTCGCCGTGACGCTGCCGGGCGGCGAGTTCGGCAACGCCGAGGGGCACATCTTCGCGCAGTTCCGCATGGGGCAGGGCGACGGTCTCGATGAATTGAACCCCACGTTCACCAGCACCCCCAACACCACCGCCTTCGCGCTCACCCACGGCGACGATGCCGCGGCGATCCTGGCGCAGGCGTGGTACCAGCTCAACGTCCCGCTGCCCCTGAAGGGCCACAAGCCACTGTCCAAGCAGCATCTCGAGATCAACGTCGGCAAGATCGATCCGTTCGTGTTCTTCGATCAGAACGCCGTCGCGGACGACGAGGCGATCCGGTTCCTCAACAACGCCTTCGTGCACAATCCGCTGCTCGACTCCGGCGGCGACATGGGCATGGACAGTTACGGCTTCACGCCGGGTGCGCGCCTCGCCTACCGCAGCGACCGGCAGGACCCGGAATGGTGGCAGGCCTCTGTTGCCGCGTTCGGGGCCGGCGACGGCGCGAGCTTCGAGGACAGCTTCGATTCGCCGATGTTCGTCGGCCAGCTCGAGTTCGGACGCAAGTTCTTCGGCGGCCTCGACGGCAACTACCGCCTCTATGCCTGGCACAACCCCCAGGCTCCCGGCTTCGACGGCCAGAGCCACAGCCACGAAGGCGTGGGATTGAGCTTCGATCAGCGCGTCCACGATGCCATCACGCTGTTCGGGCGCTACGGGCACGCACTGCAGGAGGACCGACGCACCTTCGGCAAGGCGCTGACACTGGGCGCGGAGTTCGGTGGTTATTACTGGGAGCGCTCGGGCGACGCCCTCGGCGTGGCGTGGGGCTGGCTCGACGCCACCGACGACTTCGAGGACGCCTCCGCGACCGTCGATGCGGACGGCGACGGCACGCCGGATTTCGGCTACACCGCCGACGGCGCCGAGCAGATCGCCGAGATCTACTACCGCTGGCAGTTGCACAGCCAGCTCGAGATCACACCCGACCTCCAGCTCGTGCACAACCCGGGGGCGAACGAGGATGCCGATCTCATGAAGATCGTCGGTGTACGCATGAAGGCGGCATTCTGATGAGGCTCTCCTTCCTCCATCACCCCACCCTCCCCCGCCGCAGCGGCGCCCGGCGGCGGCGCACCTCGAATGCAGCCGGCGGCACGCGGCTGACGGCGGCGATCACGGTGCTCGCCGCGCTGGCTTCGACAGTGGCGAGCGCCGCGGAGCTGCCGACGTTTCACATCGAGGCGAAGGCGGGACGATTCCATCCGGAGCGCATCACGGTGCCGGCGGGCGTGCGCTTCAAGATCGTGGTGACCAACCGCGGGCCAGGTCCGGAGGAGTTCGAGAGCATCGAGCTCAAGAAGGAGACGGTGCTCGCCCCCGGCGTCAGCCGCGCCGTCGTGTTCGCGCCGTTGAAGCCCGGCGTCTACCGGTTCTTCGGCGAATTTCATCCGCAGACGGCGCAGGGCGAGATCGTGGTCGTCGACGACGGTGCGGTATCCGCCCCATGAGGTTCCGGGAACTCGCACGTGCCGGTTCCGGGTGCGGGGCCGACACCAGCCGGGGCGTCACGACTCGCCCCCTTCCATCCACGAGATCCCTCATCCGCCGCGGGGCGGATCCGTCGGTTCTCACGCTGCGTCCGGTACGACGCCCGGGCCGGCGGCACACACCGGGAGGACATGACGCATGAGCAGTGCCTTTTTCATCGTCTGGCGCGAGTCGCTCGAGGCGGTCCTGATCGTGGGGATCCTGTACGCGTGGATCCGCAGAAACGGCGTGGCCGGCGCCGCCGCGTACCTCTGGGGCGGCGTCGCCGGCGGTATCGTGCTCGCCGCGGCGCTCGCGCTGGCGATCTTCTCGGTGCAGAGCCAGCTCGGCGGCGAGGCGCTCGAGTACTTTCAGACCGCCATCGTCGCGCTCGCGGCGGCGCTCATCATCCAGATGGTGTTTTGGATGCGCCGTCACGGCCGCGGACTCGCGCGCAGCCTGGAGGCGGGCGCCAGGGAGGCCACGAGCAGCGGCAGGCTGCTCGGACTGGCGGCGCTCGCGGCCATCGCGGTCGGGCGCGAAGGCGCGGAGACCGTGATCTTTCTCTATGGCCT
>JADYYS010000014.1 GCA_020853525.1 Ardenticatenales bacterium | reverse complement strand
GCCCCGTCCAGGATGATGTCCTGGCCGCTTGTTCCGTATCTCTTCTTAAGAATTGTCTTGATGTCGTACATAGTGTTGTGACGTTATGGCGTCATGACGTGCGTCATAACTTCTTGACTGCACAAACAAGTGACTCGTTCTTACGCGTCCGCACATCGCGCACGAGCAATAGCAGACCAAGGCGCGCCAGTTCGTTCATCGATGTCTTAATACCAAACTTCCTTCTCAGAAGCAGAACGCAGTCTTCAATGTCGTCGCGTTCCTGCGCCGATAACCGTAGCGCCGAATTATGAGTCTCGGACACCGCCAGAACCTTGCGCCACATTGAGATATCCTCCAGGAGGACTGACGTCATGACGTCAGTCACGACGTCGTGATGTGGTGACTCGGTGACATCGACCGTGGCGTCAGGCTCGCTTGGCGCGATGATGGGCTGGTCAGGCACCGTCGCTTGTGCTTGTGGCGTTCTGGCCACCGGTAGTCTGTCCGCAGGTGGCCCAGGCACTCTAGTGTCGAGCTTGGACAGTTTGTCGTAGAGTCCCATGTTAGCGGGTGAGGTTGAGACTTGAGGCGGTCACCTCAATGTCTGCTGAACTGACAACATCATGATTGTTGGCAACAATATGTCGAAGCGCCTCATCACACAGCTTGACCGCATCGCGTGGCAACCCCTTCGTGAACGCAAACAGCGCTTCATAGGCATCGGGGGAGAGGGGAGGCGTGGTTCCTCCTGCAACCATCCACCGAAACTCAATCATGCGTTGCAGCTCATCAGGTGACATGGCGTTGATCGCGATGGGAAACATCCGCGACGCCAACTCCCGATAGCGTAGAATCCGTGACGCCAGCTCCTCTTGGCCCACCAGCACGATCTGGAGCAACTTTGCCTTGGTCGTCTCGAAGTTCAGAAGGTAATGAACCAGCCGGAGTGTGTCACGGCCCATATTCTGTGCCTCGTCGATCAGGAGTATTGGCACGATCCCGGCCTCGTACTGCTCGATCAGGAATTCCTCGAAGTTGCGAAGCGAGCGGTCGTAGGCGCGTGCCGTCTTGACACCGAATTCCTCCATAATGATCCGAAGGAAGGCATTGGACGTCTTGATATTGGCGGCGATAAGCATCGAGACACGATACTCTGGATCGTCTCGAAGTGTCTCGTGGAGGCGTCTCAGAATGCTCGTCTTGCCAGAGCCGATCGGCCCGTAGATGTAGAGTGGACCTATGCGATTGCGTGTCATGTATTCGCACTTGGCAATAGCTTCTCGTACTTGGTCGGATAGAAAGAGAAATCGAGGATCTGGAGAGATACGAAAGGGTGTCTCATTGAGCTTCAAATGTGATACAACGTCCATATGGATACAGTGTATGAAATTGTCGGCCAAATTGTCAAGAGGCATATTGAAGTTCGCGCAACTCAGCCGGCTCACTACCTGACTTCATCCAACTCTTGCCTGAGGCGCCTGTCTCAGAACACGACCAACGGCCGCTCGATGTCGGGCGATCGCCCTGACCGAGTAGCCGTGGTCACTATTCAGTTGTCTCGGCGAGGCTCAGAAGGGAAGGGACAGCAACCGCTCGCTCGCTTCCAACTCGGCAAGCCACTTCTCAAGCGCCTCACGGCGAATCCGGACTGAGCGTCCGATCTTGAGATACGGCAGACGCCCTTCGCGCATCAACTCGTAGATCGTCGTCCGTCCCAACTGGGTGATCTCCTGAACGTCCCTGATGGTGAGCAACGACACCTCGGCCATATGAGCACCTCCCGATCAGTGTGTTTAGGGTTACAGGCCCTCCGACCTGCGTAAAGGCGAACGCAGGTGCCGGGGCCTCAGCCTGTCAAGGCCGAGCGCAGCTCGCCCGAAGGGCTTGGCCTTGACAGGGTGGGGTGGCAATTACTATCAGGCCCAGCAGGTTGGATGGAGTTGCAGAAGACAGCTGGCCCTGGCTCGTCCGGGGCCAGCCAACAGGGTGATGACGCTTCAATGGTCTCGGCCTACGGCAGCACCCAGCCTCCAGAGTCTCGGCGCGCCCCAATGCTGTCTCGCCACCGATACACGGTCGCTCGACCAATCCGCAGCCGTCGTGCGACGTCGGTGGCCGTGATGGTGGGCTCCTGCACCAGGAGCTGTCTCATCGCCTCAGGCGACGGGGCACGTGCCTCCGACGAATCCGCCCTTGGCGCGATCGGAACCAACACCGGGGCATGGACGCCGTTGCCGGTCGGGGGTAGGGGAGTCAGCGTGCGTGGCACGACCGTTTCGTTGCGACCGCCGACCTCGTCGAGATCGTGAGTGCCCATAGCCTGTGCGGTCGCAGGCCCCGCTGTTGCCAGCTCTCGCAACGACTCGATGACCAGGAGTACCATTAGGGGGATCGCCCCGCCCAGGAGCGCCCCCTTGGCAAGAGTCCAGGCGTCAAGCATCTGGACGGCCTCCCAGGTGATCGTCCTGCCTGTCAGCGATTGCAGGCTGGCGTCGTAGTTGGCGAAGATGGAGGCCGACACGAAGAGGAGGATTCCGGCGTAGAGCCGCAGGTTCCGATGGCCCGTGCGAGCCCGCACGGCTATCGTCAGACCGATGGCAACCACGCCAAGCTCGATTGCGACCGCCCCGCCCCAGTGCAGGAGGGGAGACGTGTCGATCTGAACATCGGCGAAGCCCTGAGCGACGTTGTGCAGGCCGGCGGCCAGCAGGGCGACGAGGGACACCAGGAGCGTTCCGGCGGCGAAGTCTCGACTGTAGATGCGGTGGTACAGGGAGTTCACAGTTCACTCCGAGCAATTGTGGTCTGCCTGGGATCTGACCCTAATTGACCCTAGTTCTGACCCTAGTCCAGGAGGACGCTGGCGATTAACGACAGCACTGGACGGACGGGTGAAGCCAGGTTTACAGGCAGAAACGGGGATTTGCGATCGGAGGCGAACATTGGCGAAAGCCCCAAATGAGGGACTTAAACTCCGTTGGGGAAACCCATGTGGGTTCGACTCCCACCCGCCCCACTGACTGCCGTACCGTGACGATCGGGAAACCCATGCCGCGCAACGCCCTTTGCCGCGCCGTCGCCCTCCTGTTCTGGCTGGCGATGGCCTACTCTGCCGCGCACCGCCTTCGGGTGTCGGCGATCTCCTCCCACGCCCCGTCCCCCGCCATCGCCGCCGCCCAAGCCCCCGCTGGCGCCCTGGCCCTCACCGGCCAGCTCGGCGGCCTCACCCGCGCCGTCGCGCTCGACACCGATCGCGCCTACCTCGGCGTCGGCGCGCGGCTGCGCGTGTACGGCGGGTGCGTCGACCCGCTGGCGCACCTCTTCGCCGAGACCGAGGTGCTGCCCGGAGTTGTCGAGGATGTCGCGCTTTCGCCCGACGCCGACACGGTATGGCTGGCACTGGGCGCAGCCGGCGTCTGGGCGGTCGATGTCGGCCAGCCGGCACGCCCGGCGCTCGGTGAACGGGACGCCGTGCCGGACACGGTCGACGGCGTGCCGGTCGAGGCGCACCGCGTTGCCGTCGACCGCATGGGGCGGCGCTGGGTTTCGACGAACGTCGGCCTCTTCGTCGTCGGCCCCGGCGGGACGACCCATCTCCGCGCACCGGCCGACGACGCCCCGCCCGGCCCCGTGCACGACGTCGCGTTCGTCGGCGCGTACGCGCTGGCGGCGTGGGGCACGAACGGAATCGCCCTGCTCCATGCCGATGCGTTCGATCATGTGCGGACGATCGGCGTCATCGCGCTCGCGAATGCCCAGGCCGTGGCGATGACCGGCGGCGCCGGCATCGCCGCCACCGCCTGGGTCGCCGACGGCCCGACGCTGCGCGCGATCGACGTCCGCGACCCGGCAAAGCCGGTCGCCTTGGGCGAGCTGGCGCTGGATGCGGCGGGCGGGGACGGACGGGCGATCGCCGTGCGCGGCACGACGGTCTTCGTCGCCTTCGCCCGCGCCCCGTCCGCCACGGCCGCTTTGGCCGCCGTGGACGGTTCCGACCCGCGCAACCCGCGCCTCGTCCAGACCGAGCGCTGGCCGGCCGTCCTCGCCCAGCTGGACGACGGCACGCTCGGCGGCCTCGGCCTCGACGTCGCCGCCGCGGGCGCATGGGCGATCGTCGGCGGCGACGCCCTCGGTCACCGCGCCGTCGAGATCGACCGCTGGCTGGAGGGCGATCGGACGGCGTTCGCGGCGCAGGCGACGGAATCGATCGTGCCGAGCGCCCTGCAGTTGCGCGCCGACACGCCGTCGGCCTGGCTGGCCTGCGGGCGCGGAGGCGTCGTGCCCACGGCGCTCCTGGGCGAGGATGCCGCCGGCGCCCACGCCTACCTGGTGCGCGCCCCCGGCCTCGTGCTGGATGCGCCCGTCGGCGACGCCGCGCCGTTGGCGCCGCCGGGCCGGCCGTTCGGCCGCTACGCGCTCCTGGCCGCCGTGCGGCCGCGGCTCGTCGGGCTCGAGCAGGTGCCCGGCGTCGGCGAGCAGCTGCTCCTGCGCGGTGCGATCACCGGGCTCGGCTACGTCGAGCGCGTGGGCGTCGTGGGCGACGTCGGAGCCACCGTCGACGCGGCGCTCGGCTTTGCGGTCATCGACGTCGCCGATCCGCTGGCACCGGTGCTCTCCGCCACGCTGCGCGTCACGGATGCCGCCGGGCTGCCGGTCGTCCGAGCCCGCGACATCGCCGTCGACCCGGGCGGGAAGCGCCTGGCGGCCGTCGCGGCCGGCGCCTCGCTGGCGGTGTTCGACTTCAGCCGGCGCGATCAGCCGCGGCTCGTGGGCATCGCACCCTCCGTCGGCAGCGCCGCCGCCGCTTGGGATATCGACCGTCTCTGGACAGCGACGGACGGCGGCGATCTCGTGGCGTACGCGCTGGACGCCGTCGGCGCCCCGCAACCGGCCGGGACAACGCTGCTGCTTCCGGCGCCCGCTGAGGACCTGGCGATCCGGGGTGGCACGCTGTACGCCGCCCTCGGTCCGTCCGGCGTGGCCGTGGTCGACGTCTCCGGCGCCGTGCCGGCGCTCACCGGCGTCGTGGAAACGCCCGGCTGGGCGAGCGGGATCGGGGTCGACATCGACGGCCGCGTCTGGGTAGCGGACCGGGCTGCTGGCGTGATCGTCCTCGACGTGCCGCCGGCAGGCCCGCCGCCGACAACGGCCGCGCCGACGGCGCCGCCGCTCCCGACCGCGTGCCCGCGCGCGGTCGTCCCGCTCCTCTGGCTGCCCGCGGCCGAGCGTCCGTGAGCGACGGCGGCGGCCCATCCACCGCTGTCGGTCGGGCCGCGCTGCCGCTCGACGCCCCTGCGCTCCGCGCCGCGCTCCGCGGGTGGTACGCCGTCCACCGCCGCGCGCTGCCGTGGCGGGATGCGGCCGATCCGTATGCCATCTGGGTAAGCGAGGTCATGCTGCAGCAGACACGCGCCGCCACCGTCGAGCCGTATTTCCGGCGCTGGATGGCAAGCTTCCCGACCGTCGCCGCCCTCGCCGCGTCACACGAGGACGACGTCCTGTCGGCATGGCAGGGCCTCGGCTACTACAGCCGCGCCCGGAACCTGCAGCGCGCCGCCCGGACCATCGTCGCCGATCACGGCGGGGTGTTGCCGCGGGCGTACGACGACCTGGCGGCCCTGCCCGGCATCGGGCCGTACACCGCCGGCGCCATCGCCTCGATCGCGTTTGGGGCACGGGTGCCCGCCATCGACGGCAACGTCCGCCGCGTCGTCGGCCGCCTGCTCGCCGCCCGCACCGACGTCGCCCGCGGCGCAGGGGCGCGCGCCGTCGAGGTCGTCGCGGCGGCGCTGGCGGACGGCGACGCGCCCGGCGATGTCAACCAGGCGCTGATGGAGCTCGGCGCCACCGTGTGCGCCCCCCGTCGCCCCGCCTGCCCACGCTGCCCGGCCGCCCCATGGTGCGCCGCGCGCGCCGTCGGCGATCCGGCGGACTTCCCGCCCCGCCGGCCGCGCGCCCGCCCGCGGGCCGTGGCCGCCGTCGCGTGGCTCGTCACCGACCCCGACGGCCGCATGCTCGTCGCTCGGCGCGCGTCAGACGGACTGCTGGGGGGCCTCTGGGAGTTCCCGCTGACGCCGCCCGATGCGACCCTCGTCGACGTCGACACGTTGCCGGCCGGACCGGCGCTGTCGCACGCCTTCACGCACATCGCGCTGACGGTGACGCCCGTCCGCGCGCAGGTCGCCGTCGCCGTCGGGCCCATGCGGACCGTCGAACCATACGTGGAGTGGCGCTGGCTGAACCGCAAGATGATCGACGGCCTGCCGGTGTCGACGCTCATGCGGAAGCTGCTCGGACGTTTCGACGCCTTCGGCTAGTACTCTGTCACTGCAGAGTCTACGGATGCCTACCTCTGTCGGATACCCGAAGCGTGTCCAGTGACAGAGTACTGGTAGCCCGTCACATCTCGATTAGCGGATGACGGCGAGTCGCAATCCACCGGCAGCTGAAGCTGGCCGGCTGCAGGCGTCCCTGGCGGGCCGCCATGGTGCCCGCCTTCGCGGGCACCCAGAAGTCCGAAGCGCCCCCGAAGGCGGGCGCAATGGCCGAAGGCCACCAGCCGGCCAGCTTTAGCTGCCGGTGGTTCGTCGTCCGCAAATCGAGATGTGACGGGCTACTAGTATCCCGCCGCTGCAGAATCTCCGGATTCCGTCCGGGTTCCGTACGCTGACGGCCGCTCCGAGCGTGTCCAGTGGCGGGGAATCAGGTGTGCGCAGGGCGTCGCGGGATGGCCCTCAGAACCGCACCACGCCCGCCTCATCGGCGACGACGACATCCCCCGCCGTCACCGTCACCCGCCGCTCCCCGCCGACGTTCTCGAACGCCACGCCATAGCCGGCGCCGGGGACAAGGCCGGTGACGATGTGGGATGTCGTCGTCGCCGGCACCGCGTAGCGCACGACGTCAACGGTCGTCCCGAGCACGCGGGGGAACAGGACGGCGGCGTTGTCGACGAGCGCGCCCTCGTATGTTGTCGCCGCGCCGCCGACACCGTCGTTCGTCCCCTCGACGGTCCGCACCAGCGTCGCTGCTGCCGCCCGTGCCGCCCCCGCATCGCCCGCCCGCAGCACGTGCAGGAACCGCACGTCGCTCGGATTCGACGGGTCCTCGACGATCAGCCGGGCCGTGCTCGGCTCGAGCTGGGCGACGGTGTTGAACGTTTCGGCGAGCGAGGCGGTGAGCGTCGCGCTCGCCGGCAGCAGCGTCTGGATGACGAGCTGCTGGCCGCCCGGCGTCGTCTCGACGGCCGTGCGCGCATCGGCGTCGATGACCGGCAGCGCGAGCAGCGTGAGGTGGAAGCGCTTGAAGCGGTCGGGTGACGCGGACGTGGCGCGGTCGTAGACGACGAGCGTGTCGACGACGGGTGAGCTGGTTCCGACAATCGTCCTGTCGGGTTGGATCCAGACGAGCGAACGGCTGGCGTGGCGGATCGTCATCGCGTCCGGCGGGCGGTTGTAGAGGTTCGTGCCGTCGCCTTGGGCGAAGACGTAGCCCTGGCCCGTGCTGAACGTCGTCGTCGGATCGCCCGCCGCCGCGCCCTGCGTCCACTGGCCGCCGCGCTCGATCGTCAGCGTGTCGAACCAGTTGGGGTTGGCCGGCTTGTCGTTCTGGAGAGAGAGCGTGTTGTGGTAGTCGGATGTCATCAGGATCATGTCGTCGGCGTAGCCGCTCCGCTCCTTCGTCAGCCACTCGCCCTTGCGGTAGAACTCGAACTGGTTGCAGTCGCCGTTCTGGTGGTTGATCGACATCCAGCTGCACTTGAACGTCAGCCACGCGGCGTCCGGTCCCCAGTCCGTGCGGCTGAGCAGGCGGCCGTATGGGCGGTCGACGAACGTCAGAGGGCGCGCCGGGCGCGGGTCGGCGGGTGGGGGCGCGACAGGGGGAGACGCGGCGGGGTCGAAGACGAGGAAGGAGAGGATCGCGTCGCTGGTCAGTCCGTTGCCCCAGATGCGGGCGGCCCGGTCGAAGCGGTGCGCCGGGCCGCCCTCCAGCGCCTCGTCGAGGATCCAGCGCAGCGCGCCGAGGCGCGCGTCGTTGCCCGTGCGGTGGTCGAGGACGGCCAGCGGGCCGAAGACCATGAGGCCCTCCCACGTCACCCAGTCGCGCAGCAGGTCGCCGTACGTCGCGGGGACGTACACCGGGCCGAGGTACGACAGGCCGGTGCTCGCGTCGGGGACGCGGGCCACTGGCGAGATCGTGTGGAGGAAGCCGTCGACCGCGCGGTCCCAGAACGCGCTGCGGATCAGGCCGATCTGCGGACCGGACCGGGCGGGGTCGTCGTAGCCGGCGGTGTGCAGCGCCAGCAGTGTCTGGGACAGGTAGCCCAGCGAATCGCCGTACAACGTCCCCTCGACGGGCAGGCCGCCGCTCGCCAGACCGATGCTCGGGTTGCCGGGCGGCACGCCCAGAGCGGCCTCGACGGTCGCGCGATCCTCGAACATCGCGTACGCCGCGTACAGCCAGTGGCCGGTGATGCTGCGCGCGTAGCTTGTCAGGCGGCCGTCGGGGTCATCCGCGGCGTCGAAGCTGAGCGTCATGAGCGTGACGGCGCGCATGTGGCCCAGCCAGTAGTTGTTGGCCGTCCAGCGCAGCTGGCGCCGGGCGGCGTCTTGTTCGTGCGGCGACTGATCGGGCGAGCTGCCGAGCAGGCGGAGGTCGTTCACGATCCGGCCGTCCGTCAGCGGGCCGCGGCTCGTCGGGTAGGCGGTTTCGCAGTCTTGAATCCAGCGCAGGAATACGGTTCGGATCGTCGCTTTGTCTTGGGCGCTCAGTCGCCCATGGATCCAATCGACCGTCAGCGGGATCGCCATACCCATCGCGTTGCCCCGGTTGTACGTGGCGAAGAGCGGGTCGCGGAACGGTTGGCCCTTCTCCGGGCCGAGGGCGGCCTGGTTCATGATCCACATGAGCATGTCGCGCGCCCGACCGGCGTAGGCGTCGCGGACGTCCGGGTCGGGCTCGACGAGCGACAGGAAGGCGAACATCTGGGCGTGGGCCTCGGTGTAGTCGCGCTCGAACTGGAAGCCGCCCGTGTCCTGCCAGCCGGCGTCCGGCAGGCCTGTGCCCGGCAAGCCGTCCGCGCCCGGCCGCCACGTCCACGACCAGTGCGCGTCGGCGCGCGCGCGCCCGTCGCGGGCGGCGATGGCGAGGCCGCGGGCGTACATCGGGTTCGCGTCCGTGGCCCAGCGGCGGAGGCGGGGGAGGTCGGCGGCGGTGAGCCAGAGGCGGGGGTGACTGGTGGTGAGGGAGGCGGGGGCTGGCAGGAAGCGCCCTTTCAGCGCCGCCGGCAGCCAGATCGTCGTGTCGCCGGCTGCGGCGGCGACGTTGGGCGTGCCCGTGATCGCGAGGGACATCCGGCCGGATGCACGGGCGACGCCAAGGGCGAACACGGCGACGACGGTGAGGACGAGGTAAGGGGCGAGATGCGCGACCGACTCGGCGACGGCCGATGAACCGCGACGGCGGGGAGCGGACATGGCAGGGCCTCCGTGTCGAGCACGCGCCCGGCGATGGGCGCGTGCTCGAACGGAATGGGGCCGATGCGGTTCGGGGTCACCGTTACGGCAAGGGCATGATGGGCCGCGGCGTCGGGATCGGCCGGGTCAGGCGCCCGGTCATCGCGTAGAGCTTGCCGTCCGCGTAGCCGTAGAACATCCCGTTCTCGCACGTCGGGGTCAGCCGGACGATCGCGTTGTCCCAACTGAAGAGTGTCAGCGTCGTGTTCCCGGTGGCGACGTCCATGGAGACGCCGAGCTTGTCGAGCCGATCCTCGCTGAAGCGCTGCATGCGCGGCGGCATCGTCGGGCCGCTCGGCGTCGGGCACGGTCCGGCGCACTTCGTCAGCGCCTTGGGCACGATCCGGTCGCTGAACTGCTGCCACATGTTGCCTTCGAGCGCGAACCGGGCCGGACTGCCCGCCACGACCGGCTTGGCGACCCGCTTGACCTCGCCCTCGGCGTAGCCGACGTACGCCCCGTTGGCCGGCATCATCGTGACCGCGAGGGTCAGGCTGCCGCCGTACTTGAGCGCCTCGTCGATCGGCGCGAGCAGCGTCTTGCATGCGGCCGGACTGCCGGTCGACGGAAGGCCCGCGGCGATCGCGCGGGCGGCGTCGGGCTGTGCGGCGGCGGCGTCGCCGGCGCTTGTCGCGTCGAGACCGGCGATCCCGTCGGCGACGGCCGGCTCGGCCGATGCTGCGGACGCCGCCTGATCCGCCGGCACCGCGAGCGCGCCCCACGGGTTGGCGGCGTCGCTTTCGCCGGTCGCGCCGGGCGCCGGGGCAAGCACGGCGGCATCCGGCAGCGTGCCGAGGGGTTCCGACACGACGGAGCCAGCGTCCACATCGGAGGCGGCGGGCGGTGCGTCCTGCGGCAAGGCGGCGCCGGACATGCGGTCCGCCGATTGGGTGCAGGCGGTGATCGTTGCCATCAAGGCCAGGGCCAGGCCGATACGGCCAAGCTGCGTTTGCGTGACCATCGTTGCGTCTCCTTTGTGATCACAACCTTCGCCGGAAGCGAAGGCGACTGCCATTCGTACGCTTGCTGTGGACCGGATGTTCCGCGTTGCGCGGAGGCAGACGGGGTGCAGAGCCGGAGCACGTGCTGGGTCGGGGGTGTGGCTGCTGGGTTCGTGCATTCGCTTCGCAGGGGCCGCCTGGCCCCTGCACCCCGGCCAGAGGGTGCTGCGCCCCTCTGGACTCCCCGCATCGGAAGTGCTGGCACTGGAAGGACGGGGGGCCGCAGCCTGGTGCGGTCGGGCGGATCGAAGAGCGTCCGTAACGGAACATCGCGCGGCCGCGCGGGTTAGGGATGACATGGCCCGTTCGGGACGCGGCAAACACCCCCTTTCCTGCCCCGAATTGACCTTTATGATTAGCCCGGTCAAGCGATCGGCAGCGGCTGGCGCAAGGAGTTGATCCGATGTTGTCCACCGGTCCGTCCATGGTCATGGGTTCCCGCCGATCGCGATTCGCGCACCGCTGCCGCCCCGCCGTCCCGGCTGCAACCGTCGCCGTGGCGCTCGCGGCGACGATCTTCGGCGCGGCGCCCCAGAGCGCCCGCACCCAGAACCGCGTCCCGAACGGCGACGTCGAGAGCCCCTCGGGCATTCCTGCCGGGCACGACGGCATCCAGCAGATCACCCCGGGCTGCATCGCCCCGCCGCCCGGCATGGTCGCGTGGTACCCGCTCGACGAGCCGAACGGCGCGACGACGGTCGCCGACATCGCACCGGGGCCGAGTTCCGTGGTGAACAACATCGGCACGGCGCTACCGGGGCCGCTGGGGCCGCCGAGCGGGACGACCGGGCCGGCACCGGTGGTCGGGCAGGTGGCGGGCGCACACTACTTCTGGGGCGGGCACTTCCACTCCGTCGCGCCGCACGCCGAGCTGGACTTCGGCACCGGCGACTTCTCCATCGACGCCTGGATCCGGGACGTCGGCAACGGCCAAAAGCAGGCCGTCGTCGACAAGCTGGACATACCCGGGGGAAACGTTGGCTTTGCGCTCTACTTCGAAGGTTGGCTCTTGAAGCTGAACATGAACGGCACGACGTTTGCGAGCACGACCGCGATCTCGCACGCCGACCCGCTCGGCAACACCGGACCGTGGTACCACGTCGCGGCGACGGTGGCACGGAGCACGGGCGCCGGGCTGCTCTACATCAACGGCGTCCCCGCCGGCCCGGTGTTCGTGCCGTCGTCGACGTCGGTGAACAACGCTCTGCCGCTGTGGATCGGCGAGACGCGCCTGTTGCAGAGCCCCGGCGAGATCGCCATCGACGAGCTCGAGCTCTTCAACCGGGCGCTCGGGGCGCAGGAGGTCATGGACCTCTACCTCGCCGGGCCGTCCGGCAAGTGCAAGCCGAACCGGGCCGACCTGGGCGATGCCCCCGACAGCTCGAACCACAGCGGGACGCTCATGCCGACATACGCCCCCGCCACCAACGCCCACTTCCCGACGGTGTACGACCCGCCCGCGCCCGGCCCGGCCGGCCCGATGCACAACGACGCGAAGGGCTTGCTCTGGCTCGGGCAGGACGTCTCGTTCGAGAGCGATGCCGATCTGACCCCCGACCAGGATCCGACAACGAACCTGCAGCCCGCCAACTCGCCGCCGACAGCCGATCTCGATCTGCTGGACGACGGCGTCGGCATCGTGCCGCTGCCGGACTGCGCGATCACGCAGTTGTCGTACGGTGCATCGAGTGCCGCGTCGACCGTCATGAACGGCTACGTCAACGTCTGGTTCGATTGGACCCGCGACGGCGACTGGGACGACCTCCCGAAGTGCGCCGTCGCCCCGAACATCGACGCCCTCGCCCCGGAGTGGGCCGTCCAGAACGACGTCGTGACGCTCGCGCCCGGCTACAACGCGGCGCTTCTGACGTCGGCCTTCCGCTCCGTGAACCCGTCGCCGGGGCGTGCGACGTGGATGCGTGTCACGCTGACGGACGCTCCGATCATCGGCCCCAACCACGGCGGCCCGTTCTCGCTGCCGGCTGACCTCGGCAAGGGCGGCAGCGGTCCGGCCGGCGGCTACCCGCACGGCGAGACCGAGGACTACCTCGTCGCCGGGCCGTCCGGCCGCACCGAGTTGTGCGTACTGAAGTTCGACGATGTCGACGGCGACGGCGTACAGGATCCCGGCGATGTCGGCCTCGCAGGCTGGACGTTCGATGTTGTGGATGTTGGCGGCAACGTCGTGGCAACGCTTGTGACCGGCCCGAGCGGAATGGCGTGCATCACCGTTCCCGCACCGGCGACCTACACGATTTCCGAGATCCACCAGCCGGGCTGGGTGCAGACCTTCCCGCCGCCGCCCGGCACGCACACCGTGAGCGCCCAGCCCGGCCAGGGCGCCAGCGTCCAGTTCGGCAACCACCGGCAGACGACCGGATCGATCTACCTGCCCTACGCCGTCCGCAACGCGCAGGTCGCGCCGCGCCGGACGGCCACGCCGACCCCGTCGTCGTCCGCGACGTCGACCGATAGGCCGACGGTCACGGCGACGCCGACGGGCGGCCGGATCACGCCGACGATCACGCCCACGTCGACCCAGACGCCGACCTGGACGCCCAGCCCGACGCGGACTCCGACGGCCACGCCGACACGCGGCGTCGATCGCCCGTCCGCCACGCCGACACCCACCCCCGGCTGCGCCCCCCTCCCCGCCACGATGGCCGCGTGGTGGCCGCTCGACGAGCCGGGCGGGATCATCGCCGTCGACGTCGTCGGCACGAACCACGGCAGCGTGCAGGGCGGTGCGGCGGTCGCGAATCCCGCCAAGGTGCTTTCAGGCCGTGCGTTCGACGGCTCGAGCGGGCACATCCTCGTGCCGGACGCCGCGGCGATCGACCCGGGTGCAGGCGACTTCAGCGTGGACGCCTGGATCCAGCCGCGGGCCGTCGATGGCCGGCGGCCGATCGTCTCCAAGATGTACGCACCGGCCGATGCGCCGTGGGGCTGGCTCTTCGCCCTCGAAGGCGGCCAGCTGTCGCTCACCGTCAACAACGAGGGCAGCTCGCTGACGGGCACGGCGCCGACGGCGATGACGGTCGACGGCCAGTGGCACCTCGTGGCGGCCACCGTCCAGCGCGGCTCGGCCACCGGCGGCCGACTGTATATCGACGGCGCGCTCGTCCACACGTTCGACACGACGCCCCTCGCCGGTCCCGTCGACACGGCGGCCGAGCTTTGGATCGCCGGCGTGAACGCCCTGGGCCGCGGCCTGCCGGCGCGCTTCTTCGACGGCGGGATCGACGAGGTCGAGGTCTTCGGGCGGGCGCTGACGGCGGGGGAGATCGGGGCGATCTACAGCGCGGGGGCGTTCGGGAAGTGCGGGAAGCCGGCGGGAGGGGGAGCCGAACCGCTGCGGCGACGTGCCTGGGACGCGCCTGCTCGGACGTGGCACTCAGCCCCGGCAGATCGCCTCCCCAACCACAACGCTAGTTGATGAACCGCCACTCCCAATACCCCTCCGCCGGCTTCGCCACCTCGTCGGCCTTGGCTTCGGCGGCGGCGCGGCGGCGGGTCTGGCGGGCGCGCTCCTCGATCGTCCGGGCACCGGACTCCACGCCAAGCAAGGTTGCGGCGCGCGGGCCGCGGATGGCCAGTACGCTCTGAGCGGCGTCGACGGTGATGATACCGACGTCGGGAAGGGAGATCGTGGGCAACGGCTTGGGAGTGCTCAAGGGATCGCCTGCTATCGGTCGCGCCGGCTGCGCTGGGTTCGAGATCAGCTTGAGCATGGCACTTCGAGGGGGCTTGGTCAAGGGATTTGCAGAACTCGTCCCTCGGCCGAAGGACGCGCCGCCCGGACGTTCGCTACGCCGGCTCGCCACGGCCGAGTCTGAGCTCGACCTTATCGCCGTCCACCGTCATCCACCAGCCGTTGCCCAGCATGTGCTCGCCGTCGCCGATGTGCTCGATGGCGATCCGCCGGCCCATCTCGCGCGCCACGTGCCGCGGCACGCCGTCCCGCCGGCTGGCGTCTTCGAAGACGCTGGGCGATCCGGCGTTGGCCAGCATCTGACCGAAGTCGCTGACGACGCTGGCACGGTCGGTGGTCACGACAAGGCGGGGGAGTGTGGTGGACATGGGGAGGATGATAGCAGAGGGGTGCAAGCGGGACGCCGACCGCACCGAGCACTCAACGCGTTCCGCCGCCCGCCGCGCCCAGGAATCCATGCGCCTCGAGCACCGCCTGTCCCTCGGGCGAGAGGACGAATTCCACGAAGCGCTCGGCCAGATCCGGCCGGCCCGAACGGACGAGCGGCGCGATCGGATAGGCCGCGATTGCGTTCAGCTCGTCAGGGATCTCGATGCGCGCCACCTTGTCGGCCACGCCTCGCAGGACATCCGAGGCGTACACGATGCCGGCATCCGCCTCGCCCAACGACACCTTCATCAGGACGCCGTTCACGTCGTCTTCGTAGGACACGACGTTCGCCAGCACCGTCGGGCTGAAGGCGGCCGTATAGCCGGGTATCGCGGAGGCCTTGGCCAGGAACTGCAGGGCATAGTCGCCCACCGGCACGCTTCGCTGCGCCAGCACGAGCTTCAGCCCGGGCCGCGCCAGATCGTGCAGCGTCGACACGCGCGCCGGATTGTCGGCCGGCGTCACCACCACCAGCCGGTTGCGGGCGAACGTCCGCCGTGCCCGGCCGACCACCTCGCCCCTGCCGATCAGGGCGTCCATCTGATTCTCGTTCGCGGATGCGAACACGTCCGCCCGCGCGCCCTCGCCGATCTGCGTCGCCAGCGTCTGCGAGCCGGCAAAGCTGAACGTCACGCGCGTCCCCGGATGAGCGGCCTCGAACGCTGTCCCGATCGCCCGAAACGCCCCGTCCAGCGACGCGGCGGCGAAGACGATCAGCTCGGACGTCGAGGCGGGTGCGGAGGGCATCCGTTGGCCGGTGGGCGCGCATGCGGCGAGGGCGACGGCCATCAGGCACGGGGTTGCCCGGTCAATACGCATTCGGGTCCCTGAAACCCATCAGAAACGTGCGGGCCATGATCTTGAAATCGAGGAGCAAACTCCAATTTTCAATATAGTAGAGATCGTACTTCGTCCGCTCCTCGATGGACGTGTCCCCCCGCAGCCCGTTCACCTGCGCCCAGCCCGTCATCCCGCCGCGCTCGCGGTGACGTTCGGCGTAGCGCGGG